>NZ_AP022582.1:3072944-3687533 GCF_010731595.1 Mycobacterium seoulense | reverse complement strand
GGCGATGACGCTGGTCGGCGCGGCCGAAATGGGTCGGTACGGCGTCACCGTCAACGCCATCGCACCGTCGGCCCGCACCCGCATGACGGAAACGGTCTTCGCGGAGATGATGGCAACGCAGGACCAGGATTTCGACGCCATGGCGCCGGAGAACATCTCGCCGCTGGTGGTGTGGCTAGGCAGCGCCGAATCCCGTGACGTCACCGGGAAGGTGTTCGAGGTCGAGGGCGGCAAGATCCGCGTCGCGGAGGGCTGGGCGCACGGGCCGCAGATCGACAAGGGCGCGAGGTGGGACCCCGCGGAGCTTGGGCCCGTGGTTGCCGACCTGCTCGCCAAGGCGCGCCCGCCGGTCCCCGTGTACGGGGCCTAATTGATCTATCGGGCAACCGGGTCCGGACCGTTCCAGGGGAGCGACGATGATCCCCAGTGTGTGAGCTGGGTCGCTTGCTCGTTCGCGTGCAGATGACGCGGCGGTGTGGCGAACGTCGCGTAGGGACGGCAGCGGATCACCACTCTGTCTTCGCGCTCGGCCATTTGCCTTATGAAGGGCCGCGCTTCCACGCCTGCTTGCTGCCCGGACATGCGCCAGCCGACGGCCATCATGACGTCGACAATGAGGTCGGGGTCTCGTTCGACGACGGCGTCGGCATATACCTGCAAGAAGGAGAACGGCCAGCGCTCGTCTAGCACACAAATGCTCACTTTCGGGTCCCGCGCCACCGCGTTCGCCTTCGCGCGTCCGGCCATAGTGGACACGAGCAGCTCGTCTTCATCGGTCGGGACGTAGTACACGATCGACATTGCCGGGCCGTCATTGCGGCGGCGGTAACCGAGAACACACGTTCGGTGCGTGCGGACGAATTCTCGACGCTCGGACGGGAGCATGTCGCGTTCGGCCGGGGCAGTGAAAGGCTCGGCGGCCAGCGGCAAGAGTCTCATTGATCCCCTTTCAATTCCGTTTGCCCGGTTAGTAATACCGAATCGGCGGGCGTGGTGGTGGTGCGCAACACCACGGCGATGGCTACCGAGCGGCGTTGGGCCGTAGGGGCTTCAGCGACCCGGAACCGGCCGTCTCGAGTGTCAAGGAAACCGACGCGACGACGAATGTGACGTGCACGGCATTGCGGGCGAACTTCATGCGGGAACCAGCTTGAGCGGCAGGGCCTCGTGACGGCGAATGATGTTGTTGATCGCCCACGTCGGTGTACCCCCGACCTCGATGCGGTCGACGCGGTCGATCAGCGCGCGCAGCATGGCTGTCGTTTCCAAGCGCGCCAAACCCTGGCCGGCGCAGGCGTGCGCACCTTGCCCGAATCCGATCTGACGGCTGGCGTCGCGGCGGATGTCGAAGACGTCGGGCTCCGCCCACTCCTGTTCGTCTCGGTTGGCCGAGGCGTACAGCACCAGGACGCGGGCGCCTGATGGCATTGTCACGTTGGAGATTTCGGCCTGCTGGCCCACGCAACGCGCAAATGCACGCAGTGGTGGCTCGTAACGGACGACCTCATTGATGGCGTTGGTCATCAGCGCCGGCTCCTCCTTCAGGAGCTGCCATTGCTCGGGATGGCTGGCGAACAGGTACAAGGCGCTGGAGATGGCGCCCATCGTGGTGTCTATCGACGGGGCGAGGTAGTCGACCATCAGCGGCGGGCACTCGCGGTGAGACAGCTTGCCTTCGTCGGCGCCCCTCAGGAGCTCGTGTGCCATGCTGCCGTCGAGAACGGCGCGCTGGCGAACGACGCGGCTAGCGAAGCGCAGCATCTTCAACGCTTGAGGCGTTGATCTGACCGCTTGCCAGTTCAGCGGACCGAGGACGTCGAAAGTGGCACCGCCCCATTCGACCAGGTGGCCGCGATGATTCCTGGGCCACCCGATGAGGTCGGGCACCACCGCCAGTGGCAGGGCGGCGGCGAGGTCGGTCACGCCGTCGACCTCGCCCTTGTTGAGTGCCGCATCGACAACGGCGGCGGCGGTAGCGTCCACGCTGTCGCTGATCGCGCGCAACGCGCGCGGTAACAGCCGATGCGCGACCAGCTTGCGCCGCCGATCGTGCTCGTCGCCATCGCTGTTCAGTGTCGTGCCTCGGGACAGGCGGTTGGCGATCGGATTCAGCGACACACCCCTGCCCGACAGGAACGTCTTGTCATCGCGCAACACTGCCTTGCACTCGGCGTACCGGGGGAGCGCGTACGCCTTCTGTTTGGACAACCAGACCACCGGCCCCAGGTCCCGCAGGCGTTGGTAATGCGGGTATGGATCGAGGATCGCGTCGGTGGAGTAGATGTCTGGCTTGTATACCGGGACACCGGCCGGTCTGCGACGCATCGGCTCTCCTCACAGGGCGCTGCCGGTGGGCACGGCGACGCCGCGATTACTGACGAAATCGTCACACACGACGAGATGATCAGTCAAGAAGGTACTCGATGCGCTCATGGTGTCGAGGAATCAATTCGGGCAGCCGCCATCGCAACTGTGGTCAGCGAATGACTCCTCGGGTAGCAGAGATGGGCGGCTCCTACACCGACCCCGACAATCGTCTTAGGTATGCCGACTGCTCAACGACGCGGTTCGCACACCACGAGCGGGATGACCCGGTCGGTGGCCTCGGGGTACTTGCGGTATGGCGGATACATCGGCATCAACGGTGGCCAATAACGTTCGCGCCAGCGTATGTCGCGTCTCGCGTTACCAAGTCCAGGCGCTCGGCGCGGATCCGCACCCGCACACCGGGTTCTCCTTCGCGTTTCGATACCACGACGGGTCTTCGTCACGCCCACCGAATGAGGCAGGGAGAATCACCTCTTCACCGTCGCGGTGGTGCCTGGGGGAGTGAAAACGTCAGGGGTCGCAGATCACGATCGGGATCGTCCGATCGGTCCACGACTGGTAGTCCTCGAACGAGGGATACATGGCATTCAGCTTCGGCCAGTACTCCGCGCGCTCTTCGGCTGTGGCGTCGCGCGCCTGCAGCTGCAGCACCTCGTCCTTGATCTGCACGGAGACTTTGGGATTGGCTTTGAGGTTGAGATACCACAACGGGTGCTTGTCGCTGCCACCCTTCGACGCGACCAGGATGACCCGGTTTCCCTCGCGCAGGTACAGCAGCGGGCTCACCCGCGGTTCACCGGTCTTGCGGCCCGTCGTGGTGAGCAGCGCGACCGGGGCCTTCTGGAAAGTCCCGCCGAATCTTCCGTTACTGCGTCGGTAGATCCACGTGTTGCCCTTGGCCATCCACTTGATGATGAAGTCGACCCAAGGTGCGTTCAGGGAGCGTGGCTTCGGTTTCGGCATGGTGTTCCTCTGTGCTCGATGTGGCCGGCTCCTCCCCACCCCGCTTTGCGGGCTGCGTCGTTACCGGCGCTGCTGGATAAACGGTTGGAAGCGAACCTTGATGTGGTGGATTTCGGCCTTCCCGCTCGGAGTTTCGGCGGGGATCGCGAACGTCTCGCTGACCCGTGCGGCCAGCCGCCGGCCGCCGAACGCCGCCTTGGTGAGCACGGTGTACGCCGCGTGCACCTGATCGCCGTCGATCCGGTAGTCCGGCGGTGTGGTGTCCGCGAGTAATCGGTACTGGGCACCGCGATTAAGGCTACGGCGCAGGTGGTTTCCGGAAAACCCGTTCTTGATCCCTTGCTCGACGCGGGTGCACCGGGCGGCGAACGGCACGGAGTCGCCGTCATGGCTGACGAGCGCGTCGATGTATGACTGCGCCGCGGCGATGCGGCTCTCTTCAGGGACGATCAAGACGGGCTAGATGCGCTCGATGATGGTGCCGGTGGACAGGGCGCCGCCCGCGCACATGGTGATCAGCGCGGTGGACTGATCCGTGCGCTCCAGCTCGTGCAGCGCGGTGGTGATCAGCCTGCTACCGGTGCTGCCCACCGGGTGGCCGAGCGCGATCGCGCCGCCGTTCACATTGACCTTGGCCATGTCGGGCTCGTGGACCCGCGCCCAGGACAGCACCACCGACGCGAAGGCCTCGTTGATCTCGGTGATGTCGATGTCGCCCATCTTCATCCCGGCCTTCTCCAGCACCTTCGCCGTCGACTGCACCGGACCGTCCAGGTGGTAGTAGGGCTCGGCGCCGATGAGCGCCTGGCTGACGATCCGGGCCCGCGGCCGCAGCCCGAGCGCCTTGGCCTTGTCCTCGTCCATCCACAACACGGCCGCGGCGCCGTCGGAGATCTGCGACGACGTTCCCGCCGTGTGGATTCCGCCCTCGATGACCGGCTTGAGCGAGGAGAGGCCGGACAGGGTGGTCTCACGCAGGCCCTGGTCGCGGGAGATGGTGACCCGCTCGGACGTCGGCTGCTTGTTCTCGTCGAGGGCCGGCGCCTCGATCGGGGAGATCTCGCGATCGAACCGGCCTTCCTCCCACGCCTGCTTGGCCTTCGCCTGCGACTCGTAACCGAACTGGTCGATGTCGTCCCGGGTGATGCCGCGCCGCTTGGCGATCCGCTCGGCCGCGGTGAACTGGTCGGGCAGGTCGATGTCCCACGACGCGGGCCGCAGGATGCCGCGGTCGGGGCCGGCGTTCGCGCCGAGTCCGACGCGGCTCATGGCCTCGATTCCGCAGGCGATGCCGATGTCGATCGCACCGGCCGCGATCAGGCCGGCGACCAGGCCGTTGGCCTGCTGGCTGCTGCCGCACTGGCAGTCCACGGTGGTGGCGCCGACGTGCTCCGGCAACCCGGCGACGAGCCAGCTAACCCGGGTGATGTTGTTGGACTGCTCGCCGAACTGCGTCACGCAGCCGCCGATGACCTGCTCGACGTCGCCGGCGTCGATGCCGGCCTTCTCGACAAGTGCCCTCTGCACCGCACCGAGAAGCTCGGTGGCGTGCAGCCCTGACAGCCATCCGTTCCGCTTGCCGATCGGGCTGCGGGTGGCTTCGACGATTACCGGGTTACCCATTCCGTCAGGCTAGAACACGTTTCATTACTCTGACAAGCGAGGATGATGACCTGCCTTTTATCTGCCTAGGAGCCGTGTTTTACTGGCACTAGAACACGTTGCAATTGAGGAGCGCACACATCATGGCACCCCCCAACATTCCCGCCGACTTCGACTTCCTGGACCCCGACGTCAACCTCGCCGGGTTGCCCGTCGAGGAGCTCGCCTGGCTGCGCAAGGCGGAGCCGATCCACTGGGTCGACATCCCCAACGGCGCCGGCGGCTTCGAGGACCACGGCTATTGGATCGTCACCAAGCACGCCGACGTCAAGGAGGTGTCGAAACGCAGCGACATCTTCTCGAGCTGGATGAACGGCGCCATCCCGACGTGGCCGCCGGAGATGAAGCGCGAGCAGGTGGAACTGCAGCGCAGCGTCATGCTCAACATGGACGCGCCGCACCACACCCGGCTGCGCAAGATCATCTCCCGCGGGTTCACGCCGCGGGCGATCGGACGGCTGGAAGCCGAACTGGCCCAGCGGGCCCAGAACATCGCCAAGACCGCGGCGGCCGAGGGCAGCGGCGACTTCGTCGAGCAGGTCTCGTGCGAGCTCCCGCTGCAAGCCATCGCGGGCCTGCTCGGCGTTCCCCAGGAGGACCGCGACAAGCTGTTCCGCTGGTCCAACGAGATGACCGGCGGGACGGACCCGGAGTATGCCCACGTCGATCCCGCGCAGTCGTCGATGGAGCTGATCACCTACGCGATGGCCATGGCCGAGGAGCGGGGCAAGAACCCGACCGACGACATCGTCACCACGCTCATCCAGGCCGACATCGAGGGCGAGAAGCTCTCCGACGACGAGTTCGGTTTCTTCGTGGTCATGCTCGCCGTGGCCGGCAACGAGACCACGCGCAACTCGATCACCCACGGCATGATCGCGATGGCCAACAACCCCGATCAGTGGGAGCTGTTCAAGAAGGAGCGTCCGTCGACCACCGCCGACGAGATCATCCGGTGGGCCACCCCGGTATCGGCCTTCCAGCGCACGGCCAACGAGGACACCGAGTTGGCCGGCGTCCAGATCAAGAAGGGCCAGCGGGTGGTGATGTCCTACCGGTCGGCCAATTTCGACGAAGAGGTCTTCGAGGACCCGCACACCTTCAACATCCTGCGCGACCCGAATCCCCATGTCGGCTTCGGCGGCACCGGCGCCCACTACTGCATCGGCGCGAACCTGGCCCGCATGACCATCAACCTGATCTTCAACGCGGTCGCCGATCACATGCCGGACCTCAAGCCCATCGGTGAGCCGGAGCGGCTGCGGTCGGGCTGGCTCAACGGGATCAAGCACTGGCAGGTCGACTACACCGGCGCGACGCGGTGACGTCCTGATGGACTTCAATCTCACCGCGACACAACAAGCCGTCGCCGACGTGGTGACCTCCGTTCTGGATCGCGACCTCGGTTGGGACGCGCTGGTCAGCGGGGGCGTGGCGGCGCTGCCGGTGCCCGAACGCCTCGGCGGCGACGGTGTGGGCCTGCCCGAGGTGGCCACGGTGCTCACCGAGGTGGGTCGCCACGGCGCCATCACGCCCGCGCTGGCCACGCTCGGCTTCGGGGTGGCGCCGCTGCTCGATTTGGCCTCCGACGAACAGCAGGACCGGTTCCTGAGCGGCGTCCCCAAGGGTGGCGTCCTGACTGCCGCGCTCAACGAGCCCGGCACGGCGCTGCCTGACCGGCCGTCGACCACGTTCGCCAACGGGCGGCTGGCGGGCACCAAGGTCGGCGTCGGCTATGCCGGACAAGCCGATTGGATGATCGTCACCGCGGACAACGCGGTCGTCGTCGTATCGCCCAAGGCCGCCGGTGTGCAGCTCGTCCGGACCCCGACATCGAGTGGCGCCGACGAATACACGGTGACGTTCGCCGACGTCGCGGTCGGTGACTCTGACGTCCTGGCGAACGCGACGGCGTCTCGGGTGAACCAGCTGGTGCTGGCGGCGATCGGCGCCTACGCCGATGGGTTGGTCGCCGGGGCGCTGCGCCTCACCGCGGACTACGTGGCCAATCGCAAGCAGTTCGGCAAGCCGCTCTCGACGTTCCAGACGGTCGCGGCTCAGCTCGCCGAGGTGTACATCGCCTCGCGCACCATCGATTTGGCGGCGAAGTCGGTCGTGTGGCGGCTGTCCGAAGGACGGGATGCTGACGACGACCTCGACGTCCTGGGGTACTGGATCGCCTCACAGGCGCCGCCGGTGATGCAGCTCTGCCACCATCTGCACGGCGGCATGGGAATGGACATCACCTATCCGATGCACCGGTACTACTCCACGATCAAAGACCTGTCCCGGATACTGGGCGGGCCTTCTCATCGTCTCGACCTGGTGGGAGCGCAATGTTCATAGACCTGACTCCGGAGCAGCGCCAGCTGCAAGCGGAACTGCGGGAGTACTTTTCGAACCTCATCTCGTCCGACGAGATGAAGGCGATGGAGCAGGACCGCCACAACGAGGCCTACCGCGCGGTGATCCGGCGGATGGGCAAGGACGGCAAGCTCGGGGTCGGGTGGCCAAAGGAGTTCGGCGGCTTGGGCTTCGGCCCGATCGAGCAGTCGATCTTCGTCAACGAGGCGCATCGGGCCGACGTGCCGCTGCCCGCCGTGACGCTGCAGACGGTCGGTCCGGTTCTGCAGCAGTTCGGCAGCGACGCGCAGAAGAAGAAGTTCCTGCCGGCGATCTTGGCCGGCGAGGTCCACTTCGCGATCGGCTACACCGAGCCCGAAGCGGGCACCGACCTGGCTTCGCTGCGCACCACCGCCGTGCGTCAGGGCGACGAGTACATCGTCAACGGGCAGAAGATCTTCACCACCGGCGCCCATGACGCGGATTACATCTGGCTCGCCTGCCGCACCGACCCGGAAGCCGTGAAACACAAAGGCATTTCGATCCTGATCGTCGACACGAAGGATCCCGGCTACTCCTGGACGCCGATCATCCTGTCCGACGGCGCCCATCACACCAACGCCACCTACTACAACGACGTGCGGGTGCCCGCCGACATGCTGGTCGGCGAGGAGAACGGCGGATGGCGGCTGATCACCACGCAGCTCAACAACGAGCGGGTCATGCTGGGCCCGGCGGGCCGCATCGCCGGGATCTACGACCGGGTGCACGCGTGGGCGTCGAAGCCGGGCGGTGACGGGGTCACGCCGATCGACCACGACGACGTCAGGCGGGCGCTCGGTGAGATCCGCGCGATGTGGCGGATCAACGAACTGCTGAACTGGCAGGTGGCCGCCGCTGGGGAAGACATCAATGTGGCCGATGCCGCGTCGACGAAAGTGTTTGGTACGGAGCGCATCCAGTACATCGGCCGCCTCGCCGAGGAAATCGTCGGCAAGTACGGCAATCCCGCCGAGGCGGACACCGCCGAGCTGCTGAACTGGCTGGACTCGCAAACCAAGCGGAACCTGGTGATCACCTTCGGTGGCGGTGTGAACGAAGTCATGCGGGAGATGATCGCGGCCGCCGGCCTCAAAGTTCCGAGGGTTCCCCGGTGACCGACATCCACGAGGCCGTCGCCGAGATCAAGGCGGCCGGCGGGCCGAAGCCGCGCGCCGGCCGCGATCCGGTGAACCAGCCGATGATCAACAACTGGGTGGAGGCCATCGGCGACAGGAATCCCATCTACGTCGACGAGGCCGCGGCCCGCGCGGTCGGACACCCGGGAATTGTGGCCCCGCCGGCCATGATTCAGGTGTGGACCATGTTCGGCCTGAGCGGGGAACGTCCCAAGGACGATCCGATGGGCCCGATCATGCAGCTGTTCGACGACGCCGGCTACATCGGTGTGGTCGCGACCAACTGCGAACAGACCTATCACCGCTACCTGCAGCCCGGCGAGCACGTCAGCATCACCTCGGAGATGGGCGACGTCATCGGGCCCAAGCAGACCGCGCTGGGCGAGGGCTGGTTCATCAACCAGCACATCATCTGGCGGGTGGGCGACGAGGACGTCGCCGAGATGAATTGGCGCATCCTCAAGTTCAAGCCGCGTGAGGCCGCGCCGTCGTCGGTGCCCGCGGACCTCGATCCCGACGCCATGATGCGTCCCTCGTCGTCACGCGACACGGCGTTCTTCTGGGAAGGCGTCAAGGCACACGAGTTGAGGATTCAGCGGCGGCCCGACGGCAGCCTGCAACACCCGCCGGTGCCGGCGGTGTGGCAGGACAAGGCCGCCCCGATCGACTACGTGGTGGCCGGCGGGAACGGCACCGTCTTCAGTTTCGTTGTGCACCATGCGCCGAAGGTGCCGGGTCGCACGCTGCCATTCGTGATCGCGTTGGTGGAGCTCGACGAGGGCGTGCGGATGCTGGGCGAGCTGCGCGGGGTGGACCCCGCCAACGTGAGGATTGGAATGCCGGTGCGCGCAACCTATATCGACTTCCCCGCCGGTGACAACGGCCCGGAGTGGACGCTGTATGCGTGGGAGCCCGACGCATGAGCGCGCCGGCGATCGAAGTGGGCACCGTACTGCCCGAGCTCAAGCTGCACGGCGACCCGACCTTCATCATCTCGACGGCCCTGGCCACGCGGGACTTTCAGGACGTGCATCACGACCGGGATCTGGCGCAGGCCAAGGGGTCGAAGGACATCTTCGTCAACATCCTCACCGACACCGGGCTGGTGCAGCGCTACGTCACCGACTGGGCGGGCCCGTCGGCGCTGATCAAGTCCATCGGGCTGCGGCTCGGCGTGCCGTGGTACGCCTACGACACGGTGACCTTCTCCGGTGAGGTGACCGCCGCGGAGGATGGCCTGATCACGGTGAAGGTGTTCGGCCGCAACACCCTTGGCGACCACGTCATCGCGACCGTGACACTGACGATGGGGGACTCCTGATGCTGTCGGGTAAAGCCGCGATCGTCGGCATCGGCGCCACCGACTTCTCGAAGGACTCCGGTCGAAGCGAGCTGCGGTTGGCCGCCGAGGCGGTGCTGGACGCGTTGGACGACGCCGGATTGACTCCGGCGGATGTCGACGGGCTGACCACCTTCACGATGGACACCAACAACGAGACCGCGGTGGCGCGTGCGGTCGGCATCGGTGACCTGAAGTTCTTCTCGCAGATCGGTTACGGCGGCGGCGCCGCGTGCGCGACCGTCCAGCAGGCCGCGCTCGCCGTCGCCACAGGGGTGGCCGACGTCGTGGTGGCGTACCGGGCGTTCAACGAACGATCGGGCATGCGGTTCGGCCAGGTGCAGACCCGGCTGGCGGGAGACGCTCGCGCACAGGCCGATTCGACCGCGGCCGACAATTCCTTCTCCTACCCGCACGGGCTCTCGACGCCGGCCGCGCAGGTCGCCATGATCGCCCAGCGCTACATGCACCTGTCCGGTGCGACCAGCCGCGACTTCGGCGTCATCTCGGTGGCCGACCGCAAGCACGCCGCGAAGAATCCCAAGGCGTACTTCTACGAGAAGCCGATAACCATTGAGGATCATCAGAATTCGCGGTGGATCGCCGAGCCGCTGCGACTCCTGGACTGCTGCCAGGAAACCGACGGCGCGGTCGCGATCGTGGTGACTTCGGTGGAGCGCGCGCGGGACCTCAAGCAGCGGCCGGCCGTCATCGAAGCGGCGTCGCAGGGCTCTAGCCCCGACCAGTACACGATGGTCAGCTACTACCGGCCGGAACTGGGCCTGCCGGAGATGGGCGTGGTGGGGCAGCAGCTGTGGCAGCAGTCCGGGTTGAAGCCCGCCGACATCCAGACCGCCATCTTGTACGACCATTTCACCCCCTTCACGCTGATTCAGTTGGAGGAGTTGGGATTCTGCGGCAAGGGTGAGGCCAAGGACTTCATCGCCGACGGTGCGATCGAAATCGGGGGGCGGCTTCCCATCAACACGCATGGCGGTCAACTCGGTGAGGCCTACATTCATGGCATGAACGGCATCGCCGAGGGTGTGCGGCAATTGCGCGGAACTTCGGTGAACCCGGTACCCGACGTCGAACACGTCCTGGTCACCGCGGGAACCGGCGTCCCCACCTCGGGCCTGATCCTCGGCTAGCGCTGGGTGCTTTTCTGCCGAGCGCCCGCGCCGAGTCGTCGGCGAGCGTGAAGTTAGCTTCACGATCGCGGTCCAGCGTGGAACTAACTTCACACTCGGCGAGTGAAGTGACGCTGCGAGTGGCTCGTGCGACGCTGCCGTCGTGGGTGACCCGTTCCTTGGCAGTGAGGCCGTCGCTCGAGGCGTATTGACCCGAAGTCAGCTAAGCACCGGATACGTCCGGCTCTTCCGCGATGTGTACGTCGGCCGGGATTCGGAAGTCACTGCCGAACTGCGGGCGAGGGCCGCGTGGTTGTGGACCGGGCGTCAGGGCGTGGTCGCGGGCTTCTCCGCGGCGGCGCTGCATGGGAGCAAGTGGGTAGATGGCATGACGGCCGTGGATCTCATACACGACAACCGCCACCCCCAAGCGGGAATCAGAGCTCATGGAGACCGCATCGGGGACGAAGAAATCGTTGCTCTAGGAGGGATTCCGGTTACCTCACCGGCCCGGACAGCCCTGGACCTCGGCTGCTGGTATCCGACGATGACTGCCGTGGCGGGTATTGACGCGTTGGCCCGCGCAACGCAGATCAAGGCTGCGGATGTCGAACTGCTTGCGGAACGGTACTCGGGCCGCCGGGGCATCGTGCAGGCAAGGGAAGCGATAGCACTCTTCGACGCCGGGGCGCAGTCGCCGAAGGAGTCGTGGCTTCGCGTCGTCCTCATCCAGGCGGGATTACCTAGGCCGCAAACCCAGATTCAGGTGCTCGACGAGTTCGGCAGCGTGTTCGCGTATTTGGATATGGGGTGGGAAGAGGTCAAAGTCGCCGTGGAGTACGACGGTGAGCAGCACCGCAGCGATCGCTTTCAATACACCTGGGACATCAGGCGGCTGGAAAAGATCGAGCGCCTCGGGTGGATCGTGATCCGGGTTGTGGCCGGCGACCGGCCAGCCGATATTGTCCGCCGAGTCCGCGCGGCTCGTGCCGGTCGAGCGCAAAACTAGTCTCACGTTGGACGCCGAACGTGAAATTGCCTTCACGCTCGGGGTGAGAAGACGCTCGGCGCACGAAGCTTCAGGCCGGGATAAGCTCGACGCCGCTCAGCACCACCGCGTTGTCACGCGAAGGCGCGACAACGCTGGCCAGTAGCCGCCCGTCTTCCTTCCAGATGCCGACGTTGAGTGTCTCGCCGGGGAACGCGACACCGGCAAAACGTGCACCGTAGGCCGCCACCGCGCCGGCGTCGCCGTCCAGCATCGTGTCCACGATGGCCTTGCATGTCATGCCGTACGTGCACAGGCCGTGCAGGATGGGCTGCGAAAAGCCTGCGGCCGCAGCGAATTCCGGGTCGGAGTGCAGCGGGTTGCGATCCCCGCAGAGCCGGTACAGCAGCGCCTGCTGCGGCAGGATCGGCACCGCGACCTCCACATCGGGCGCCCGGCCCGGCGCGGCGTCCGAGGTCGACGGTCCACGCTCGCCGCCGAAACCGCCTTCGCCACGGGCGAAGATGGACCGCCGCTGTGTCCAGAGCAGCGTGCCGTCGGGTGCGCTGACCGTCGTCTCGCTCCAGATGACCGCGGCCTTGCCCTTGTCCCAGATGTCGGTGAACCGGGTGACGGCGCGAGCGGATCCCGAGGGCGGCAGCGGCCCGGGCACCTCCACCCGCTCGCTGGCGTGCAGCACCCTGCCCAGCTCGATGTCGATGCCGGGGAATTGCACGGTCGGTGGCTTGGTCATGTGGAAGGAGGCCGCGACGTTGCCGAACGTCGGCAGGACCTGTGGTGTGTCGTCGACGAGGTAGCGCAGTTCGCGCGGGTCCATCGGGTCATTGCCGGCGCCCAGCGCCAAGTGGTAGAGCTGCACATCGCTGCTCGTCCAAGCGAATTCGATGGGGTCCAGCTCGGCGGCCAGCGCGACGTCTACGTCAATGGGCATGTCAGCGCTCCCCCGCGATGTGTAGCGCGGCCAAGTAGCCGAAGGTCATGGCCGGGCCGATGGTGCCGCCCGGACCCGGATAGGTGTGGCCCATCACCGGCGCGCTGACATTGCCCGCGGCGTAGAGGCCTTCGATGATGGAGCCGTCGTCCCGCAGGGCACGGCCGTGCACGTCGGTGCGGATGCCGCCCTTGGTGCCCAGGTCACCCGGCACCATCTTGGCGGCGTAGTACGGCGCGTGCGTGAGCTCGCCGAGGTTGGGGTTCGGCTTGTTGGTCGGGTCGCCGTAGTAGCGGTCGTAGGCGCTCTCGCCGCGGTGGTAGTCCTCGTCGACGCCCGACCTGGCAAAGCCGTTGAACCGCGCCACCGTCGCGGTGAACTCGGCAACCGGAAGGCCGGCCTTCTGGGCGAGCTCCTCGAGTGTGTCGGCCTGGATGATGACCCCGGATTCCAGCCATTTGCGGGGAATGCGTTGTCCTGGCTGCAATCCCGCGAAGATGTAGCGATCCCGGTATTGCTGGTCGAACACCAGCCACGCCGGGATGTTCTCGCCCGGCCCCGGCCCCTGGCCGAATTCCCCGCCGTACATGTGGTGACAGGCCTCGACGTAGGGCATCGACTCGTTCATGAATCGCTTGCCCGACATGTTGACGATGATCGATCCCGGCGAATTGCGTTCCGACAACGCGAACCACGGTGCACCCACCAGGGGCACGGTCGGGCCCCACCAGGCGTCTTCCATCAGTTCCAGTGCGGCGCCCAGCTTTTCGGCGGCGACGATGCCGTCGCCGGTGTTGGCCTTGGCGCCCACGGTCCACTCCGTGGTGATCGGCGCCCGCTGATATTTCACCCGCATCTGCTCGTTGTGCTCGAACCCGCCGGAGGCGAGGATCACCCCGCGCCGGGCCAGGATGAGCCGCGGCTCGGAAGACTCCGACGCGCCGGTGTCGCGCACGTAGACGCCGCGCACCACGCCGTCCTCGACGTACAGGTCGGTCAGCGCGGTGTTGAGCAAGACCGGAACACCGGCTTGCTGCAGGCCGATCCGCAGCGGACCGATCAACGCCCGGCCCATCCCGACGAGGTTCTTACCGGTCGCCTTCGCCCACATGGTGCGGGCGCCGACCTTCAGGCTGCGCAGCACGCCCCGCGGGTGCCGCTTCAGCTGGTTGAGCCGCACGTAGTCCTGCTGCATCACAACGACGTTGAGCGGCACCTTGCCGTACGCCGGCTCCAGGCCGGGCATGTCGGCACCCAGCTTGCGGGCGTCGAACGGCTTCGGCTCGATCGAGCGGCCCTCCGCCCGGCCGCCCGGCGCCTCGGGGTAGTAGTCGGAGTAACGCGGAACCCAGCACATCTTCAGCGGGGTGTGCTTCAGCACGAACGACAACATCTCGGGCCCGCGGTCCAGGTAGGTGTCGATGCGTTCCGGCTCGACGATGTCGCCGACGATGCCGTGCAGGTAGGTCCGGGCCGCCTCGGGATTGTCCCGGACGCCGTCACGCTTGAGGATCTCGTTGTTGGGGATCCAGACACCGCCACCCGACCGCGCGGTCGAGCCGCCAAAATGGGCAGCCTTCTCGATCATTATGGTGGAAAGGCCCCGGTGAGCGGCGGTAAGGGCAGCTACCATGCCGGCTCCGCCGCTCCCGACCACGACGACGTCGAGCTCCTGTGCTGTCATGTAGAACACGTTATAGAATTGCCCGGGCCGGGCGCTACTGGGCCGGTCACACGAACGAGGAGACTTCCGCAGATGCTCAGTGTTGCGACGCGAGACGAGCTGGCTGCCGAACTGGCGCAGGCGGAGCGGAGCCGCGAGCCGATCGCTCCGCTGACCGCGGTGCACCCGGACATCGATGTCGTCGACGCGTATGAGATCCAGCTGATCAATATCCGCCAGCGGGTCGCCGAGGGGGCCCGGGTGCTGGGCCACAAGGTGGGCCTGTCGTCGAAGGCGATCCAACAGATGATGGGGGTCGACGAGCCGGACTACGGGCATTTGCTCGACGAGATGCAATTGTTCGAAGACACCCCGGTCAAGGCGAGCCGCTATTTGTGGCCCAGGGTCGAGGTCGAGGTCGGTTTCATCCTCAACGCCGACCTGCCGGGAGCCGACTGCACCGAGGACGACGTGCTGGCGGCCACCGAGGCGCTGGTTCCCTCCATCGAGTTGATCGACACCCGGATCACCGACTGGAAGATCGAGTTGTGCGACACCATCGCCGACAACGCCTCGTCGGCGGGCTTCGTCCTGGGCAAGGCCCGCGTCGCGCCGCGCGACATCGACGTCAAGGGGATCGATGCGGTCCTCAGCTGCAACGGTGAGGTCGTCGCGAAGGGCCGCACCGACGCGGTGCTGGGCAACCCGGTCACCGCGGTGGCTTGGCTGGCCCGGAAGGTAGACGGCTTCGGCGTGCGGCTACGCAAGGGCGACGTGGTGCTTCCCGGATCGTGCACGCGGGCGATCGACGCGCATGCCGGCGACAAGTTTGTGGCCGACTTCACGGGCCTTGGTTCTGTCCATCTGTCGTTCGAATAGTCTCGAATTAAATCGTCGGACTTAAATATCGAGAGCTTCGCGAAGGAGCATCATGCCGGCTAAGGCGAGTGTGGCCATTGTCGGGTCGGGAAACATCAGTACTGACCTGCTGTACAAGTTGCTGCGGTCGGACTGGCTGGAGCCGCGCTGGATGGTGGGCATCGACCCGGAAAGCGAGGGCCTGGCCCGGGCTCGCAAGCTGGGTTTGGAGACCACGCACGAGGGGGTGGACTGGTTGCTGGCCCAGTCCGAGAAGCCCGACCTGGTGTTCGAGGCGACGAGTGCCTACGTGCACCGGGACGCGGCACCGAAGTACGAGGCCGCGGGTATCCGGGCGATCGATCTGACCCCGGCCGCGGTGGGGCCGGCGGTCATCCCGCCGGCGAACCTGCGCCAGCACCTGGACGCGCCGAACGTCAACATGATCACCTGCGGGGGGCAGGCGACCATCCCGATCGTGTATGCCGTGTCGCGGGTGGTTGAGGTGCCCTACGCCGAGATCGTCGCCTCGGTCGCGTCGGTCTCGGCCGGTCCGGGCACGCGGGCCAACATCGACGAGTTCACCAAGACCACGAGCCGGGGCGTGGAGACCATCGGGGGCGCCACGCGGGGCAAGGCGATCATCATCCTCAACCCGGCCGATCCGCCGATGATCATGCGCGACACCATTTTCTGCGCGATCCCCGAAGACGCCGACCGCGACGCGATCGCCCAGTCCATTCGCGACGTGGTGGCCGAGGTGCAGACCTACGTGCCGGGATACCGGCTGCTCAACGAGCCGCAGTTCGACGAGCCGTCGCTCAATTCGGGTGGCCAGGCGGTCGTCACCACGTTCGTCGAAGTCGAGGGCGCCGGCGATTACCTGCCCCCCTATGCGGGCAATCTGGACATCATGACCGCCGCGGCCACCAAGGTCGGCGAGGAGATCGCGAAGGAATCCCTATCCGCGACGGCGCCAGGAGCGCAAGCATGACTACCGACATCTTCTTCAATCCGATCTGGGACGTCCGGCTGACCGACACGTCGCTGCGCGACGGCTCGCACCACAAACGCCACCAATTCACCAAGGACGAGGTGGGCGCCATCGTGGCCGCCCTGGACGCCGCCGGTGTGCCGGTCATCGAGGTCACCCACGGCGACGGGCTGGGCGGGTCGAGCTTCAACTACGGGTTCTCCAAGACGCCGGAGCAGGAGCTGATCAAGCTGGCGGCCGAGACCGCCAAGGAGGCCAAGATCGCCTTCCTGATGCTGCCCGGGGTGGGCACCAAGGAGGACATCAAGGAGGCGCAGAACAACGGCGGGTCGATCTGCCGGATCGCCACCCACTGCACCGAGGCCGACGTGTCGATCCAGCACTTCGGCCTGGCGCGCGAGCTGGGCCTGGAAACCGTCGGGTTCTTGATGATGTCGCACACGATCCCGCCGGAGAAGCTGGCCGCGCAGGCCCGCATCATGGCCGACGCGGGCTGTCAGTGCGTCTACGTGGTCGATTCGGCGGGCGCCCTGGTCCTCGAGGGCGTGCGGGACCGGGTGGCCGCGCTGGTCGCCGAACTCGGTGACGACGCCCAGGTCGGCTTCCACGGCCACGAGAACCTCGGCCTGGGGGTCGCGAACTCGGTGGAGGCCGTGCGGGCCGGGGCCAAGCAGATCGACGGCTCGTGCCGCCGGTTCGGCGCCGGGGCGGGCAACGCTCCCGTCGAGGCCTTGATCGGGGTGTTCGACAAGATCGGCGTCAAGACCGGCATCGACTTCTTCGACATCGCCGACGCCGCAGAGGAGGTCGTCGCCCCGGCCATGCCCGCCGAATGCCTGCTGGACCGCAACGCCCTGATCATGGGCTACTCGGGGGTGTACTCCAGCTTCCTCAAGCACGCCATTCGCCAGTCCGAGCGCTACGGTGTGCCCGCGCACCAGCTGCTGCACCGGGCGGGTCAGCGCAAGCTCATCGGCGGCCAGGAAGACCAGCTCATCGACATCGCACTCGAAATCAAACGCGAGCAAGAGAGCGGCGCGGCCACCACCTAACCGCCCCTACGCGCGCACAGGCGACGCAAAGGTATCGCGAGTAACCTGGCGCGCATGACCGTGACATCCTGGACAGCTCGTCGCCGCAGACGGTACGGCGTGCTCGCTGGGGGTTTGCTGGCTGCCATCGCCGCGACCGTGATCGCGCTCCCGGCGGCCAACGCCGCACCGCAGTGTGACCAGACCGTGGGTAACTCCATCGACTCGTACCTGAAGCGACATCCCGACCTCCATGCGCAGCTGCAGGCCAGGGCGCAGGCGGAGGGCGGCAACGGCAACGTCATGGATTACCTGAATCGGCATCCGGACGTGCGGCAGCATCTGATCGACCTGTCGCAGCAGTGCGCACCCTAGTGAGCCGGCCTCGTCAGTGAACGCCGCGGCGGACGCGGGCGAACGTTCGCCATTGACGAAAAAGTAGAACACGTTCTAGCGTCTATGCGTGTCGTTCTCTGATCCCCTCACTCACGCGATCGCCGAAGCCGAGAAACTCGTCGCCGACGCGCCCTTCATCGAGACCGAAGCCGACCTGCTCGAAGGGCTGCAGTATTTGGCGGGCTGCGTTTCGGCCTGCATCCACCTGGCGTTCGATTACGACCGGGACCATCCGTTCCTGCAGTCGGGAACCGGGCCGTTCACCAAGATGGGCCTGGACAACCCCGACACCCTCTACTTCGGGACCCGGGTGCACGCCAATCACGACTACGTCGTGACCGGTCGGCGCGGTACCACGACCGACCTGAGTTTCCAGCTACTCGGGGGTGAATACACCGACGACAACGTGCCTGCCAGTCAGGCCGCGTTCGACGACCGAGAGCTCGAGATCGCCGCCGACGGCAGCTTCGAGTGGCGGGTGCGGCCCACGAGCCCCGGGCAACTGGTCATCCGCGAGGTCTACGGCGACTGGGCGGCACAGCGCGGAACGCTGGCCATCTCCCGGCTGGACACCGCGGGCACCGCACCGCCGCCGCTGACCCGCGAAACCATCGAAAAGCGTTACGCCACAGCGGGAAAGCAGCTTGTCAACCGGGTGAAGACGTGGCTGCAGTTCCCGCAGTGGTTCTACCTCGACCTTCCGGTCAACACCATGGTCGCGCCCCGGCTGACCCCGGGCGGCCTGGCGACCCAGTATTCGTCGGTCGGCCACTACGATCTGCGACCCGATCAGGCACTGGTGATCACCGTCCCGGTGTCCGACGCGCCCTACCTCGGCTTCCAGTTGGGCAGCCTCTGGTACATCTCGCTGGACTACATCAACCATCAAACATCGCTGAACAACACTCAGGCGCAGGCGGATCCGGACGGCAAGGTGCGCATCGTCGTGGCCGATCAAAACCCGGGCGTGACCAACTGGGTGGAGACGGTGGGCCATCGGCGGGGCTTTTTGCAGTTCCGCTGGCAGCGGGTGTCCCGCCAACTCACCGAGGCCGACGGGCCCTCCGTGGAGCTTGTCGACTTCGACGCCGTCCCTGCCAGGCTGCCCTTCTTCGAACACAACAAGATTTCCGACGAGGAATGGCGTGCGCGAATAGCGCTGCGCCAACAACAAATTGCGGCCAGGATGCTGGGGTGACGATGTCAGGATTGCTCGAGGGAAAGGTCGTCGTCATCAGCGGCGTCGGACCGGGGCTAGGTACCACACTGGCGCACCGGTGCGCCCAGGACGGCGCCGATCTGGTGTTGGCGGCGCGGACCGTGGAGCGGCTGGAAAGCGTCGCCAAACAGGTCAACGACACCGGGCGCAGCGCGTTGGCCGTGCGCGCCGACATCACCGACGACGACGAGGTGAACTATCTCGTCGAGACGACCATGGCGACCTATGGCAAGGCCGACGTGCTGATCAACAATGCGTTCCGGGTGCCGTCGATGAAGCCGTTGGCCGGCACCAGTTTTCAGCACATCCGGGACGCGATCGAGCTGAGCGCGCTCGGCGCGCTACGGCTCATCCAGGCCTTCACGCCCGCGCTGGAGAAATCCCACGGATCGATTGTCAACGTCAACTCCATGGTGCTGCGCCACTCACAGGCCAAATACGGCGCCTACAAGATGGCCAAGTCGGCGTTGTTGTCCATGTCGCAGTCGCTGGCCACCGAGCTGGGCGACAAGGGCATCCGCGTCAATTCCGTTGCGCCCGGCTATATCTGGGGCGACACGTTGCAGGCCTACTTCGAACATCAGGCCGGCAAGTACGGTAGCACGGTGGACCAGATCTACGCGGCCACCGCGGCGAACTCCGACCTCAAGCGCCTGCCCACCGAAGACGAGGTGGCCTCGGCGATCCTTTTCCTGGCCAGCGACCTGTCCAGCGGCATCACCGGGCAGACTCTGGACGTCAACTGCGGGGAGTACCACAACTGATGTCCGATCGCACCGACATCGGCACCGTCGAAGAGCTGCACGCGTCGGCCACCAAGCTGACCGGGCTCGACGACTTCGGCACCAACGACGACAACTATCTCGAAGCGCTGGATGTGCTGCTGGACTCCTACCGGCGCGAAGCCGGCCTTACGGTGTTGGGCAGCAAGATGAATCGGTTCTTCCTGCGCGGCGCGCTGGTGGCCCGGCTGCTGTCCGAGGCGTCGTGGAAGCAGTACCCTCAGCACGCCGACGTCGTGATCGAACGCCCGATCTTTGTCACCGGCCTGGTGCGCACCGGCACCACCGCGCTGCATCGCCTGCTGGGTGCCGACCCGGCGCACCAGGGCCTGCACATGTGGCTGGCCGAGTTCCCGCAGCCTCGTCCGCCACGCGAAACCTGGGAGTCGCACCCCCTCTATCGCCAACTCGACGCCCAATTCAATCAGCATCACCAGGACAACCCCGGCTACACCGGCCTGCACTTCATGGCGGCGTACGAACTCGAGGAATGCTGGCAGCTGCTCCGGCAATCGCTGCATTCGGTGTCCTACGAGTCGTTGGCGCACGTGCCCACTTACGCGCGCTGGCTGTCCGAACAGGACTGGACGCCGTCCTACCGGCGGCATCGCAAGAACCTCCAGCTGATCGGGCTCAACGACACCGAAAAGCGTTGGGTGCTGAAGAATCCCAGCCACCTGTTCGCCCTGGACGCCTTGATGGCCACCTACCCCGACGCGCTGGTGATTCAGACGCATCGGCCGGTCGAGACGATCATGGCTTCAATGTGCTCGCTGGCCCAGCACACCGCCGAGGGATGGTCGACGAAGTTCGACGGGGCCCAAATCGGCGCTGACGCAATGGATACGTGGTCGCGTGGGCTGGAGCGTTTCAATACGGCGCGCGCCAAGTACTCGCCGTCCCAGTTCTATGACGTCGACTACAAGCAACTGATCGCCGACCCGATCGGCACCGTGGCCGACATCTACCGGCACTTCGGTTTGACGCTGTCGGATGAGGCGAGGGCGGCGATGGAAAAGACGCACGCCGACAGCCAGTCCGGCGAGCGCGCGCCGAAACACCGTTATTCGCTGGCCGATTACGGGCTGACCGTGGAAACCGTCAAGGAGCGCTTCGCCGGACTGTAGATCAGTCGTTCTCGGGCACGGGCTCGCCCAGGTAGCCTTCCGCGACCGCGTGCTCGATGCTGTCGCTCAATTTGGGGCACGATCGGGTGCGCGCGGTATCACCACCGGAATTGCGGACCTCGCTGAAGTGCGCGCAGCGCTGCCACGCTTCGGTGTTCCATTGCACCGCGGTGTGGCCCGGGCCGAGCCGCCGGACGGTGACCGTTACATGGCAGAACCGGCAGTCCACCGGCAGCAGCCCCGAGCTGAGGTAGCGCTCGCGGTCGGCGCGGCTGGCCTCGGCGACGGCGGCGGCGCGTTGCGGATCGCCGCTGAAATCGCTTGACTTCGACCAGGATCCGCCGCCGGTGCGGTCGGAGCTGGCCTGCCGCTCGTCGTGGTCGTGATGGTCGCCGTGCAGCAACAGCATCGAGCGCGCGAGCCGATCGACGTCGGGAACAGCCGGCTGGTCGTCGGGCATGGGTGTCAGTGTTGTTCCGCGGGAACGTCTTCAGTCTCTTTGGCCTTGAGGTTCTCTTCGACCTCGGCGTTCCAGTACTCGTTGGCGCGGGTGGTGTCGACCTCGATCTCGAAACGTTCCACCATCTCCGGCTGGATGTCGGCGACGTCGACATAGAACTGCTGATACCAGCGGCGGAGCTGATAGACGGCGCCGTCCTCCTCGACCAGCAGCGGGTTGTCGATGCGGGTCTTGTGCTTCCAGATTTCGACATCCTGCAGGAAGCCCTTGCTGACACCCTCGGTGAACACCCGCGACAGCTTGTCGGTCATCTCTTCGTCCATGCCCTTGGGCTTTTCGACGATGACTCCCCACTGCAGCATGAACGAGTTCTGGGTCACCGGGTAGTGGCAGTTGATCAGGATCGACTCGGCCTTGTAGCCGCCGTAGCTGTTGTGCAGCCAGTTGATCATGAACGACGGCCCGAAGTACGACGCCTCGGAGTCAAGGTGCGCCTCGCCGTAGGAGGTGCCCAGGTCGTTGACGTCCGGCCGCCCCACGTTGTGCAGGTACTGCGACGCGATGTGGCCCTCGAAGACATTCTTGAAGTACGTCGGCAATCCGAAATGGATGTAGAAGAAGTGCGCCATGTCGGTGACGTTGTCGATGATGTCGCGGCAGTTCGACCCCTCGATGAGGACGCGGTTCCACCGCCATTCGGTCCACTCGTCGCTGGCGGCTTCCGGGATGTCGGGGATCCGGACCGCCGGATCCGGCGGGTTCTGTTCGTGGTCGTGCCAGACGAACAGCAGGCCCCCGCGCACATCGGTCGTCCACGAGCGGGTGCGCGCCGTCTTGGGCGTGCGCTTGGCGTACGGCACCAACTTGCAGCGGCCGTCACCGCCCCAGCGCCAGTCGTGGAACGGGCAGGCCACCTCGTCGCCCTTGATGGTGCCCTCCGACAGGTCACCACCCATGTGCCGGCAGTAGCCGTCCAGCACCTTCAGGTCCCCGTGCGAGTCGGCGAAGACCACGAGCTTGGTGCCGAACGCCTCGATCGAGTGCGGCTTACCGTCCTGGAAGTCCTTCGCGACACCCAGGCAATGCCAGCCCCGGGCGTACCTCGTCGGCAATGCGCCGGGATCGATCTCCCGGATGCCGACCGCCTTGGTGTCGGTACTCACCTGTCACCTCCAACTCACTGGCCCTCTAACTAGAACACGTTACAGTTTTGCGGCGGGGCTGCGCAATGACGGCGCGTCTGGCTGCGGATACCCGCGGCGCATGCGCGCTCGGGGTATATCTAGACGATGCCGCTGTTCGCTTTCGAGGGTCATGCGCCGCGGGTCGATCCGACCGCATTTGTCGCCCCGACCGCCACCCTGATCGGCGACGTTGTCGTCGAGGCCGGTGCGTCGGTGTGGTTCAACACCGTGCTGCGCGGCGATTACGGGCCCATCGTGGTGCGGGAGGGCGCCAACGTGCAGGACGGGTCCGTGCTGCACGCCCCGCCCGGCATCCCGGTCGACATCGGCCCCGGCGCCACCGTGGCGCACCTGTGCTGCATTCACGGGGCGCACGTCGGATCCGAGGCCCTGATCGCCAACCACGCCACGGTCCTCGACGGCGCGGTGATCGGCGCGGGCAGCCTGATCGCGGCCCACTCGCTGGTGACGGCCGGCACCCAGATTCCGGCCGGGATGCTGGCGGTCGGCGCGCCGGCGCAGATCAAGGGTCCGGTCGCCGGAACGGGCGCGGAGATGTGGGTCAAGGTGAACCCCCAGGCCTACCGCGAACTGGCGCAGCGACACCTGGCCGGGCTCGAGCCGCTTTAGACCTTCCTGGCCGACGCTGCCGCGCGGTCCATCTCCCAGTACGCGCGCAGGGCGGTCATCTTGCCCTCGTCGTTGGCCTTGTACGTGAACACGCCTTCGGCGGTCACCTGGTATTCGCCATGGGTGATGAGGATGTGCCCGACGTTGGCTTCCTCGTTGCCGCATTGGTAGGTGTCGCGGAAGACGAACTCGATTTTGGTGGTGGGGGCGATGGCCTTGTCCCAGAAGGCCGAGATCGCGTCGCGGCCCCGGTGGCCCCTGCCCTCCGGGTCGAAGGCCGACGGCCCGATCGGGTCCTCCACGATGGCATCGTCGGCGAACACCGCCAGCCACGCCTCTTTGTCCCTGGCGATGACCGCCTCGCGCGACCGCCGGCCGGCCTCGTGCGCTGGGTGCTCGCTCACGCGCCGACTTTTTCCGGTGTGGGCTTGTCCGCCCCGACCACCCACATGGAGTAGTACTGCGAGCCGCCACCGTAGGCGTGCCCCAACGCCTTGCGGGCGTTGGGGACTTGGTGATCCCCGCCTTTGCCCATCACCTGGATCGCCGCCTCGGCGAACCGAATCAGGCCGGAGGCGCCGATCGGGTTCGACGACAGCACACCGCCCGACGGATTGACCGGCAGCCGCCCGCCGATCGCCGTCTCGCCGGCTTCGGTAAGCTTCCAGCCCTCGCCCTCGGGCGCAAACCCGAGGTTTTCCAACCACATCGGCTCGAACCATGAGAACGGCACGTAGATCTCCGCGGCGTCGATCTCGTCGATCGGGCTCGTGATGCCGGCCGCCTTCCACAGGGCGGCGGCCGCGTCGCGCCCGGCCTGCGGGCTGACCTGGTCGCGGCCGGAGAACTGCAGCGGCTCGGTGCGCAGTGCGGTCGCGTGGATCCACGCGACCGGTTCCCCGTGCGCCAGGCGGGCTTCGGCGGCCTCCTCGTTGCCGATCACGACAGCGGCGGCACCGTCAGACGACGGGCAGGTCTCGTCGTAGCGGATCGGGTCCCACAGCATCGGGGACTCCATCACCTTCTCGACGGTGATGTCCGGCTGATGCAGATGGGCCAACGGATTGCGCGCCCCGTTGAGCCGGTCCTTGACGGCGACGATGGCACCGATATTCAACGGTGCGCCCGACCGGCGGATGTAGGACCGCACGTGGGGCGCGAAATACCCGCCCGCGCCCGCTCCCACCGGCTTGATGAAGGGAATCGGAATCGACAACGCCCACATGGCATTCGACTCCGACTGCTTCTCCCAGGCCATCGCCAGCACGCGCCGGTACTTGCCGGACTGGACCAGACTGGCGGCCACCACCCCGGTGGACCCGCCGACGGAACCCGCGGTGTGCACCCGGATCAGCGGTTTGCCGGTGGCCCCCACGGCGTCTGCCATGAACAGCTCCGGCATCATCACGCCCTCGAAGAAGTCGGGCGCCTTGCCGACGACGACGGCGTCGATGTCGTCGAAGGTGCAACCGGAATCCGCCAGTGCGCGGTCGATCGCCTCGCGGACCAGGCCGTTCATCGAGACGTCTTGTCGCTTCGCGACGTACTTCGTTTGTCCGGTACCAAGTACCGCGGCGAGGTTGGGTCCTGCACCGGCCATCAGTTCTTTCCTTCCATGACCGCGACCAGGTTCTGTTGCAACGCGGGTCCGCTGGTGGCGTGCGCGAGCACCCGTTCGGCCGACCCGTCCCAGATATGTTGCGCCGCAAAGCCGATACGTTCCAGGCCCGCGACGAACATGGGGTTGGCGGCGAGCGCGCCGCCCGAAGGATTGACTTTCGTCGGCCCCGGTATCCGGATGGCTTCCTCGACGATCAGGTGCTGGTGGGTGAAGGGCGCGCAGATCTCGGCCACGTCCAGCTTGTCGGTCCTGCCACCGGTGGCCGCCTGGGCCGCCGCCTTGGTGGAAGCGGACTCGGTGAGGTCACGCGCACCCAGCGACGGCGTTTCGATGCGGTGCTCGATTCCCGTGATCCAGGCGGGGTTTTCGCGCAGCTCCCTCGCGCGCTCGCCCGCCGCGAGCACAACGGCGGCGGCGCCGTCGGTGATCGGCGCGATGTCGTGGCGGCGCAGCGGCTCGGCGAAGAACGGCCTGTCGAGCAATTCCTCGATGCTGATCGCCGGCTCCACGGAGTCCACCCGGCGGGCATTCGCGAAGGAGTCGAACGCCACACGCGCCATCTGCTCTTCGGTCCACTTCCCGGAGTCGAGCCCCATGCGGGCTTGCAGCCCCGCCATGGACACCGAGTCCGGCCACAACGGGGCCACGGTGTACGGGTCGGTCTGCCGCGACAGGATCTGTCGCAGGATCCCGGCCGAGGACTTTCCGAAACCGTAGACCAGGGCCGTGTCGACCTCGCCGGTCAGCAGCTTGATGTAGGCCTCGTACAGGGCCCACGCCGCATCCATCTCGACATGCGATTCGTTGATCGGCGGGACGGCGCCGATCGAGTCGATCGCCGAGATGAACGAAAAAGCCCGTCCGGCAAGATAATCGGACGACCCCGAACACCAGAAACCGATGTCGGCTTTCGTGATGCCGAGGTCCTCATAGAGCTGTGCGAAGCACGGCATCAACATCTCGACGCCGTTGGTGGTGCCGTCGGTGCGGCGGACATGCGGCGCGTGGGCAAAACCGACCACCGCAACGTTGCGAGCGCTCATTACAGGTAGGCCCTTTACAGGTGGTGCTTGTAGGTGTCGTAGTCGGCGTCGGGTTCCCCCGTCGGCCGGAAGTACTCGATGTTGTCGATGCCAAAGCCCCATTCCTCGCGGGGTTTCCATACCGCCTCGACACGCATGCCCATCCGCACCTCGTGCGCGTCGACGTCGGCGACCAGATGCAGGAAGGGGATGTCGGCCCCGTCGAGCAGCACGTAGGCCGCGACGTACGGCGGCTTGATGCGCTGCCCCTGGAAGGGGATGTTGATGATCGCGAACGTCGTCACGGTGCCCTTGTCCGGCAACTCGACGAACTCGGTGGTCGGCTGGCCGGTGGCCGGGTCCGCGCCGTGCGGCGGGAAGTAAACCTTGCCGTTCTTGCCGGTGCGAGCGCCGAGCAGTTTGCCCTGCGCGATGGCGCGCAGGTAGGCGCTTTCCTCATGGGAGGCGGTGTGCTGAATCGTCAGCGAGATCGGCGTGACGATCATGGTCACCGGGTCTTGTTCGCCCGCCGCCTGTTCGGACACCGGTTCGGCGTCCTCACCGAGCGCGAAGTAGGCGATGTCGGTGATGGCGCCGACCGGCTCGTCGGCCCAGTGCACGTGCACCCGGGACCCGATCTTGATGGCGTTCGGTTCGCCGGCGTCCACCGCGTGGATCAGCGAGGTGTCCGCGCCGTCGAGCTTGATCAGCGCCCAGGCGAACGGGCGGTCCAGCGGCTGGCCCTCCAGCGGCTCGGATTGCCACGTCCAGGAAACGACGGTGCCGACGCTGGACACCGGTACCATCTCGCCCAGCGGCTCGTAGGTGACCGGGTCATATTCCGCCGGCGGAACGTGTACTCGGCCATCGGATCCGCGCACCCCCAGGATGTGGCGCTCACGCAGCGCGGTGAAGAACTTGCTCAGCGTGGGGCCGACTGAACGGGTGTAGTCGAAAGACAACGTCAGTGGCGCGGAGAGCGGTGGCTCAGGGTGATCCGTCAAGGTCGGGCTGCTCGAGCTGGCTGTCACGCCATCGAGTAGAACAGGTTCTAAGAACGGTTTCAACATCGGGTCGGCCGGAAGGGTCAGTGACATGAAGCTGGGGTTGCAGCTCGGGTATTGGGGCGCTCAGCCGCCGGAGAATCACGCGGAGCTCGTCGCTGCGGCCGAGGACGCCGCGTTCGACGCGGTCTTCACCGCCGAGGCGTGGGGTTCGGACGCGTACACGCCGCTGGCGTGGTTGGGCGCCTCGACGCGCCGGCTCCGGCTGGGCACCTCGGTGATCCAGCTGTCCGCGCGCACCCCGACCGCAACCGCGATGGCCGCGCTCACGCTCGACCACCTGTCCGGGGGCCGGCACATCCTCGG
This sequence comes from Mycobacterium seoulense, assembly GCF_010731595.1. Classification (NCBI taxonomy): domain Bacteria; kingdom Bacillati; phylum Actinomycetota; class Actinomycetes; order Mycobacteriales; family Mycobacteriaceae; genus Mycobacterium; species Mycobacterium seoulense. Next base: position 3,660,293 of record NZ_AP022582.1, on the reverse strand, counting down.
GCTCGGCGTCTCCGGGCCGCAGGTGGTGGAGGGCTGGTACGGGCGGCCGTTCCCCAAGCCGCTGGCCCGCACCCGCGAATACATCGACATCATGAGGCAGGTCTGGGCCCGGGAGAAGCCGGTGATCAGCGACGGACCGCACTACCCGCTGCCGCTGACCGGGGAGGGGACGACGGGCCTGGGCAAGCCGCTCAAGCCGATCACCCACCCGCTGCGCCCCGACATCCCGATCATGCTGGGCGCCGAGGGCCCGAAGAACGTGGCGCTGGCCGCCGAGATCTGCGACGGCTGGCTGCCCATCTTCTACACACCGCGGATGGCGGACACCTACAACGAATGGCTCGACGAGGGGTTCGCGCGGCCCGGGGCGCGACGCAGCCGCGAGGACTTCGAGATCTGCGCGACCGCCAACATCGTGATCACCGACGACCGGGCCGCCGCCTTCGCTGCCATGAAGCCCTACCTGGCCCTCTACATGGGCGGTATGGGCGCCGAGGACACCAACTTCCACGCCGACGTGTACCGCCGGATGGGCTACGCCGAGGTGGTCGACGACGTGACCAAGCTGTTCCGCAGCAACCAGAAGGACAAGGCGGCGTCGATCATCCCCGACGAGGTCGTCGACGACGCCGCGATCGTCGGTGACATCAACTACGTCCGTGAGCAGGTCAAGGTCTGGGAGGCCGCCGGCGTGACCATGATGGTGGTTAACGGACGCAACGAGGCGCAGATCAGGGAGCTCGCCACGCTGATCTAGCCGATCCTTGCCAGGGGATTAGAACGCGTTCTAGATTGGCCGGATGACAGCCTCGCAGCACACCATCGCGGGCACGGTACTCACGATGCCGGTGCAGATCCGCACGGCAAATCAACATATGGCGATGTTCTCCGTCGACGCCGACGCCGCGCAGCAGATGATCGACTACAGCGGCCTGCGGGTCTGCCGCTACCTTCCCGGCCGCGCGATCGTGGTGCTGATGTTGATGCATTACATCGACGGCGACCTCGGCCAGTACCACGAGTTCGGCACCAGCGTGATGGTCAACCCACCCGGATCGGAGGAGAGGGGGCTGCGGGCGCTGCAGTCGGCCGGCGCGTTCATCCACCACCTCCCCGTCGACCAGGCGTTCACCCTGGAGGCGGGAACCAAGATCTGGGGCTACCCGAAGGTGATGGGCGACTTCACCGTTCGAGAAGGCCGTCAGTTCGGTTTCGACCTCAGCATCGAAGGCCAACCGGTGATCGGCATGGAATTTCGCCGCGGCCTGCCGTTTCGGCTGACCCCGCGCCGGCAAGAGCAGCGCACCTACTCGCACCGCGACGGGATCACCCGCGAAACCACCTTCGAACACACCCTGGATGGCGTGCGCACCCGATTCGGCGGGGTGAGCATCCGACTCGGTGATCATCCGTACGCCAAAGAGCTTGCGTCGCTGGGTCTTCCGAAGCGTGCTTTGGTATCCAGCTCCGTCGACCACGTCCAAATGTCCTTCGGTGATGCCCAGGAGATCTCATGACTTCCACGCAATTGGAGACCAGGCCAGACGTCGACCTGACCGACGGCGCCTTCTACGCGGGCGATTCGCGGTCCGTCTACCGGTGGATGCGCGAGCACGAACCGGTCTTTCGGGACCGCAAGGGGTTGGCCGCCGCCTCGACGTATCAGGCGGTGATCGAGGCCGAACGCAACCCCGAGCTGTTCTCGAACGCCGGCGGCATTCGGCCCGACCAGGACGGCGTCGAGATGATGATCGAGATGGACGATCCGCAACATCTGTTGCGCCGCAAGCTGGTCAACTCCGGCTTCACCCGCAAGCGCGTGAAAGACCTTGAAGCCAAGATCGTTTCGCTGTGCGACACACTGATCGACGCGGTGTGTGAACGCGGCGAGTGTGACTTCGTCTGGGACCTCGCGGCGCCCCTGCCGATGGCCGTGATCGGCGACATGCTCGGAGTGCGGCCCGAAGAGCGCAAGATGTTCCTCAAGTGGTCCGACGACCTGGTGAGCTTCCTGAGCAGCACGGCGGCGCAAGAGGATTTCCAGGTCACCATGGACGCTTTCGCGGCCTACAGCCAGTACATGATGGGCATGATCGAGGCCCGCAAGTCCGAACCGACAGACGACCTGGTCAGCGTCCTCGTGCACGCGGAGGTCGAGGGCTCGCGGCTCGAGGACCACCAGATCGTCACCGAGGTGCTGCTGCTGTTGATCGGCGGCGACGAGACCACGCGCCACACGCTGTCCGGCGGGACGAGGCAGCTGCTGTTGCATCCCGATCAGCACCGGCGCCTGGCCGGCGACCTGAGCCTGCTGCCCAACGCGATCGAAGAGATGCTCCGCTGGACCGCGCCGGTGAAGAACATGGCACGCACGGTCACCGCGGACACCGAATTTCACGGCACCCAGCTGCGCCAGGGCGAGAAGATGATCCTGCTGTTCGAGTCGGCGAACTTCGACGAGAAGGTCTTCGACGACCCGGAGACCTTCAACATGGAGCGCTACCCGAACAACCACCTCGCCTTCGGCTTCGGGACGCACTTCTGCCTCGGTAACCAGCTCGCCCGGCTGGAGCTGTCGATCATGCAGTCACGCCTGCTGCAGCGCCTCCCGGACATGCGGCTGGCCTCCGATGCGGACCTGCCGCTGCGGCCGGCCAACTTCGTTTCGGGCCTGGAGAAGATGCCGGTGGCGTTCACGCCGAGCGCGCCGATGGGCTGACGCCCAGTCACAGCGGCACCACTGGCCCCTGGCGGAGGCGACAGCCGATGTGCCCGCCTCATAGCGACAATCACCGATACGGGTGCGACGTACGCGCGGGGCGCCAACGATTTGTCGCTATGAGGCGGGCAAAAAGTCGGTCGCCCGGCGCAGAGGCTGGTGTGGTGGGTGTGACTAAAGCCCGTCGGCCTAGCGGTTCTGGAAGTTGGGCTTGCGCTTCTCGGCGAACGCCCGCGGGCCTTCCTTGGCGTCCTCGGACAGGAACACCTTGATGCCGATCTGGGTGTCGATCTTGAAGGCCTCGTTCTCGTGCATGCCCTCGGTCTCGCGGATCGCCCGCAGGATCGCCTGCACGGCCAGCGGGCCGTTGTTCTCGATGATCTCGGCGATCTCGAGCGCCTTGGACAGCGCCTGCCCGTCGGGCACCACATGCCCGATCAGGCCCATCTCCTTGGCCTCGGCGGCGGTGATGTGCCGGCCGGTCAGCAGCAGGTCGCACGCGACCGTGTAGGGGATCTGCCGCACCAGCCGCACGGCCGACCCGCCCATCGGGTACAGGCTCCACTTGGCCTCCGAGATGCCGAACTTGGCGCTCTCGCCCGCGATGCGGATGTCGGTGCCCTGCAGGATCTCGGTGCCGCCGGCGATCGCGGGTCCCTCGACGGCCGCGATGAGCGGCTTGGTCAGCCGGCGGCCCTTGAGGAGGGCGTCGATTCGCGACGGGTCGTAGCTGCCGTCCTTGAACGACTCACCCGGCGGCTTCTTGGTTGCCGCCTTGAGGTCCATGCCGGCGCAGAAGTAGCCACCGGCGCCGGTCAGGATGCAGCAGCGGATGTCCGGATCGTTGTCGACGCGGTCCCAGGCCTGCACCATGATTTCCATCATTTCGGTGCTCAGCGCGTTGCGGGCGTGCGGCCGGTTCAACGTGACGACGAGGGTGTGACCACGCTGTTCCACCAGCGCGTCGGGACCGGATTGCTCGTTTGCTGGGGCCTCACCATTGTGCGATGCCACGGCTACCGCCTTTCGGTCGACGTTGGGGGTGAGCTTGTCAAGAAATGTAACACGTTCTAATTTGGTGGCCGTGGCCCTGAATATTGCCGATCTTGCCGAGCACGCCATCGACGCTGTGCCTGACCGTGTCGCCCTCATCTGCGGCGACGAGAAGTTGACCTACGCCGAGTTGGAGGAGAAGGCCAACCGGCTGGCGCACTACCTGATGGATCAGGGCGTCAAGAAGGACGACAAGGTCGGGCTGTACTGCCGCAACCGCATCGAGATCGTCATCGCCATGCTCGGCATCGTCAAGGCGGGCGCCATCCTGGTGAACGTCAACTACCGCTACGTCGAGGGTGAGCTCCGCTACCTGTTCGACAACTCCGACATGGTCGCGCTGGTCCACGAGCGGCAGTACTCCGACCGGGTGGCCAACGTGCTGCCGGACACCCCCGACGTCAAGACGATCCTGGTCATCGAGGACGGCTCGGACAACGACTACCAGCGCTACGGCGGCGTCGAGTTCTACTCGGCGATCGCGCAGGGCTCGCCCGAGCGCGACTTCGGCGAGCGCAGCGCGGACGACATCTACCTGCTCTACACCGGCGGCACCACCGGCTTCCCGAAGGGCGTGATGTGGCGCCACGAGGACATCTACCGCGTGCTGTTGGGCGGAACCGACTTCGCCACAGGCGAATTCGTCAAGGACGAGTACGACCTGGCCAAGGGGGCGACCGCCAACCCGCCGATGGTGCGCTACCCGATTCCGCCGATGATCCACGGTGCCACCCAGTCGGCCACCTGGATGTCCATCTTCTCCGGCCAAACCACCGTGCTCGCACCGGAATTCAACGCCGACGAGGTGTGGCGCACGATCCACGAGCACAAGGTGAACCTGCTGTTCTTCACCGGCGACGCGATGGCGCGCCCGCTGCTCGACGCGCTGCTGGCAGCACAGGAAGGGGCAGAAGGCGAAGCATACGACCTGTCGTCGCTGTTCCTGCTCGCCAGCACCGCGGCGCTGTTCTCGCCGAGCATCAAGGAGAAGCTCCTCGAGCTGCTGCCCAACCGGGTCATCACCGACTCCATCGGCTCCTCGGAGACCGGATTCGGCGGCACCAGCATCGTCGCCAAGGACGCGCCGCACAGCAGCGGCCCGCGGGTGACCATCGACCACCGCACCGTCGTGCTCGACGAGGAGGGCAACGAGGTCAAGCCCGGCTCCGGGGTGCGCGGCTTCATCGCCAAGAAGGGCAACATTCCGGTCGGCTACTACAAGGATGAGAAGAAGACCGCCGAAACGTTCAAGACCATCAACGGTGTCCGCTACGCGATCCCGGGCGACTGGGCCATGGTCGAGGAGGACGGCACCGTGACGATGCTGGGCCGCGGCTCGGTGTCGATCAACAGCGGCGGCGAGAAGATCTATCCCGAAGAGGTCGAGGCGGCGCTCAAGGGCCACCCCGACGTCTTCGACGCGCTGGTGGTCGGCGTGCCCGACCCGCGCTACGGACAGCACGTGGCCGCCGTCGTGCAGCCGAGGCCGGGGTCCCGGCCGACGCTGGCCGAACTGGACCGCTTCGTGCGCTCCGAGATCGCCGGATACAAGGTGCCGCGCAGCCTTTGGCTGGTTGACGAGGTCAAGCGCTCGCCCGCGGGCAAACCGGATTACCGCTGGGCCAAGGACCAGACCGAGGCGCGGCCCGCCGACGACGTGCACGCCGCTCACGTGAGCGCTTGACCGATTTCGTCAAGCAACACCCGGGGGCCCCGGCCGGCTACTTCGCCTGGGAAGCCGCGGGGCTGCGCTGGCTTTCGGCCGTCGACGGTGGCGTGCCGTGCGCACAGGTGATTTCCGTCGGCTCGACGAGCCTGACCCTGCGGCGGCTTGATTCGGTGACACCGACCCGCGAGGCGGCCCTCGCGTTCGGCGGCCGGCTCGCGGTCATGCACCACGCGGGCGCCCCGGCGTTCGGCGCCGGGCCGGACGGCTGGGACGGGGCCGGATTCTTCGGGCCGCTGTCGCAGCCGTTGCCGATGTCGCTGTGCCGGCACGCGCGCTGGGGCGAGTTTTACGCCGAGGAGCGGTTGGCGCCGATGGCCGAGCTCGCCGCGGCGCGGCTGGACGCTGCCACCCGCCGTGCGATCGATTCGGTGGTAGCGCGCTGTCGCGCGGGCGACTTCGACGACGACGACCCGCCGGCCAGGCTCCACGGCGACCTGTGGGGCGGCAATGTGATGTGGACGCCCGACGGGGTGGTACTGATCGACCCGGCCGCCCACGCCGGCCATCGCGAGACCGACCTGGCGATGCTCGCACTGTTCGGGTGCCCGCACCTCGAGGCAGTCCTCGACGGTTACCAGCGGGTGCGATCGCTGGGACCGGGCTGGCGCGACCGCGTCGGGCTGCACCAGCTGTTCCCGCTGCTGGCGCACGTCGTGTTGTTCGGCTCGGGCTACGCGCGGCAGACACATGCCGCCGCGCGCAGCGCGTTGGCCGCCTAATCTTTCGGTGGCTTACAGTCGTCGCAATGACGATCGACGTATGGATGCAGCACCCGACGCTGCGATTCCTGGGCAGCGACATGCTGGCCTCGCTGCGGCGCTGGACCGGTGGGTCCATTCCGGACACCGAGATCCCCATCGAGATGACCGTCGCATCGATGGACGCCGCCGGGATCCAACTCGGCTTGCTCAGCGCGTGGCGCGGTCCACGCGGCCAGGATCTGATCTCCAACGACGAGGTTGCCGAGTGGATCAGCCTGCACCCGAAGCGGTTCGCGGGCCTGGCCACCGTGGACCTGGACCGCCCGATGGAGGCGGTCCGCGAACTGCGGCGACGGGTCGGCGACGGCTTCGTCGGCCTCCGGGTGGTGCCGTGGCTATGGGAGGCACCGCCCACCGATCGCCGCTACTACCCGCTGTACGCCCAGTGCGTGGAGTCCGGGGTGCCGTTTTGCACCCAGGTGGGTCATACCGGTCCCCTGCGGCCCTCGGAGACCGGCCGTCCGATCCCGTACATCGACCAGGTGGCCCTGGACTTCCCGGAACTGGTGATCGTGTGCGGGCACGTCGGCTACCCGTGGACCGAGGAGATGGTCGCCGTGGCCCGCAAGCATGAGAACGTCTACATCGACACGTCGGCCTATACCCTCAAGCGGCTGCCGCCGGAGCTCGTCCGGTTCATGAAAACCGGTACGGGGCAACGCAAAGTGCTGTTCGGCACCAATTATCCGATGATCGCGCCGCTCCGCGCGCTGGAGGCCCTCGACGAACTCGGGCTCAGCGAGGACGGGCGCCGCGACTTTCTCCACGCCAACGCCGAACGCGTTTTCAAACTGGAGGCAGTCACGTGAACGGTGCCCAGGCCCTGATCAACACCCTGGTCGACGGTGGCGTCGACGTGTGCTTCGCCAACCCGGGCACCTCGGAGATGCACTTCGTGGCCGCGCTGGACACCGTGCCGCGAATGCGCGGCGTGCTGGCCCTGTTCGAGGGTGTCGCGACCGGGGCGGCCGACGGCTACGCCCGCATCGCCGGTCGGCCGGCGGCGGTGCTGCTGCACCTGGGGCCCGGACTGGGCAACGGTCTGGCGAACCTGCACAACGCCCGGCGCGCCCAGGTGCCGATGGTGGTGGTCGTCGGCGACCACGCCACCTATCACAAGAAGTACGACGCCCCTTTGGAATCCGACATCGACGCGCTGGCCGGCACGGTCTCGGGGTGGGTGCGCCGCACCGAACACACCGCCGACGTCGCGTCCGACGCCGCAGAGGCGATCGCGGCCAGCCGCTCCGGCCCGCGGATCTCGACGCTGATCCTGCCCGCCGACGTGTCCTGGTCGGACGGGGCGCAAGCGGCCGGCGCCCTGCCCGCGCAACCCGCGGGGGCCGAGCCCCGGTTGGCGTTCGAGGCCATCGAGGTGCTGCGTTCGGGGGAACCCACGGTGCTCATGATCGGTGGCGACGCCACCCGCGGGCCTGGCCTCGCCGCCGCCGCTCGGATCGCGCAGGCGACCGGGGCCCGGTTGTTGTGCGAGACGTTCCCGGCGCGGCTGGAGCGCGGCGCGGGCGTCCCCGCGGTCGAGCGACTGGCGTATTTCGCCGAGGCCGCCACCGCCCAGCTGGACGGCGCCAAGCATCTGGTGCTGGCGGGCGCGAAGTCGCCGGTGTCCTTCTTCGCCTACCCGGGCATGCCCAGCGACCTCGTCCCGGCCGGCTGTGAGGTGCATCTGCTCGCGGGGCACAGCGGTGCCGCCGAGGCGCTGGCCGCGGTGGCCGACGAGGTGGCGCCCGGAACCGTGGCGCCCGTCGCGGATGCGGCGCGGCCGCAACTGCCGACGGGTGCCCTGACGTCCGCGTCGGCGGCCGACGTGGTCGGGGCGCTGCTGCCGGAGGGGGCGATCGTGGTCGACGAGTCCAACACCTCCGGTGTGCTGCTCGCCCAGGCCACGGCGGGAGCGCCGGCCCACGATTGGCTGACGCTGACCGGCGGTGCGATCGGGTACGGCATCCCGGCCGCGGTGGGCGCCGCGGTGGCCGCCCCCGACCGCCCGGTGCTCTGCCTGGAATCCGACGGGTCGGCGATGTACACGATCTCCGGGCTGTGGACCCAGGCGCGGGAAAACCTGAACGTGACCACGGTGATCTACGACAACAGCGCCTACGACATCCTGCGGATCGAGTTGGCACGGGTAGGGGCGGGATCGGCTCCCGGCCCCAAGGCGCTTGACCTCCTCGACTTGTCGCGCCCCACAATGGATTTCGTCAAGATCAGCGAGGGGATGGGAGTGCCGGCGCGGCGCGTCACCACCGCCGAGGAACTCGCCGACGCGCTGCGTCGCGCCTTGAACGAGGCGGGCCCGCACCTGATCGACGCCGTGGTGCCGTCAATAACGGGCTAGGCCGGGGAGTCGGCTGAGGACCCAGTCCGACATCGTGTTCACGACGTCGACGCCCGTCTCCAACACGCCGTCGTGCACCCTGGCGGCCAGCGCCACGCCCCAGTTTCCCGACGGCGTGGGCACGATCCCGAACTGCCGCACCAGGTAGTCACCGTTGATCCCGGGCCCCCAACCGCCTTTCGCGGCAAAGCCTTTGGCGGCGAGCCCCCAGCGATGGCCGCTGGTGAGCCGCTGCATCAGATCGATCACGTCGGCCGAACCGGGGATCGAAGCCAGCTCGGCCGCGAACCGGGCCTGCCGCTGCAGGGTCCACTGCGTTTGCCCGAACGCGGTATATCCCCGCCGAAGCCGGCGCGATTCGACCACCGTGGCGGTATCACCGCCTTCGGCGATCACACCTTGCACGCGCCGTGCCGCTTCCTCCGGATCGCCCAAGTGGGACCACAATTGCTCGGATGCACGATTGTCGGATTCCGTGATCGCCTTGACCGCGAGATCCTTGGCGCGCAGCCAATCGCTGCGCAGCGCCGCGATCGCCAGCGGCACCTTGATCGTCGACCATGCGACACCGGACCACCAGCGGCCCAGCGAGTAGGTGCGATCCGGTCGGGCGATCGCGACGCCGACGTCCGCCGCCACGGCGGCGGACAGCTGATCGAAGCTCGCTTCGAGCGCGGTCTCCAGGGGCCGAGAAGTCATGCGCTGATCAGGACCAACCATCGCGCCTCCTTCGGTCCGGCATGTCGGTGCCCCGTCGCATTATCGTCGACAGTCGCAACGCGCAGCGCGAGACGGGCGACGGCGCGCCGCTACCTGGGCGGCAGCGGCGGCAGCGGTGGTGACTCCTCCTGCGGGGGAGGCTGCCACGGTTCGCGTTCCGGCATCTGCGGCGCCCACACCAGCGGCGGTGGCGGCGGCAGGGGAGGCGGGGGTGGCGCCGGCTCCGCCGCCGCGCCACCGGCACCGAACCCGAACGCGGCAGCGCCGAGGGACGCGACAAGGGCGGCCCCGGCGATCACCTCACGTATCTTCATCAAGCACCGGCCTTCCCCTCGCCGTTTGCGGCTGGATCCGTACCACGGGATCTTCGCAGTCGACACCCTGCGCCGCCAACTGGCGCTTGAGCACCTTGAAGGTCACCGTGCGGGGGAGTTGCCGGCTGACCCTGACGTACGACGGCCACTGCTTGGGCCCGAGGTCGGGCTGTCCGGCCAGGAATCCGCGGAACTTCTCGGCGTCGAATTCGGCCCCGGGCGTCATCACCACCGCGGCCATGACCTGGTCACCGACCACCGGATCCGGCACCGCGTACACGGCCACCTCCGTCACGTCGGGGTGGCGCAGCAGCACCCGCTCGATCGGGGCGGCGCCCAGGTTTTCGCCGTCGACCCGCATCCAATCACCAAGCCGCCCGGCAAAGTACGCGTAGCCGTCGTCGTCCCGGTAGGCGAGGTCGCCGGTGTGGTACACCCCACCCGCCATCCGCTCGGCCTCGGCGGCCTCGTCGTTGTAGTAACCCTCGAATCGGCCCGGCCCGGCGGTGTTCACCAACTCGCCGACGACTCCCGGCGCGCAGGGCTCACCGGTGTCGGGGTCGACGATCTCGACGCCCTCGGGCAGCGGTCCCAGCGCCCCGTCCGGGGTGTCGGGGGTGCGCGCGATCGCCACCCCGCCCTCGGTGGAACCGAAGCCGTCCTGCACGACGCAGCCGAACCGGCGCGCGAAGCGTTCGACATCGCGGGGCACACCCTCGTTGCCGTACACCGCTCGCAGGGGGTTGTCCGCGTCGTCGGGCCGCTCGGGTGTGGCGAGCACATACGACAGCGGCTTGCCGACGTAGTTGGCGTAGGTGGCGCCGAAGCGGCGCACATCCGGCAGGAAGTTGGATGCCGAGAACTTGCGCCGCAACGCCAATGAGCCCTGGCAGGCCGCCGCCACCGCCCAGCCGACCAGCACCGCGTTGGAATGAAAGAGCGGCATCGACACATAGCAGACGTCGTCGCGCCCGAGGTCGAATCGCTGGGTCATCGTCACCCCCGCGATCGCAACCTTGCCGTGGCTGCACTTCACCGCCTTCGGCTCGCCACTGGTGCCCGAGGTGAAGATCAGCATGAAAAGGTCGGTGGCCGTCGCGGATCGGAAACGCGGCTCGGCATCCCGATGCGCGGCCACCTCGTCGGCCCACTCGGTGGAATCGACGTCCACGTGGGCGATGTCGCCCAGCGCGGCGGCCGAATTCGAGTCGGCCAGCACCACTTGGCAATCGGCGTGGGCGATGTCGCGGGCCAGCGCGTCGCCGCGGCGCACCGGGTTGAGCCCCACCGGCACGATCCCGGACATGCCGGCCGCCGCCAGCATCGCCGAGAAGAACGGGGTGTTCTCCAGCAGCACCCCGACGTGTGGTGGCTTGGCCGGGTCGAGGCGGGCGCGCAGCGCCGCCGCGATCGCGGCACCGTGGCGCAGGTGATCGCGCCAGCTGGTGTACGAGTCCTCGAAGTGGACGCCCCGGTCGTCGATCTCGGCAAGCGGTACCAGCAGTTTGGTGACCGTCGGATCGGCAGGCAGGCTCAACGACGCGCCTAGGCAGGGGTTTCGGCCAGCTCGCGACCGATCCGGCGCAGCTGACCGGTGGCACCGCCCAACGCGAACTCGGCCTCCTTGGCGGCCAGGAAGTAGCGGTGCACCGGGTGATCGGTGTCCACCCCGACGCCGCCGTGCACGTGCACGATGGTGTGCGCCACCCGGTGCCCCGCGTCGGCGGCCCAGAACGCGGCGCTGGCCACGTCGATGTCGGCCGGGACATCCTCGGAGACCTTCCACGCCGCCTGAGTGAGCGTGAGCCGCAAGCCTTTGACGTCGATGTAGCCATCGGCCAGCCGCTGTGACACCGCCTGGAAGCTGCCGATCGGGCGATCGAACTGCTCGCGCTCGCGGGCGTACTCGGCGGTGAGCTGCAACCCGCGTTCCAGCACTCCGAGCTGGAAGGCGCTGCGGCCCAGAGCCGCGAGCGTGTCGAGCCAGACGACGACCTCGGCGCCGCCGACCATCCGCGCTCCGTCCACTCCGGTACCGTCCAGCGCCAGGTGCCCGACGCTGCCCAGGCCGGTGGTCTCCATCGCGGTCACCGAAACCCCGGGATCATCGGCGGCGACAAGGAAAACAGCTGTGCCGGAATCGGTCTCGGCCGGAACGAGGAACGCGTCGGCCACCGGCCCGAAACCGACCTGGGTGCGAGTGCCGGTGAGGCGGTAGCCGTCACCGGCGCGGGTGGCCTGCACCGGTCCCTCACCCATCTCGCCGAGGAGCGCGACGGCGAGGACCTTCTCGCCGCTGACCGCCGGGGTGCCCCAATCCTGTTGCAGCTCTTCGGTGCCGAAGCGGGCCAGCGCGCCGGCACCCAGCATCACCGAGTCCAGATACGGAACGGCCGCCAGCTGATGACCCAACGCCACCAGGATCGCGACCTGCTCGAGCACCCCGAATCCGTCGCCGCCGACCGAGGTGGCCGCGGCGCTGGTCAGGATGCCGGCGTCGATGAGCTTGCTCCAGAGCTCGCGGTCGAACCTCTGGTCGAGCTTGTCGAGTTCACGCTGGTGCTCCGGCGTGCACACCGAGTTCACGATCGTGTCGACCAGGCCACCGAGATCGTTCGCCGCTTCTGTTGTCGAAAAATCCATCGATGTTCGTCCTTAAAGAGAGGGGGTCAGCGGTACTCAGCGGTTCCGGGGCAGTCCCAGCGCGACCATCCCGATGATGTCGCGCTGCACTTCGTTGGTGCCGCCGCCGAAGGTCAGGATCAGGCAGGCGCGGTGCATCCGCTCGACCCGGCCGCGCAGCAGAGCGCCCGGCGAATCCTGGCGCACGGTCGCCGCGGTCCCCAGCACCTCCATCAGCAGCCGGTAGGCCTCGGTGGCCAGCTCGGTGCCGTACACCTTGGCCGCCGACGCGTCAGCCGGCCCCAGCGAGTCGTTGGCCGACGACGCCAGCTCCCAGTTGATGAGCTTGAGCACCTCGGCCTTGGCGTGCACGCGGGCCAGGTTGATCTGCACCCACTCCGAGTCGATCAGGCGGGCGCCACTGGAATCCTTGGTGTTCTGCGCCCATTCGCGGACCTCGCGCAGCGCCATGAAGATGGGCGCCGGCGACACCAGGGCCACGCGCTCGTGGTTGAGCTGGTTGGTCACCAGCTTCCAGCCGCCGTTTTCCTCGCCGATCAGGTTGGTCACCGGCACCCGCACGTCGGAGTAGTAGGTAGCGCTGGTGTCCGGCCCGGCCATGGTGTGCACGGGTGTCCAGGAGAAACCCTCGGCGGTCGTCGGCACGACCAGCATCGAGATGCCGCGGTGCTTCTTCGCTTCGGGGTTGGTGCGGACCGCGAGCCAGACCCAGTCGGCGTAGGCGATCAGGCTGGTCCACATCTTCTGGCCGTTGATGACGTAGTCGTCACCGTCGCGCACCGCGGTGGTGCGCAGGTTGGCCAGGTCGGTGCCGGCGCCCGGCTCCGAGTAGCCGATGGAGAAGTGCAGCTCACCGGCGGCGATCTTGGGCAGGAAGAATTTCTTCTGCTCGTCGGTGCCGAACGCCATGATCGTCGGCGCCACGCTGTTGATCGTCAGGAACGGCACCGGGGCGCCGGCGATGGCCGCCTCGTCGGTGAAGATCAGGGAGTCCATCGGGGAGCGGTCCTGCCCGCCGTACTCCTTGGGCCAGTTCAGGGTCAGCCACCCGTCCTTGCCCATCTGCGCGACGGTCTCGCGATAGACGTTGCCCGTCCCGTACTCGCCCTGGACGGAGCTCAGCGCCTCGCGGCGCTCCGGCGTCATAAGCGTGGTGAAGTACGACCGCAGTTCGCGACGCAGCTCCTCTTGTTCAGGGGTATAACTGATGCGCATTCCAGCCGTCCTTTGTTAACGTGACACGCCTCGATTAGCCGACGTTACTCGGCCGACAACTACCCATTCGTCTTCCCGGTTGTAACACGTTCTAGTCTGAGATTCCAGCGACCGTTTCCCCAGCGGTATCGGGGCCCTATGGTGGACCTACATACTGATGGGGCGTGTCCTCAGGTTGAAGGCCAGGTGCAAGGAGGGTGCTGTGCGGGTGATCGTCGACCGTGACCGGTGTGAAGGCAACGCCGTGTGCATGGGAATCGCGCCGGATATCTTCGATCTGGACGACGAGGATTACGCGGTCGTGAAGCTCGACCCGATTCCACCCGACCAGGAGCAGCTGGCCGAGCGGGCGATCGCCGAATGCCCGCGCGCCGCGCTGTTGCGGGGCGAGTAACCCGAGCCCGAGTGCGCCACCAGAAACTAGAGGTATTCATAAATTGACTAGCAGTACGAACGCGACCGATCTGTCCGGGAGGGTCGCGGTGGTGACCGGTGCCGCCGCGGGACTGGGGCGCGCCGAGGCTCTCGGCCTGGCCCGGCTCGGCGCCACCGTGGTGGTCAACGACATCGCGGCCGCGCTGGATGCCTCCGACGTCATCGACGAGATCAACTCGGCGGGTTCGAAGGCCGTCGCGGTCGCCGGCGACATCAGCGAACGCGCGACCGCCGACGAGCTGGTCGCCCAGGCCGACAGCCTGGGTGGGCTGGACGTGGTGGTCAACAACGCGGGGATCACCCGCGACCGGATGCTGTTCAACATGTCCGACGAGGAATGGGATCTGGTCATCGCCGTGCATCTGCGTGGCCACTTCCTGCTGACCCGCAACGCGGCCACCTACTGGCGCTCGAAGGCCAAGGAAGCGGGGGGAACCGTCTTCGGCCGCCTGGTCAACACCGCGTCGGAGGCGGGGCTGGTCGGCCCGGTCGGTCAGGCCAACTATGGCGCCGCCAAGGCCGGCATCATCTCGCTCACCCTGACCGCCGCCCGGGCGCTGGGCCGCTACGGCGTGTGCGCCAACGCGATCTGTCCGCGCGCCCGCACCGCCATGACGGCCGACGTCTTCGGTGCCGCACCGGAAGTGGAGCCGGGCGGGGTCGACCCGCTGTCGCCCGAGCACGTCGTCAGCCTGGTCAAGTTCTTGTCATCGCCGGCCGCCGCAGAAGTCAACGGTCAGGTCTTTATTGTTTACGGGCCGCGGGTGACACTGGTTGCGGCGCCGACCGCGGAGCACCAATTCAGCGCCGAGGGGCCGGCCTGGGACCCCGCACAACTGGGCGCAACGCTGCGCGAGTACTTTGCTGGGCGGGATCCGGAGCGGAACTTTTCCGCGGTCGGACTGATGGAGCAATAACCGTCTGAGGTTACTTTGTGGGGGGGAATCAGCAGGTAGAACGTGTGTCAGTTTGGAATGCAGTAACGCCGTCTGACCTGGCAAATTAACGTTTTGGACAAAGAAATGCTCTTCATTGACACCGTTAACTTGTTCTGAGTTAATATGATCCGGCTCACACCGAGCCGCATGCGACGGAAGAAAGCGCAAAGGCGACGCATAGCCTTCGCCGCGAGCAGCCGAGGGGGGTAGTCGAGTTGATGCAACAACTTGCGGTTCCCGCCCGTGCCGTCGGCGGGTTCTTCGAAATGATGATCGACACCGGCCGCGAGACTTTTCGCCGGCCGTTCCAGTTGAGCGAGTTCCTGGAACAGACCTGGATGATCGCGCGCGTGTCGCTGGTCCCGACCCTGCTGGTGTCGATCCCGTTCACCGTCCTGGTGGCGTTCACCCTCAATATCCTGCTGCGCGAAATCGGCGCCGCCGACTTGTCCGGCGCCGGAACGGCGTTCGGCACCATCACCCAGTTGGGTCCGGTGGTGACCGTGCTCGTCGTGGCCGGTGCGGGAGCCACGGCGATCTGCGCCGACCTGGGTGCGCGCACCATCCGCGAGGAGATCGACGCGATGCGGGTGCTCGGCATCGACCCGATCCACCGGCTGGTGGTTCCCCGCGTGCTGGCCTCCACCGTCGTCGCGCTCTTGCTGAACGGCCTGGTGTGCGCCATCGGTTTGTCCGGTGGCTACGTGTTCTCCGTTTTCCTGCAGGGCGTCAACCCCGGGGCGTTCATCAACGGGTTGACCGTCCTGACCGGTCTGCGGGAACTGGTGCTCGCCGAGGTCAAGGCGCTGCTGTTCGGGGTCATGGCCGGGCTGGTCGGTTGCTACCGCGGGCTGACCGTCAAGGGCGGCCCCAAGGGCGTCGGCAACGCGGTCAACGAAACCGTCGTCTACGCGTTCATCTGTCTGTTCGTCATCAACGTGGTGATGACGGCCATCGGTGTGCGGA
This sequence comes from Mycobacterium seoulense, assembly GCF_010731595.1. Lineage (NCBI taxonomy): Bacteria > Bacillati > Actinomycetota > Actinomycetes > Mycobacteriales > Mycobacteriaceae > Mycobacterium > Mycobacterium seoulense. Next base: position 3,644,444 of record NZ_AP022582.1, on the reverse strand, counting down.
TCTCGGCGAAGTGAGTACTCGATGAGCTACGACGTCACCTACCGGCTGCGCAACCTCGCCCTACGGTTCCAGGAGCCGGTCGACGACTTCGGTGAGCAGGCCTTGTTCTACGGCCAAACAGTGCGTCACGTGCCCCACGCGATCACCAAGTACCGCAAAGAGACGGTTCGGCTGATCGCCGAGATGACGATGGGCGCCGGGGCGCTGGTCATGATCGGCGGCACGGTCGGCGTCGCGGCCTTCCTGACGTTGGCGTCCGGCGGGGTCATCGCCGTGCAGGGGTACTCCTCGTTGGGAAACATCGGCATCGAGGCGCTGACCGGTTTCTTGTCGGCGTTCCTGAACGTCCGGGTGGTCGCGCCGGTGATCGCCGGCATCGCGCTGGCGGCCACGATCGGCGCCGGCGCCACCGCGCAATTGGGCGCCATGCGGGTGTCCGAGGAGATCGACGCGGTCGAATGCATGGCGGTGGAATCGGTGTCCTATCTGGTGTCCACCCGGCTGATCGCCGGCCTCATCGCGATCATCCCGCTGTATTCGCTGTCGGTGCTGGCCGCGTTCTTCGCCGCCCGGTTCACCACGGTGTACATCAACGGGCAGTCCAAAGGCCTCTACGACCACTACTTCAATACCTTCCTCATCCCGTCGGACCTGCTGTGGTCGTTCCTGCAGGCGATCGTCATGTCCATCGCGGTGATGCTCGTCCATACCTATTACGGCTACAACGCCAGCGGCGGGCCGGTCGGCGTCGGGATCGCGGTCGGTCAGGCCGTGCGGACCTCGCTGATCGTCGTCGTCGTCATCACCCTGTTCATCTCACTCGCTGTCTACGGCGCGTCCGGTAACTTCAACCTCTCCGGGTAAGAGGACCGCTCAAGAGACATGGCAGAAACAGAAACGCGACGTACCTCCGTCCGGCTGGCAGCCGCGGTGCTGGCCGGCCTACTGGTGGCGTTCGCGGTCGTGACCTACCTTTCCTACACAGCGGCATTCGCCTCGGTCGACAAGGTCACCGTTTCGGCCCCTCGGGCCGGGCTCGTGATGGAGAAGGGCGCCAAGGTCAAATACCGCGGCATCCAGATCGGCAAGGTCGAGGCCATCGACTACTCCGGTGACCAGGCTCAGCTGACGCTACGCATCAACAGCAACGACATGCGTTTCATCCCGTCCAACGCGGTGGTGCATATCGCCGGGAACACCATCTTCGGCGCCAAGGCGGTGGAATTTCTTCCGCCGCAGAACCCTTCGCCGACCTCGCTGCACCCCGACGCGCACGTCGCGGCGTCGGCGGTGCAGCTGGAAGTCAACACCTTGTTCCAGTCGCTGATCGACCTGCTGCACAAGATCGACCCGGTCGAGCTGAACGGCACGCTGAGCGCGCTGTCCGAAGGTCTGCGCGGTCACGGCGACGACTTCGGCAGCATCTTGTCGGGCCTGAACACCCTGACGCGCCAGACCAACCCGAAACTGCCTGCGCTGCAGGAGGACTTTCGCAAGGCGGCGGTGGTCACCAACGTCTACGCCGACGCCGCCCCGGACCTGAACACGGTCTTCGACAACCTGCCAACGATCAACAAGACGGTCGTCGACCAGCAGAACAACCTCAACGACACGCTGCTGGCGACGATCGGCCTGGCCAACAACGCCTACGAGACGTTGGAGCCGGCCGAACAGAACTTCATCGACGCCATCAACAGGCTGCGGGCCCCGCTGAAGGTGGCCGCCGACTATTCACCGGAACTGGGCTGCCTGTTCGCCGGGATCGAGCGCGGTATCAAGGAGTTCGCCCCGTTGCTCGGTGTCCGCAAGGCGGGCCTGTTCACGTCCTCGAGCTTCGTGCTGGGCGCGCCGTCGTACACGTATCCGGAGTCCCTGCCGATCGTCAACGCCTCCGGAGGCCCGAACTGCCGGGGCCTGCCCGACATCCCGACCAAGCAGACCGGCGGATCTTTCTACCGTGCTCCGTTCCTGGTCACCGACAACGCCAACATCCCCTACGAGCCGTTCACGGAACTGCAGTTCGACGCGCCTTCGACGCTGCAGTTCTTGTTCCACGGCGCCTTCGCAGAACGGGATGACTTCTGATGGCGGCCGGGAGCATGCCGACGCACCGCTCGATGATGATCAAGGTCAGCATCTTCGCGGTGGCCATGCTGATCGTGTCGGCGGGACTGGTGGTGGTCTTCGGCGACTTTCGCTTCGGCCCCGAAAACACTTACCACGCAACGTTTACCGATGTCTCGAGGTTGAAGGCCGGCCAGAAGGTGCGCATCGCCGGCGTGCCCGTCGGTGCGGTGTCCGGTGTGAAGCTCAACCCGGACAACACCATCGACGTGACGTTCGGACTCGACAAGCGCTATACGCTCTATTCCTCCACGCGCGCGGTGATCCGCTACGAAAACCTGGTCGGCGACCGGTATCTGGAGGTCACCTCCGGACCGGGAGAATTGCGAAAGCTGCCGCCGGGCGCGACGATCAACGCCCAGCACACCCAGCCCGCGCTGGATCTCGACGCGCTGCTGGGCGGCCTGCGGCCGGTGCTCAAGGGTCTGGACGCGGACAAGGTGAACACCATCAGCAGCGCGGTTATCGAATTGCTGCAGGGGCAGGGTGGCGCGTTGTCCAACGTGCTGGCCGACACCAGCGCGTTCTCCTCGGCGCTGGGCCAGCGCGACCAACTCATCGGTGACGTGATCAACAACCTGAACACGGTGCTCAAGACCGTCGATGCGCGCAGCGCGCAGTTTTCGGCCAGCGTCGACCAGTTGCAGCAATTGATCAGCGGGCTGGCCAAGAACAAGGACGACATCGCGGGCGCCATTCCGCCGCTCGCCTCGACGACGACGGATCTGACCGAGCTGTTGCAGAATTCGCGCCGACCGCTGCAGGGCATCCTGGAGAACACCCGGCCGCTGGCGACCGAATTGGACAACCGCAAGGCCGAAGTCAACAACGACGTCGAGCAGCTGGGCGAGGACTACCTGCGGCTGGCCGCCCTGGGCGCCTACGGATCGTTCTTCAACATCTACTTCTGCTCGGTGACGATCAAGATCAACGGCCCGGCCGGCAGTGACATCCTGCTGCCCCTTGGTGGCCAGGTGGATCCCAGCAAGGGGAGGTGCGCTTTTGCCAAGTAACGCAAAGCGTGAGCGCGATCCGCTGCGCACCGGCATCTTCGGGGTGGTGCTGGTGGTGTGCGTCGTGCTCATCGCATTCGGCTACGCGGGCCTGCCGTTCTGGCCGCAGGGCAAGATCTACGACGCCTACTTCTCCGACGCCGGCGGCATCAATCCCGGTAACGCGGTGTATGTCTCGGGCTTGAAGGTCGGGAAGGTGACATCGGTCGGTCTGGCCGGGGACAGCGCCAAGATCAGTTTCAGCGTGGACCGGCACGTCGCCGTCGGTGACCAGTCGCTGGCGGCGATCCGCACCGACACCATCCTCGGTGAGCGCTCCATCGCGGTGAGCCCGGCCGGCAGCGGCAGAGCAACCACCATCCCGCTGAGCCGGACGACCACGCCGTACACGCTCGCCGGTGCGCTCGAGGACCTGGGGCAAAGCGCCAACAACCTGAACAAGCCGCAGTTCGAGCAGGCGTTGAACGTGCTGACCGACACGCTGCAAGGCGCAACCCCCGAACTGCGCGGTGCCCTCGACGGTGTGACGACGTTGTCGCGCACCCTCAACCGCCGTGACGAGGCGCTGCAAAGCCTTCTGGCGCATGCGAAGTCGGTGACCGGCGTGCTGTCCCAGCGCGCCGACCAAGTCAACAAACTTGTCGACGACGGCAACGAATTGTTCGCCGCGCTCGACGAGCGGCGCGCCGCCCTCGGGCGGTTGATTTCGGGGATCCAGGGACTCTCGGCACAGATCTCCGGCTTCGTCGCCGACAACCGCAAGGAGTTCGGTCCCGCACTGAGCAAGCTCAACGACGTGCTGAGCAATCTCAACGAGCGCCGCGACTACATCACCGAGGCCCTCAAACGGCTGCCCACCTATGCCACCGAGCTGGGCGAGGTCGTCGGGTCCGGACCGGGATTCAACGTCAACGTCTACGGTGTGATCCCCGCGCCGCTGCTGGCGACGATGTTCGACTTCTTCTACCAGCCGGGCAAGATGCCGGCCAGCCTTGCCGATTATCTGCGCGGATTAATCCAGGAGCGCTGGATCATCAGGCCGAAGTCGCCATGATGCAGCGGATCGCCGGCAGCCGGGGGCTGCGCTACACCACCGCCATCGCGCTCATCGCGGTGTTGGTGGGCGGCGTGTATGTGCTGTCCTCGACCGGCAATACGCGAAGCATCGTCGGCTACTTCACTTCCGCGGTCGGGCTCTACCCCGGTGACCAGGTCCGCGTTCTCGGGGTTCCGGTGGGTCAGGTCGACACGATCGAGCCGCGGCCCTCCGACGTCAAGATCACCATGTCGGTGTCCAAGGACGTGAAGATCCCGAAGGACGCCCAGGCCATCATCATGTCGCCGAACCTGGTGGCCGCGCGGTTCATTCAGCTGACGCCCGCGTATACCGGTGGGGCCGTGCTGCCCGACGGCGGGAGCATCGGCCTGAGCCGCACCGGGGTGCCGGTGGAATGGGACGAGGTCAAGGAGTCGCTGACGCAACTGGCCGTTCAGCTCGGTCCCACCACGGGATCGATGCAGGGGCCGTTGGGCCGGGCGATCAACCAGGCCGCGGACACGCTCAACGGCAACGGCGAGTCTTTCCACGACGCCTTGCGCGAACTCTCCCAAGCCGCTGGGCGGCTGGGGGATTCGCGCAGCGACATCTTCGGCACGGTCAAGAACCTTCAGGTTCTTGTCAACGCGCTGTCGGCCAGTAACGAGCAGATCGTCCAGTTCGCCGGAAACGTCGCCTCGGTGTCGCAGGTGCTCGCCGACAGTTCACGTCACCTCGACAGCACCCTGGGCACGCTGAACAAGGCGCTCTCCGACATCAGGGGATTCCTGCACGAGAACAACTCGACCATCATCGATACGGTCAACAACCTCAACGACTTCGCCAAGACCCTGAGCGACCAGAGCGAGAACATCGAGCAGGTGCTGCACGTGGCGGGCCCCGGCATCGCCAACTTCTACAACATCTACGACCCGGCGCAGGGCACCCTCAACGGACTGCTGTCGATACCCGAATTCGCCAACCCCGTGCAGTTCATCTGCGGTGGGTCCTTCGAGACGGCCGGCGGGCCGCGCGCGCCCGACTACTACCGGCGCGCGGAACTGTGTCGTGAGCGGCTGGGTCCCGTGCTGCGCCGGCTCACCGTCAACTACCCACCGATCATGTTCCACCCGCTCAACACGATCACTGCCTACAAAGGCCAGATCATCTACGACACCCCGGAAACCCAGGCGAAGTCGGCCACTCCGGTCCCCGAGCTGACCTGGATCCCGGCCAACGGTGGCAAGACGCCGCCCGCCGCCCAGAACCCGGCGGACCTGCAGGCCTTGCTGGTTCCGACGGCACCGCAGGCCGGCCAGGCGCCGGCGCCGGCCTTGGGGAATGCCGGACCCGCGCCGGGACCGGCTCCGGGCAGCGCCTTCGGGCCCCTCCCGGGGCCGCCGCCGGGCCAGGCGACGCCGCCTGCCGGCCAGGGGGGCGGCTGATGAACCGAATGTGGTTGCGTGGCGGCGCTTTAGCGGCGGGTAGCGCGCTGCTGGCGGGCTGTCAATACGGCGGTCTGAACTCCCTGTCGATGCCGGGTACCGCCGGTCATGGCGGTGGCGCCTACTCGATCACCGTCGACCTGCCCGACGTGGCGACGCTGCCGCAGAACTCGCCCGTCATGGTCGACGACGTCACCGTCGGCAGCGTCTCGGGCGTCCAAGCCCAACAGCGGTCCGACGGATCGTTCTACGCGGCGGTGAAATTGTCGTTGGACAAGAATGTCGTGCTGCCGGCCAACGCCACGGCGACGGTTGCGCAGACGTCGCTGCTGGGTTCGATGCACATCGACCTGGCCCGTCCCAAGGACAAGCCGGGTGTCGGCCGACTGACCGACGGGTCGAAGATCTCCGAGTCCCACACCGGCCGTTATCCCACCACCGAAGAGGTGTTGTCGGCCCTCGGCGTCGTGGTGAACAAGGGTAACGTCGGTGCGCTGGAGGAGATCACCGACGAGACGTATCAGGCCGTCGCCGGCCGGCAGGACCAGTTCGCCGACCTCATCCCCCATCTGGCGGAACTGACCGCGGGACTCAACCGGCAGGTCAACGACATCATCGATGCCCTCGACGGCCTGAACCGATTCTCCGCGAGCCTGGCCCGCGACAAGGACAACCTGGGCCGGGCGCTGGACACGCTGCCCGACGCGATTCGCGTGCTCAACAAGAACCGCGACCACATCGTCGAGGCGTTCTCCGCGCTCAAGAAACTGGCGACGGTGACCTCGAACATCTTGGCAAAGACCAAGGTGGACTTCGCCGCCGACCTCAAGGACCTGTACGCGGTCGCCAAGGCGCTGAACGACAACCGGAAGAACTTCGTCACCTCGCTGCAGCTCTTGCTGACGTTCCCCTTCCCGAACTTCGGTATCAAGAACGCGGTGCGGGGCGACTACCTCAACGTGTTCACCACCTTCGACCTCACGCTCCGCCGGCTCGGTGAAACTTTCTTCACGACGGCGTATTTCGACCCGAACATGGCCCACATGAACGAGATCCTCAATCCGCCCGACTTTTTGGTCGGCGAATTGGCCAACCTGTCCGGACAGGCCGCCGACCCGTTCAAAATTCCGCCCGGCACGGCTTCAGGACAGTAGGGGGCCGACGCACATGCACGACAAACTCACCAGGATCCAGCTCTGGATATTCGCGGTGATCACCGCCATCACGTTGACCGTGATGGCGATCTTCTACCTGCGGCTGCCGTCGACGTTCGGCCTCGGAACCTACGCCGGGACCGCCGATTTCGTCGCCGGCGGTGGCCTGTACAAGAACGCCAACGTCACCTATCGCGGCGTTGCCGTCGGCCGGGTGGAGTCGGTGGGCCTCAACCCCAACGGCGTCACCGCCGGGATGCGACTCAACAGCGGAACTGCCATACCGTCGAACGTCACCGCGACGGTCAAGAGCGTGTCGGCGGTCGGTGAGCAATACATCGATCTGGTGCCCCCGAGCACACCGGCATCCACCAAGTTGCACAACGGGTTTCGAATCGAGCGGCAGAACACCCGGATCGGCCGGGACGTCGCCGATCTGTTGAAGCGGGCCGAGGCGCTGACCAACAGCCTGGGCGACACCCGGCTGCGTGAGCTGTTGCACGAGACCTTCATCGCGACCAACGGGTCGGGCCCCGAGCTGGCCCGCTTGTTCGAGTCCGCCCGGTTGTTGGTCGACGAGGCCAACGCGAACTACCCGCAAGCCTCGCAGTTGATCGACCAGGCCGGTCCGTTCCTGGAAGCACAGATTCGCGCCGGCGCCGACATCAAGTCGCTGTCCGACGGGTTGGCGCGGTTCACCTCCGAGGTGCGGCAGGCCGACCCGCAGCTGCGTTCGACGCTGGCCACCGCGCCCGGTGCGACCGACGAGGCAAGCACCGCGTTCTCCGGTATTCGTCCCTCCTTCCCGGCGCTGGCGGCCAGCCTGGCCAACCTTGGCCGGGTGGGCGTGATCTACCACAAGTCGATCGAGCAGCTGTTGGTCGTGCTGCCGGCGCTGTTCGCCGCGATCACCACGGCCGCCGGCGGTGCGCCGCAGGACGAGGGCGCCAAGCTGGACTTCAAGCTCGACCTCAACGACCCCCCGCCGTGCGCCGTCGGCTTCCTGCCGCCGCCGTTGATGCGCACACCGGCCGACGAGACGGTGCGCGAGCTACCGCGGGACATGTATTGCAAGGTCGCGCAGAACGATCCGAGTACCGTGCGCGGCGCGCGCAATTATCCCTGTCAGGAGTTTCCCGGCAAACGGGCACCGACGGTCCAGCTCTGCCGTGACCCGAAGGGTTATGTGCCAGTTGGTCGCAACCCGTGGCGCGGTCCGCCGGTGCCCTACGACACTCCGGTAACCAACGGGCTGAACGTGTTGCCGCCCAACAAGTTCCCGTACATCCCGCCGGGTGCGGAACCCGATCCGGGCACCCCGATCGCCGGGCCACCCCCGCCCGGGGTGGTCCCCGGGCCGGGACCGCTGCCCAACAAGCAGCCGGCGTTTGACCCGCCGCCGCCCAACGACAACGGGCCACCACCGCCGTTCACGTCGTGGCAGCCGCCCGGGGTTCCGCCCGTGCCGCCGCAGTTGCCCTACCCCAAGTGGCTGCCACCGCCGGCGCCGCCGGAAGGGATCAATCCCCCGCCGCCGGGGCCCGGACCGGAGAAGCCGTGGGGGCCGCCGCCCGGCGGGCAACCGCAGGCCAGCGGACCGGCGTATGCCACCTATGACGAGAAGACCGGCGCATTCAAGGACCCGGCGGGCGGCACTGGTATTTTCGCGGCCGGTGCTAGCGGCGCGTCGAGCGCCGAGAATTGGGTGGACCTGATGCTTGATCCGAGGCCGATGTAGTGGCAGACGAGCCAACCAACAAACCGCGCGTTCGTCGTCGGGCCTCCCGCGCGGCCGGCCCCGCGAAAGGCGAGGCGAATCCGTCCGCCACGGTGCGTGTCGACGCCGCGCCGACGCAGCCGGCCAAGCCCGTCAAGACCCTCACGTCCGTCAAGCCGCCACCGCGGCGGCGGCCGCACCGCACCTTGGTGGCCTGGATCTCGTCGGCGGCCGGGCTGTTGGCCATCGGCGCGCTCGCCGGTTGCGTGGCCCTGCTTGTCGTGCAGCAACGGCACGCCAACGCCGAACAAGCGCGCGACCAGCGCTTCGTGGACACAGCCACGCAGACGGTGGTCAACATGTTCAGCTACAAGCAGGACAACATCGACGAGAGCGTGAACCGTTTCTACAACGGCACCAGCGGACCGCTGCGCGGAATGCTGGGCGCCAACAACAACATCGAGAACCTCAAGGGCATCTTCCGGTCCACCAACGCGACGTCGGAAGCCGTCATCAACGGCGCCGCCCTGGAGGGCATCGACAACGTGACCGACAACGCGTCCGTGCTCGTTTCGGTGCGGGTCACCGTCGCCGACATCGACGGCGTGAACAAGCCCTCCATGCCCTATCGCCTGCGGGTGATCGTCCACGAGGACGAGCAGGGCCGGATGACGGGCTACGACCTGAAGTATCCCAACGGGGGTAATTGATGCGGTGGCGGCACAGGCTGCTCGTCGTCGCGGGCTACCTCCTGGTTCTGGTGTTCGTCGGGTTGTCCGCGGCGGCCGGCTGGTTCTATTGGGGGCGGGTACAGACGCGCGGCGAGGAGGCGGCGCGTGCGGTGCTACCGGGCCTGGCCACCAAGGAGATTCCCGAGGTCTTCGCCTACGACTATCAGACGGTGGAACGCAGCCTTAGCGACGCGTACCCCCTGTTGACCCCCGACTATCGTCAGGAGTTCCGCAAAAGCGCCAACGCGCAGATCATTCCGGAAGCCAAGAAGCGTGAGGTGGTCGTCCAGGCCAGCGTGGTGGGCGTGGGAGTCATGTCCGCCAAGCGTGATTCGGCATCGCTGATGGTCTATATGAATCGCACCGTGACCGACAAATCGCGCCAGCCCCTCTACGACGGCAGCCGGTTACGGGTGGACTTCAAGAAGATCGGCAAGCAATGGCTGATCGCCTACATCACGCCGATCTAGTAGCACGCGCTAGTAGCACATCGCAATGCCGTTGCAGTACAACGGGTAACGTTCGACCGGGCTGGGCGGGGGCCCGGACATCCGCAGCGAGAACGGTTGCTTCTTCATCTCCGGCTGCATCCCACAGACCGCACCGTGCAGGGTGGTATGGGTGCCGCTCATGTTTTCGTCGCTGAACGCATAGGTGTCGGTGGACGGTGCGGTGCCGCCGCCGGGGCACGAAATACCGTCGGGTTTCTCGACTTTGAAGGTCCACATCATGCTGGTCATCCGGGCCCTGCCGCTGAAGTTCTGCACCTTGTCCGCGGGGGTGATCCGTTCGGGCGTCGAACTCACGATGTTCAGGGCGCAGTTCATCGCGAAGACGATCGGGTCGGAATAGTCATTCATGTTCCGGGTTCCGGACGGCTGGTCGCACAGCGCCGAAATCGTCCAGGTCACCCCGGAGACGCCCGCCTCGTTGAAGTTGTAGTTGCCATCGGGCGGCGGCCCGACCGCATGCGCCGGGTCACCCGATTCCAGTGCGATTCCGATGGCGACAGCCGAGAATATGCCTGCGCCAGCGGCCAGCCCGCGACGGAGCTTCACGGTTCCCTCCCTTCCGGGCCTTCCCCTTCACCGATGCATCGAGTATCACAGCGTTTACGTGGCAACACCATGGGTTCGCGGGACCTACGTGGCATCCTGCGGACGCGGCTCGGCCAACGCGTCGAGGAATGACCGCGCCCAGCGGTCGACGTCGTGGGCGAGGACCTGGCGCCGCATCGCGCGCATCCGGCGCCGGCCCTCCTCGACGGGCTGGTTGAGCGCTGCTTCGATCGCGTCCTTGACGCCGTCGAGGTCGTGCGGGTTCACCAGATAAGCCTGCCGGAGTTCAGCTGCGGCGCCGGTGAATTCGGACAGGACCAGCGCACCGCCGAGGTCGCTGCGGCATGCGACGTACTCCTTGGCCACCAGGTTCATGCCGTCGCGCAGGGGGGTGACCAGCATGACGTCGGCGGCCACGAAGTACGCGATCAATTCCTTGCGGGGGACCGGACGGTGCAAGTAGTGCACCACCGGATGGCCGACCTCTGCGTATTCGCCGTTGATGTGGCCCACCTCGCGCTCGATCTCGTTGCGCAGAATCTGGTAGCTCTCCACGCGTTCGCGGCTCGGCGTCGCGAGCTGGACCAGCACGGTGTCATCGCCCTTCGAGCGGCCCTCGGCGAGCAGCTCCGAGAAGGCCTTCAGCCGAACATCGATGCCCTTCGTGTAGTCGAGCCGGTCGACGCCCAGCAGGACCTTGCGGGGGTTGCCCAGCTCGGCGCGGATCTCCCGGGCGCGCCGCCGGACGTCGCGGTCCCGGGCGGCCTGGTCGAGCGAGCTGGAGTCGATGGAGATCGGGAAGGCGCCCACCCGCACCACCCGCGACCCGAGGTCGACCTCGCCGTACCGCGAGCGCACCCCGACAGATCCGCGCGATGTGTTGACGCCGATCAGCCGGCGGGACAGGAACAGGAAATTCTGGGCGCCCCCGGTCAGGTGGAAGCCCACCAGGTCGGCGCCGAGCAGGCCCTCGACGATCTCGGTGCGCCAGGGCAGCTGCATGAACAGTTCCACCGGCGGGAACGGGATGTGCAAAAAGAAGCCGATGGTCAGGTCGGGCCGCAGTTCGCGCAACATCTTGGGGACCAGCTGCAGCTGGTAATCCTGCACCCACACGGTCGCGCCCTTGGCGGCGGCGCGGGAGGTGGCTTCGGCGAAGCGCCGGTTGACCTCGACGTAGCGTTCCCACCATTGGCGGTGGTAGATCGGTTTGACGATGACGTCGTGGTACAGCGGCCACAACGTGGCGTTGGAAAACCCCTCGTAGTACTGGGCGATGTCGTCGGCGCTCAGCCGCACGGGGCGCAGCTCCAGGTCCTCCTGGACGATGGGCTCGTCGTCGAACTCCGTCTCCTCCTCGGCGATGCCCGCCCAACCGACCCACGCGCCGCGGCGCCGGCGCAGCAGCGGCTCCAGCGCCGTCACCAGGCCGCCGGGGCTGCGCTTCCACGCCGTGGTGCCGTCGGGCAGCCGCTCCTGGTCTACCGGAAGCCGGTTGGCGACCACCACGAAGTCGGACTGGCCGAAGGTTGGCGCATTCGAGTCGTGCCCGTCCCCGCGAGCCATTTACGCGTCGAGTTTTGCGGGCCCAATACCGAGCATCGACAGGAAGACGCGGCACTCGTCGGCGTCGTTCGCGTACGCCGCGACAACGCGCCTGGCCTGGCTTGCGGTGCTGTCGGCAACCGGTTCGACGTCGCCGATCTCGCCAGGGTCAGATTTCGTAGCCATGACTTAACTGTAGGTGATGCAGGATGGGCGGGTGGGTGAGGACTTGATGTTCGAGTTCCTCGACGTGGTCGTAGAGCGGGAACGAGTGCGGGCGTTGGACGGCCTGACGGCGGCCATTCCGGGCCGGGGCGTGACGGCCGTGTTCGGGCCGTCGGGATCGGGCAAATCGACCCTGCTTCGACTGTGCAACCGACTCGAGGTGCCGACGAGCGGCACGGTGTCGTTCCACGGCCAGGACGTCGCCGGCCTCGACCCGCTCCGGCTGAGGCGACGGGTGGGCATGTGCTTCCAGCGTCCGACGCCGTTCCCGGGAACGGTGGCCGACAACCTGCGCGCGGCCGACCCCGGCTCGACCGACGCGCTGATGCGGGACACCTTGGCCCGGGTCGGTTTGAGCGGGTCGTGGCTGGACCGCGACGCCACCGCGTTGTCGGGCGGGGAAGCGCAGCGCATGTGCCTGGCCCGCACGCTGATGGCGCGACCGCAGGTGCTCCTCCTCGATGAACCCACCTCCGCCGTCGACGCGGAAGCCGCCGGGGTGATCGAGCGATCGGTGCGTGATCTCGCGGCCGGCGGGATACCCGCGCTGTGGGTCACCCACGATTGGGCGCAGGTCGAGCGCGCCGCCGACCGGGTCCTGCGCATCGAGCGCGGCCGCAGCCTGGGCCTCGGCCCGGTCGGGTCGGCGGCGTGATGGGCGGCCAGGTTGGCTGGGTCGGCCTGGCGGCCTCGCTGCTCCTGGTGGCGTTGGCGGCGGCGGTGTCGATATGGCAGCGGCTGGGGCTGCACGGTCAGCTGGTCTGGGCGGCGGCGCGCGCCCTGGCGCAGCTGCTGCTCGTGGGCGGCGCGCTGACGTTGCTGTTCGCCCCCGGCCGCTCGCTGTGGTGGTCGTGGGCCTGGGTGGCCGCCATGGTGGCCTACGCCGGTGACGTCGCCCGCCGGCGAGCACCGGAGGTGCCGCGACTGGGGCTGCTGACGATCGCCGCGTTCGCCGCCGCCGCGGTCATCACCCTCGGCGTGATCTTCGGGTGCCGGGTGTTCCCGCTGCAGGCGCGGACGTTGGTGCCGGTAGCCGGGATGATGATCGGCAACTCGATGACGGCGACGGTGTTGGTGGCCCGGCGGCTGGTCGACGAGTTGCGCGACAAACGCGACGAGGTGGAAGCCAGGCTTGCCCTCGGGCAACCGTCGCGTCGGGCCGCTTCCCCGTACCTGCGGACGGCGTTGCGGTCGGCGATATCGCCGCAGATCGAGACCACCAAAGCCACCGGCCTGGTGTTCCTGCCGGGCGCCATGACGGGGCTCATCCTCGCCGGCGTTCACCCGGTGCAGGCCGTGCTGGTCCAGGCCGTGGTGATGTTCCTGATCCTGGGCTCGGTGGCGGCCACCACCGTCGTCGTCGCCCTCGGCCTGGGCCGCCTGGCGTTCACCCGAGACCATCGCCTGCTGCCGCTCGGCGCGCGGCCGGACGGCTCACCCACCCAGCGGTGACGCGCTTACACACTGGCCGTAATGTGTAACGACATCGGACCTGACAACTAGTGAGGTGGACCGAATGACAGTCTCCGAGCAAGCCGGTGCTCAAACGGGCGACGCCAACGCCCAGGAGTTGGTGAGCTACGAAACCCTGGACGACGGCCGCATCGCGCGGATCTGGCTCAACCGGCCCGACGCCCACAACGCCCAAAGCCGCGGCCTGCTGGTCCAGCTCGACGAGGCATTTCTGCGGGCCGAGGCCGACGATACCGTGCGTGTGGTGATCCTCGCAGCGCGCGGCCGCAACTTCTCCGCGGGCCACGACCTGGGCTCGGAGCTGGCGATCGCCGAGCGCAGCCAGCTTCCCAGCTTCCGCATCAACGGCGGTACCCGCGATCCGATCGCGGAGAAGATCTACCTGCAGGAGTGGCATTACTTCTTCCAAAACACCTGCCGCTGGCGGGATTTGCGCAAAATCACCATCGCCCAGGTGCAGGGCAATGCGATCTCCGCGGGCCTGATGCTGATCTGGGCGTGTGATCTGATCGTCGCCGCCGACAACGCCAAATTCAGCGATGTGGTCGCGGTGCGCCTGGGTATGCCGGGCGTCGAATATTACGCGCACCCTTGGGAATTCGGTCCACGAAAAGCCAAAGAGCTGCTGCTGACCGGAGATGCGCTCGACGCCGATGAGGCCTACCGGCTCGGCATGGTGTCCAAGGTGTTCCCCGTCGACGAGCTGGCGGAAAAGACGCTGGAATTCGCGCGGCGCATCGCCGACCGGCCCACGATGGCGGCGCTGCTCGTCAAAGACTCGGTCAACGCCGCCTCCGACGCAATGGGATTCACCGAGGCGCTGCGGCACGCGTTCCACATCCACGAGCTGGGGCACGCGCACTGGGCGGCCCACAACGAGAACAGGTACGCCGTCGGCCTGCCGCCCGACGTCGAGGACTGGCGCAACGCCAAGCCCACGCAGGTGGCCCGCCGCGATACGCCGTAGCGCTCGCCCGCTCACGTCGCCGGGAGTCACCAGCACCCGTTGCCGTGGGCAGATTCCCGCATGGTTCGATATCTAGAACCTGTTTCAGTTTGAGAGGGCGTCGCGTGCAGCTTTCTTTCGAGAACCGGACGTATCTGGTCACCGGCGGTGGCAGCGGAATCGGCAAGGGCGTGGCCGCCGGGCTGGTCGCCTCCGGCGCCTCGGTCATGATCGTCGGCCGCAACGCCGACCGGCTGGCGGGGGCCGTCAGCGAGATCGAGGGGCTCGACGGCGGCGGCGCCATTCGCTACGAGCCGGCCGACGTCACCAACGAGGACGAGGCCGCCCGCGCGGTCGACGCCGCGACGGCCTGGCATGGTCAACTCCACGGCGCAGTGCACTGCGCGGGTGGCTCCGAGACCATCGGGCCGATCACCCAGATGGACTCCGAAGGCTGGCGGCGCACCGTCGACCTGAACGTCAACGGCACCATGTACGTGCTCAAGCACGTCGCGCGCGAGCTGGTCCGGGGTGGCGGCGGTTCGTTCGTGGGCATTTCGTCGATCGCCGCCAGCAACACCCACCGGTGGTTCGGCGCCTACGGGGTCAGCAAGTCGGCCGTCGACCACCTGATGCAGTTGGCCGCCGACGAACTCGGCCCGTCCTGGGTGCGGGTCAACAGCATCCGGCCGGGCCTGATCCGCACCGATCTGGTCGCACCGGTGTTTGCCCTGCCCGAGGTCGCCGACGACTACCGCCTGTGCACGCCCCTGCCCCGCCCCGGCGAGGTCGAGGACGTCGCCAATCTGGCGATGTTCCTGCTCAGCGACGCAGCCTGCTACATCACCGGGCAGGTCATCAACGTCGACGGTGGGCTCATGCTCAGGCGCGGCCCGGACTACTCCGCGATGCTGGAACCCGCGTTCGGCGCCGACGGGTTACGCGGAGTCGTCTGACGCCAGCCCGGCGTCGCGATCGGCGAGCGCGGACAACGCCGACCAGTCCAGATGCCCACCGCCGGCGGCGACCAGGGTGAGGAAGCGGTCGCGCAGCAGGCTCGCGACCGGCAGGGGCACCTCCAACCGCTCGGCGGCGGCGAGCGCCAGGCGGACGTCTTTCATGCCCAGCCGGGCGGCGAACCCGGCCGGCTCGAATTCCCGGCGCGCGATCAACCCGCCGTAGGTCTGATAGACGGGCGCCGCGAACAATGTCGAAGTGAGGATGTCGACGTACTGCTGCCGGTCGACCCCGGCCTTCGCGACCAGCGCGACGGCCTCACCGACACTCTCGATCACGGAGGCGATCAGGAAGTTGCCGCTCAGCTTCACCAGGTTGGCGGTGTGCGGCTGCTCGGAGACCACGAAGGTCCGCTGCCCGATCACGTCGAACAGCGGCGCCAGCGGCTGCAGCACCTGGGCCTCGCCCGCCGCGATGACGAAAAGCTTTGCTGCCGCTGCCGCTTCGGGCCTGCCGAACACCGGCGCCGCCGCATAGCGCTGACCTGCTTCCGTGTGCGCGGCCGCGAGGCGTTCGGACAGGGCGACGCTGATGGTGCTCGACGAGACATGCGTGGCGCCCGGCGCCAGTGCCGCCACGATCCCGTGCTCGCCGAACGTGACGGCCTCGACCGCGTGGTCGTCGGCCAGCATGGTGAACACCACGTCACCCGCGCACGCCGCGGCGACGTTCGACGCGGCGGTGGCTCCGAGCTCGACCAGGCCCTCGGCCTTCTCGGGGGAGCGGTTGTAGACGGTCACGCGGTGGCCCGCCTTCACGAGGTTGGCGGCCATGCCCTGGCCCATGTTGCCCAAGCCGATGAATCCGATGTCCATGCATCCACTCTGCCTTGTCCGGGCGCCGTCCTTTGCGATGATGAGCGCCTAGTGACGCGACGAGCAGGGAGCAGCAATGAAGCGCATCGAGGGCAAGCGGATCCTGGTGACCGGCGCCGCGTCGGGCATCGGACAGGCGACCGCGTTGAGACTCCTCGACGAGGGCGCCACCGTGGTGGCCTCCGACGTCGCGGAGGGCGGCCTGGACGCCACGCGGGCCCGCGCGGACGAGGCCGCGACCGCCGGCCGTCTCACCACCATGCCGATGGACGTGGGCAACGAGGATTCGGTGATCGACGGCGTGCGCCGGGCCGTCGAAACGCTCGGGGGCCTGGATTCGTTGGTCAACGCCGCCGGCATCCTGCGCGCCGCGCACACCCATCAGACCACCCTGGAATTGTGGAACCAGATCATCGGCGTCAACCTGACCGGCACGTTTCTCGTTGTGCGGGAAGCGCTTCCGGCGCTGCTGGCGAATTCCCGCAGCGCGATCGTCAACTTCAGCTCCACGTCCGCCTCGTTCGCGCACCCATATATGGCGGCCTACGCCGCGAGCAAGGGCGGGATCCAGGCCTTCACCCATTCGCTGGCGCTCGAATACGCGCGCGACGGCCTGCGCGCGGTGTGCGTGGCCCCCGGCAGCATCAAGTCCGGGATCACCGACGCAACCGGCGGGTACATCCCGAAAGACGCCGACTGGGCACTGTTTTCGAGGTTGATGCCGATTCTGCCGACCACGGTCGAGTCCAGCGGGACCGGGATGGCCGACCCGTCCGTGGTGGCCGGGGTGATCGCCATGCTGGTGTCCGAGGACGGCGCGTTCATCACCGGAACCGAAATCCGCATCGACGGCGGAACGCACGCCTAATCGGGTGGCTAGTTAACGCAAGGGACCCCGCCGCCGTCGATCGGCTTCCCCTGGTCGGGCGTCGGATAGGTCGTGGTGGTGCCGTTGTAGTAGTACGTCTTGGCCTTGCTGGACGTTGTGGTGGTCGCCGCTTCGTCCGTCGTGCCGTCGTCAACCATCGACACCGAGAAATTGGTATCCACGGTCACCCTGATGTGACCGGGCTGCACGCTGGGATCGGGCTGACTGGGCGCATCGAGGCCGAGCAGTTTGGCCACGTTAGCCGCGTCGGTCTCCGCGCCGGCGCCGTATGCGACCGTGCTCGCCGTCGGTTCTCCCGATTTGCGGTCGCGGGTCTGACCCGTCGTGTAGCCGTGGTTCTGCAGGGCGCGGGACACCTCGGTCGCGAGTCCGCTCATGCTGCCGGCATTGACCACATCGACGACGGTCGACGGACTCGGTTTGGCGGCCGTGGTGGCGGGCGTCGTGGTCGTGGGCGAGGCGCCGATCGCGGCGGCCACCTCGGCCTTGATCGCCGCCGGGTCGATGATGTTGACGTCCTGGCCGTCGATGTTGTCGTAGCGCACCACCGGCAGCGTCCGGAACTCGACATGGCCGCCGGAGGCCAGCGAACCCAGCCGCTGGATCATCTCCTCGTCCCAGCCGGCCGACAGCACCACATCCTTGCGTGCCACGGCCATCAGGCTCTTGAGCTTGTCGAGGTTGGTGAAGGTGCCCGCGGCCTGCAGCTCCTGCATGACCGAGGAAATGAACGCCTGCTGCCGGTGGGTGCGGTCGAGGTCCCCGTTTTCCAGGCCGTGGCGCTGCCGGACGAAAGACAAGGCCTGGGAGGCATCCAGGGTTTGCCGCCCGGCCGGGAAGTCGGCACCGGAATAGGAGTCGTAGACGGGATGGTTGAGGCAGACCTCCACCCCGCCCAGGGTCTGGGCCAGGTCGTAGAACCCGGCCAGATTGACCTCCGCGAAATAGTCGATCGGAACGCCGGTCAAGCTGCGCACCGCGCGCAGCGTCGCCGCGCGGCCCGCCTCCCGGCCCTTGGTCTCGAGTTCCTTCTGACTGCTGGCGCCCTGATTGGCGAGCTTGTTGGCGACGTACTGCTTGGTCAGGCCGTACGCTTCCTTGATCTTGATGTGGTTGTAGCCCGGCACCCCGTTGAAGGCCACCCAATCGTCGCGCGGGATCGAGAAGGCGACGACTTTGTCGTCCGCCCCGACGTGCACCAGGATCAGGGTGTTGGTGTTGTAGCCGCCGTCGTCGGAATCGCCCGCGTGCAGGTGCTTGAGGATGGACGACGGCAGGTCGTTGCCATCCTGGTCTTTGCGGGAGTCCAGCCCGATCAGCAGGATGTTCATGTTGTCGCCGCTGGATCGCGGGTCGTCGGGCAGCAGGGCGTTCGAGACGGTGATGCCGCCGAGCGCGCCATGGGCCACGTAATACCCCGCTCCGGTCAGCCCGACTGCCGCCACGGAGACCAGCGCGCCCAGGGTGCGCGTCAACCCTTTGCGGAATCGTGAGGGTTGACGAACGGCTCGATGGCGGTGGTGCGCGCCGCCCGAGCGGGCCATCACAACGCTCGGCCCGTACCCAGCGCATCACCGGGCACCGCGGCTGCGGTTTGCGGCGATGTCGCTTCGAGCATGGTGTCAAGTATGCGTTAGCTTGCTGTGAAGCCCCCAATCGAGAACGCGTCCCGAGCCCGGCCCGACGGGCCGCCCCCGGCCATGTCTGCCGCAGCAATATGCGCCTGACCAGCGCGTTCTGGCTTCGGCGTCACATGGGGGTTTCGCCAACGTCACACCGGCGGGGTGACCGACTCGAACTTGTTATCGAGCCGAAATCGCGGGCTATCGGGCCCTGACGAGGTCCTCGCCGGACTCGTAGAAAACGGTGATGTTCGAGCCGGTGATGGCCTCGGCGAGGTAGACACCGAGCGGCTCGATCTCGTAGTAGTAGTGGACGTTGCCCTGGCGGTCCACGGCCGTCGCGCACGACAAGCCCGGCGCCCCGCAGCGTTGCTTGATGGGCATGGCGATTACGGCCAGCGCCATCACGACCACGATCCCGATCATCAGCGGAACCCTGCCGAATGCCCGCCGCGTCGTCGGTGTCGGCGGATGCATCACCGTTGGAGTGTAAGCGTCATGCCCGCCCGGTTCGGCGCGGCGCAGTAGGGTTTTGCAGCTATGGCCACTGCAAACCCGGACGGCGCACCGTCGCCGCAGACCCGGGTCGAGGTTCTGGGCAACATCGGGCCCAACTGGTTCGCCTCGGTGATGGGCACGGGCATCGTGGCCATCGCCGGCGCCACCCTGCCCGTGCACGTGGTGGGGCTACGTGCATTCGCTCAGGTGGTCTGGGTGATCGCCGCCGTCCTGCTCGTGGTGCTGATCGTGCTGGTCGGGGGGCACTGGATGCGCCACCCCACGGCGGCGCGCACGCACGCGCGCAATCCGCAGATGGCGCACTTCTACGGCGCCGCGCCGATGGCGTTGATGACGGTCGGCGGGGGTGCGGTGCTGGTCGGAAAAGGTCTGATCGGCGAGCGCATCGCGGTCGACCTGGATTGGGTCCTGTGGACCGGGGGAACGCTGGGCGGTCTGTTCACCGCGGTGAGCATTCCGTTCTTGATGTTCACCCAGCACAACGTCGAGCCCGACGCGGCCTTCGGCGGCTGGCTGATGCCGGTGGTTCCGCCCATGGTGTCCGCGGCCACGGGTGTGCTGCTGCTGCCGCACATGCCGGCGGGCACCGGGCGCGCAACCATGCTCTTCGGCTGCTACGCGATGTTCGGACTGTCGTTGCTGGCTTCCCTGAACATCATCGTGATGATCTGGGCGCGGTTGACCCTGTACGGCACGTCGGGCTCCGCGCGCGTGCCGACGCTGTGGATCGTCTTGGGCCCGCTCGGCCAATCCATCACCGCCGCAGGGCTTTTGGGGTCGAGTGCGGGACTGTCCGTCGACCCCGGATTGGCCGAGGACATGGCCGCCTTCGCGATCCTGTACGGCGTTCCGGTGTGGGGATTCGCGGTGTTGTGGATCGCGCTGGCCACCGCACTCACCGTGCGCACGCTGCGGCGCGGCATGCCGTTCGCACTGACGTGGTGGAGCCTGACCTTCCCGGTCGGAACCTTCGTCACGGGAACCTCGCAGCTCGCCGCACACACCCATCTGCCGGCGTTCCGGGTGGCGGCGGCAGTCGCGTATGCCGGGCTGTTGTTCACCTGGCTGCTGGTCGCCGCGCGCACCGCGCGGGGAAGCCTGCGCGGCAACCTGCTCAAGCTGCCGCC
Organism: Mycobacterium seoulense; assembly: GCF_010731595.1. Taxonomy (NCBI): domain Bacteria; kingdom Bacillati; phylum Actinomycetota; class Actinomycetes; order Mycobacteriales; family Mycobacteriaceae; genus Mycobacterium; species Mycobacterium seoulense. The sequence goes on along the minus strand of NZ_AP022582.1, from coordinate 3,623,988 downwards.
GAGCACCACGCCGATCAGGGCCAGTAAGGAACCGGTGTCCTGAGCGGCGGCGTTCACGGCCGTCCGCGTTTCGCTCCGCGGAGTCGGCGATGTCGCCCAATGGTTCGCGAGGCTGTGGCGAGGCGACCACCCGGCGGAGGACAAGTCGAACGCGTCGGGGTGGTCAGGCGGGTGCCGGATACCGGTGCGCCCACGGGCCGGCCTCTTCGAGTTGGGCTGCCAGCTGGAGCAGGTCGCCGTCGGCGCCCAGGCGTCCCACGAATTGCACCCCGAGGGGAAGCCCGGCAGCGGTCCAGTGCAGAGGCACGCTGATCGCGGGGCGGCCAGTCATGTTGGCGAGTTGCGTGTAGGGGACCCAGCCCAGGCTCTCCTGGACCAGCTGGTCGAGAATCCCGCTGAGCGCCATGACTTTTCCCGCTCGCAGCTTGCTGGCGATGCGGGCCACCTGTTGTAGGGGTCGCGGCGTGGCCGTCGCCCCGACGCGCAAGGGCGGGGTGGCCAGGCTGGGGGTCAGCAAGCAATCGAACGTCTCGTGGAACGCCGCCAGCGATCGGATGTGAACGTTTCTGTTCTCCAACGCCATGAGCGGTGCCAGGACGCCGGCGGACCGGGCGAGTTCACTGACGGCCAAGGTGTCGGCCTCGAAATCACGGTCGCCGGCGCCGGTGCGTCGTCTGGCGTCGGCGACGTGCTGGTAGAGCTGTGCGAACCAGATGGTGAGAAAGTCGCGCGCCAGGGCGGCATCGTCGTACGGCGGAGGAACCTCTTCGACCCGGTGTCCCAGATCGCGCAGCAGCGCCACCGCGCGTTCGACCGCGGCGACGGCTTCCCGGTCGGGATGCGGGTTGATCGTCGAGGACCAGGTGTACCCGATCCGCAGGGTGCCTGGAGGACGCTGGATGTGGTCGGCGAAAGCGCCTGGGGGCAAGGCGACTTCGTACGCAGCGTGCGCATCGCGGCCGATGATCGCGTCGCAGAGCGCGGCGCTGTCGCGCACGGTGCGAGATACGACGCCCTGGGTCACCATCCCGAACATCGGCTCCCCGGTCTGCGGGCCGTAGGGCGACAGCCCGCGGCTGAACTTGAGGCCGACGAGTCCGTTGCATGCGGCCGGGATGCGGATCGACCCGCCGCCGTCGTTGGCCCCGGCTGCCGGAACTATCCCGGCCGCAACCGCCGCCCCGGATCCACCCGATGAGCCGCCGGGGGTGTGCTGGGTGTTCCACGGGTTGCGCGCGGGCCCCCAGTAATCCGATTCCGTCACGCCCTTGGCCCCGAATTCGGGGGTGTTCGTCATGGCGAAGATCACCAGTCCCGCGTCCAAGAACCGCTGCGTCACCAGGGCGTGCCGGTCGGCCACGTCGTTGCCCAGCGACCGGGAACCGCTCGTGGTCGGAAACCCCCGATACTCCTGCGCAAGGTCCTTGATCACGAAGGGCACACCGGCAAAGGGTCCGGACAGGGTGGGGTCGGCGGCCTGCCTGTCCGCCACACCGCCGAGGTGGCGGACGATCGCGTTCAACCGCGGATTGACTGCGTCCGCCCGCTGCCGCGCCAATGCGAGAAGTTCGGGCGGCGTCACCTGCTTGCGTTCGACCAGTTCGGCCAACCCGGTCGCATCCAAGGACATGTATTCGTCAAGCTGCATCGGTTTCTCCTCGGGACGCTTCGCTGCATCGTATTGGAGGCGCTCTGACGCCGGGTCGGCGCCGAAGCGGCTTAGTATCAGCTGGTGCCCATCGCAGTTGAACCGTTTTCGATTCAGGGGCCCGGTGGCGTGCGCATCGTCGCCGACCGGCTGGGCGATCCCCGGGCGCGGGCCGTGGTGTTCCTGCACGGTGGCGGGCAGACGCGCCGCTCGTGGGGTAAGGCCGCGGCCGCCGTCGCCCAGCGCGGCTGGCAAGCCGTCACGGTCGATCTGCGGGGCCACGGCGAATCCGATTGGTCCGACGAGGGTGACTACCGCGTCGTCAGCTTCGCCGGTGACGTCCAGGAAGTGCTCGGCACGCTGCCCCCGCAGCCGGTGCTGGTCGGCGCCTCGTTGGGCGGGTTCACCTCGATGCTGCTCGCGGGTGAGCTTTCGCCGGGCATCGCCAGCGCGGTCGTGTTGGTCGACATCGTCCCGAACATGGACCAGTCCGGGGCGAATCGGATACACGCGTTCATGTCCGAGCGGGTGGAATCGGGGTTCGCCTCTCTCGACGAGGTCGCTGACGCGATCGCCGAGTACAACCCGCACCGGCCGCGACCTACCGACCTGGACGGGCTGACCACGAATCTGCGCCGCCGCGGCGACCGCTGGTACTGGCACTGGGATCCCCAGTTCATCAGCGGAACCGCGGCGTTTCCGCCCTTCGAGGTCACCGACCCCGACCGGATGCACGCGGCCGTCGACACGATCCTGCGCGGGGGCGTGCCGATGCTGTTGATTCGGGGCCAGATGAGCGACCTCGTCAGCCAGCAGCGCGCCGACGAATTCCTGGCGCGCTTCCCCCAGGTCGAGTTCACCGATGTGCGCGGTGCGGGGCACATGGTTGCCGGTGATCGCAACGACATCTTCGCCAACGCGGTGCTGAGTTTCCTTGCCCGGCACGTCGGCGACTGATCATCCCGCCGGGTCGAAAGCCGCTGTGTGGCAGTGTCTTCGCTAAATATTCTGTCGCTCACGTCAATTCGGTTGCACGAGGCCGGCGGACGCCTTCTTGACGCCCGCGCGGCCGAAACCCGCTCGCGCTGTTAGCATGCTGCCCGATACATCAAGAGAGGTGGCGTGGCCGTGCGGTGGTTGCGAGGGTTGGGCCTGGTCGGTGCTGTGGTCGTCGCCGCGACGATGCTGGCGAACCCCGTGTGGGCGGACCCGGGCGTGACGCCGGGCATGAAGGTCGAGGATGAAAATAGTTCGTGCACAGCGGGTTTCGCGGCCCAGGGCAATGACGGCAGCTATTACCTGATGACCAGCGGCCACTGCGACGCCCACGACGGTTCATTGTGGACGTACGGGAATGACACACCGCTCGGGAGGATCAGCGCCAGCGAGCAGGAGGGCGATGCGAGGGACGCGGCGATCATCCACCTCGATCCGGGCGTCGGCGCCCCGGTAGGTGATGTCGGCGGCAGGTACGTGGTCCGGGATGTGTTGAACGCCGACCAAATTCGGGAGGGCATGCCGTTCTGCAAGATTGGTGCGGTCACCGGCGAGACCTGCGGGTTCGTCAAACATGTAGAAGGCGGCATCGTCACCGCCAGCGTGTTCAGCCTCAACGGCGACAGCGGCAGTCCTGGTTTCGTCAAGAACGCCGACGGCACCGTGAGCGCGGTGGGTTTGTTGATGTCGTCACCCGAGGGCGATGACAACATCACCGACTTCGTGCTCGTCGACCCGCTGCTGGGCAGGTGGGGCTTGCGCGTTCTGCCGTGACATGCGGCGCCGTACAACGGGTTTGTCCTTAGCCGGTAGCGGGTATCCGGCCCCGCGGCATTGCGGGCGTCCGTGCCGCAGTGGCGGCGAAGGCTCGCTGCCTTGACGAGGCCAATGGGATAGGTAGTGCGACACCAGCGACACCAAGGAGAGCAGCAGTGAAGCGTGGGATCGTCGTCAGCGTGGCGGGGGTGGCCGTAGTGGCCGCGGCGTGCGCCGGCTGTTCGAATAACAAATCAAACACCGGATCATCGGGTTCATCACCGTCGGCCGCCGGCCCGCAGGTCCTCGTCGACGGTCAGGCTCAGAACGTGAGCGGCCAGGTGACGTGCACGCCGGCCGGCGACAACACCAATATCGGCATCGGCGACCCGACCGCCGGGGTCGGCGCCGTGGTCAGTAACGCCAACCCGCCCATCGTTCATTCGGTCGGACTCGGCAGCGTCAACGGCATCACGCTCGGGTTTTCCGACGCCGCTCCCAACCAAGGCGGCAACGCCGGAGCCGCGGTGAACGGCAAGACCTACGCGATCAAGGGCACCGCGACCGGGCTCGACATGAGCAACCCTCAGCAACCGCAGCAGGTGACGAAGTCATTCGAGTTAAACGTGACCTGCCCGTAGTGCAGGCGACCTACACCCAAGAGGGGACGCAGCTATGTCTATGAAACGTATCGTCAGCGCGGCGGCGGTCGCGGCGGGCCTGAGCATTTCCGCGGTCACGTTGAACGCGGGTTCGGCTTTTGCGGCTCCGCTCGACCCGCCGCCGCCGTGCCCGAACTGCCACGGAGGCGGCGGTGGCGGGGGCAATCCCAGTGGTGCCGGCGGCCAGCAGGGCGGCCCGGGCCCGCAGCAGAGCGGACCCGGCGGCGCACCGGGCGGGCAGCAGAGCGGACCCGGCGGCGCACCGGGCGGGCAGAGCAATCCGCCGCAGGGTGGGCAGAACGGCCCGCCGCAGGGTGGGCAGAACCCACCGCAGGGTGGGCAGAACAGCCCGCCGCAGGGCGGGCAGAACCCACCGCAGGGCGGGCAGAACAGCCCGCCGCAGGGTGGCCAGAACAGCCCACCGCAGGGCGGGCAGAACACGCCGGCGCCCAATGATCACGGGCAGTACCCGCAGCAGGGCGGCCCCAACGACCAGCCGAACAACCCGCCGAACGATCACGGGCAGAATCCGCCGGGCGGGCAATCCAACGCGCCGGCGAGCGAACACAACCCGCCGCCTCCGCAGCAGGGCAGGCAGGCACTCAACCCGCCGAGCACCCAACCCCCGCACCAGCCCTACGTCCCGCGCGGGACCTACGTCAGCGGCAACGCCCAAGTGGGCGGGCCCGGGGATGCGCGGGCCGGATTCAGCGTCGTGGACCACGGCGCGCCGCCCCCGCCGCCGCCGCGAGGGCACGGATGGAACGACGGCCCGGCTCCCGGCCACCCGCCGCCACACTGGGTGGGTGCGCCGCCTCCAGGGGGCTGGGACGGTCCGCCGCCTCCTGGTGGATGGAACCGCCCGTGGTCTGGGCCGCAGCGTGACGTCGCCGTCGCGCAGGTCGATTTCGGGCCGTTCCAGTACGACTCCTACACCGCCATCCCGGTCTTCAACTGGCAGTTCGGCGGCTGGGGCTTCTGGTACATGGGGGTCTGGGTTCCGCTGTACTGACGCGGGGGCCTGAGCAGGCCGCCGGATCGAGCCGCCAACGGGCGCAGCCGCTACGGCCGGTGTGCCCGTTGGTGGGCGGCAATCGGGTCGTCGTGGCAGGCTCCGGGAATGGATGTGCGAGAGAACGTTCGCCGCGCCATCGAGGTCATGACGGCCTGGACGTCCGACAGCGGCAATGAATTCGCGTGGAGCCGCCTGGTCGAAAACGTCACCAACGAGCCCGACGGCGAAATCATGCTGTTGATGGGCTTCGTCAATCTCGCGGGCGAGCTGGGGATCAAGCTGGAGAAGGCGACCGGCCAAGAGATGCGCGCCCACCTCCAAGACATCGCGCTGAAGTACCTGTGAGGGCCGGATGAACGCGAGGGAGAAGCGGTTCGCCCGGGTCGGTCGCGACGGTGGCGTACTCACCATCGAACTGACCAATTCGAAACGGCTCAACATCGTCGGCACGGGCGCCGTAGAGGAATTGACACAGGCGTTCCGCGCCGTCGGTCACGATGGTGACGTCCGGGTGGTCGTGCTGCGCGGGGCGGGGGACGCGGCGTTCATCGGTGGCGCCGATATCAACGAGATGGTCACTCTGGACCGTTTTAGCGCCGAGGCGTTCATCGGTCGGCTCGCGAGCCTGTGTGAGGCGATCCGCGAATGTCCCGTCCCGGTCATCGCCCGGCTGGCCGGGTACTGCCTCGGCGGCGGGCTCGAGGTCGCGATGTGCTGCGATCTGCGGATCGCCGAATCCGGCGCCACATTCGGCATGCCGGAAGTGGCGGTCGGAATACCCTCGGTAATCCATTCGGCCTTGATGCCCGCGCTGATCGGCGCCTCGCACGCGACCTGGCTGCTGCTGACGGGCGAGACGATTGACGCGGGCACGGCCGTCACGTGGGGTTTGGTGCATGAGGTGGTTGCCGCCGACGCCCTCGACTCTCGCATCGCCCAACTCGCGGCGAAACTCGCCGGATTCGGCCCGCACGCGGTCCGGCAGCAAAAACGCCTGCTCAACAAGTGGTTCGACATGACGGTTCACGGGGCGATCGAGGACAGTATCGAGCAGTTCGGTCTGGCGTTCTTGACCGGAGAGCCCCAGCAACACATGCGAGCGTTCCTCGCGCGCAAGAAGGACCGAGCGTAGCGGCGGCCGAACACGGTGCACACGAAACCCCCGGCCGCACTTAAGTTTCTGCTGCGCGTGGGCCTTACTGCGGGTGGGTGGCGAGGTAGTCCGCGACGGGGAGCGGGGCCGGCGCCGCGTAACCGACAGGGAGCAACACGTCACCGGCGGTGGTGACGTAGTAGACGTCCCATCGGTAGTAGGTGGGGAACGCCGCCGGATCGGCGGCGATCAGCGCGGCATATTGGTCGACCGCCCGGACGTATTGGTGCGCATGGTTGTAGCCGTAGATGGCGTGATCGGGGTCGCTCGCGAAGCCGTTGGCCGCGAGGAAGCGGCCCGCCGCCATGATGCTGTCGCGGGGTGAGTTGATATCGCCACCCTGGCCATAGGCGGCGAACGTCGACGGCAGGAACTGCATGGGTCCTTGCGCGCCGGCGGTACTCACGCCGTTGATGCTGCCGAAGCGGGTCTCGACGAAGTTGATCGCCGCCAGATAGTTCCAGCCGACACCGGTCTCCGCTTCGGCCGCGTGGTAGTCACCCATCAGCTCGTCGGCGGGAACCGGGGGTTCGATCCGCCACGCGGGCAGCGTGTCTTTCGCGGGTGTCATCGCCTGGAGCTGGTGACGGGCATCAAGGTTGCGGGCGTAGACGTCGAGAAGTTCCGGCGGGATGCGCGGCGCGGTGATCGAATCCCATTCGGGGTGTCGCCCGATGGCCCGGTATGCGGCCTGCTCGCGATGCGCCGCCGCCACCAGAGCCGGCTCGGCCGTCGACGGGTCCCGCAACGCCCGCTCGTCGGCGACGAGGTCGTCGGCCAGCTGCGCCGGATCGGCCGCCAGTTGGGGCTGCGCGCCCAGGGGTGGATTCGGTGCTTCGGCAACGGTTCTCGACGCGAGCGGGGTGGCGACCGCAGTCGATGCTTGCGAAGCAACCGACCCCGCGGTGGGGTTCGCCGTCGACGCCGAGCAGCCGGCGAGGGCGAACAGGACCGCGCCGAGCAACATCGGCGCGGTACGCCGCATTGTCCGGATGCTCACGACGCGGTCACGGCTCACTGGGATCACTTCCGTCGATTCGTTGGACAGTCTTCCGCATCGAGCCGTCTGACATCAATGCGGCTGACCGGGCGCCTACCAGCGGGCGGGAGCGGGCGTGTCGATGGTCAGCGGTCGCTCGCAGGATAGGTCTGCGTCGACCGCGACCGCGCTGAACGTGACTTCGACGAGCCGGACAGGTTCGGCATTCACCGAAAACCGATAAGCCGTTTGACATTTGGCCGCGGGGCAGAGTTCTGTGCCGGTTCCCGGTCGACCCGGTTGGAAGGCCGGGTGGCGCGAATGCCGGTCGCACGTCGAGCTGCGGATGCCTTCGAGTTGCGGCCAACCGCGGTCCATCTCAGACTGGGGGATCAGCGTCCCAGCAGAGCGGAAAAGTATATGCCTGACGCCACGGCTGAATCATCGGCGAAACGAGCCAGTATCCGCCGAACTCCGGGCCCGGCAGCCGCGAAATTACCGGGCCGCCTTGCGCCTGCGGCGATTGCCGCCGCAATGGTGGCGGCGCTGATCGCGGGACCGCAGACCCGTCCTTTGTTGCCGCCCGGGTGTGCCATTGGCTGGACGATGGTTGGGGGCGTATTGATCTTCGTGCCCGACTGCACGCACCGATCGCCGGCCCCTCCGCCGCCGCCGGATGCACCGCCGCCCCCGCCGGATGGGCCGCCGCCCCCGCCGGACGGGCCGCCGCCCGGCCCACTTCCGCCACCGACGGAGTAGGCGACAGGGATTTCCCCGCGAGGCCGACGCGTCGCGCGCGGCGTCGCGTCCCGGCTACGAGCGCTTCGCCGCGGCGGAATCGCTCTTGGGCCGGTCAGAGAAAGTCGGAAGTTGCACCGGTTCCCCATTGCAAGCGGCGGGTGAGACGACCTCGGGCTCGGCGCGATGCGAGAACAAGTCGGATGATGTCATGAAGCGGGATCCTCAAGTTGGTTTGCTTCGGCCCAAACGTGGGTGCCTGGAGCGAAGTCGATCGATTCCTAGATGCGCTGATCTGCACAAGAAAGTGGTTAGGGGCAGCAATACTGTGAACTGCTCCCACCAATCTACACGCCGGCTTCGGCGAACGCGTCGCGCCGGGCGACTGGCGGTGACAAGCCCCAGAAAACCGCGCCTCCTGATTCGCTGCGCGGCGCTGCCGGCGCGAGCTGTTCACAGCAGAAGTATGCCGGGAGCCCCTCAAAGTGCTGTGGGCTGGCGGGAAGCCTCCCACCAGCCCACATAGGGTAGAACTCGATTTAGACGGCAGTCACTCCGACTGCCTGCGGACCCTTGGTCCCCTGCTCGACATTGAACTCAACTCGTTGGTTCTCCTCGAGCGACTTGTAGCCGTTACCCTGGATTTCCGAGTAGTGGACGAACACATCTGCTGCGCCGCCGTCCGGAGCGATAAAACCGAAGCCTTTTTCGCTGTTAAACCATTTCACAGTTCCCTGTGTCATACCTTCAACTTCTCTCATTTTGAACGGATGCCGAAGGGCATCCCCGGTCAGCGTAGCACGTGCGGTGCCTTGAAACGCTAATCGACTGCACCAGAATACTTTTCACGCAGCCATCGCCTGATGGCGATCCATCGGTTCGGAAGTCTCCAATGCCCTTGTCGGACGGCAACATTCGATGGATCCGAGGCGTCGGCGTTCGGCGGCGGAGCCGCTGTGAGCGTTGACTGACGACCGCTTCGCAACGCGCTGGATCACGCGACGTCCATGTGCGTTCCGGACGGCCGGCAGCAGTGTCAGAACCCTGCGCGGCCAGGGGCAACGCGCCGGTCCGGTGCGCGGTGTCGGCCGGGAGTCCCCGCTGTTGACGGGGCTTGTCACAACGCCTGGACGCGCTCAAACTGGTTGATATGCGCGACCGCGAGACGATCGATTCAGAATTGCGGCGCATCGCTCTGGATCGCCGATCGGCCCGGGAGCATGGCGGCCGGCCATCGTCTCGAGAGGTCGACGAACTGCTCGACGAACTCCTCGCCCACAGCGCGGGGGTGCCTCCCGCCCCGGCGGGGCATACGAGCCAAACCGAAGTTGTCGCCGACACCCACAGGATCGGCTACGCGCGTCGCCGTCGCAAGGGCGTGCCGCGGCGCCTGGCCCTTCTCGCGGCGTTGCCGCTGTCTCTGGTGGCCGTCATCGCCGCGGTGATGGTGATGTTTGCGGTCCACCACCGGGATTCACCGGCGCAGCCGGCGGAGGCCGCACCGTCGGCCCCGCCGCCGCCCCATCGAATTGCGCCGGCAGTACCCGCGCCGCGCATCGACATCGCCGACGCGGCGCTTATCGCCACGTTGAAGCACGAAGGGGTACCGGTTCCCAGCCAGGAATACGTGATGGCCCAGGGGCACGCGGTCTGCGACTTCCTCGCGCACCAACCCAACTTCGCGGACGCGGTCGCGTTCGTGCAGCGATCGTCGGTATGGGACGCCGAGCAAAGCGGGCAAGTCACGGCGGGCGCCATCGTCGCGTACTGCCCTCAGTCTCAGCCGGCCACCCCGGACCAGCTGTCACCGGCCTATCAGAGCACTCTGTCCGATCTGCAGGCCATCGAGGGGAAACTGCAGGGCATCCAGGGGGACCTGCAAGGCATCCAGGGAGACCTGGACGGCATCCCAGGCCACCCGTAACCGGCTCATCGCCTGCGCACAGCTAACCGCGCGGAGCCCCCTGTCAGGATTGAACTGACGACCGCTCGCTTACAAGGCGAGTGCTCTACCACTGAGCTAAGGAGGCGGGGTCAAACCGGGTCAAGCCTAATCGGTCAGTCGCCCGTTTCGATCACGCGCGTTGATCGCACCGCCCGCGACGAGGGGCGGCGGCGGCCCGGCAGCGGGATGCGGTCGGCGATGTTGCTGAGCGGGTTGACCACCATGGTGAGCGCGACGACGGCGTCCTGCAGCGTGCCGATGGCGGGCTCCAGCGCTTCCATCCCGGGCGTGAGCCGCGCCAGGGTGTCGGCGACGTCGGCGAGCTGGTCCAGCGGCCCGTTCTTGGCCGTGAGCTTGTCGACCAGGCCGCCGTCGGCCAGCAGCCGGTCGGCCAGCCCGTCCTCGGCCAGCAGGCGCTCGATCAACCCGTCCTCGGAGACAAGCTGATCGGCCAGGCCGCCGGGCTGCAGCGTGCGGTGCAGACCCCCGCCCTCCGCGGTCAAGCGGTCCAGCAGACCGCCGTCCGAGGTCAACATGTCGACCACCCCGCCCGGGCGCAGCAGCCGGTCGATCGGCCCGTCCGGCGCCACCGCCCGCCCGAGTGGCGCGTCCTCGTCCAGCAGCCGGGCAAGCCGGTTGGCCCGAACGAGCGCGTCGTCGATTCCCAGCATGGACGTCATGGCCGTCGTCCCGGCCGTACCACCGTCACCCAGGGCCCGCTTCGCCACACCCACCGCCGCGCTGGCGACGGTCAGGCCGGCATCCGCGGCGGCGAGCCCGACCCGGGCCGGGGCGGTCGCGGCCGAGACGATCCGTGCGGCGAGGTTCATCCCACGAGTTTATTCGCGACGCGACCGCGCTATGACCTGCAGGTCCAAGGCGATGAGCGGATTCCTGGCAGACTACTATCAGAGTGTTGGCACTGAGCTTTCAGCAACCACACAATCTTCACATAGGTAACGTACAACTAAGGGCAGAGGAACCTGATGACCGCGGCAATCCCAACTGAAGCGAAATCGGAGGCTCGCGTCCTCGTGGTCGACGACGAGGCCAACATCGTCGAGCTGCTTTCGGTGAGCCTGAAGTTCCAGGGGTTCGAGGTGTACACCGCGACCAACGGAGCGCAAGCCCTGGACCGGGCGCGCGAGGCCCGTCCCGACGCGGTGATCCTGGACGTGATGATGCCCGGCATGGACGGGTTCGGCGTGCTGCGGCGCCTGCGCGCCGACGGCATCGACGCCCCGGCGTTGTTCCTGACCGCTCGAGACTCGTTGCAGGACAAGATCGCCGGCCTGACCCTCGGCGGCGACGACTACGTGACCAAGCCGTTCAGCCTCGAAGAGGTGGTTGCCCGGTTGCGGGTCATCCTCCGGCGCGCCGGCAAAGGCGGAGCGGAGCCCCGCAGCGCCCGGCTGACGTTCGCCGACATCGAACTCGACGAGGAGACCCACGAGGTGTGGAAGGCCGGCGAGCCGGTCTCCCTGTCGCCGACCGAATTCACACTGCTGCGTTACTTTGTGATCAATGCGGGCACGGTGTTGAGCAAGCCCAAGATCCTCGATCACGTGTGGCGGTACGACTTCGGAGGTGACGTCAATGTCGTCGAGTCCTACGTGTCGTATTTGCGCCGCAAGATCGACACCGGCGAGAAGCGCCTCCTGCACACCTTGCGCGGGGTGGGTTATGTGTTGCGGGAACCGCGCTGAAGCCGCGCTCGGTCACCGGCGGTAGCGAAGATTCACCCCCCATGACCAAACAGCATCGACGTGGATTGCCGCTCCGGGTGGGGCTGGTCGCCGCCACCCTGGTGCTGGTGGCGTGCGGCCTCGCGGCCTCGGGCATCGCCGTCACGTCGATCCTGCGGCACAGCCTGGTCAGCCGGATCGACCAGACGCTGCTCGACGCGTCGCGCGGCTGGGCGCAGGCCCCGCGGCGGCAATCGCCGCCGCCCTACGAGGGCCCCGACCCGGCCCGGCCGCCGTCGAAGTTCTACGTGCGCGGCATCGGGTCCGACGGCACCGCGTTCACCGCCATCAACGACCGCAACTCCGAGCCGGCACTGCCGCCCAACAACGACGTGGGGCCCAATCCGACGACGCTGCCGTCGGTCAACGGATCCGGCATCCTGTGGCGCGCGGTGTCGGTGCGCGGGCCGCACGGCCTGACCACCGTCGCGATCGACCTGTCCGACGTCCAACACACGGTCAGCTCGCTGGTCTGGTTGCAGATCGGCATCGGGGTGGCGGTGCTGGTGGTGGTCGGCATCGCCGGCTTCGCGGTGGTACAGCGCAGCCTGCGGCCGCTCTCGGAGGTCGAACAAACCGCCGCGGCGATCGCCGCCGGCCAGCTGGATCGCCGTGTGCCGGAACGGGATCCGCGCACCGAGGTGGGTCGGCTTTCCCTCGCCCTCAACGGAATGCTCGCGCAGATCCAGCAAGCGCTCGCCTCCTCGGAGTCGTCGGCCGAGAAGGCCCGCGGTTCCGAGGAGCGGATGCGGCGGTTCATCACCGACGCCAGCCACGAGCTGCGCACCCCGCTGACGACCATCCGGGGCTTCGCGGAGTTGTATCGCCAGGGTGCCGCGCGCGACGTCGCCATGCTGTTGTCGCGCATCGAAAGCGAAGCCAGCCGGATGGGGTTCCTGGTCGACGACTTGCTGCTGTTGGCCCGCCTCGACGTGCAACGACCGCTCGAACACAACCGGGTCGACCTGCTGGCGCTGGCCAGCGACGCCGTACACGACGCGCAGGCGATGGATCCCAAACGCAAGATCGCCATGGAAGTCCTGGACGGTCCCGGCACCCCGGAGGTGCTCGGCGACGAACCGCGGATCCGGCAGGTGCTGAGCAACCTCGTCGCCAACGCCTTGCAGCACACCCCGGAGAACGCCGACGTCACGGTCCGGGTCGGCACCTGCGGCGACGACGCGGTGCTCGAAGTCGCGGACGAGGGCCCGGGCATGACCGAGCAGGACGCGTCGCGGGTGTTCGAGCGGTTCTATCGCACCGACTCGTCGCGGGCGCGCACCAGCGGAGGTACCGGGTTGGGGCTATCGATCGTCGACTCGCTGGTGCGCGCGCACGGCGGCGCCGTCACGGTGACGACCGCGCCCGGCGAGGGCTGCTGTTTCCGCGTGACGCTGCCCCGCGTCAGCGAGGTGCCGGCGCAGGAGCCGGTTCACGCCAACTGAGCCAGTGCCGCCTTGATCTTGGCCTGCGCCTCGTCCAGGGATTCCGGTGACGGGTTTCGGTCGACGTTGGCGAAGCCGAAGTCGCTCAGGCGGCGGGTGGGGAACACGTGCACGTGCAAATGGGGAACCTCCAGCCCGGCGATGATCAACCCCGCCCGCTCGGTCTTGAAGGCCTTGCACACGGCCTTGCCGATGAGCTGACTCACGGCCATGATCCGGGCGAACGTCGCGCCGTCGACGTCCTGCCATTGATCGATTTCCGCCCGGGGCACGACGAGCGTGTGTCCTTGGGTCATGGGCTCGATCGTCAAGAACGCGACGACGTCGTCGTCCTCGTAGACGAAGCGGCCGGGAAGTTCACGGTTGATGATCTTGGTGAAGATCGACGCCATGGCCCCAGCATAGGGGCGTCGAAGTTCTCGGCCGGGGGCGCGCCCGCTTGCGACAGGCGCGCGGCCTCCTCACTCCTCCTTGCCGAACTGCATGACGTCGAGGTTCCAGTACCCGCGCATGTTGGTGATGAGTCCGGAGTCGTTAACCGCGTAGGTGAACACACCGCGCACCGAGCTCGTGAAGCCGCCCTCGAACTTGCTGTTGAGCACCAAGATGTGGGCGACCTCGTGGGGCGAACTCGACGGGAATGTCTCTTCGCACGTGATGGAGAGCTGATTGGTCGCGATGTTGGTGTCGAAGAACGCCCCGACGGCTTCTTTGCCGCGGACCCCGGTGCCATCCGGGTTGGTCACCGATTTGCCGATCGGGTCCTCGATGACGACGTCGTCGGCCATCAGGGCCAGCCAGCCCTCCCGGTCGTGCGCTTGCACGCACCGCCACGAGGCTTGGGAGGCGGCCAGCGCCGGTGTGGCCTGGGATGCTTGCGATTCTTCGGCCTTGGTCATTTCGGTTCTCCTGTCACTAGATTGCGCACGCGGCGCGCGCGCCTTCCTCGGTGGCCTTGCGGATCAGCCCCAGCCCGGTGCAGTCGCCCGCGGCGTACACCTCGGCGCCGGGCAGGGCGGCGACCAGCGCATCGAACAACGTCGTATCGGGTTCGACCGTCCCGGCCAGCACGGCGGTGTCGGCCTGCAGCTGTCGGGTGGTGCCACCGGCGGGGGTGAACATCACCGCTTCGGTGGTGATCCGCTCCACGGTTGCGCGGACGTGCACGGTGACGCCCAGCCGGTCGAGTCGATCCATATGCTCGGTCCTGCGTTTGTTGCCCACTTCGGGGGCGATGTTCTTGCCGGACTCGAGTATCGACACCAGGCGGCCCCGGCTCGCCAGGAACTCGGCCAGTTCCAGGGCGACCAGGTCGCCGCCCACGATGGCGCACCGGCGCCCGAGCGGCATCCAGGCGCGACTGGCCAGCCGGACCGCGGTGGGACGCACCAGCCGCTGCCGCCACCCGCCCAGGGCGACGGCACCCAGCCGCTGCCAGGCCGGGGCGCCGGATCCTGCTTGCCCGCCGAGCAATTCGCGCAACCCGGGCCCGGTGTGGACGTGCGGTAGGTCGGAACCGGGGATCGCCGGCACGGCCACGCGGCCGCCGGTGGCCACGATGACCGCGTCCGGGGCGGCGTCGACGATGTCCTGAGCCGAAACATTCTGGCCGAGCGCGACCTTCGCGCTGCTGAGTTTCATTTCGTCGCGCAGGTAGCGCAGGAACGGCTGGTTCTCCGGATGCAGAACCGACGCCCAGCGCAGCGCGCCGCCCAGCGCGGAGCTCCGCTCGAAAAGGCTGACGCGGTGGCCCCGCTCGGCGGCGACCCGGGCGGCCTCCAGCCCGGCCGGCCCGCCACCGATGACCACCACGCGCTTGGGGCGTCCGACCGGGACCGGCGACAACTGGCGTTCTTTGCCGGTGCGTGGATTGACGGCGCAGTCGACGGAGAAACGCTGTTCCATTGCGTCGATGCAGTTCTCGCAGGAGATGCACTTGCGAATCCGGTGCGCCCGCCCGTCGCGGAGTTTGCGGGGCAGCTCGGGATCGGCCAGCAGGGGGCGTCCCATCGCGACGAAGTCGGCGCGCCCGTCGGCCAGGATCCGTTCGGCCCGCACCGGGTCGTGGATGCGGCCGACGGCGATCACCGGCACGTCGACCACCTGCTTGACAGCCGCCGCGGCCCCGACGTTGAGCTCGTCGCCGTCGTCGGCGCCGTTGACCATGCCGGTCACCAGCCGGTCGATCACGCCGCCGCTGACATGGAACGCGTTGACGCCCGCGGCGACGAATTCCGGGGCCAGCTGTGCGGTCTCGAAGATGGGCCGCCCGCCGGCGACCCGTTCGTAGCCGGAGATGCGCAGCGTGATCGGCACGGTGTCACCGATCTCGGAGCGGATCGCGGCGAGCGCGTCCATCACCACCCGCGCCCGCCCACGCGCCGAATCGCCGCGATACTCGTCGGTACGCCGATTGCGTTGTGGGGCAAGGAACGAGCCCAGCAGCATGTAGCCGTGCGCTGCGTGCAACTCGATGCCGTCGTACCCGGCCTCGACGGCACGGCGCGCCGCGGCCTTGAACAGATCCAACACTGCGCACAGCTGCTGCTTGCTGATCTCGACCGACGGCCGCCCGGTGAGGTAGGACGGAATCACCGAGGGCCCCACCGATGTGACACCGAAGATCTCGGGCCCCAGCCCGTCGGGCCCGGCGTGCACCAGCTGGGGCTGGATCTTGGCGCCGTGCTCGTGCACCACTTCCACGAGCGCCCGGTGCGCGTGGACGGCCTCGTCGGTCGCCAGGTGCAACCCACCGGGAGTCTCGGGGTGTTGATTGTCGATCCCGGTGGCGCCCAGGGTGATCAGGCCCACGCCGCCCTCGGCGCGGGCGGCGAAGTAATCGCGGGTGCGCTCCGACGGCAACCCGTCGGGCGTGCCGTACATGGTCTCCATCGGAGACATCACCACGCGGTTGCGCACCGTCATGGCGCCGATCCGTCCCGGCGCCAGCAGGTGCCCGAACCCCGTCACGGGGGACACAGTCGGTTGGGGCGGCTCTTACCTGTCGGCGTCCGTGTACCGGATGACACCGCGAATGTTCTTGCCGTCCAGCATGTCCTGGTAGCCGTCGTTGATCTGCTCGAGTCGGTACTGGCGGGTGATCATGTCGTCCAGGTTCAGCTTGCCGGCCTTGTACATCGACAGCAGCTGCGGGATGTCGTACTGCGGGTTGCCGCCGCCGAAGATGGTGCCCTGCAGGTTCTTCTGCATCAGGGTCAGCATCGCCAGGTTCAGCGTCACGTTCGTGTCCAGCAGGCTGCCGATGGCGGTCAGCACGCAGGTGCCACCCTTTTGGGTGATGTTGAGGTAGTTGTCGACGTCGGCGCCCTGCAGCTCGCCGACGGTGACCACGACCTTGTGCGCCATCAGGCCGTAGGTGACCTCCATGATGCCCATCAACGCGGCGTTGATGTCCGGGTAGACATGAGTGGCACCGAATTTCAGCGCCTGATCCCGCTTCCATTCGACCGGATCGATCGCGAAGATGTAGCGTGCGCCGGCGGCGACGGCGCCCTGCAGCGCGGCCATGCCGACCCCACCGACGCCGACGATGGCGACGTCTTGACCCGGCCGGATGTCGGCGGTGCGGACCGCCGAGCCGTAGCCGGTGGTGACGCCGCAGCCGACCAGGGCGGCCACCTCGAACGGGACCGACGGGTCGATCTTCACGACCGAGCTGCGGTGCACCACCATGTACGGCGAGAAGGTGCCCAGCAGGGTCATCGGGAAGACGTTCTGGCCGCGGGCCTGGATGCGGAAGGTGCCGTCGGAGACGGCCGCGCCGCCGAGCAGGCCGGCCCCCAGGTCGCACAGGTTGCGCAGGCCGGACTGGCACGTCGGGCATTGCCCACAGGACGGGATGAAGGACAGCACCACGTGGTCGCCCGGGGCGATGTCCTCCACGCCCGGACCGACCTCGGTGACGATGCCGGCACCCTCATGCCCGCCGAGCACGGGGAAGCCGGCCATCGGGATTCCGCCGGTCACGAGGTGGTGATCGGAGTGGCACATGCCCGCCGCTTCCATCTGGATCTTGACCTCGTGCGCTTGCGGGTCGCCGATCTCGATTTCCTCGATGGACCAGGGCTGGTTGAACTCCCAGATCAGTGCGCCTTTTGTCTTCACGATGGTCCTGACCCCATTTCGCCTTTGAATCGATCAGAGCTGCCCGGCCCCTTCATGCCGGACAACTTGGTGACGGGCGCCACAGGCACCCTCGTCGCGTCAGCATAGCGCGTGCAACAAATCAAATGCTTGGTTGGTCCGTTCACCAGATCGGGACCGGTGCCTGGCCAAGCGGGTAATAGCCCGGCAGCTTCTCGCCGGCGATGCTGCGCTCGATTCGTTTCTGCATGCCGGCGCTGAGGTCGCCCGATTCGATCAGCGTCGCGAACATCTTCGCGACGTGACCGAAGTCGAAGAAGTCGCGTTGCCACTCGATGAGGTTCTCGTCGTTCAGGCGGAACCAGCTGCCACCGATGCCGTAGATCTCGTCCTGGGTGCCGTCGGACTTGTTGACGATCTGCTTCCAGAAGCCGACGATCTCGCCCTGCTTCTCGTCGATGAGCACCTTCTGGTACTCGTACACCCAGTTCTCCAGGCCCTCCATCTCCAGGCCGAGGGCGATGTCACGGATCTCGTCGACGCCGACGCACATCACGTCTTCCTTGGGGCCGATGTTCCAGCCGTAGGTCGCGTCCCGGGTGTAGAAGTCCGCCAATGGCCGCCAGTCACCGGCCTTCTCGCAGTCCTTGTTGGCCTGCAGCCAGCGGTCGACCCAGGCCTCGAGTTCCTCGCGTGACGCCATTATCGGTCTTCTTTCTCTTTGATGAACAGTGCATGCGTTGGGCACATATCGACCGCGCGTTCGACTTCGTCGCGGGCGTCTTCGGGCGGTTCGGGGTCGAGGATCTCGACCTTGCCCCGCTTGGGCACCCGGAAGTAGTCCGGCGCCTCCAATTCGCACATGGCGTGGCCCTGACACAAATCCAGATCCGCTTCGATTCTGAATCCATTTGAGCCCATTGGACCTACCCCCTACGCATTGCGCTTGCGGTAGCGGACCTTCGCGGGCCGCGCGAGCTGGACGACCATCTTCGAGTGGTCGTTGTGATAGCTGTCGGCCGGCTGGGCCATCTCGAACTCATACTCGCGCAACAAAACCGAGAAGATCGCCTTGATCTGCATCTGGGCGAAAGCGGCGCCGACACAGCGGTGTCGCCCCGCACCGAACGGAATCCAGGTCCACCGGTTGACGATGTCGGCCTGCTCGGGCTTGTTGTAGCGATCGGGCTTGAACGCGTCCGGATCGGGAAAGTCCTCGGGAATGCGGTTCGAGATCGCCGGGGACGCCGCGACGTAGTCACCGGCGTGGATCGGGAAGCCCTCGACCTCGAACTCGCCCTTGGCGACCCGCATCAGGATGATCAGCGGCGGGTGCAGTCGCAGGGTCTCCTTGACCACGTTGTCCAGCTTCGGAATCGACCGCAGGGCATGGAAACTCACCTCCTGGCCGTCGGCGTACAGCTCCTCGAGCTCGGCCAGCACCTCGGCGTAGACGTCGGGATGGCGGATCAGCTCGATCAACGTCCAGGCCGACGTCCCCGAGCTGGTGTGGTGCCCCGCGAACATCAGCGAGATGAACATCCCGGTGACCTCGTCGGCGGAGAACCGGGGATTGCCTTCTTCGTCCTTGATCGAGACCAGGACGTCGAGCATGTCGCGGTCGGCCTTGTCCTTGGGCGGATTGGCCAGCCGTTGGTCCATGATCTCCTGCACCAGGGCGACGAGCTTGACGCGCGCCTCGTCACGCAGCCGGAAGCTCTCGATCGGTAGGTACGGATCGACGTAGCACAGCGGGTCGGTGCCGCGCTCCAGCATGTGGTAGTACTCCGCAAACCGGTGGTCGAGCTGCTCGCGGAACTTCAGCCCGATCAGGCAGGCGGTCGAGGTGTAGATGGTCAGCTCGGCGAAGAAGTCGAGCAGCTCGATCTCGCCCTCGTCGCCCCAGTTGGCGATCATCTTCTTGACTTCGCCCTCGATGGTGGCGGCGTGGCCCTTCATCTGCTCGCCGCGCAGCGCGGAGTTGTGCAACATCTCCTTGCGCCGCTCGGGGCTGGCGTCGAACACCACGCCCTTGCCGAAGATCGGTGTCATGAAGGGGTACGCCTCGGCCTGGTCCAGCTCCTCGTCCGCCGAGCGGAAGAAGAATTCGTTGGCCCCCGCGCCGGAGAGCAGGATGACGTGCTTGTCGACCAGCTGGAACCAGCCCACGTCGCCGCACTCTTCGCGGACGCGCTTCATCAAACCGATTGGTTCCGTGCGGAATTCCTCGAGGTGGCCGTGCTCCTCCTCGCCCCCGGAGACCCGCGGGACGATAGCGGTAGTTGTCATGACGGCATCCCCTCTTCGCCGAGCGCGAGTTTCTGGCGATCTTTCTTGTCGGCCAACGGGGCCTCCGGCTGAAGTTCCATATTCGCGACGAAGCCACCGCGCGGGGTTTCGGCGACGAACGTGATGGCTCGCGCCAGGTCCGCCGCACGCAGGAAGTAGTCGTGGCGAGCCTGGCCCCACTTGGCCCAGTCTTCGAGCGCGGGGCCGATCTTCTCGGCCGGCAGGCTCCAGCCCATCGACGTCTTCGTGGGACCGGGGTGCACGATCGATGCCCGCACGCCGGTGCCTTCGAGCTCCATCTGAAAGTTGGTGACCATCGCGACGAGCGCGGCCTTGGCGGCGCCGTAGGCGCCCATGTGCGGCCGCTGACGCAGGGCCACATCGGAGCCGACGAAGATCAAGTCCCCACGCTGCCGCTCCAGCATGCCCGGCAGCACGGCGGCGGCCAGCCGGTTGGCGCCCACGAGGTGGATCTGCAGCTGCGACTCGAACTCCTCGGTGGTGATCTCGGCGAGCTTGCCGAAGTAGGTGTCACCCGCGCCGGTCACCAGTACCTCGATGTCGCCGAGCGCGTCGACCGACTGCGCGACAAACGATTTGACCGAGTTGGGGTCGGTGACGTCCAAGTGGAATCCGACCGCCTCGCCGCCTTCGGCGTTGATCTTGCCGACGATGTCGTTGAGCTTCTCGACCCGGCGGGCGCCGAGGGCGACCGGGAAGCCGTGTGCCGCGAGCTGGATGGCGGTGGCCTCTCCGATGCCGGACGAGGCGCCGGCGACGATCGCCGGCCGGCGTTCGGGTAGGGGGTCAAAGCGGGGCATTCAGCGGACCTCCACGGTCATCGGTAGGTGAGCGAATCCGCGGACATTGCTGGAGTGGACGCGGACGGCGTTGGCCTCGTCCACTTCATATCCGCGGATTCGCTTGAACAACTCGGTGAGCGCGACCCGGGCTTCCATCCGCGCGAGATGCGCGCCCAGGCAGAAGTGTGCGCCACTACCGAAACTCAGGAGTTTGGGCCCGATTTCACGCCCGATCACATAGTCGTCCGGGTTGTCGAAAACCCGCTCGTCGCGGTGGCCCGAACCGGGTAACAGCAACAAGACGTCGCCCTCGGGAATCGTGGTGTCGTAGAGGGTGAGCTCCCCGGACACGGTGCGGGCCAGTATCTGGCTGGACGTGTCGTAACGCAGGGTCTCCTCGACCCACAGCGGCACCCGCGACAGGTCGGCGTAGACCGGTGTCAGCTGATCGGGGTTCTTGTGGCCCCAAAACGCGGCATTGGCAAGCAGTTTGGTGGTGGTCTCGTTGCCGGCGATCACCATCAGGAACATGAAGCCGAGCACCTCGTCATCGGTGAGCCGGTCGCCGTCGATCTCCGCTTCCAGCAGCGCCGAGGTCAGGTCGTCGGTCAGCTTCTTGCGCCGCTCGGCCACCATCCCTTGGTAGTAGACGATCAGGTTGATGGAGGCCTCGACAGCCTCCGGCGGCACGTCGGTGACGCCCTCCGCGCGGTGCATCACCCCGTCGGCCCAAGCCCGCACCTGGTCCCGATCCGGTTCGGGAACGCCCATCAACTCCGAGATGACGTCCATGGGCAGCTTCCCGGCGAACTCGTCGACGTAGTCGACCGTGCCGTCTTTCGCCCTTTCCAGCATGGTGTCGAGGTGCTGCGTGGCGATCTCGGTGACGCGCGGTTCGAGCTCCCGAATTCGCCTGGGCGTGAATCCTTTTGACACCAACGTCCGCAGTCGCAGGTGGGCGGGATCGTCCATCGCCAGGAACGACATCGTCTTGGACGCGTGCGGGCCGCGCGAGGCCGGATCCAGCGAGACGCCGTACTTGTTGGACAGCGTTGTGCTGTTGCGGAAACCCTGCAGCACGTCTTGGTGTCGCGACAACGCCCAGAATTTCAGGTCCTCGTTGCGATACAGCGGGGCTGCATCACGAAGGCGCTTGTAGTACGGGTACGGGTCTTCGTGGAAGTCGTAGTCGTAGGGATCGAGGACCAATTCGTGGTCGCCGGCGTGAACGGTCATTCGGTGGTTGTCTCCTGGCTTGTCTCTCCCGCGCTGGTGAGGATCAGCCGCACCACATAGGCCAGCCGGTCGGCGATCTCGCGGTAGGTGAATTCGCCGCTGCCGGCCTGAACGAGCGCACCGAAGAAGGACATCTCCAGCGCGGAAACGGCGGTGGGGTCGGCGTCGGGGCCCATGGCGGACGTGATGCGGCGGTGAATCTCCGCGCCGATCCGGTCCCGCGCGGCCCGCACCGCGGGATCGGCGCCGCCGCTGAGCAACGCCGTCGTGCAGGCGGCGCTCACCTCGGGTTCGTCGGCGACGACCAGGGCCAGGTGCCGCAACACCTGTTCCACCCGATTGGGCATCGGGTCGTTGACGTCCGTGAAGTAGGGGACCTGTCGCACCAGGTCCAGGTAGACCTCGGCGATCAAATGGTTCTTCGACGAGAAGTAGGTGTACGCGGTGGCCGGGGCGACTTTGGCGCGGGCCGCCACCGCGCGCACCGTCAGGTCGCCGTAGGACTTCTCCCGCAGCGTGTCGATGCCCGCCGCGAGCACCTTGCGGAAGGTCTCCTCCTGGCGGCGGTTGCGCGCGGGCCGACCGGTCGGGTGCTCGGCCTGAGACGTGATCGTCACCAGTGCATCGCTGGACACATGTCCAAGCTATCCGACCGACTCGACCGGAAGCAAGCCCGATCGGCGAACATGCCGTTTAAAGTGCTGTTTTTTGGTGTCCCGCCGTGTTCGGCGAGATCGGGCCTTGCAGCGCCGGCGGCCAGGAAGCTATGGTTCGATCGGATAATATCGGACAACTGTCCATTGAAATGTCCAGTGAAATTCGCGTGCTCGATTTGGTCCGCACAGATGGGAGCGGGAGATGGCCCTGTTGGCCGACGGCGTGAGTGCACTCTTCATCGACGGCAAGATGTCGCCCGGCAGCGCCGGAACCTTCCCGACGATCAACCCGGCGACCGAGGAAGTGCTCGGGGCCGCAGCCGATGCCGACGCCGACGACATGAGTCGGGCCATTGACGCCGCGCGCCGCGCGTTCGACGAGACGGACTGGTCGCGCAACACCGAGCTGCGGGTCCGGTGCGTGCGGCAGCTGCGCGAGGCGATGCAGCAGCACCTCGAAGAGTTGCGCGACCTGACCATCGCCGAAGTCGGCGCGCCGCGGATGCTCACCGGCATTGCCCAGCTCGAAGTCCCGGTCAACGACCTGGCGTTCGCGGCCGACACCGCCGAATCCTACGAATACAACCAGGATCTCGGCCTGGCGTCACCGATGGGAATTCCCACCCGGCGCACCATCGCCCGCGAGGCCGTCGGTGTCGTCGGCGCCATCACCCCGTGGAACTTTCCCCACCAGATCAACCTCGCCAAGATCGGGCCCGCGCTGGCCGCCGGGAACACCGTCGTCCTCAAGCCCGCCCCGGATACCCCCTGGTGCGCCGCCGTGCTGGGGGAACTCATCGCCGAGCACACCGACTTTCCGGCCGGGGTCATCAACATCGTCACCTCCAGCGACCACAGCGTGGGCGCATTGTTGGCCAAAGACCCACGGGTGGACATGGTTTCGTTCACCGGTTCGACGGCCACCGGTCGCAGCGTGATGGCCGACGGCGCCGCCACCATCAAGAAGGTCTTCCTCGAGCTGGGTGGCAAGTCGGCGTTCATCGTCCTCGACGACGCGGACCTGGGCGGTGCGGTGGGCGTGGCCG
Source organism: Mycobacterium seoulense (assembly GCF_010731595.1). Classification (NCBI taxonomy): domain Bacteria; kingdom Bacillati; phylum Actinomycetota; class Actinomycetes; order Mycobacteriales; family Mycobacteriaceae; genus Mycobacterium; species Mycobacterium seoulense. The sequence goes on along the minus strand of NZ_AP022582.1, from coordinate 3,600,772 downwards.
GGTTCTCGGTGTGCATGCACGCCGGGCAGGGATGCGCGATCACCACCCGGCTGGTGGTGCCGCGGGCGCGGTATGACGAAGCCGTCTCCATCGCGGCCGCGACGATGGGCGGCATCAAGGCCGGCGACCCCACCGACCCCGGAACCATCTGCGGACCGGTGATTTCGGCGCGCCAGCGGGATCGGATACAGGGCTATCTCGACTCGGCGATCGCCGAGGGCGGGACGTTCGCGTGCGGAGGCGGCCGGCCGGCCGACCGCGACGTCGGCTTCTTCATCGAGCCCACCCTGATCGCGGGGCTGGGCAACGACGCCCGCTGCGCGCGCGAGGAGATCTTCGGACCGGTCCTGACGGTGATTCCGCACGACGGTGACGACGACGCCGTGCGCATTGCCAATGACTCGCCATACGGGTTGTCGGGCACCGTGTTCGGCGCCGACCCGGACAGGGCGGCGAGGGTGGCCGCGCGGGTCCGCGCGGGGACGATCAATGTCAACGGCGGCGTGTGGTATTCGGCCGATGCGCCGTTCGGCGGTTACAAGCAGTCCGGAAACGGCCGGGAGATGGGTCTGGCCGGTTTCGAGGAGTACCTGGAAATCAAGACCATTGCGACAGCGGTTAACTAGAGGAGCTTGAGAGCATGCGGTTTGAGAACAAAGTCGCCATCGTCACCGGGTCCGGCGGCGGGATCGGTCAGGCGTACGCCGAGGCGTTGGCGCGTGAGGGCGCCGCGGTCGTGGTGGCCGACATCAAGGCGGAGGCGGCCGAGGCGGTGGCCAAGCAGATTGTCGCCGACGGTGGCACGGCCCTGAGCGTTCCGGTCGATGTGTCCGACCCGGCGTCGGCCAAGGCGATGGCCGATCGCGCGCTGGCCGAATTCGGCGGCATCGACTACCTGGTGAACAACGCGGCCATCTTCGGCGGCATGAAGCTGGACTTCCTGCTCACCATCGACCCCGAGTACTACAAGAAGTTCATGAGCGTCAATCTCGACGGCGCGTTGTGGTGCACCCGCGCCGTCTACAAGAAGATGGCCAAGCGCGGCGGCGGGGCGATCGTGAACCAGTCGTCCACCGCCGCGTGGTTGTACTCGAACTACTACGGCCTGGCCAAGGTCGGCGTGAACGGGCTGACCCAACAGCTCTCGCGCGAGCTGGGCGGCCAGAACATCCGGATCAACGCGATCGCGCCAGGGCCCATCGACACCGAGGCCAACCGAACCACCACCCCACAGGAGATGGTCGCCGACATCGTCAAGGGCCTTCCGTTGTCCCGCATGGGAACTCCCGAAGATCTCGTCGGCATGTGCCTGTTCTTGCTCTCCGACGAGGCATCGTGGATCACGGGGCAGATCTTCAACGTTGACGGCGGGCAGATAATCCGGTCATGACTGAGTACGCGACGCTCGGCTACGTCGGGCTGGGCAACATGGGTGCCCCGATGGCCACAAAGATGACCGAATGGCCCGGCGGGGTGACCGTTTACGACATTCGCACCGAGGCGATGACGCCGCTGGCCGAGAAGGGCGCCGGTCTGGCCGACAGCGTCGCCGATGTCGCCGCCGCCGACATCATCCATGTGACCGTGTTGGACGATGCGCAGGTCCGCGAGGTCGTCGGTGAACTGGCGGCTCACGCCAAGCCCGGCACGGTCATCGCGATCCACTCGACCATCAGCGACACCACGGCCGCGGAACTGGCCAGCGAGCTGAAACCACGGGGCATCCATGTCGTCGACGCTCCGGTGAGCGGGGGCGCGGCCGCAGCCGCGAAGGGTGAGCTCGCCACGATGGTGGGGGCCGACCGCGAGGTGTACGAGCGGATCAAGCCGGCGTTCAAGCACTGGGCGGCGGTGGTCATCCACGCCGGCGAGCCCGGCGCGGGGACGCGAATGAAGCTGGCCCGCAACATGTTGACGTTCACGTCGTACGCCGCGGCCTGTGAAGCCATGAAGCTGGCCGAGGCGGCGGGCCTGGATCTGCAGGCGCTGGGCCGGGTGGTGCGCCACACCGACGCACTCACCGGCGGGCCGGGCGCGATCATGGTTCGCGACGACATGAAGGACCTTGCGCCAGAACATTTCCTGTACCAGCCCTTCATGCACACCCGCGGCCTCGGGGAAAAAGATCTGAGTCTGGCGCTGGCCCTGGGCGATGCGGTGTCGGTGGACCTGCCGCTGGCCCGGTTGGCGTATGAAAGGCTGGCGGACGGCCTCGGGGTGCCACACACAGAGAAAGAGGCGTGATGGACGAACTTCGCCGCAAGGGCCTCGAGAAGATGAACGAGGTCTACGGCTGGGAAATGCCCAACATCGAGGGCGACGCGTACTTCGACCTCACCGTCGACCACCTGTTCGGCAGCATCTGGACGCGACCGGGATTGTCGATGCGCGACAAGCGCATCATGACGCTGACGGCGGTGACCGCGGTCGGAAAACGCGATCTGGCCGAGATCCAGATCAACGCCGCGTTGCTCAACGGGGAGCTCACCGAGACCGAGCTGAAGGAGATGGCCGTCTTCCTCACCCACTACCTCGGGTTCCCGCTGGGGTCGGCGCTCAACGGCGCCGTCGACGCCGTCGTCGCCAAGCGCAAGAAGGCCGCGGCGAAGGGCACCGGGGAGGACAAGAAGGCCAACGTGGACGCCGCCTTGAAGATGCACTCCGGAGACAAGGACTGACGCGAGAGGTCAGTAAGGTCGCCCGCCTTCGGGCATCACGTACTCAGAGATCGGCCCCGATACGCCGTTGACCGACGTCCCGCCGTTGAGAATGCCCGGCGCCATCTCCAGCATGTTGTTCGGAAACCCGAACTTCGGCTTGGTCAGCGCGTCGAGCCGGGCCAGTTCGTCGGCGCTGAGGCCCACGTCGACGGCGAGGACGTTGTCGTCGAGTTGCGAGAGCCTGCGCGCCCCGATGATGACGGACGAGACGCCAGGCTGCGCGCGCACCCAGGCCAGCGCGACGCTGGCGACGTTCGTCCCGTGGGCCTTGGCGATGAGCTCGAGTTCATCGACAACGGCGTAGGCCTTGTCGTCGAGGAAGGCGTCAACCATCGCGCCGCGACCGGAGTCCTGCCGGCCGGCGTTGGCCCGGGTGTACTTGCCGCTGAGCACGCCGCCCTTGAGCGGCGACCACGGCGTGATGCCGAGGCCGAATTCGGACGCCATCGGAACCAGCTCCTGTTCGATGGAGCGCTCCAGCAGCGAGTATTCGACCTGCAGGCCGATGAAACTCGACCAGCCGCGGAACCGGGCGATGAGGTTGGCCTGGGCGATCTTCCACGCCGGGGTGTCCGAGACGCCGATGTAGCGCACCTTGCCCGTGCGGACGAGATCGTCGAGCGCCGCCATCGTCTCGTCGATCGGGGTGTTCGCATCCCAGATGTGCAGCCAGTACAGGTCGATGTAGTCGGTTTGCAGACGCCGCAGCGAGTTTTCGCAGGCGTTGATCAGCGACTTGCGGCCCGAGCCGCCGCCGTTGGGATCGCCCGGGTACAGGTTGCCGCTGAACTTGGTCGCGATCACCAGGCGATCCCGGCGGCCGGCGTCGCGCCCGATGTGGTCGCCGATGATCTTCTCGGAGTGGCTTCGCGTGTAAAAGTTGGCGGTGTCGATGAAGTTGCCGCCGAGATCGGTGTATCGATCGATGATCTGTTGGGACTCTTCCACGCTGGTGCCCCAGCCGAGGTCCTCGCCGAACGTCATGGCGCCCAGGCACAGGGGGCTCACGCGCAGGCCGGAGCGTCCGAGTGTCACGTACTGATCCAGGGGCATGGTGGCCGCCTTCCTGGTAGATTGTCCGATTATGCGTTTGTTCGATTCTAAACTAGTTAATGCCTGAACGATCTGGCAAGTCGGTGCCAGCGGTCGACGCGGCCAAGATCTGGTCGTTGAACTACCGGGTGTTGCTGTCGGTCATCTCGTGCGCCGAGGCCGAAATCTGTGCGCTGGGGCTCGAATCCAAGGAGTTGTTCCTGCTCGCCGAGATCGACGAGCACCCCTACCCGGCCGAACTGGCGGCCACCTTGAGCATGCCCAAGGCGACGGTCACGGTCTACCTGAAACGGCTCGAGGCCGCGGGCTTCGTGCGCCGCGAGATCGACGCCTCCGATCTGCGGCGCCATCGACTCCTGCTCACCCCGGCGGGGCGCAAAGCCGCCACGGACGGGCTGGCGCTGCTCTCCGCCGAGTTCGACAAGCGACTCGGACGCCTCACTGCCGGGCAGCGAAAAGACCTCAAGAATCTGCTGGAAAGAATTCTGTGAACGCGGGTGCCGTAGGCATCCGGCGTTTGCCCGGGCTACTCTGACGTGTCGTGCGAGTCCTGGTGATCGGTTCGGGTGCCCGAGAACATGCGCTGCTGCTGGCGCTCCGGAAAGACCCACAGGTCACGGGCCTAATCGTCGCTCCCGGCAACGCCGGCACCGCCCGGGTCGCCGAGCAGCACGACATCGACATCACCTCCGGTTCCGACGTCGTCGCCCTGGCGCGCGAGGTCCGGGCCGATCTGGTTGTTATCGGCCCCGAGGTGCCGCTGGTGCTCGGCGTGGCCGACGCCCTGCGCGCCGCCGGCATCGTCTGCTTCGGGCCCGGCAAGGACGCCGCCCGGATCGAAGGGTCTAAGGCGTTCGCCAAAGAGGTCATGGCCGCGGCCGGCGTGCGCACGGCGGCCAGCGAAACCGTCGACAGCCCGGCGCATTTGGATGCCGCCCTGGACCGGTTCGGGCCACCGGTGGGCGACCCGGCCTGGGTGGTGAAGGACGACCGGCTGGCCGCCGGCAAGGGCGTGGTGGTGACGGCGGACCGCAGCGTCGCCCGGGCGCACGCGGCCGAACTGCTCGAGGCGGGCCACCCGGTGCTGCTCGAGTCGTTCCTGGACGGACCCGAGGTGTCGCTGTTCTGCGTCGTCGACGGCGAAACCGTGGTGCCGCTGTTGCCCGCGCAGGACTTCAAGCGTGTCGGCGAGGGCGATACCGGCCCCAACACCGGCGGCATGGGCGCCTACGCGCCGGTGCCGTGGCTTCCCGACGAGCTGTATCGGGACATCGTCGGCACTATCGTCGAACCCGTTGCGGCCGAAATGGTTCGGCGCGGCAGCCCGTTCTGCGGGTTGCTCTACGTCGGATTGGCGATCACCGCCAACGGCCCGGCCGTCGTCGAATTCAACTGCCGGTTCGGCGATCCCGAGACCCAGGCGGTGCTGGCACTGCTGGAATCACCACTCGGGCAGCTGCTGTACGCGGCGGGCGCCGGCAAGCTGAGCGACTTCGGTGAGCTGCGCTGGCGCGACGGTGCGGCCGTCACGGTGGTGCTGGCGGCGGAGAACTATCCCGGTCGCCCCCGGGTCGGGGACGTGGTCGCCGGCTCGGAAGCCGAAGGGGTGCTGCACGCGGGCACGGCGCGGCGCGACGACGGCGAGGTGGTCTCGTCGGGCGGCCGCGTGCTGTCGGTGGTGGGCACCGGCGCCGACCTCGCCGACGCGCGGGCGCGGGCCTACGAACTGATGCGGTCTATCCGGTTGCCCGGCAGCCACTTTCGAGGCGACATCGCGCTGCTGGCGGCGGAGGGCAAGATCAGCGTCTAGAACCCCGCGGCCTGGCCGTCGCGGCGGGGATCGCTCGCCGCGAAATAGCCGCCGTCGAGACGCCAGATCGCCTGGCAGCTGCCGAACTGGTTGTAGTCGTCCACGGCAACCAGGTCATGTCCGCGGCGTCGAAGCTCGTCGAGTGTCGAGGGCGGAAATCCCTTCTCGCAGGCGACCTGCGTGCCCTGCACCCAGCGGAACCGCGGGCCGTCGCACGCGGCCTGCGGATTCTGGCCGTGGTCGGCGATGCGCACCATCAGCTGCGTGTGGCCCTGGGGTTGCATCGTTCCGCCCATCACCCCGAAGCTCATCACCGGGGCACCGTCTTTGCTGACGAAGCCGGGGATGATCGTGTGGTAGGGGCGTTTGGCCGGCCCAACCCGGTTCGGATGACCCTCGGCGGCAACGAAGTTCGCCCCGCGATTCTGCAGTGATATGCCGGTGCCCGGCACCACGACACCCGATCCGAATCCCATGTAGTTCGACTGGATCATCGACACCATCATCCCCGCGGCGTCGGCGGCGGTCAGGTACACGGTGCCCCCGCTCGGCGCGCCCGCCGACGCCGGCTTTGCCCGCGCCCGATCGATCAGGGCCGCGCGTCGCCTCAGGTAGTCGTCATCGAGCAGGTGTTCGGGGCGCAGCGCCATGTGCTCGATGTCGGCGACGTAGGCCTGTGCGTCGGCGAAGGCCAGCTTCACCGCTTCGATCTGCAGGTGCACGCTGTCGGCGGAATCCACTGCGAACGAGGCCATGTCGAAGTGCGCCAGGATTCCCAGGGCGACCAGCGCCACGATCCCGTGGCCGTTCGGCGGGATCTCGTGCACGGTGTAACCGCGGTAGCCCCCGCTGATGGTGCCGACCCAGTCGGCGCGGTGGGCGGCGAGGTCGCTGGCCCGCATCGCACCGTCGTTGGCCAGCGCGTGCGCTTCGAGGTGGGCGGCCAGCTCTCCGCGGTAGAACGACTCACCGCGGGTCGCGGCGATCTCCTCGAGTGTGGCGGCCTGGTCGGCGAGTCTGAACCGCTCGCCGGGTTTCGGCGCGCGCCCGGCGGGCATGAAGGCTCCGGCGAAACCGGGCTGCTTCTCGAACAGGGGGATCTGTGCCGCCCATTGCTCCGCGACCGTCGGCGAGACCGGGAAGCCGTTGCGGGCGTAGCGGATTGCAGGCTCAAAGAGCCTTTCGAACGGGAGCTTGCCGAACTTGGCGTGCAGTTCGGTCCACGCCGACACCGCGCCGGGCACGGTCACCGCGTTCCAGCCGACCGCGGGAACGGCGTTGCCGCCGAAGTATTCCGGTGTCCAGGCCGCGGGTGAGCGGCCGGACGCGTTGAGCCCGTGCAGGCGGCGGCCGTCCCACACGATGGCGAACGCGTCCGAGCCGATCCCGTTGGACACCGGCTCCACCACCGTCAGGGCGATCGCGGTGGCGATCGCCGCGTCCGCCGCGCTGCCCCCGTCGGCGAGCATCCGAAGGCCCGCTTGGGCAGCCAGCGGTTGGGACGTGCACACAACGTTGTCCGCCAGCACCGGCTTGCGCGGCCAGGCGTACGGGAAGTCCCAATCGAAAGGTGCGGTCACCCTGCGATCGTCGCACGAGGCATCGAGCGGGCCCAAGGGAAGCCCGTCCCGCGAAAGGCATTGTGGCCGCCGCGAATTTGATATCGCAGGCGATAGCAAGTTCTCGATTCGCAGGGTGCCCGTCTGCTGGTGCCGGAGTGACTGGCGTGACGCGGGCGCACAACGAGCGGCCTCAGGCCGTCAGAAGCGGCGCCATCCAAGTCAGCTCGGCCGGCAGCTGCGAGCTCCAGAACTCCCCGTTATGCCCGCCGGGGGAGAAACCCCCGGCCGGGGGATGGGGCAGCTGCGCGATGAACTGCTTGGTCGCGGCGTAGAACGGATCGCTGTCGCCGCAGTCCACCCGGATCGGAATCGACGCCAGCGCAGGCATCCCGAACACCGAGTTCGCCGCGAAGTCGTCGGGCCCGTCGAACGCGCCCGGCGCGGCCGCACCGGGGGAGAGCCACAGCGCGGGACTGACGGCGCAGATCGCCGCGGTGCGTGCCGGGCCCAGCCGACCGCCGAGCAACAACGCGCCGTAGCCGCCCATCGACCACCCCAGAAACGCCACCCGCGACGTGTCGAGGTTCTGGCCGCCGAGCATCGGAATGAGCTCGTCGAGCACCATGGCCCCGCTGTCCTCACCGGAAGTCCGCTTGTGCCAATAGCTGCCACCGCCGTCGACGGCGACCACCGCAAACGGCGGCAGCCCCGCGTTCACGGCCTGCGCCAGGCCCTGCTCGACACCACCGGCCATCACCGTCGACGCGTCACTGCCCTTGCCGTGCAGCGCGATCACCGGTCGCAGCGCCTTGGTCTGGCCCGGCGGGCGCGCGATTGCCCAGTTGGTGTTGATCCCGCCGCGCGCCGCCGAGACGAAGGAACCCGTCACCATGGTGGGTGCGGGCTGTCCCGGCGGAGCGGGCTCGAGGGGCGCGGTCGGCGGCGGCGCCAGCGGCGCCGGGGTGTCGGCCGGTGACAGCGGCAGGGCCTGAGATGGACGCGGCTTGAACAGGATGTCGAGCCCATATGTGCCCACCGCGCCCGCGGCGGCGCCGGCGCCGAGGCCCAGCAGGGCGCGGCGGCTCAAGTCGGGCATGCGGGCCATCATGCCATGTTGGTTTGGCGGGCCGTTTGGGCGAAATGGCAATGCAGTACCACTTTGACTGGCACGATGGCTACTCGTGACGGCAGCAGTTACTCCCAAGGGAGAACGTCGACGGTATGCGCTGGTGAGCGCCGCCGCCGAGCTGCTTGCCGAAGGCGGCTTCGATGCGGTGGGACACCGTGCCGTCGCTCGGCGGGCCGGATTGCCGTTGGCGTCTACCACGTATTACTTCTCGTCCCTTGACGATTTGATCACGCGCGCTGTCGAACACATCGCGATGATCGAGGTGGCGCAGCTGCGGTCACGGGTTGCCGCTCTCTCGCGCCGGCGTCGCGGACCCGAAACCATCGCCGAGGTACTGGTCGACCTGCTGGTCGGAGATGTGTCCAGCCCGGGACTCAGTGACCAGCTGATCTCGCGCTACGAGCGGCACATCGCGTGCACCCGGCTGCCCGCGTTGCGCGAAACCATGCGTCGCAGCCTGCGCCAGCGGGCCGAGGCCGTGGCCGAGGCCATCGAGCGATCGGGCCGCACGGTGCACATCGAGCTGGTGTGCACGCTGATCTGTGCGGTCGACGGCTGCGTGGTGTCCGCCCTGGTGGAGGGTCGCGATCCGCACGCGGCGGCCCTGGGGACGGTGGTCGATCTCATCGACGTGCTTGCGCCCGTTGATCAGCGGCCCGTCCGGTCGGCGGGCAGCGACGGCGTCACGATGTACCCCGTGGCGAAGTCGCCGTAGATCGTGACGTCCGCCGGGCAGCGGTGGGCGTACCAGCCCACGTAGGCGCAGACGACGGCGTCGACCGGGTCTTCGGCGCGCCGCAGCTCGCTTTTCCGCTGGGCGGTGGCGACGCGGTTGCGCAGCCGAAGCCACTCGTCGTGACCGGTCACGTGTAACGGCACCGCGGCGTGCGCGAGCTTTTCGATGCCGTCCATCAACAAGAGCAGCTCCGATTTGAGCTGGTCGACATCGCGGCCGGGCTTCGCCTTGTACTTGAGCGTCCGGGCCAGCTGGAACAACACCACGGTCGCCGGGTGCGGGTAGACCTCGACGGCGCGGCGCGGAGCCGGTGACCGCGGGTCCATGTCGAGCCCCATCGCCCGCGCCAATCGCGCCGCGCGCCCGCCGTCGGCGAATTCCGGTTTGGCGGTGTTGGCCGGGTGGGCCCCGGCTTCGAACCTGCGGAAGTCGCGGTTGAGTGCCGCCTCGGCGGGACGCTGACCGGTCGGGTTCTTCACCACCAGCGGCGCGTCGAACGCCACCACGCAATGCCCCCGCACGTAGGGCGCCAACGAGGCGAGCACCCCGGCGTCGTCCCCGGCGGCTGCGATGTGCACGAGGCGGCCCGCCGCATCGATGACCGCTACCCCGGTGGGGTTGCGCCCGGCCCAGGCCAGATCGACGCCGGCGAAGTACACCCGCCCAGGGTATGGCGCCGCAGGCTGTCAATGTGACCGCAAGCCGGTCAGTGCGGGATGCCGATCGTAAGCTCTATGTCTGTGAGCATTCCGAACGTCCTGGCCGCCCGGTACGCCAGCGCGGAAATGGTCGCGATCTGGTCGCCGGAGGCCAAGGTCGTCGCGGAGCGCCGGCTATGGCTGGCGGTGCTGCGGGCGCAGGCGGAGCTCGGGGTCGACGTTCCGCAGGATGCCATCGCCGACTACGAGCGGGTGCTCGAGGACGTCGATCTGGCCTCGATCGCCGAGCGTGAACGGGCGCTGCGTCACGACGTCAAGGCCCGCATCGAAGAGTTCAACGCGCTGGCCGGTCAGGAGCACGTGCACAAGGGCATGACCAGCCGTGACCTGACCGAGAACGTGGAACAGCTGCAGATCCGGCGGTCGCTGGAACTGACCTTCTCGCACGGGATCGCCGTTGCGGCGCGGCTTGCCGAGCGGGCGGTGACGTACCGCGACCTGGTGATGGCCGGGCGCAGCCACAACGTCGCCGCGCAGGCCACCACGTTGGGCAAGCGGTTCGCGTCCGCCGCGCAAGAGACGCTGATCGCGCTGACCCGGCTGCGCGAGCTGATCGACCGCTACCCGCTGCGCGGCATCAAAGGCCCGATGGGCACCGCCCAGGACATGCTGGACCTGCTGGACGGCAACGCGGCCAAGCTGGCCGAACTGGAGCGACGCGTCGCCCAATTCCTCGGCTTCGCAACCGTTTTGACCAGCGTCGGACAGGTGTATCCCCGTTCGCTCGACCATGACGTGCTCTCGGCTCTGGTTCAGCTCGGCGCCGGCCCGTCGTCGATGGCCCACACGATCCGGCTGATGGCCGGGCACGAGCTCGTCACCGAGGGATTCGCCCCGGGCCAGGTCGGCTCGTCGGCGATGCCGCACAAGATGAACACCCGCAGTTGTGAACGGGTCAACGGGCTGCAGGTTGTGCTACGCGGTTACGCCTCGATGGCCGCCGAACTGGCCGGCGCGCAGTGGAACGAGGGCGACGTATTCTGCTCGGTCGTGCGCCGAGTTGCCCTGCCGGACAGCTTCTTTGCCGTCGACGGGCAGATCGAGACGTTCTTGACCGTGCTCGACGAGTTCGGCGCCTATCCCGCGGTGATCGCCCGCGAGCTGGATCGTTACCTGCCGTTCTTGGCCACGACGAAGGTGCTCATCGCCGCGGTCCGCGCCGGCATGGGGCGCGAGGCCGCGCACCACGTGATCCGCGAACACGCGGTCGCGACGGCGCTGGCCATGCGGGAACACGGCGCCGAACCCGACCTGCTGGACCGGTTGGCCGCAGATGAGCGGCTGCCGCTGGACCGGGCGGCGCTGGACGCCGCGCTGGCCGACAAGCAGGCGTTCATCGGTGCCGCCGGTGACCAGGTCGACGAGGTGGCCGCGATGGTCGACGCGTTGGTGAGCCGCTACCCGGATGCCGCCAAGTACGCCCCGGGCGCGATCCTGTGACCCTCGCCGGCGAGCTGACGGGGATCGATTTCACCGATCTCGACAACTTTGCCAACGGTTTTCCGCACGATCTGTTCGCCATCCACCGGCGCGAGGCTCCCGTGTACTGGCACGAGCCGACCGACAACACCCCCGACGGCGAGGGCTTCTGGTCGGTCGCCACGTACACGGAAACGCTTGAGGTGCTGAAGGATCCGGTGACCTACTCATCGGTCACCGGCGGCGGGCGGCCATACGGCGGCACGCTGCTGCAGGACCTGGCCATCGCCGGTCAGGTGCTCAACATGATGGACGACCCGCGGCACTCCCAGATCCGGCGGCTCGTCAGCTCCGGGCTGACGCCGCGGATGATCCGGCTGGTCGAAGACGATCTGCGGACGCGGGCGCGACGGCTGCTGGATGCTGTGGTGCCCGGTGAACCGTTCGACTTCCTGGTCGACATCGCCGCGGAGCTGCCCATGCAGATGATCTGCATCTTGCTGGGAGTGCCCGAGTCCGAACGGCATTGGCTGTTCGAGGCCATCGAGCCGCAGTTCGACTTCGGCGGTTCACGCAAGGCATCGCTTTCCCAGTTGTCGGTGGAAGAGGCCGGATCGCGGATGTACGAGTACGGCCAGCAGTTGATCGCATCCAAGCGGGCCGAGCCGACCGACGACATGTTGTCGGTCGTCGCGAACGCGATGGTCGACGATGCGGATGCGCCGTCGCTGTCGGACCTCGAGCTCTACCTGTTCTTCAGCCTGCTGTTCAGCGCCGGTGCCGAGACGACGCGCAATGCGGTCGCCGGGGGGTTGCTGGCGCTGGCCGAACACCCCGAGCAGCTACGGGCGCTGCGTGCGGATCTCGACGCGCTGCCGACCGCCGTCGAGGAGATCGTGCGGTGGACGTCGCCGTCACCGTCCAAGCGACGCACCGCCACCCGCGCCGTCACCCTCGGCGGGCAGTCGATCGAGGCGGGACAGAAGATTCAAATCTGGGAGGGCTCGGCCAACCGCGACCCCAGCGTGTTCGAGCGCGCCGATGAATTCGATATCTCGCGGAAGCCGAACCCGCACTTAGGTTTTGGTCAGGGCGTGCACTATTGCCTGGGTGCCAACCTGGCCCGGCTGGAATTGCGGGTGCTCTATGAGGAACTGTTGTCCCGGTTCGGCGCCGTGCGGGTGGTACGGCCGGTCGAATGGGCCCGCAGTAATCGGCACACCGGCATCCGCCACCTGGTCGTGGAACTCCTCGAGGAGCTGTGAGGCTTCGGCGCTCCGGTGTCGAGCCGACGCCGGACGTCTTCGCCGCGGTGATGGCAACGGGGATCCTGTCGATCGCGGGACGCCACCACGGTTATGGCTTGATCAGTGACACGCTGGGCGTTCTCGCCTCCGCCGGCCTGGTCTTCCTGGTGATCCTGGTGGCTACGACCGCCGTCGGGAGGCGCCGGATGTCGCGCTGGGATCTGACGAATCCCGATGTCACACTCCGGTTGTTCACCTTCGTCGCGGCCTGCGCGGTCATCGACACCCGTTTGCAGTCCAACGTGTGGGTGTTGCGGGGGCTCGGGGCGGTGGGGCTGTGTTCTTGGCTGGTGCTGATCGGGCTCACTGCGCGGAACATGATGGCGCGCCGGTGGACGACGCTGCGCGACCATGCCCACGGGGCCTGGGAGCTGGGCAGCGTGGGAACGTCCGGGTTGGCGATCGTCATCGCGCGCGCGGCCTACCACACCGGTCACCGCTGGTGGCTCGCCGTGGCCGTGGCGGTGTGGGTCGCGGCCATCGTCATCTATGGGCTGATGACCTGGCTGATCCTCTGGCGCGTCGTCAACGAGCGACAGGACCGGGACGGGTTCGAGCCGGACACCTGGATCCTGATGGGCGGCATGGCGATTGCGACGCTGGCCGGTGACGACATCCACGCTTTGGCTCCGGACTGGCTGGCCGGGCCGGTGCGCACGGTCACCGTCATGACGTGGTTGGTGGCCACCTTGTGGATCCCGCCGCTGATGTACTTCGGCCTGCACCGGATCAGCCGGCGTCCCAACATGCTGCACTTCGCCGGCGTGTGGTGGGCGTTCGTCTTCCCGCTGGGCATGTATTCCGCGGCCAGTTACGCCATGGCGGCCGAGACCGGCCACCGCTCGTTGTCGACGGTGTCGCTGGTCTTCTTCTGGGATGCGTTGGCGGCGTGGCTCGTTGTCGTCGTCGCCGGGCTGCTGCTCCTCGGCCGCGCGCTGCTACACCGCGCGAATCGAGATGCCCGCCGCCCGTAGCTCGAGCGCGGCCAAGGCCCGGATGGTGACCGGGTCCTCCCGGCGCCACCCGCCGACCGGATCCCCGCTGACCGCGGCGAGCTGACCCGGTGGCCGGTTGGTCAATGCCCGCAGGGCCAGCAGCTGCTCGCCGGCCGGGGTTGCGGCCAGGGCGCTCACCGTCAGTTTGCGCCGAAAGAACCGCAGCCGCAGCAGGAGCCAGGGCACGTCGGCCATCAGAATCGGGACCGCGACGACGGCCATCGCGAGCAGGACCGCCAGCCAGCTCGCGGTGGAGTCCAGGTCGTGGCCCGCGCCCGCAAGGTCCAGTGCCGCCTGGCTCGCGGAGTTCAGCGGCTTGCTGATCGCGTCCCCCACCACGGGGATGCGCTGGGCGCCGTGGCCGGCGGACGCCAGATTGCCGGCGATGCCGTGCGCCCCGCTCTCGACCTGCCTGCCGGCCTCGGCGATCGTCGACACGGCGTCGTAAACCGCCAGGCCGACGAGTAGCCACAGCCCCGTCCACATGATGACGGCGAAATCGCTGAGGAGCTGGGCCATCAGTCGGCCTGGCCTGGTGGAGTAGGGCAGCAACCGTGGTGTCATGTCTCGATCCCAGCACAGCTACCGACGCATGTGCCCTTCCGAGGTGCCCGATAGGCTGGCCCGATGCGCCCTGCACTGTCCGACTACCAGCACCTGGCAAGCGGCAAGGTACGCGAGATCTATCGTGTCGACGACGAACATCTGCTGCTGGTCGCGACCGACCGGATCTCGGCGTACGACTACGTCCTCGACAGCACCATCCCGGACAAGGGCCGCATCCTGACCGCCATGAGCGTCTTCTTCTTCGGTCTCGTCGACGCGCCCAACCACCTGGCCGGGCCGCCGGACGACCCGCGCATCCCCGATGAGGTCCTGGGCCGGGGATTGGTGGTGCAGCGGCTGGACATGCTCCCGGTGGAGTGTGTGGCGCGCGGGTACCTCACGGGGTCGGGATTGTTGGACTATCAGGCGACCGGCAAGGTCTGCGGCATCACCTTGCCGCCCGGCTTGGTCGAGGCCAGCAAGTTCTCCGAACCGCTGTTCACGCCGGCGACGAAGGCCGCGCTGGGGGACCACGACGAGAACATCTCGTTCGACAGGGTGATCGAGTTGGTGGGCGGGGTGCGCGCCAACCAGCTGCGCGACCGCACGCTGGAGATCTATGTTCAGGCCGCCGATCATGCCCTGACGAAGGGAATCATCATCGCCGACACCAAGTTCGAGTTCGGCACCGACCGCGACGGAAACCTGCTGCTGGCCGACGAGATCTTCACTCCCGACTCCTCGCGATACTGGCCGGCCGAGGATTACCGGGTCGGGGTGGTGCAGAAGAGTTTCGACAAGCAATTCGTCCGTAACTGGCTCACCAGCCCCGAGTCCGGCTGGGACCGCCACGGCTCGCAGCCGCCACCACCACTGCCGGACCACATCATCGACGCCACCCGGGACCGCTATATCGATGCCTACGAACGCATTTCGGGCTTGCGTTTTGGCGATTGGATCGGCGCATGACGGAAGCCCGCGCCGGCAAGCTGGACATACCGCCGGTACCACCCGTCGCCAAGCGGCAGGAGACCCGACGCGAGCATCACGGAGACGTCTTCATCGATCCCTACGAATGGTTGCGCGACAAGTCCGATGCCGATGTCATCGCCTATCTCGAGGCGGAGAACGACTACGCCGATGAGATGACGGCTGATCTCGAACCGCTGCGGCAAAAGATTTTTGACGAAATCAAGGCGCGAACCAAGGAGACCGACCTATCGGTGCCGACGCGGCAGGGCGACTGGTGGTATTACGCCCGCACCTTCGAAGGTAAGCAGTACCGGGTCCAGTGCCGTTGCCCGGTGAGCGATCCCGATGACTGGGATCCGCCGATCCTGGAGGAGGACACCGAGATTCCCGGCGAGCAGATCCTGCTCGACTCGAACGCCGAGGCGCACGGCCACGAATTCTTCGCGCTCGGTGCCGCCACGGTAAGCCTGGACGGAAATCTGCTGGCCTATTCGGTCGATGTCGTCGGCGACGAACGCTATACGTTGCGCTTCAAGGACTTGCGCACCGGCGAGCTGTATGGCGACGAGATCGCCGACATCGGCGCGGGCGCGACCTGGGCTGCCGACAACAGCACCGTGTACTACCTGACTCTGGATGCGGCCCACCGCCCCGACAAGGTTTGGCGCTACCGCGTGGGCTCCGGCGAGTCGTCGGAGCTGGTGTATCACGAGGCAGACGAACGGTTTTGGCTTGGCGTGGGGCTCACGCGTAGCGAGGCCTACATTTTCATCGCATCGGGTTCGTCCATCACCTCCGAGTACCGGTACGCCGACGCCGCCGATCCGCACGCACGGTTCACCGTCGTGCTGCCACGGCGCGAAGGCATCGAGTACGCGGTCGAGCACGCGGTGGTCGGTGGCCAGGACCGATTCCTGATCCTGCACAACGAGGACGCGGTCAACTTCACGCTGACCGAAGCGCCGGTGAGCGACCCGACCCAGCAGCGCACCCTGATCCCGCACCGTGACGACGTGCGGCTCGACGGCGTGGACGCCTTCGCCCGCCATCTGGTGGTCAGTTATCGGCGGGAGGCGTTGCCTCGCCTGCAGGTGTGGGACATCGATGCCGCGGGGAACTACGCTGAGCCCGAGGAGATTACGTTCGACTCCGAGTTGATGTCCGCCGGCCCCGCCGGTAACCCCAACTGGGACGCGCCCAAGCTGCGGATCAGAGCGGGGTCGCTCGTCGTCCCGGCCCGGGTGTACGACATCGACTTCGCCACCGGCGAACGCACCTTGCTGCGCGAGCAACCCGTGCTGGGCGGTTACCGCACCGCCGACTACGTCGAGCGGCGTGATTGGGCGATCGCCGACGACGGCGCCCGCATCCCGGTGTCCATCGTGCACCGCGTCAGTATCGAATTTCCGGCGCCCGCGCTGCTTTACGGCTATGGCGCCTACGAGATGTGCACCGATCCCAGCTTTTCCATCGCCCGGCTGTCGCTGCTGGACCGCGGCATGGTGTTCGCCATCGCCCACGTCCGCGGTGGCGGGGAGATGGGCCGGCCGTGGTATGAGCACGGCAAGCTGCTGGAGAAGAAGAACACCTTCACCGACTTCGTCGCGGTGGCAAGGCACTTGGTCGACACCGGCGTCACCCGGCCCGGGCAACTGGTGGCGTTGGGTGGCAGCGCGGGCGGCCTGCTGATGGGTGCCGTCGCCAACCTGGCGCCGGATCTCTTCGCCGGGATCCTTGCGCAGGTCCCGTTCGTCGACCCACTGACCACCATCCTCGATCCCTCCTTGCCGCTGACCGTGACCGAGTGGGACGAATGGGGAAACCCGTTGGAGGACAAGGACGTCTACTTCTACATGAAGTCCTATTCGCCGTATGAGAACGTTGCGGCCAAGCGGTATCCGGCCATTCTGGCCATGACTTCGCTCAACGACACCAGGGTCTACTACGTGGAGCCCGCCAAGTGGGTGGCCGCGTTGCGGCACGCCAACGGAAACGGTAGTCCGGTCCTGCTCAAGACCCAGATGAACGCCGGGCACGGCGGCGTGAGTGGCCGCTACAAGGCCTGGCAGGAAACCGCATTCCAGTACGCGTGGCTGCTAGCTGTCGCCTCCGGCCGCCGCGATGGCGGCGGCCTGGAAGAAGGTTGCGGAGGCGGTCCGCAGCGGTAATCGCGAACGGGGCAGCTACTAAGTACGCCGCCCGGTGGTAGCGCAATGCTGTCGACGGCTACTCCGGCTCTGCATCGAGCAGGAGGATCGGTGGCTTTCTGGGCAGAAAGGCCGCTGGAATGATCGTGAACGCCACCAGGGCGACGGCCAGCGCAAACATCAACGTGTACACGTGGGAGAGGGTGGACATCACATGGCTGCCGAAATCAGGGGAGAGGGTCTGTCGTGGGATCTCCGACGGATTAACCGGTATCCCGCGTTTGTCGGCTTCTTGTTGAAGTGATGCCAGCTTGCTCGCGGCAACGAGGGTTTCGTCGCTGGTGAACTGATTGGTCAGAATTACTGCCATTAAAGCGGCCCCTACTGAACCGCCCAGCTGCTGGTTGACGCTTACCAGCGTGGTACCCCGGGCGATCTGGTGCGGAGCGAGTGACTGCATGAGCGCCGCGGAGAGCGGAGTGGTGGTGCAGCCCACGCCAAGGCCCGTGATCGTCAGCCCCGCAAGCAGCATCGGCGAATAATGAGCCTGCCTAGCCACTCCCCAGGTGAAGATACCCAGGCCCACTGCCATTACCGGGAGGCCGATGAGCACGATCTTCCCTGGCCCATATTTGTCCATGTACGCCCCGGCGAGCGGCAGGGTAATCAGCGCACCCAGTCCGACCGGCACCAAGTGCAACCCAGCCTGCATGGGCGTCTCGTGCAACACGAGCTGGAAGTAGCTAGGTATGAGCAGCGTGGCGCCAACCGAGGCGGCGGCGAAGACCAGCAGCGTCACGTTGACCTCGGTAACGACCGGATTCTTGAACAGTCGCAGGTCGATGAGCGGATGGTCCGTTCGGTACCAGGCATGCACGACGAACGCGGTGATGAGGGCCAGGCCAGCAAACACTGGTATCAGCACGAAGGGGTCGGCAATCGTGTGTCGTCCGGGGATGGATGACACACCACACAGGAAAATCGCCACGCCAGGCGACAACAGCAGCAGGCCGACGACGTCGAGCGCTTCCGCCGGGGCTGGGCGGTCTTTCCTGAACAGGATTGCCGCGAGGACGAAAGTAACCAGCCCCATTGGCAGATTGACCAGAAAAATCCACTTCCAGCCGTAGGTGTCGATGAGCCAGCCACCCAATATCGGCCCGCCGATTGGGCCGAGCAGAATCGGAATCCCTCCGACCGCCATCAGGCGGCCGACCCGCTTTGGGCCCGCCTCGCGCGTCAAGATCATCCAGCTGAGCGGCAAGAGCATTCCGCCGCCAATGCCTTGCAAGACCCGAAAGATAATCAGCAACAAAATGTTTGGCGCAACCGCACACAGCAGCGAACCGAGCGCGAACGACAGAATCGCGCCCATGAAGAGTCGCTTGGTGCCGAACCGATCGGCCGCCCACCCGGTTATGGGAATTACGGTCGCGAACGCCAACATGTAGCCGGCCATGGTCCACGAGACGATGGCCTGGGTGGACTTGAACTGATCGATGAATGTTCGTTGCGCTACGGCGACGACGGTGTTGTCAACTATCGCCATGATGCAGGCCAGCCCGCAAACCCCGGCGATACGGAGCAGTGGGGCGTCGAGCTTGTCGGGGTAGTCGCTGGCGGCGACGTCGCGGGACTCCCCGACGTCCGCGGTGGGCACCGGTGAGTCGGGCAAGCTCGAATAGGCCTTCTGCATCGTGTCGCCGAGCATAGCCATTTCAATACCCCCCCGCCGACGCTTTTAGGCGTTTGGCTCCGTCCGGAGCTAAGAGCCGCTGGACGGAGGCGTTTCCGGTGGCAGGTCCGGCGACGAACCGCTCGCGCACTCGTCGGTACGGCAGACAGCTGAAATCTTGGCGCCACCGGAAAAGTCGACGAGCCGAGCGCGGTGTCGTAGCGGTGGTCCGGGCATCCAAAGACCTGTAGCCGCCGTCGGGGACGGCCTTTTGCCCAGGGCGGCCCAGCAAAGCATCACCCGGCCGCTCGCGACCTTCACCGATTGCGCGCTACGCACCCCACTAACTGCCACCGGCCGCGCTGGATCGTCTCCGCTATTGACCCAATGTTTGGCTCGCCGGCTTTTTCGGCAGAAAGGACGCCGGAATGATCGTCGACACCACCAACACCACCGCGATCACGAATACGGCCGTGTAGGCATGGGAAAGGTCGTGCACCACGTTGGCCCAAAAATTTGTGCCCAGCGCTTGCTGGGGTATCGCGGACTGATCGACCGGGACCCCGGTCACGGCGGCTTTCTGCTGCAAGGCGGCCAGCTTGTTCGCGGCGACGATGTTGTCGCTGCGGTTGAACTGATTGGTCAGGATCATCGACATCAGCGCGGTCCCCATCGATCCGCCGACCTGGTGGCTCACGCTCATCAGCGTCGTTCCGCGGGCGATCTGGTGCAGGGTCAGCGCCTGCACGGAGGCGACGGACAGCGGCATCATGGTGCATCCCATGCCGAGGCCCATGATCGCCAGGCCGATCAGCAACGTGGGGAAGTAGTCGGCCTGCCTGGCGACGCCGACGGTGAAGGTGCCCAGGCCGGCGGTGATCAGCGCGATACCGACCAGCACGATCTTGCCCGGCCCCTGCCGGTCCACCAACGGCCCGGTCAGCCGCATGGTCAGCATGGCGCCGAGTCCCTGGGGAACCATGCGCAGACCCGCCTGCATCGGCGTCAGGTGCAGCACCTGCTGGAAGTAACTGGGCAGCAGTAGCGCGGCGCCGAAGAACGCCGCGGCGAACACCAGCATCGTCACGTTGGCGTGGGTGAGCACCGGATTGCCGAACAACCGCAGATCGATGAGGGGATGATCGGCGCGGCGCCAGGCGTGGGCGACGAACCCGGCGATCAAGGCCAGGCCGATGGCCGCCGGTATCAGCACGCGGCGGTCGGCAACGGTGCCGCAATGCGGAATCGACGACACCGCGAACAGGAAGATCGCCAGCCCGGGTGACAGCAGCAGCACCCCGACGAGGTCGAAGGTTTCCGACCGCGCCGGGTGGTCCCTGGAAAAGATGATCCCGGCGAGCGCGATGGTCAGGAGCCCGAGCGGCAGGTTGATCAGGAAGATCCACCGCCAGCTGGAGGCGTCGATGAGCCAGCCACCCAGGATCGGGCCACCGATCGGGGCGAGCAGCATCGGGATGCTCAGGATCGACATCAGGCGACCGAGCCGTCGCGGGCCGGCTTCACGGGTCAAGATCATGAAGCTCAGGGGCAGCAGCATGCCGCCGCCGACACCCTGGATAACGCGAAAGGCAATGAGCTGCAAGATGTTTGCGGCCAGCGCGCACAGCAGGGAACCCAGCGTGAAGGCCAGCACGGAGCCGATGAAAAGTCGCTTGGTGCCGAA
Source organism: Mycobacterium seoulense (assembly GCF_010731595.1). NCBI lineage: Bacteria > Bacillati > Actinomycetota > Actinomycetes > Mycobacteriales > Mycobacteriaceae > Mycobacterium > Mycobacterium seoulense. Next base: position 3,580,298 of record NZ_AP022582.1, on the reverse strand, counting down.
CCGGTCGGCCGCCCACCCGGTGATCGGTATGACGGTCGCCAACGCCAGCGTGTAGCCGGTCATCGTCCATGCGACGACGGCCTGCGAGGAAGCGAATTGGTCGATGAAGGTGCGCTGGGCGACGCTGACGACGGTGACGTCCACGATCGCCATCACCGTGGCCAGGATGCACACGCCGGAAATCCGCAACAGGCCGGCGTCGAGCTTGTCGGGATAGTCCCGCTCACCCTCGCCCAGCTGCGGGGCGGGGTCGTAGGGCAGCGGAATGTCGGCCGCTGCGTACGGGGCCTGATCCATGGCGTTGCTTAGCATATCGAACCGATTCTCGCCGCCGCCGCCCGCAGGCCCTTACCGTGTGGCGCAGATCGCCGGGACCTGCGGCTCCGCGGCAGCGATATACGCCTGCCGTCTGCGTGTCCTTCACCATTCCGACACCTGAGATCGTCAAACTGCGGGTGTGGCTGGAAAATTGATCGTCTCGGTCTCAGGGATTGGCGAGCGCACCCTGTCCGACGTCGAGGCGTTCTGCGCGCAAATGGATGCCCGCAGCGTCCCGGTGTCGCTGTTGGTGGCACCACGGCTCAGCGGTGATTATCGACTCGACCGGGACCCGCGCACGGTCGAATGGCTGACCAACCGGCGCTCCGGCGGCGACGCCATCGTGCTGCACGGCTATGACGACGCGGCCACCAAGAAGCGCCGCGGTGAATTCGCGATCCTGCGCGCCCACGAGGCCAATCTGCGGCTGATGGCCGCGGACCGGGTGCTCGAGCACCTCGGGTTGCGCACCCGGCTGTTTGCGGCACCCGGATGGGTGGTGTCCCCGGGTGTCGTCAAGGCATTGCCGGACAACGGTTTTCGGATGCTCGCCGACCTGCACGGCATCACCGACTTGGTTCGGCACTCCACCGTGCGCTCCCGCGTATTGGGCATCGGCGAAGGCTTCCTCACCGAACCGTGGTGGTGCCGGATGGTGGTGCTGTCCGCCGAGCGGATCGCCCGCCGCGGCGGCGTGGTCCGGGTCGCCGTGGCCGCCCGTCACCTCCGCAAACCCGGCCCGCTGCAGGCGATGGTGGATGCCGTCGACCTGTCGTTGATGCACGGCTGCGCACCGACCGTCTACCGTTGGCGGCGGGACAAGGCGATTCTCGACGCGGCCTGACCAAGCATCACCTCAGCTCGCCCGCCACGGGCATTACCCTGGTCCGACATGAGCGATTCTTCGGCCGCGGGATTCGGCGCCGACGCCATCATCGTCGGGGCCGGACTCGCGGGCTTGGTGGCCGCGTGCGAATTGGTGGACCGGGGCCTGCGGGTGCTGATCCTCGACCAGGAGAGCAGCGCCAACCTGGGTGGGCAGGCCTTCTGGTCGTTCGGCGGTCTGTTCTTCGTCGACAGCCCCGAACAGCGACGGCTGGGGATTCGCGACAGCCACGAGCTCGCCTTGCAGGACTGGCTCGGAACCGCGGCGTTCGATAGGCCCGAGGACTACTGGCCACGCCAATGGGCGCACGCCTACGTCGATTTCGCGGCGGGGGAGAAACGCCGTTGGCTGCGTGACCGGGGGCTGAAGATCTTCCCGCTGGTGGGCTGGGCCGAACGCGGCGGCTATGACGCACAGGGACACGGAAATTCGGTGCCCCGCTTCCACATCACCTGGGGCACCGGGCCCGCCCTGGTTGAGATCTTCGCCCGTCAGCTGCGGGACCGCTCGACGGTGCGCTTCGCGCACCGCCACCAGGTTGATGAGCTGATCGTCGAAGGCGGCGCGGTGACCGGCGTCCGGGGCACCGTGCTGGAACCCTCGGCCGTACCCAGGGGCGTGGCGTCGTCACGAACTTCCGTGGGGCAATTCGAGTTCCGTGCACCCGCGGTGATCGTCACCAGCGGCGGCATCGGCGGCAACCACGAGCTGGTGCGCAGGAACTGGCCCAAGCGCATGGGCCGCATACCCGAGCAGCTACTCAGCGGGGTGCCCGCCCACGTCGACGGCAGGATGATCGGCATCTCCCAGCAGGCCGGCGCGCGGGTGATCAACCCGGACCGGATGTGGCATTACACCGAGGGCATCACCAACTACGACCCGATCTGGCCGCTGCACGGCATCCGCATCATTCCCGGGCCGTCGTCGCTGTGGCTCGATGCGAGCGGCAAGCGGTTGCCGGTGCCGCTCTACCCAGGGTTCGACACTCTCGGCACGTTGGAATACATCACCAAATCCGGGCATGATTACACCTGGTTTGTGTTGAACACCAGAACCTTTGAAAAGGAATTCGCCCTGTCCGGACAGGAGCAGAATCCCGATCTGACCGGGCAGAGCCTGCGCGAGCTGCTGCGTAACCGCGCGCGTTCTGGGCCGCCGGGGCCGGTGCAGGCGTTCGTCGACCGGGGAGTGGACTTCGTCAGCGCGAAATCGTTGCGGGAGTTGGTGACCGCGATGAACAAGCTGCCCGGCGTGGTGCCGCTGGACTATGCCACGGTGGAGGCCGAGGTGACCGCCCGTGACCGCGAGGTGGCCAACAAGTTCAGCAAGGACGGCCAGATCACCGCGATCCGCGCCGCCCGCGGTTACCTGGGCGACCGGCTGGGCCGGGTGGTGGCACCGCACCGGCTGACCGATCCGAAGGCGGGGCCGATGATCGCGGTCAAGTTGCATATCCTGACCCGAAAGACGTTGGGTGGCATAGAGACCGATCTCGCTGCCCGAGTTCTGAAGACGGACGGCACACCCCTGAACGGCCTGTACGCCGCCGGCGAGGTGGCCGGATTCGGCGGGGGTGGTGTGCACGGCTACCGCGCCCTCGAGGGTACGTTCCTTGGTGGCTGCATCTTTTCGGGGCGCGCCGCCGGCCGCGGCGTCGCCGACGACATCGCCTAGGCCGGGTGCGGTCAGAACGTGACCGCGTCCTCCTCGGGCAGCACCTGGAAATCGGTGGTGGTCATCTCGGTGAGCCGGCCGTAGTAGATGCCCCGCGCATCCGGGGAGATGATCCCTTGGTGGATGGGCACCGCGCGCACCGGTGCCACCGCGCGCAGGTAGTCGACGGCTTCGGAGATCTTCATCCACGGGGCCGCCGCCGGTGTCGCTAAGACGTCGACCGGCTCGTCGGGCACGAACAGCGCGTCACCGGGATGCATCAGCCTGGCGGGATGATCAGCATCGCCTACCAGGAACGAAATGTTCTCTATCACAGGGATTTCCGGGTGGATGACGGCGTGTTTGCCGCCGACGGCGCGAACCGTCAGTTCACCGATCCGTAGCTGGTCACCGACGTGCACCGCCTGGCAAGGCGCGCCGAGCTGGGCGGTGGTTTGCGGGTCGGCGTAGAGCGCGGCATCCGGGTTGCCCTCGAGCAAAGCGGGCAGGCGGGTGCCGTCGACGTGGTCGGGGTGTTGGTGGGTGATGAGAATGGCCGATAACCCCGTTATGCCCTCAAACCCGTGCGCGAAGGTTCCAGGATCGAAGAGCACCCGGGTGTGGTCGAATTCGGCAAGTAGACAGGAGTGGCCGAAATGGGTCAGTTGCATGATTACGATTGTGCCCTGACGGGAGTGAGGCCGATGCGGGTGATCCTGGCGACCATGGTGGTGGTCGGCGGCTTCGCGATGGCTTTCATCGTCGCGGTTCCCGGGCACGCCGAGCCGCAGGCCTGCCCGCCGGTGTGCGACCAGATTCCCGACTCCGCGTGGATCCAGGGCCGCGCCGTGCCGCTGAACCCGGTTTACGGTTGGCCGGCGCTCGCGGGCCTGGCGGCGCAAGTGACCGGGGCGACGCCCGGCCCCAGATTCCGGTTCGAGGAACTGTGCGCCACGCCCCCGGTACCGCGGGACCCGCGGGACTCGGCGGTCGTGGCACGCGCCACCGTGACCCACCCCGACGGGCAGTGGCAGCTACAGGCTCAGATCCTGCACTGGCGCGGCGATACCGCCAGCGGCGGCGCCATCGCCGCGTCGGTGTTCGGCAACGCCGTCGGCGCGCTGCGGTCCTGCCAGCAGCGGGCGCCGCAGCAGTCACCGTCGATCACCAGCGACGAAACGAACCGGATGGCCGCCGTGATCAGCGGTCCGGTCGTCATGCACACCTACCTGGTCGCCCACCCGGCGAGCAGCACGATCAGCGAGCTGACCCTCTGGTCGTCGGGGCCGCCGCAGGTCGCGTGGCCGGCGATGCCCGACGACCCGGTGCTGAACGCGATGACCGCGCCCCTGTGTGAGGCCTACATTGCCTCGTGCCCGTAGCGGTCGGGCTGCACTTTCGCCGGTAGAGTTGGCGCGGAAACAGACCTGAGGAGGAGCGCCGGTGGGCCGGGTAGTCGTTCATGTGATGCCCAAAGCGGAGATTCTCGACCCACAGGGTCAGGCGATCGTCGGCGCGCTGGGCCGCCTCGGTCATCCGGGGATCTCAGATGTCAGGCAGGGCAAGAGATTCGAACTCGAAGTGGACGACACCGTCGACGATTCGGTGCTCGCCGAAATAGCGGAAACGTTGTTGGCGAACACCGTGATCGAGGACTGGACGATCAGCCGGGAGCCCCGGTGACGGCACGAATCGGCATCATCACCTTCCCCGGGACCCTGGACGACGTCGACGCCGCCCGGGCGGCGCGCCGGGTCGGGGCCGACGCGGTCAGCCTCTGGCACGCCGACGCCGACCTCAAGGGCGTCGACGCCGTGGTGGTGCCCGGCGGGTTCTCCTATGGGGACTACCTGCGGGCGGGGGCGATCGCCCGGTTCGCCCCGGTGATGGGCGAAGTGGTGGCCGCCGCGCAGCGGGGCATGCCGGTGTTGGGAATCTGCAACGGGTTTCAGGTGCTCTGTGAAGCCGGGCTGCTCCCCGGCGCGCTGACCCGCAACGCCGGCCTGCACTTCGTCTGCCGCGACGTGTGGCTGCGGGTGGCGTCGACGTCGACGGCATGGACGTCGCGTTTCGAGCCCGGCGCGGACCTGCTGGTGCCGCTGAAATCCGGCGAAGGCCGCTACGTCGCCCCCGCGGACGTCGTCGAGGAACTCGAGGGCGAGGGCCGGGTGGTGTTCCGCTACCACGACAACCCCAACGGTTCGCTGCATGACATCGCCGGCGTCAGCTCCGCCAACGGTCGTGTCGTCGGACTGATGCCGCATCCCGAGCACGCCATCGAGGCGTTGACGGGCCCGTCCGACGACGGCTTGGGCCTGTTCTATTCGGTGTTGGACGCGGTACTTTCGGTCTAGCTGGAAATGCCTGCGGCGGAGCGCAATTCCGCGAAGGACGCGCTGATCGCATCCGTGGCCTCGTGCGGGTCGTTGAACGTGCGGTCGTCGGTGAGCACGGCTACGCCGAGCTGGTCGACGTAGCTCCACACGGTGATGTTGACCGGGGCGCCCGGGGACAACACGCCGGTCGAGTAGATCTCGCTGACCGTCGCGCCCCCGAAGTGGCCGCGTTCGCGGGGGCCCACCACGCTGGAGACCGCCACGTTCATCAGCTTGTTCGGCGCGTCGCGCCGCCCCAGCCAGCGGAACGCCGCCGGGGCAATGGCCGTCGGGAGGTAGGCCATCAGTCGGCCGTAGAGCTGCGGGCCGAGAATCTCGTGGTCTTCTTTGGCGATTCGGGTCGCCAGTGCCACCAGCCGCGCCCGCTCGGCGGCAGCGGCGACGTGGACCGGCAACGAGATCATCAGACCGCTGATCTCGTTGCCCGTGATGCGGTCCGACTTGTCGGTGGCCGTCGGCACCGACGCGATGAGCGGCCGGTCGGCCGCGCCGTCATAGGCCAACAACAGCGTGCGCAGGCCGCCGGCGACCGTCGCCAGTATGAGGTCGTTAACGGTGATGCCCAGCGCCTTGGCCGTCGCCTTGGCGTCGGCCAGCGACAGCGTCGCGCTGGCGAACCGCCGCCGGGGCGACACGACGTGATTCAGGAAGGTCGGCGGTGCATCGAAGGTATCGGCCAGATCCGGATGGCCACCGCGTTCTTTGGACCGGCGACGAACCCGGGTCAGCCCGACGGCGGCGTCCCTGACCAGCCCCGGCAGGTCGGCGATCTGCCGGGCGTGATCGCGTGCGGCGGCCCGCAGCAGGTCGGCGGTCGAGGCGGTGGTCCCCGCCTCGTCGTTGTCGCGCTCGTCGGCCGGTGCATCCTTCAGATCCATCGCGCGGGCCAGCAGGTTGGCGGAGGCCACGCCGTCGGCCAGCGCATGGTGCACCTTGCCGATCAACGCGCACCGGCCGCCGGCGAGGCCCTCGGCGAAGTGGAACTCCCAGAGCGGGCGGCTGCGGTCCAGGGGGGTCGAGGCAACCTCGCCGATGACGGCGTCGAGTTCTCGTCGCCCGCCCGGCGCGGGCACCCGCACCCGACGCAGGTGGTAGTCGAGGTCAACCCCGCAGTCCTCCTGCCACATCGGGTGGTGAAGCTGCCAGGGGATGTCGACGAGCTTGTAGCGCAACGGCTCCAGCAGGTGCAGCCGCCGGCGCACGTGACGGCGGAAGGCCTCGAAACCGAACCCCGGGTCGGAGGGGTCGATGACCGCCACCTTCAGCGTGTGCGTGTGCAGGTTGGGCGTTTCGCTGTAGAGCAGCATCGCGTCCATGCCGTTGAGCCTTTTCACCCGCCACCTCGCTGCGCCGACGCCAGGACGCTTGGAATCAGCTTGTGCTGCGGATGTTTTCGCATGGTATCGAGGCCCAAGCCATCGGTTGTTGCCGGTTCAGCCGAGGATGGGCAGCCGGCGCTGGGCGGCCAGTCGCTTGAGTGCCGATTCCATGACCCCGCGCACGTGGGCGTCGACCTCGTCGACGTCGGGATCCTCGCCGAACTGGGCGATGACGTCGATCGGTTTGAGCACCTCGGTGACGATCTTGGCGGGTAGCGGGAGGTTCGGCGGGAAGATCACGCTCAGGCCGAAGGGGAACCCGAGACTCACCGGCAAGATGTCCATGCGCGCCTTCGTCAGCCCCAACTTGCGCGCCAGCCAGTTGCCGCGGGTCAAGAAGAGCTGGGTCTCCTGCCCGCCGATCGAGACGGTGGGGACGATCGGCACCCCGGCTTCGATGGCGGTCCGCACGTAGCCGGTGCGTCCGTTGAAGTCGATGGTGTTGGCACTGAAGGTGGGCCGGTAGGAGTCGTAGTCGCCCCCGGGGAAGACGAGCACCACGGCGCCGGAATGCAGGGCCGCGGCGGCGTTTTCACGGCTGGCCTCGATGACCCCGAGGCGGCGCAGCCAGCCGTCCAGGGGGCCCATGAACAGGCCGTAATGGCCCAGCGTGTAGACCGGGCGGTCGTAGCCGAACTCTTCGTAGAACGCCGGGGAGAAGATCAGTACGTCCGGCGTCAGCATGCCGCCCGAATGGTTGGACACCACCAACGCTCCCCCGGACGACGGGACATTGCTTATGTTGCGCACCTCGGCCCGATACCACCGCTTGATGATCGGTCCGAGGGTCTTGCTGACCTGCTCGGTGAAGGCCGGGTCCCACTTGGTGGTCTCGTGGTTGTCGGCCACCTCATTGCCGCTGCCCGTCATGGCTCCCCGCTGTCGTGTTCCCGCGCTTTGCTACTGATTGCCGGTGTGACTTAGCTCTCAAACCTCCCCGGCCCCGCAAATTCTACTCTCCGAATTAGAGAATACCGTTTTCGTTTGCTCGTAAGGTCGGGCGGCCCGCGGAGAATTCGGGGGGTCCTGGGGTCAGCCGGCGTCGCGCAGCAACGGATGGACCGTCGGTAGCTCGACGCCCGGGCGCAAGACGGCGAAGAGTTCCGTCGCGTCCGTCATCGTGCGGTCGACGAAGGCGGCGAAATCTTCGAAGGAAACGTTCTGCCGAATCCAATGGGACCGGCGCGCCACCACGCCGATCCGCTGCGGATCGGACGAACCGTGCACGATCGCGGTCACCTCCCGCTCGTCGCGGTTCCACGTGTCGGAGAAGTGCACCAGCCAGGGGCGCTCGGTGGCGGGAAAGAAGCAGCCGGGACTTACCCGAATGATCAGCACATCGCCGTGCGCGGGCGAGATCTCGAGGTGGACGTGCAGGCGTCGCGGGTGGGCGCTGGTGACGAAGAAGTATTCGCCATCGTGGTGGCCACGGAAATAGCGTCGCCCGCGGGTGCGCAGGTACCGCTCGACAAGGCTCGCGCACATGGGCTCGTTCGTCATGAAAATATGCTGCGGCCAGTGGCTTTGCGGATGCTGGGAGACAAGCCATGAGTCACCGAAGAATCTGTTGAGAATCGGCTGAGTGCCCGGGGCAGGGTCGGTCAGCCGGCTAAGTCAGTCGGTCGAACGCCGCTCGACGATCCCGGCGCCGGGACCCGGCATGGTCCGTGGCAGCGTTACCGAAAACCGGTACCGCTCGGGACGATAGTGGAACTCGACGACCTCGAGGGGCTTGTCGCCCTTGCCGAAACTGATGCGTTCGAGCACCAGCACGGGGGCGCCCAAGGGCCTCGAGGTCCAATGCTCGGGTGGTCATAAGACGCATTAAAACGTCTGGTTGCCGGGAGGGTAAAGCAGGTTTGAGCCCACGCCCGGCGACCGTCGTCCCCGATGCTCGGATTACTCTGGCGGCGAATGCTTTTCGCGCAGCACAGGAGGGCCGACGGTGGGGATTGCGGTGGAACGAATCGACCATGTCGTGCTGAACTGCAACGACGTGGAGGCGACTGCGGCGTGGTACGAGCGGGTGCTCGGCATGCGGAGGGAGACGTTCGGGCCGTCCGCGCGGATCGCGCTGCGGTTCGGGGAGCAGAAACTCAACCTTCGACCGGTCGGGGCACTGGCCCACGATCCGGATTGGGTCACCGGCTCGGTCGAGCTGGCCGGTTCCCAGGACTTGTGCTTCATCACCTGCAGCAGCCCCGACGAGGTGCGCACCCACCTGGTGGAGTGCGGGGCGGAGATCGTCGCGGGACCGGTGACCAGAACCGGCGCGCTGGGCCCGATGACCTCGCACTACTGCCGCGACGTCGATGGGAATCTAGTCGAAATCGCGGTTTACGGAACGCTTTAGAGGGGGTAGAGCGCCGGGAGGTTCACCACGACGGCCTCTTGCGTGCTGCGCGCGATGACCACCTCCGCCGGCGTGGTCGGGTCGGGGTTCTCCTCGCGGTGCGGCAGATACGGCGGGATGAAGATGTAGTCCCCGGGCGACGTTGAGATGCGCACTTCCTGTGCGCCGTCGTGGAAGACGAACTCCGGGTGGCCGCTGCGCACGTAGATGGCGGTTTCCGAGTCGCCGTGATGGTGGTTGGACGACGCGGTCGCCGGCAATGCATGTGTCTCGCCCATCCAGAGCTTCTCGGCACCGACCGACGAGCCGCTCAGCGCGGCGAAGCGTCGAAGCCCGTCCGATTGGGCGGTGTCGGAGCTGATCTCCGACGCCTTGATGTGGTGCACCCGGCTGCGGGTGGTGTTCGATGTTTTCTCGTCGAAGTCCGGGTGGAATCCGTCTGCGGTGGCCATGCGTCAATTATGGCGCCATCCCTCGGTGAGTTCCTCGGCCAGCTGATGCATGTCAGCCACCACGAGATTCGGCTGGGCCAGCCCCTCGACCGGCAGCGGTGGGTTGCCGGGACGCGTGATGAGCGCCGCACTGAAGCCGACATTCTGGGCGCCGAGGGTGTCCCACACGTGCGCGGCCACCATCATGCAGTCGGAAGGTGCCACCCCGAGTGTCTCGCATACGTACCGGTAGACCGCGGGCGCCGGCTTGAAGGCCTGGCAGGCGTCGACGCTCAGCTGTCGTTCGAAGAACCCGGCCAGCCCGGAACTCTGCAGGGCGGTGGGTCCGTCCGGGTTGGGCGGTGAATTGGTCAGCGTGACGAGACGAAATCCTTTGTCTCGCAGCCGGGCCAGCCCTTCCGCGGCATCCGGGTGTGCCGGCATGGTGAGTAGTCCGGTCTTCAGGCGGAGCAGGTCATCGTCGGAGACGTGAACGTGGTGAATATCGCCGACCATGCGCAGCACGCCCTGGGCAAGGGTGGAGAAGTTCACATAGCTCTCCGTCAAGGTCGCGGACATCGAGTACATGATCAGCTGGGCGAACCACTCGCGAAGTATCCGCTCATCGTCGAACAACTCAGTGAAAAGCGGCGCGAGGGAATCAATGTCGATCAACGTCTCATTGACGTCGAAAACCAGGACGGACGGTTTGTGCACGGCTAGGCCTCGATCTTCTTCAGTGGCCTGACGACCCCGACGGTTATCGCTCACTGCATCACGACGACCATCTTGCCGCCGGCCTCCCCCGCTTCCATCACCCGGTGCGCCTCACGTATCTCATCGAAGGAGAAGACGCGAGACGGCTTGGCCTCCAGGGTGCCCTCTGCGACCTGTCGCGCGATGTCTTGCAGCGGCACGTCCGACAGCGGAAAGCCGGGAACCCCAAAGACGAAGCTGCCGAAGAAGTTCCAGTTAACACCGCTGGCCATGCGCAACAGCGGATTGAAATCCCCGATGGGGTCGAGTCCGCCCAGCCATCCCGCCAGGCACGCCGTTCCGCCGCGGCGCAGCATGTCAAGGGAGTCCAGAATGGTGCTGTTGCCGACCAGGTCGAGTACGGCGTCCACCTGCTTCGCCTCCGGGAGATGGCCGGCCAGGTCGCGCCGTTCCAATTCGACGCGGGAGGCGCCCAGCTCCTCCAACATGGAAAACCGGCCACGGCTTCGCGCGGTGGCGATGACGCGCGCGCCGGCGGCCACGGCCAGCTTGAGCGCGGCCTGCCCGAGCGATGAGGTCGCGCCCCGCAGCACCAGGGTTTGTCCAGCCTGCAGGTCGAGGTTGCGGAAGAGGCAGGTCCACGCGACCGCATAGGTTTCGGGCAGCGCCGCCAAATCCGCCCAGGGCAGCTCGGATTCGATGAGCGCGACGTTGGCCGCGCGTACACGGGTGTACTGCGCGTAGCTGCCGTTGATGGTACGGCCCAGACCGCCCATCAACGCGGCCACCTTGGCGCCCACGGGGAACTCGCCGCCCGGACACGAGTCGACGACACCGACGCATTCGATGCCGCTGACTTCGGCGGCTTCGGCCCATTCCCCCCGGCGCATGTGCATCTCGGCGTGATTGACGCCGAACGCCTTGACCTCGATGACCACTTCGCCGCGCTTGGGCAGCGGCTTCGGAATATCGGCGTAGACGAGGCTGTCCAGCCCGCCGAACCCCTCGAGGATGACGGCACGCATGGATTCGCCGCCGGGCCGCTCGCGCACGACCGCGGGCGCGGTGGGTAGCTGGGGCGCTTCGGTGGTCGACACTTGAAGCTCCTCCCAAATGCCGAGTGGGCATTCATCTCTGGATGTGCGGAACGGAGCCGGAGAGCGTCCGCCCGTAATGGGTCAGCTGACCCAGTTATTATGGGCTACGTGTCCCAATCTGTCTAGTGGGGTGGTGACGTCACGTGGCTCGGGACGGGCCGCGGCGGCGCGGCGGAGCGGATCTGCTCTTGCGGGCGTGCGTCATGAAGGCGCGCACGTAGTCGACGGCGGCGTTGACTGGGGCCCGCAAAGGTTCCGGATCCCCGGTGGCGTATGTCAACATCGCACCGCCCTGGTGCGCGACGACAAGCGATACCGCCAGGTGGCGCGGGTCGGCGTCGGGGCGCAGCTCACCGCGCCGGCGCATGGCCGCAAGGCCGGTCTTGAAAAGCTCGATCCACTGGTCATAACCGGCGGAGAGATCGTCGTGCAATTCGTCGTCGGCGTCGATCAATTCCCCCGCCAAAGAGCCGTAGACGCAGCCTCCCAAGCGGTAAACGGCGTCGACGTCGGCGACGCAGGCGTCGGCCCACGTCTGGAGGGCGTCGAGGGTGTCGAGGGCGCCCAGCGGTGGCTGAGTGTGGAAGGCCCGTACGTCTTCGCGGCGGGCGGCGATCACCTGGCGGGTCAGCTCGCGCTTGTCCTGAAAGTAGTGCGCGATCTGTGAGCCGCCGACCCCGGCCGCTCGTCGCACCTGCTCGATGCTGGTGCCGGCGACGCCGCGCTCGAACATCAGACGGGCGGCGACCTCGACGATGCGCGCGCGTGTCGCCTGTCCCTTGCGGGTAAAAGGTGTTGGGCTGTCGTCAGTTCGCTCGGGGCCCTTGCCCGGGCGCCGAGGCCGCCGGGCGGGCCTGGCAACCCGCTCGTCGGGATCAGTGGCAAAGCCGCGCAGGTAGTTGATCGCGAAGCGGACGGCGTCGGCATGCGGCCATTCCGCGCGGTAGGTGAAAGCCAAGGTGCCACCGCCTTGATGGGCGGCGACGATCACCATGGCCAGTCTTCGCGGGTCGGCTTCAGCGACCACGGTGGCGTCATCTTTCATTCGCTGGATCGCCGCCTCGAGGAGGTCGATCCACTGCCAATAGCCGGCCGCCAGCGTTTCGCGTGTCGCATCGTCGGACTTCGCCAGCTGCGCGGCAAGGGCGTGATAGGTGGGCGTGCCGAAATATCCGATGCGCCTGAGGTACCGCAGATTGAGGTCGATCCACCGCTCGAAGTCGGCGAACGAAGCCAGACCGCCCAGCTTGGGCTGCCGGTGAAAGTCGAGAACCACGCCGATCTGACGCCGGATCACCGCGCGAATGAGGGCGCTCTTGTCGGCGAAATAATGGGCGAGCTGCGAACCGCTGACCGACGCCGCCCTGCGTACGTTCTCCATGTTCGAGGCGGACAGTCCCTCGGTGACGATCAGTTGGGCGGCCGCCGCCACGATGCGGTCCCGCGTGGCACGCCCCTTGGGGGTCAACCGTGGTTCGTCCTGAACATCGGGATGGGCCATCGCGTCAGGCTAACTCGCGCGCACCCCGAACTATGGGATATCCAACCCAATGATGCGCCGGAGGCGCCGGCGGTCCCGGTCAAGCGGTCATGTCAACCTTGGCGAGGAAGCGGCGGATCAATTCGGCGGCCTCGTCCAGCGCGGACTCCAGCAGGAAGTGCCCGCCGTCGAGCAGTCGGATCTCGGCATCCGGGAGGTCGTCCGCGAACGCCTCGGCGCCGGCTGGGCCGAATATCTCATCGCCGCGACCCCACACCGCGAGCAGGGGCACCTGGCGGGCGCGAAAGTACTCGTGCAGGCGCGGATAGAGCGGCGCGTTGGTTGCATAGTCCCGCAGCAGCTTCAGCTGCACCAGGTCGTTGCCCGGACGCGATATGAGCGCGTAGTCGTGATGCCAGGATTCGGGATCGACCAGGGTCTCGTCGGGAACGCCGGTGACGTATTGCCACCGGGTGGCGTCCAGCGTGAGGAACTGCCGTACCGCGGCCTCGGTCTCGGGCGTTTGTTCGCGGTGGTAGGCCCACACGACCTTCCAGAAGTTGTCGACGAATCCCGCGTCGTAACCGTTGCCGCTCTGGGTGATGATCGCCGTGATCGCCGAAGGGTCGCGCAGCGCCAGCCGCCAACCGATCGGCGCACCGTAATCCTGGACGTAGATTGCGTATCTGGCGATACCGAGCGTGCGCAATAATCCGGCGGCGAGGTCGGTCAGGGCGTCGAAGGTGTAGTCGAACTCTTGCACGGACGGCGCGTCGGAAAGCCCGAAGCCCAGATAGTCCGGTGCGATCACGTGATAGCGGTCCGCGAGTGTCGGCAGCAGATGCCGGAACATGTAGGAGCTGGTCGGAAAGCCGTGCAACAGCACGAGCGCGGGTGCGTTTGGGTCGCCCGCTTGCCGGAAGAATAGTCGGTGACCCTCGACCGTGGCGTAGCGATGATGGACAGCGGGCATGAGTTCCTCCTGAATCTCGCCCTCGCACGCCGCGCGGCGTTCGGCCGACGTTCATGGAAATCGCCGCGCGGGCATTTTGGGTTGTGTAACCCAGTATGCACGAGACGGGCGCTGCGCGATAGGCCCGCCTCTTGTGGCACTACGGGCGGGGCGGCATACTCTGGGTCAGCCCTCCCAATCAAGGGCCCGGGGAGGTGGCGCGGTGGGCAAGCTGGTTTCGGTAAACGTGGGGCTGCCCCAGAACGTGCAGTGGCGGGGCAAGACCGTCTACACGGGGATCTGGAAAGCGCCGGTCGAGGGACCGGTCACGGTGCGACGGCTGAACGTCGACGGCGACGGCCAGGGTGATCTCGGCGGTCATGGTGGTGAGCAGCGTGCCGTCATGGTGTACCAGACCGAGTCGTACGACTTCTGGAAGAAGTACCTGGGCCGCGACGACCTCGTGCCCGGCCACTTCGGGGAGAACTTCACGATCACCGGGCTACCCGACGACGATGTGTGCATCGGTGACCGCTACCGGATCGGTGAGGCCGAGTTCGAAGTCACCCAGCCGCGCGTCACTTGCTTCCGTGTCGGAATGCGCCTGAACGAGCCCAGGATGCCGAACCTGCTTGTTTCCCAACGGCGCCCGGGCTTCTACTTTCGGGTGATCACCGAGGGGCGGGTCCGCGCCGGTGACGACATCGTGCGTACCCGCCGTGGTCGCCACGAGCTCAGCGTCGCCGACGTCGACGCGCTGCTGTACCTGCCGAACCGCGACGTTGACCGACTCCGCAAGATCGTCGATGTCCCCGCGCTCAGCCCGGGCTGGCAGCAATCGTTCCGGGGCATGCTCGAATCGCACCAGGGATCGACGCCCCGGCTTCCGGGCGCGCCGCCGGCGTGGGACGGGTTTCGCCCCTTACGCGTCAGCGCGATACGCCGGGAAAGCCCACAGGTGATGTCCATCCGGCTTGAGGCCGACGACCATGTCGCCCTGCCGGCGCCGATTCCCGGCCAATACCTCACGGTGCGAGTGCCCGGCGCGGGCACGCCCGCACCGGTGCGCAGCTACTCCCTCTCGGGAGACCCCGCCGCGGGGTATTACCGCATCAGCGTCAAACGCGAAAGCCGTGGCCTGGTGAGTCGATGGCTGCACGACCACGTCGAGCCGGGTTCGGTCGTTGAGGCGGCCGCCCCGCGGGGCGAGTTCTGCCTCACCGATGGTGGCGGTCCGGTGTTGCTGATCTCGGCGGGAATCGGGATCACGCCGGTCTTGGCCATGCTGCACGCGCTCTCGGCGGCCGGCAGCGCCCGCGACATCTGGTGGCTGCACACCGCCCGCGATCGCGAAACGCAAACGTTCGCAACCGAGGTCGCCACCTTGATCGGATCCTTGCCGAGTGCGCGGCAGTCGGTCTTCTACACACAGACACAGGGCCGGCCGGACGGAGCGGCCATCGCGGCGCTGGGTATCCCGACCGACGCAACGGCATACCTCTGCGGCCCAACCCAATTCATGACCGACATGCGCGACGCACTCGCCGCTGGCGGACTGGACCCCGACCGAATCCATAGCGAGCTGTTCGGCGCCCTGCCACCGATCAATCCCGGCATCGTCGACGGTGCCCCTCGCAAGCCGCCGCATCCCCCGGTAGGTGTCCAGGGGTTGGGCCCGCCAATCACCTTCGCGCGCAGCGGCCTGACGGTCAACTGGTCATCCCGGTATGGAAGCATCCTCGACCTGGCGGAAGCCTGCGACGTGCCCACCCGGTTCTCCTGCCGAAGCGGCGTCTGTCACGTCTGCGTCACGGGGATCGTTGCGGGGAGCACCACTTACGTGCAACAGCCGCTGGAGCCGCCCGAGCAGGGGACCGTACTCATCTGCTCGGCCGCTCCAGAGACCGAGCTCGCGCTCGACCTGTAGCGAAAGCCGATGCTTCAGGCGGCGATTGCGCGTTGACCGCCGGTCACGGGCACCACCGCGCCGTTGACGTAGCTGGCGTCGGGGGAGCTGAGGAAGACGACCGCGCTGGCGATTTCGGCCGGTTCGGCGGGCCGGCCCAGCGTGGTGGTGCCCGCCACCGCCTCCAACACACCGGGTAGGGCCGCCAAACCGGGAGTGTCGGTTGGGCCGACCGCGATCGCGTTGACTCGCACCCCCGATCCGCCGAATTCATCCGCCCACACGCGCGTCAGCGACTCCAGTCCGGCCTTCGTCGCGCCGTAGATGCCCGCGCCACTCGCCGGGACGGAGGCCGCAACGGTGCTCACGTTGACGACCGCGCCCGTGCCACGCTCGGCCATTCCCGGTACCAACTGCTGGACCAAAATGTAAGGAGCGCGCAGGTTCACATTCACGTGATCGTCGAACGTCGCTTCGTCGGTGTCGGCGGTCGCGCCGAATCGGTAGATGCCGGCGTTGTTGACCAAGATGTCGACCGGTCCGGCCTCGGCGGCCAGGCGACGCACGTCGTCGCCGTCGTTGAGGTCGGCCGCGACGAAACGCGCTTTGCCGCGGGCATTTTCGATATCGCGGACCGTCTTCGCGCCGCGTTCGGCGCTGCGGCCGTGCACCACCACCTCGACTCCGCGTTCCGCGAGTTGTAGCGCGATCGCTCGGCCGATCCCTGACGTGGCCCCGGTCACCAGCGCGGTGGAGCCGGCCATTGTTGCTGCCATCGAACCCTGCCTCCAGGAGAGAAGTTCACTTGCCTCCCCGTCAGCAGCGGGCCGCCACGGTTTATTCCTACGAGCTCAGCGGGACGGATGCCTCGGCGGTGTAGCACAGGAATGTCAGTGTCTCCTGCAGATACAGCTGCACGGTGTCCGCATCGTGGCTGGTGTAACCGATCGACACGTCGGTTCCGAGCTGCAGGTCGAAGTCGCCGCCGCGCGTGGTGAGCACGAATGCGCCGTCAATGGCCGGTGCCCAGATGATGTCCCCGGGAACCAGCCGGTCGATGTGCTCGAGGATCGGATATCCGTGTTCGGTGGTCTCGCTCACCCGGGTGTAGACATCGGCGGATAGCAGGACGGAGTAGGGACCGTCGACGCCGGCCAGCCGCAGTTGGGAGATCGCCTGGGTGATGACATCCGGGATCTCGCGGGGGTCTGCCGGCAAGGTCAGCGGCTTGTTCGAGCTGCACGTGCGGATGCCGTCGATCGACGCGGCGGCGTAGCCCTCGAAAATTGCGCGGTCCTCGACGAACGCCAGCTTCTTGGCGGCCGCCTTGACCGGGTCCCAGTCCGAGTCCTGCGCACCGCGCTCGACGTTGTCGACTTCGTAGCGCGATAGGGTGAACGGAACACGCAGGCGCACAAGGGGCTTACTCGCCCGTAGATGAGCCTCTACCCCGTCGGAGGGTGATGCCACGTCGATCAGGCGCCCGGTGCTGACCGCTGCGGTGACCGGACCGCCGGGCTCGCTGACGTCGACCACCCGGCGGCCGGCGACATGGCGTTTGAAGGTTCGGGTCGCCTCCAATTCGATTTCGCGCCAGGCGGCTTCGGTGACAGGGGCGAGGTCGCGGTAGAGGTTGTTCATAAAGTGGTTCCTTTCAGGCTGCCGATGGAAAGTGAGCCGTCCTGTGCGGCAGTCGTTTCCGCCGCCGGCACTGCGGGCAGTGGCGGTGGATCGTCGAGGAAGTCGACAGTGGGGGAGAAGAACAGGCCACCGGTGATCGCGGTGGAGAATTCGAGGATGTGGTCGGTATTGCCGGGTGGATCCCCGAGGAACATGTTCCGCAGCATCTGTTCGGTGACCTGCGGCGTGCGGGAATAGCCGATGAAATAGGTGCCGTACTCGCCCTTGCCGAGTTCACCGAACGGCATGTTGTGCCGAACGATCTTCAGCTCGGTGCCGTCGTTGTCGGTGATGACGTTGAGGGCGATGTGGGAGTTGGCCGGCTTTTCGTCGTCGCCGAGTTCGAGGTTTTCCAGCTTCGTGCGGCCGATCACCAGCTCCTGCTCACTGACCGAAAGCGAATTCCATGAATCCATTTCGTGCAGATACTTCTGCACGTGCACGTAGCACGAGCCCTCGAACTCGGGATCCTCGGCGCCGATGGCGGTCGCGCTGACGGCAAGCTGGCCGTCGGGGTTTTCGGTGCCGTCGACGAAGCCCAACAGGTCGCGGTTGTCGAAGTAGCGGAATCCGTGCACCTCGTCGACCACGGTGACGGCACCGGCCATCGACCTCAGAATGCGGTCGGCGAGTTCGAAACACACATCCAGGCTCTCGGCCCGGATGTGAAACAGCAGGTCCCCGGGCGTGGCCGGGGCGGTGTGCCGCGGGCCCTTCAGTTCGACGAACGGGTGCAACTCGGCGGGACGCGGGCCGGTGAACAAGCGATCCCATGCCTGCGAGCCGATAGAGGTGATGGCCGACAACCGTTTCGGCGGCTCGCGAAAACCGATCGCGCGCACCAGCCCGGAAATATCGGGCAGTGCGTCATGAACCGTGGCTTCCCCGCCGTCGTCGATGGTCACCACCAGGAAGACCGCCGCCGGCGTCAACGGCTCGAGGATCGGCTGCGGCTGGACGTGGGGCACTCTGCTGACCCTAGCGTGGCGACGTCGAGCGCCGGAAGTGCGCGAGGAAGGAGCCGCGCAATCGGACCTAGCGTGGCGACGTCGAGCGCCGGAAGTGCGCGAGGAAGGAGCCGCGCAATCGGACCTAGCGTGGCGACGTCGAGCGCCGACAGCCATGATGTTGAACATGTCGGCCAGCGCCGCAGGCCTCTGCGATTTCATCGACGCTTCTCCGTCGCCGTTTCATGTCTGCGCGACGGTGGCCGCGCGGCTGGCCGCCGCCGGATACACCGAACTCAGTGAGGGCGAGCGCTGGCCGGGCGAACGGGGGCGCTACTTCACGGTGCGGGCCGGCTCGCTGGTTGCCTGGAACTCCGAGGCGGCTGAGGGCCCGTTCCGGATCGTCGGCGCGCACACCGACAGCCCGAACCTTCGGGTCAAGCAGCATCCGGATCGGCTGGTCGCCGGCTGGCGGGTGGTCGCGCTGGAGCCGTACGGCGGAGCGTGGCTCAACTCTTGGCTGGACCGCGACCTCGGCATCAGTGGACGGTTGTCGGTGCGTGTCGGCGCCGCAGTCGAGCATCGGCTCGTCCGGATAGACGACCCGATCCTGCGGGTGCCCCAGCTGGCCATCCACCTGGCCGAGGACCGCAAATCGCTGACGCTCGACCCGCAGCGCCACGTCAACGCGGTCTGGGGCGCCGGCGCCGAAACGAAATCGTTCCTCGAGTTCGTCGCCGAACGCGCCGGTGTCGCGCCGACCGCCGTGCTGGCGGCCGACCTGATGACCCATGACCTCACCCCATCGACGGTGGTCGGCGCCGGCGCCGACCTCCTCAGCGCGCCCCGGCTGGACAACCAGGCCAGTTGCTATGCGGGGATGGAGGCTTTGTTGGACACCCAGCCGCGGGGGCCCCTGCCGGTGCTGGTGCTCTTCGACCATGAGGAGGTCGGTTCGTCATCGGACCATGGCGCCCAGTCCGACCTGCTGGGCACCGTCCTCGAGCGGATCGTCCTGGCGGCCGGCGGCACCCGGGAAGATTTCCTGCGCCGGCTGCCGGACTCGTTGCTGGCGTCGGCCGACATGGCGCACGCCACCCACCCCAACTATCCGGAGCGGCACGAGCCCGGCCACCTCATCGAGGTCAACGCCGGACCCGTGCTCAAGGTGCACCCCAACCTGCGTTACGCAACCGACTCACGCACGGCCGCGGGCTTCGCCCTGGCCTGCGAACAGGCCGGGGTCCCCTTGCAACGCTACGAGCACCGCGCCGATCTGCCGTGCGGGTCGACGATCGGACCGCTGGCGTCGGCCCGCACCGGGATCCCCACCGTCGACGTGGGTGCCGCGCAGCTGGCCATGCACTCGGCGCGCGAGTTGATGGGCGCTCACGACGTGTCCGCCTACTCGGCGGCGATGCGGGCGTTCTTTTCGCCCGAACCCTGAGGCCTGCCTGCCGTTTACATGACGGCGCGGTGAGTGATCACGGCGAGCGCGAAGGTTGCGCCGTTGAGGGCGAAGAAGAACCCGGCTAATGCGAACTGGCCGGAAATATCGTTGGCGAGCACGTGGGTGTACATCGCACAGATGAAGAAGACGGTGAGCCCCGCAGCGGCGGCGATGCCGACGGCCGGAACCCAGAGTCCGACGATAAGCCCAAGGGTGCCTAGGGTTTTCAGTGTGCCGATGGGAAACCTCAGCCAGGACAGCGGCACCCCGGCCCGTCGCATCGGCGCAATGATGGGCGCGAAGTGGACCAGCGCGCTCACGCCGGAGAATCCGTTGAGAACGATGGCGATGATGGTCACGACAAGGTATGAGGTGTACACGGCGCTGGTCTCCCTGGATGGTCGATCGGATGTGGGCGTGGTTGGTGTCAGGTCGCCGCGACGGGGTCTAATCGGAACACGGCGATCCGGCCGGCCAGCGCCTCGACTTCTTCGGGAGTGCCTTGACGCACCATGCCGGAGCGCTTGAGGAAGCCGACTCCGACCGGCACTCGAATCGGATATTCCCGCAATACCGGGCGGGCCTGCTCGGCGGTCAACTCGATGATCCTGACCCGCCGTGTCTTTCGGCCCCTGCGGAGGGTTCCGGCGCCGGCGGCACGCGCATTGCGTGCCCAATCCGCACCCGGGAAGCCCGCCACGGCGTAGAGCCCTCCATCCAGAGTGAATGGGGTCATCGGCGTGCTGCGCGGTCGGCCTGTCTTGCGGCCGGGCACAGTCAAGACCATGGGCGGCCCCGTGGGTACGCCCAGCTTTTGCATCGCGATCATGAGCTTGTTCATCGGCTTCAGCCAGCGAGGGGGTGTCGGGGTGGACATCAGTTCTCCTTCGTAATCCGGTGCGGTGGTTGCCGAATCGGTTGTGTAACTCGTCACCGAAGTAGCCGGCCGCCGGCCGACATGCACTCTCGCCGACGTTCGGTGACGGCGTGTGGCGGCTCCCATGAGCAGCCCGTAACCAAGGACGGATCGGCGGCGCAGAAAGTTACGTGTCGTGCGTAACCTTTCGCCACGGGCGATGCGGGCATTCCTTTTCGCCGGAGCCATCCTGGGGCCTAAGGTCTGGCGGTATGGCACTCAACGTGGAGATGATCACTTTCGACTGCCGCGATCCCGCGACACTGGCCGGATGGTGGGCCGAACAGTTCGGTGGCACGACGCAGGAGTTGCTCGCCGGCGAGTTCACCGCGGTGAGCTTGTCGGAAGGACCACGGCTCGGATTCCAGAAGGTGCCCGATCCCACGCCGGGGAAGAACCGCGTGCACCTCGACTTCGGTGCCGCCGACGTCGATGCCGAGGTGGCCCGGCTGACGGCAGCCGGGGCCACCGAGGTCGGCCGCCACACGTTCGGCGACAATTTTCGCTGGGTGGTGCTGGCAGACCCCGAGGGCAACGTCTTCTGCATCGTCGGTCAATAGCCACGCGGCGACCCCACGGCGATCGCGGCGTCGCCCTAGACTGTCTGGCGTGACTGTCTCCGGGACGAGCGCCCGCACCCAGGCGATCGACACCGTCGAGCACGCCGCTGCCAGCCCCGACCAGCCGCAGCCGTTCGCCGAGCTGGGCCTCAAAGAGGACGAGTACGAGCGGATCCGCGAGATCCTGGGCCGCAGACCCACCGACACCGAGCTGGCGATGTACTCGGTGATGTGGAGCGAACACTGCTCGTACAAATCGTCGAAGGTTCATTTGCGCTACTTCGGTGAGACCACCACCGAGGCCATGCGTGCCGGCATGCTGGCCGGGATCGGCGAAAACGCCGGCGTGGTCGACATCGGCGACGGCTGGGCCGTCACCTTCAAGGTGGAATCCCACAACCACCCCTCCTACGTCGAGCCCTACCAGGGCGCGGCGACCGGCGTGGGGGGCATCGTCCGCGACATCATGGCCATGGGCGCCCGACCGGTAGCGGTGATGGATCAGCTTCGGTTCGGCGCCGCCGACGCGCCCGACACCCGCCGGGTGGTCGACGGGGTGGTCCGCGGCATCGGCGGCTACGGCAACTCGCTCGGACTGCCCAACATCGGCGGCGAGACCGTCTTCGATGCGTGCTACGCCGGCAATCCGTTGGTGAACGCGATGTGCGTGGGCGTGTTACGCCAGGAGGACCTGCACCTGGCGTTCGCCTCGGGCACCGGCAACAAGATCATCCTGTTCGGTGCGCGCACCGGGCTCGACGGCATCGGCGGGGTCTCGGTGCTCGCGTCGGACACCTTCGACAGCGAGGGATCCCGCAAGAAGCTGCCGTCGGTGCAAGTGGGCGACCCCTTCATGGAGAAGGTGCTCATCGAGTGCTGCCTCGAGCTCTATGCGGCCGGCCTGGTGATCGGCATTCAGGATCTTGGTGGAGCCGGATTATCCTGTGCCACATCAGAATTGGCGTCGGCCGGGGACGGGGGTATGGCGATCGAGCTGGACACCGTCCCGCTGCGCGCCAAGGACATGACGCCCGCGGAGGTGCTCTGCAGCGAGTCGCAGGAGCGGATGTGCGCCGTGGTCGCGCCGGAGAACGTCGACGCCTTCTTGGCGGTGTGCCGCAAATGGGAGGTGTTGGCCACGGTGATCGGCGAGGTCACCGACGGAGACCGGTTGCGAATCACCTGGCGGGGCGAGACGGTCGTCGACGTGCCGCCGCGCACCGTGGCGCACGAGGGCCCCGTGTACCAGCGGCCGGTCACGCGGCCCGAGTCGCAGGACGCCCTGAACGCCGACCGATCGACGAGCCTGCCGCGACCGACGACGGGGGAGGAGCTGCGCGCGACTTTGCTTGCCCTGCTGGGCAGCCCGCACCTGTGCAGCCGCGCCTTCATCACCGAACAGTACGACCGCTACGTGCGCGGCAACACCGTGCTGGCCGAGCACGCCGACGGCGGCGTGCTGCGCGTCGACGAAACCACCGGCCGCGGCATCGCGCTGTCGACCGATGCGTCGGGGCGCTACACGCTGCTCGACCCCTACGCCGGGGCCCAACTCGCGCTGGCCGAGGCGTACCGCAACGTCGCCGTCACCGGCGCCACCCCGGTCGCGGTGACCAATTGCCTCAACTTCGGCTCCCCGGAGGATCCCGGGGTGATGTGGCAGTTCTCGCAGGCGGTGCGGGGGCTGGCCGATGGGTGTGCGGCGCTTGGCATTCCGGTGACAGGCGGCAACGTCAGCTTCTACAACCAGACCGGGTCGGCGGCGATCCTGCCCACGCCGGTGGTCGGCGTGCTCGGCGTCCTCGATGACGTCGCCCGGCGCATCCCCACCGGGCTGGGCACCGAGCCGGGCGAGACCCTGATGCTGCTGGGCGATACGCGCGACGAGTTCGACGGTTCGATCTGGGCGCAGGTGACCGGCGACCATCTCGGAGGGTTGCCGCCCGCGGTCGACCTGGCGCGCGAAAAGCTGCTGGCCGAGGTGCTGAGCGCGGCCTCCCGCGACGGGTTGGTGTCGGCGGCGCACGACCTGTCCGAAGGCGGGCTCGCGCAGGCGATCGTCGAGACGGCACTGGCCGGCGAAACCGGTTGCCGCATCGTGCTTCCCGAGGGCGCCGATCCGTTCGTGACGTTGTTTTCCGAGTCGGCGGGCCGGGTCCTGGTGGCGGTGCCCCGCACCGAGGAGAGCCGGTTCCGGGCGATGTGCGAGGCACGCGGACTGCCCGCGGTGCGCATCGGCGTCGTCGATGAGGCCTCCGACGCGGTGGAGGTTCAGGGCCTGTTCACCGTGTCGCTGGCGGAACTGCGCGAGACGTCCGAGGCGGTGCTGCCGCGCCTCTTCGGATGAGCCGTAGCGACAAATCTCATGGGCGACAGCGGATTTCGCCGGACGCAATCGATCACTTTAGCCGCCGGCCTGGTCGGGTGGAGCTTCGTCGGCCCCCGGCTGCCCACGGCCTGGCGGACGACGGTGCAGGCCGGTGCGGCCGGCCTGCTGGTGCTCGCGACGCGTGCATCGCTGGGCTTACATCCGCCGCGGCTGTGGGCGGGGCTGCGGCTGGGTTCGGCGACCGCCGCGGCGGCGGTGAGCGCGATCGCCGCGACGACGGCGGTGCCGTTGGTGCGGGCGTCCATGGCAGAACGGGAGCCGCCCGGCTCAACGCCCGGCTGGCTGCTGCTGCAGATCCCGGTAGGGACCGTCTGGTCGGAGGAGGCTGCGTTCCGCGCGGCGCTGACCGCCGCCGCCGCGGATGCGTTCGGCACCTCCGGCGGAAGGCTGTTGCAGGCGGCAAGCTTTGGGCTCTCCCACATCGCGGACGCGCGTGCGGCGGGTGCGCCGGTGGTGGGCACCGTGCTGGTGACCGGCCTCGCGGGCTGGCTCTTCGGTTGGCTGGCGGACCGTTCGGGTAGCCTCGCCGCGCCCATGCTCGCGCACTTGGCCATCAACGAGGCCGGCGCGATCGCCGCACTGAGCGTGCGACGTCACGGGTTGATCGTGTAGTCGCCCAACTGGCGGCCCCACACGTGCTCGACGAAAAGCGGCGAGCCAAGTTCGAAGTGGTTGTAGGGAGCCATGCTTGCGCCGGTGTCCATCACCAGAAACGGCGCCGGCCACAACTGCCGGGTGATCGTCTGCCAGCAGCCCGGCCGCCCGCCTGGACCGCCCCTGGCATTGGTCCGGGGCAGGTTCTCCGGCCAGATATAGGGATTGGGTGCCCCGGCGATCGCGCCCGCCGCGTGCGCGCCCAGCGAGTAGCCGTTGTCGCCGAGGGCGTTGTGGATCCTGGGTCCGACCTCGTCGAAATTGCGTATGGTGCAGAAGATTTCCGGGCTGTACTCGTCGAGCAGCTGGCTGGGGGTGACCAGATCGTCGGCGCCACGCGCAAGGTACGGACCGCCGCGTCCGAAGACGTCGGCGCCCGTGCCGCCGAGCCCGGCCGCCGCGAGCAGCGCCGCGTCCAGATCGATTTGCTGCCGGTTGAACGTGCGCGCCGCGGTCACCGCGTGGTCCAGCGCGTCCCACAGGTCCGGCGACGCGCTGGCGTAGGCATCACCGAGGGCGGCCAATCGCGCGGCGTCGGCAAGGATTTCGGGCATCCGCGGATTCACGTCGTCGAGGATCGTGTTGCCGTTGACCAGAGATGCACCGAACCTGTCGCCCAACCCGGTCAGGGCTTGCGCGGCCGCGCTGAGCGTCAGATTCACCTTGACCGGGTCGACCTTCTCCGCAATCGACATGAGGGTCTCGAAAACGGTATTGAACTCGGTCGTCACCGCCGTCGCCTCGATCACTGCCGCCGGCGCGATCGATTGTGCCGCAGGCTGCGGCGGGGAGCTCAACGCGACGTATTTGTTGCCGAACACCGTTGTCGCTTTGATCGTCGCCGCCACGTTGGCCGGGATCAGCTTGAGGTACCGCGGGGTGATATCCAGTACCAGCTTGGCGGCCGGCTTGCCGTCGCGGGTGGTCTCGGAAATGCGGTCCACCCGGCCGATCTGAACCCCGTTGTAGGTGACCTTGGAGCCGGGATCCAGCACCAGGCCGGCGCGCGCTGCCACCATGGTCAGCTTGGTCGTCGGTGTGAGGTCACCCCGGAACTGTAGGTACAGGAGCGACCCGACCAACCCCATGACGGCCACCGTCACGAGCCCGACGGCCTTGTGCGGTGGCCCGCGCCGCAGGCGACGACGCTCCATGAGTTTGAGACCCTAGGGTATGGCCGCCCGTCAAAAGGCCGATCCGGCAAAGAGTCGGCAGGCTGTGTTGGCCGTCGCGGACTGGCTGCGCGACGAATCCCGGCCCGCGCCCGACCGCGAGAGCCTCGGCACCGCCGTCCGGCTCACCGCCCGCACGCTGGCCGCCGTGGCGCCCGGCGCCAGCGTCGAGGTGCGCATTCCGCCGTTCGTCGCGGTGCAGTGCATCGCGGGGCCCAGGCACACCCGCGGCACGCCGCCCAACGTGGTGGAGACAGATCCGCGGACGTGGCTGCTGCTGGCTGCCGGACTCTTGTCGTTCCCCGAGGCCAGGGACGTCGGTGCGATAAGTCTCTCGGGCTCTCGGGCCGGTGACATCGAACACTGTCTGCCCTTGTTCGATGTCAGCTGAATATAACGCTGAACTGCAGGTTTAGGGTCCCGCGCGGGAATTTTCAGCGCGCAACACGCGCTGTTGATTCGTGGTCGCGGGCGTCGGACCCGTAGACTCCGTTACGTCACCAACCGTTCCCCAGGGAGCCGCCCAATCGTGACCGTCCGAGAACCCGAGCAGGACCTGAACTCGCCTCGTGAAGAGTGTGGTGTATTTGGGGTTTGGGCCCCGGGCGAGGATGTCGCAAAACTCACCTATTACGGCTTGTACGCCCTGCAGCATCGCGGGCAGGAGGCCGCCGGCATCGCCGTCGCCGATGGATCACAGGTTCTCGTCTTCAAGGACTTGGGCTTGGTCAGCCAGGTGTTCGACGAGCAGACGCTCGCCGCGATGCCGGGCCACGTCGCCATCGGGCATTGCCGCTACTCCACCACGGGCGACACGACGTGGGAGAACGCGCAGCCGGTGTTCCGCAACACCGCCGCCGGCACCGGTGTCGCGCTGGGGCACAACGGGAATCTGGTCAACACCGCCGAACTCGCCGCCCGCGCCCGTGACGCCGGGCTGATCGCTCGGCGCTGCCCCGCGCCGGCGACGACGGACTCCGACATCCTGGGCGCTCTGCTGGCCCACGGCGCGGCGGATTCCACCCTCGAGCAGGCGGCCCTGGACCTGCTGCCCACCGTGCGCGGCGCGTTCTGCCTGACCTTCATGGACGAGAACACACTCTATGCGTGCCGTGATCCCCACGGCGTCAGGCCGCTTTCGCTTGGCCGGCTGGATCGCGGCTGGGTGGTGGCCTCCGAAACGGCGGCCCTGGACATCGTCGGTGCATCGTTCGTGCGCGATATCGAGCCGGGCGAACTACTGGCGATCGACGCCGACGGGGTGCGGTCCACGCGTTTTGCCAACCCGACGCCCAAGGGCTGCGTCTTCGAGTACGTCTACCTGGCGCGGCCGGACAGCACGATCGCCGGTCGGTCCGTGCACGCCACTCGGGTGGAGATCGGTCGCCGCCTGGCCCGTGAATGCCAAGTCGACGCCGACCTGGTCATCGGAGTCCCGGAGTCGGGCACTCCCGCCGCGGTCGGATACGCGCAAGAGTCCGGCATTCCGTATGGGCAGGGCCTGATGAAGAACGCCTACGTCGGGCGGACCTTCATCCAGCCGTCCCAGACCATCCGCCAGCTCGGTATCCGGCTGAAGCTCAACCCACTTCGCGAGGTCATCCGCGGCAAGCGGCTCATCGTCGTCGACGACTCGATCGTGCGCGGGAACACCCAGCGCGCGCTGCTGCGCATGCTGCGCGAGGCCGGTGCCGTCGAAGTCCACGTGCGCATCGCGTCGCCGCCGGTGAAATGGCCCTGCTTCTACGGCATCGACTTCCCGTCGCCGGCCGAGCTGATCGCCAATGCCGTACAGGACAAAGAGGAAATGCTCGAAGCGGTGCGGCACGCCATCGGCGCCGACTCCCTCGGCTACATCTCGCTGCGCGGCCTGGTCGCGGCGTCCGAACAACCCGCGTCGCGGCTGTGCACAGCCTGCTTCGACGGAAGGTATCCGATCGAGCTGCCCGAGGAGACGGCCTTGGGTAAGAACGTCATCGAGCACATGCTCACCAACGCCGCGCGCGGAGCCGGGCTCGACGAGCTGACGCCCGACGAAGTCCCCATCGTCCACTGACGGACGTCCGACGCGCCCGTTCCAAGACGTTTGATAACGGCGGTCGGCGGCGCCCGGTAGCCTTTATCGCGATGACGGATCCCGGAAAAAGCCCCGGACGAAACCCGGGCAGCCACGGCATCACCTACGCGTCGGCCGGGGTGGACATTGAGGCCGGCGACCGCGCCGTCGAGATGTTCAAGCCGCTGGCGACGCGGGCCACCAGGCCCGAGGTGCGGGGCGGCCTCGGCGGGTTCGCGGGGCTGTTCGCTTTGCGCAACGACTACCGCGAACCGCTGCTCGCGGCCTCCACCGACGGTGTGGGAACCAAGCTGGCGGTCGCGCAGGCGATGGACAAGCACGACACCGTCGGCTTGGACCTGGTCGCGATGGTGGTCGACGACCTCGTGGTCTGCGGCGCCGAGCCGCTGTTCCTGCAGGACTACATCGCGGTGGGCCGGACCGTGCCGGAACGGCTCGGCGCGATCGTGGCGGGTATCGCCGAAGGATGCGTGCGCGCCGGCTGCGCGCTGCTGGGCGGCGAAACCGCCGAGCATCCCGGTCTGATGGAACCCGACCATTACGACATCTCGGCGACCGGTGTCGGTGTCGTGGAGGCCGACGACGTGCTGGGGCCCGATCGGGTCAAACCCGGCGACACGATCATCGCCATGGGTTCCTCCGGCCTGCATTCCAACGGCTATTCGCTGGCCCGCGCGGTGCTTCTCGAGATCGACCGGATGAACCTGGCCGGTTATGTCGAGGAGTTCGGCCGAACCCTGGGTGAGGAGCTGCTGGAACCCACCCGGATCTACGCCAAAGACTGCCTGGCGCTGACCGCCGAAACCCATGTCCGCACCTTCTGCCACGTCACCGGGGGCGGGCTGGCGGGCAACCTGCAACGCGTCATCCCGCACGGCCTGGTCGGCGAGATCGACCGTGGAACCTGGACGCCCGCACCGGTTTTCGCCATGATCGCCCAGCGCGGTCGGGTGACGCGGGAAGAGATGGAGAAGACGTTCAACATGGGCGTGGGCATGGTCGCCGTAGTCGCGCCCGAGGACACCGACCGCGCGCTGGCCATCTTGACGGCACGCCACCTGGACTGCTGGGTGCTGGGAACGGTCGGCAAAGGCGGTAAGGAGGGCCCGCGGGCCACGCTCGTCGGGCAACACCCGCGCTTTTAGAGATCCGGGCTAGCGCGGTGCCGAAACGGACCGCACCGGCACAGCCGGGCGAGCCTTAGCGACGCCAGTCGTCGCTGTCGTCCCAGGAGTCGCCGACGCCGTCGTCCTCCAGTTCGGTGGAGTTTCCGGCATCCGACCCTGCCAGCTCTTGCTGAAGCCGCTGGAAGTCGGTCTGCGGGGAACTGTATTTGAGTTCTCGAGCAACCTTGGTCTGCTTTGCCTTAGCCCGGCCGCGGCCCATGGGGGAACCCCCTCGCGCAATAACGGAGCGGCCCGAATCAGGCGGCTCCGATCTACTGGTGTCGTTATTGTCCTGCCGACAGTTTACCGTGCCTTACGGTTGGGCGTCGGTCCCCCCTGCCGCTGTGGCGGACGTCATCGACGATTATCTCGCACCGCCCCGCAGCCGTTCAACGGCCAGCCGTCCCGCACCGATCTGCTCGGTCGACGGCAGCGAATCGGCGTCGATCACCGCGGCCACCGAGGCCTGCGGGCCGGTCGCCAGTTCGGTGTCGGCCGGCACCCCGCGCTTGAGTAGCGCGAGGGCCACGGGCCCGAGGTCCACATGATCCACCACGGTGCCAAGGCGGCCGATGGCGCGACCGCCGGCGAGCACCGGGTCACCCGTCGAGGGCCGCTCCACCGAGCCGTCGAGGTGCAACAGCACCAGCATCCGGGGCGGTTTCCCGAGGTTGTGCACCCGCGCGACGGTTTCTTGCCCCCGGTAGCAGCCCTTGTCCAGGTGGACGGCCCCCTCGCCGGGCCCGCCGATCCACCCAACCTCGTGCGGAATCGTGCGTTCGTCGGTGTCGACGCCCAGCCGCGGTCTCAGCGCCACGACCCGGTGGGCCTCGTAGGCCCACACCCCCGCGGGCCGCACGCCCGCCTGCACCAAACGCTCCCGCCAGCCGGCGGACGCGCTGCGGGGAACCAGCAGGTCCAGTTCGATCTGGCCCGCGGGGGCGCCGGGCATCCGCCGCACAAAGCCACCGCCGGCGACCGGAATCGCGGTCAGCTCGGCGGGCAGGGTGTCCAGGCCGAGCACGTCGAGCACCGCCGGCTCGGCCAGTCGCGGACCCAATAGCGAGAGCACCGCCAGGTCGGCGGCCGCCGGGGCGACGTCGGACCAGAAGACCATCTTGCGCAGATAGTCCAGCAGCGGTTCGCCGCGCCACGGTTCGGTGTCGAGGTAGGTGGTGCCGCCGAGTTCCGTTTGGATCCAGTGGTCCTCGACGCGGCCCTGGCCGTCGAGGCTGAGGTTCTGCGTGCTGGCGCGCTCGGGGAGGTCGCTGACGTGCTGGGTGGAGATGCTGTGCAGCCACTTCTGGCGGTCGCTACCGGTCAGGGTGAGCACCGCCCGGTGCGAGCGGTCCACCACCACCGCGTCGGTTTCGGCCGCGCGCTGTTCGCCCAGCGGGTCGCCGTAATGCCAAATGGCGCCCGCGTCGGGCCCTGCTTGGGGTGCGGGTACTGCAGACACACGTCAACTCTACGGATTTCGGTGCATCGCGTCGGCGACCGCGGCCCGCCGCACGCTCGCCGCTAGGCTTTACCTCCATGGCAGGCCAGCGGGGTGTGATCGTCACGCTCGACGGAGCGGTCCATCCGCCCGATATCCCGCTGCTGCACGCCGACGACCTGGCGGCGGTTCGCGGCGACGGCGTCTTCGAAACGCTGTTGGTCCGCGACGGCAGGCCCTGTCTGGTCGAGTCCCATCTGCAGCGGCTGGCCCAGTCGGCCAGGCTGATGGATTTGCCCGGGCCGGAACTGCCCGCCTGGCGCAATGCGATCGGCCTGGCCACCCGGCAGTGGGTCGCGGGGACCGCTGACGAGGGCGCGATGCGCTTGATCTACAGCCGCGGCCGGGAGAGCGGCACGACGCCGACGGCCTATGTCATGGTCACCGCTGTCCCCGAACGAGTGACGGCCGTTCGGCGTGACGGGCTGGCCGCGGTGACGTTGGACCGCGGGCTGGCCGCCGGCGGTACCGACGCGATGCCGTGGCTGCTGGCCGGGGCCAAGACGCTGTCCTACGCGGTCAACATGGCCGCCTTGCGTCATGCCGCCCGGCAGGGTGCCGGTGACGTGATCTTTGTCAGCTCGGACGGCTACATCCTGGAGGGCCCGCGCTCGACGGTGGTGATCGCGACCGATGCCGGAACGGGAGAGGGCGGGAACCTGTGCCTGCTGACGCCTCCGCCGTGGTATCCGATTTTGCGTGGCACCACGCAGCAGGCCCTTTTCGAGGTGGCGAGGTCAAAGGGTTACGACTGCGACTATCGCGCGTTGCGGCTCGCCGATCTCAATGCCGCGCAAGGGATCTGGCTGGTCTCGAGTATGACGTTGGCCGCCCGCGTGCACACGCTCGACGGTCGGCCGCTGCCTCGGTCTGCTATGGCCGCGGAATTCGCCTCCTTGGTCGATTCGGCGATCCTCAGCGATCGCTAAGCGCTGAATTGTGTTGTCGGGTTGCCGAATCGCGGGTACGGTCGGCCGTACACAAGAAGGGAGGTGGTCCGCGAAATTGATAGCTTCATGGACATGTGAGGTGGCTGCGCGCTAGCAGCAGTGGCTTTCGAAGAGCCGGCGATATACGCGCGCTGGCGAATTCCCCGTAGCCACCCGGCCCCCGAGCTTCCGGTCTGTCCAACCAGGAGCCTTGCTCGGGGGCCGCTCCATGTCCGGGGCCGGTCGACGCCTGGGCGCCGCTATTGCGTGACGTTGGCGGCCATCTGATCGGTGATCTGTCCGCCTTGGCCGTGGACACCCACTTCGCAAGCCATGACGTCGAGGACCACGTCGGACACCGCACTCAGCACGCGCTCGCAGCTCGCCCGGCTCGGATCTCCCGGCGCGCGCGACAGCGTGATCCTCGACGGAGCCTCGGTCACGTTCCCGAAGGTCCAGTTGGCTTTGTTGTTGAACTTGACGGTTAGCCCATTGCACGCCTTCCATTTGCCGGCAGAGGCGGTCACGAACTCCTGGGCTTGTGCGGGGGTCGGGAAGCTGACCGCGGCTTGGTAAACCCGGTAGCTGCTGTCCTGCGTATCCAGCCCTTGTCCGAGCACGGCCTTGGGGTTGTAGCCCGCGTAGGCGGACTCGCGAATCGGATCAAACGCACCGAAGCAGGCCGGGTTGGACAGACTCTCGTCTGGACGCAGCCGCGTGGCCGTCTGGTCGTCGGCGACTTGTATCAATGTGGGCGGGTTCATGATGCTGTTCACCTGCTTCGCGCTGAGCAGAATTGCGTCCAGACGCCCGCTCCCCCCCGGTGCGGGTGCCGACTGCCCGGGTGCGCCCTCAGCGGGCGCCATCTGCGCGGCTGTCCCGGCGGGGCCGCCCGGCGCCGCACCGCGGGTCTCGGCCGGCGTTTTTTTGGAACTCGACCCCTGGCTTAGGAAAACGACCGTCCCCACGATCGCGATGATGACGGCCAGGGCGGCGCCGCCGATGATGATCAGCCGGTTCTTGGATCCGCCGGTTGCGGCCGGACCGCCACCGGCCGTGCTCGGTGCGCTGGCGTCGCTTGCCGGTCGCGCCGGGGTGGTCGGTGCGGTCTGCGACCTGGCGGCGGGTGTTGTCGACGCGCCGGAAGCGGAAGCTTGCTGATCGGACTCGATCGACGCCAGCACGTTGTCGATGTCGTTTCGGGTGCGATACGTGACGTCGTGTCGCAGGCGCATCATGCGCAAAAGTTGGGCGATGTCGCTGCGGGCGCTGGGGTCGTCGCCGTCCTCGTCGAGTCCGGATCTGAGTTCGACCAACAATTGCAGCTGCTGCTGCGGGCTGAGCTCCTTCTCGGCGAGCATGTTGCCCAACCGCGTTATGTAGCCGAACGGCACGGGCGGCTCGTCGGGCAGCGGGTCCGGCAAGGGGTGAGGCTTAGCGGTGAGCGAGTGCACGGCGGTGACCAGCTGGATGCCGGCGTCAACGGTCGGGTTCCGGTAGTCGATGATCTGCAACGCCGCAAGTGGATTCACGCGCATGCTGCCTATGTCGCCGATGCGAACCGGAAGGATCGGCTTGTTCAAAGCCTGCGCGTAGCGCAGCTCGGACTGACTCGGTTTGGACTGCAACCAGTTGCTTGAGAGCGCGACGAGGAACAGGTCGCAGGCACGGATCTGCTCGAGGATCTTGGCCCACCACGAGTCGCCGCCGCCTAGCTCTTGGTCGAACCAAACTTGCTGTTGGGCGCGCCGCAGCGCCGCCGCCAGGGCATCGACCGTTGACCTGTCCTGGCTCGAGTAGCTGACAAACAGCGCCATCACAGTCTCCTAGGGTGAGGCCGAGCGAACGAAATGGGCCATAGCCTGCATGCGACCGGTATCACATGCGCCGATACCGTATCAGTGCGAGCCCAACTCAGGATGGCCAATTCGGCTCCGTTCGAGTCGATAACGCGTCAGACGCTTATTGCTTTCCGCGATCCAAAACGCGGCTTTCTTGGGGCGGGCGGAATTCGGCATAGCGGCGCGCGAATTCGTCGGCGGGGACGGGCCATTGCTCGCCGGCCTCCCCGCGTACGACCCAGTCGCCGTCGGCCGCAGTCGCGGGGCCTTCGAGGGTGTCAATGGTTTCACCGGCCTGCGCGGGCCGCGCCTGAACGCAGCCACTGCGTTGCCATTTCCCATCACCCGCCGGCTCGTACGTGTCGCGGAAAATGTCGTCGCGCACGGACCAGATCTTTCCGTCTTCGTGGACCGCCCAGTCACCGGCGTTGGCGCGCATCGTGTGCCCGGAATCCGATGTCCACGTCCACGGGGCGTCGCGTTGCTCAGCGGTGACCGTCCCGACCCGGGTGAAGGTCTGCCACATCGGGCGCGACCGGAAGCCCAGTTGACGCAGACTCCACAAGGTAGCGGCCAAGCTGCGGATCGCTGCATTGAGCAAATCTGGGGTGCTTTCCACTACCGCCCAGTCGACCAGCTTGTCGTGGATCTTGTGCGAATCATCGCGAGGCGATCCGTACTTCCAGCCGTTGTGGCGGTAATAGCGGCACCAGTCCTCGTGCTCAGCCCGCGCCATGCTCATCGCTGAGTCGTGGTCGAAGCCCATCAGAGAAAGCTGCTCCAACGGCGGCAATCCCGCCATGTCGTTGCCGGAAAGCTGCGCCGGTGGGCTGCCCCACGTATTCCAGGTGTGCCCAGCGATTTTTTCAACCATCCATAAGGCGTTGCGTACCTGGCGCCGATTGGATCCGCGGTAGAACTCATTAAGGTCCTCCCACGGCATCGCGGCCGGGGACCGGGGTGTCCCCGGGTCGATCGTTGACACATAGCGCTCGTGAATCAGCCTCGCCGCGCGCTCCCAGGCGTCCTGGACTCGGCCCTCGCGACTGTCCAGCACCAGGGAATAGGACTGCAACCTTCCCACGACCTGGATCGCGTCGTCGGCCAGGTTGGTGTTGAGATCCGAGGTGTACACCGGCATCTCGGGGAAGCGGGCAGCCAGCCTGCTGGCAGTCGCAGCCTGCTGCGTGTCGACCAAAATCACGGCGCTCGTGGCGGGGTTGGCATCGCCGATCAAACGCAGCATGGTGGGTACTGTTGGCATCTCCGTTACTGCATCGATTTCCGGTCCATCCGACATGAAACCGGCCTGCTGGCGATGAAATTCGTGATCCCGCAAGTAGTCATCGGCGTCGCGTTCGACGAGGGTGAGCGCCGGCAACGACACCGCATCCGGCGGGGTATAGAAGTCACGCTCAAGAGCGCGGCGGGTCAGGTCCGCGCACAGCGCCAGAGTCAATTGTGAAGTGCCACAGACGAATACCCGCCGAATGGTCTTGGCTTCAATGATGCCGTCCAACAACCTGCCGGCGGTCACCTCATACTTACCGACGACATCGGCCGCCCACCGGGTGTCCGATCCCCCAAATTGCTGAGTGCGCCACGCTTCGGCGAGCCAGGGGTCATCCATGCGCACGATGAGCGGCAACCGCTGCTTGTGGCCGACCTCGGCGAGCCGACGACCGATCAGGTCAAGCCACAGTAGATTGATCGCCGGGTCGGGTGCCATCAGGTAGAGCCGCGCGAGGTGGCGCCACAGGCGCAACGAGACCAGCGTGGATGGCGTGCTGAAATCCACCAGGACCACTCGGGCGCCCTGCCTGCGGGCCCGTGTTACGTGGTCGTCGCCCGCGTTGGTGATGACCACCAAGGTGTTGCGCCGGTCCAACGTCTGCGCGATCCCGCTGATCATTGACTGGGTGTCGTCATCGATGCCGACGACGGCGGTGACGGAGTCTGCGAGGTTCGCTCGTAACCGGTCCACTTGGGACCGGAAGGCTGCTATGACAACCCCACCCAATCCGGTGAAGATCGCGGCCAGGGCGGTCACCCGGGCTACTTCCAGGGCGATCGGGGTGGGCGTGGGGCAAGGGCGTCCGCCCAGCGAGTAGTCGCCGGTGCTGCCTTTGACCAACGAGGCGGTCGCCATCAGCGGGGTGAACAACGCCGGATGGTTGGCGTCGTGACAAGACCAAAAGGAGCTGAGGCCGAGTACGGCGGTCAAACTGATCAAGGCCGCGATAACGGTGAATGAGATACCTGTCGTGCGGCCGGCGCCGGCCGATCGAAACGCCATCACGAAAAAAGCCAGGATCGCCAACGTCACCAACAGCGTGGGTCCCGACCCGGGTTGACCGAACCACCTCAACCACGCCGGCAAGGCGTCCCTGGTCGAAGGCCGCAGCGCCAGAAGGCACAGATAGCCAAGAAGAAGTAGGCCGACGACGGACGCGATGCGGCGGGCAGGAGGGGACGTCGTCACACTACGACGCATCCACCGACCTCCTTAGATCGTGATTGCACGCACATGATGACACCTGAGGCGGCCGCTTGGAGGTCGAACGAGCGGGCCGGCGGTTAGCCGGCGTACCGCGAGAGCCGCGCCGAAAGGTGGGGAACCAGGCCGCCGTCGGCGTCCACCCGCTCCTCGACGTAGGCCAGGTCGCCGCCCTCGACGATGCCGTAGAGCCGTTTCGCGCCACCGACCAGTACGCCAGATCGGCTGCGGGCCAGCGCGTCGGTCACCAACTCCCACGACGACTGGGTACGCGGCCGGCCGTAGAACAGTTCCACGTAGCCGGCCGAATGGGCCAGCAGCAACTCGATGGCCTGAGATTCGCTGGGGTCGTCGGGATCGTCGACGAAGCGCCAGAACCCCGTCTCGCGCAACCCGTGTTCCTGGTATTCACCCGTGTCGCTGAGCCGCCACGTCCGGGATTCCCAATTCAGGTAATCACCGCCGTCGTGCGAGACCACGATCTGCTGGCCGAACCGGTAATCGCCGTCATGAGCACGGCCCTCGCCGTGTCCGCGCCACACACCGACCAGCGGCAGCAGCGCCAGCAATGCGTCGTGCAGGTTGGCGCCTTCCCGCAGGTTGGCGGTGTCGGCAGGAAGCGGCAGGTCGTCGAAGGCGGGAATATTGCGGCCGGCGGTCAGTTTGGCGCGCTCCGCGGCGGCGGCCACCGCGCGATCGCCGGAGCTCGCCGAACTCAATGGTTCGTCAGAAGTCACGATTCGTCAGTGATGAGCCGGTACAGCGTGTACAGCGCAAACCATGAGATCACCACAACCGAAGCGACCAGCATGATCTCGAAGAACAGCACCACGGGGACCAGTCTATTCGTCGCGTGAGATGCCGGTCGGGGCAGCGGGGTCTCAGGCGATCTTGACGTCCACCTCGTGGATGCCCGCGCCCGACGGGGTCACCACGGCGTTCCCGTTACCGGCCGCCGACAAGGCGCGCAGCGTCCAGGACCCCGGGGCGGCGAAGAACCGGAAGTCGCCGGTCGCCGACGCGACGACCTCGGCCGTGAACTCATCCGACGAGTCGAGCAAGCGGACGAAGGCGCCGCCAACCGCCTGGCCATCGCTGTCGACGACTCGGCCGGTGATCACCGTTTCCTTCTCCAAGTCGACGCTGGCCGGCAACGTCACTCCTTGCTTCGGGGCAGAGCACATATCAGCTTCCCAACTCAATCGGGGCACCCACCAGGGAGCCGTATTCCGTCCAACTTCCGTCGTAGTTCCTGACGTTTTTGTGGCCGAGTAATTCCCGGAGCACGAACCAGGTGTGCGACGAACGCTCCCCGATCCGGCAATACGCGATCGTTTCCTTGTTGCCGTCCAGACCGGCGTTGGCGTAGAGCTTGGCCAGCTCCTCGTCGGACTTGAAGGTGCCATCCTCGTTGGCGGCCTTGCTCCAGGGCACGTTGATCGCCCCGGGAATGTGGCCGGGCCGCTGGCTCTGCTCCTGCGGCAGATGCGCCGGCGCCAGGATCTTGCCGGAGAACTCGTCGGGCGAACGCACGTCGACCAGGTTCTTGGCGTTGATGGCCGCGATCACCTCGTCGCGGAACGCCCGGATGCTGTTGTCCGGGGCGGCGGCGCTGTACGAGGTGGCCGGCCTGCTAACCGTGTCGCCGGACAGAGCGCGCCCGTCGAGTTCCCATTTCTTTCGGCCGCCGTCGAGCAGCTTGACCTTGTCGTGGCCGTACAGCTTGAAGTACCAGTAGGCGTAGGCGGCGAACCAATTGTTGTTGCCGCCGTAGAGGATCACGGTGTCGTCGTTGGAGATGCCACGCTCGCTGAGGAGTTTGGAGAACTGCTGCGCGTCGACGAAGTCGCGCTTGACGGGGTCCTGCAAGTCGGAACGCCAGTCCAGCCTGATCGCGCCGGGGATGTGGCCGGTGTCGTATGCGCTGGTGTCCTCGTCGACCTCGACGAAGACGACACCGGGGGCGTCGAGATTGCTCTCGGCCCAGTCCGCGGAGACCAGGACGTCGGAGCGTGCCATGCGGGGATCCTTTCGATCGCTTTCTATGAACAGGTCATGTGGTGCGCGCGGCGCCTCGGAAACGCGCGACCAGCGGATAGAGCTGGCAGCCCAGGCAGATCCCGAATGCGGCGTTGAGGAAGGCGGCGGTGAGCGCGGCGGCGGTGGCGATGACGCCGATCAGAAAGGCACCGGCAGCGAACGCGGCGACGCCGGCAAGCGCAAAGATCAGGCCGACGAGCTGGGCGAACTTCAGGGGTGCGACCGGTTCGCGCTCCGCGACGGGGCCCAGCCGGGGCGCCACGACGGCGGCGAATATCCGCCCGTAGGGGTGCTTGCGCGGGCCGCCGACGGCGCCGATGGCAAAGATGACGGCCTGCACGCCGAGGATGACCGCCGCCGACGCCGGGCTGGCGGCGGAC
Organism: Mycobacterium seoulense; assembly: GCF_010731595.1. Lineage (NCBI taxonomy): Bacteria > Bacillati > Actinomycetota > Actinomycetes > Mycobacteriales > Mycobacteriaceae > Mycobacterium > Mycobacterium seoulense. The sequence continues at coordinate 3,542,534 of NZ_AP022582.1, read as the reverse complement.
GCGGCGAGCGTGATCACCAGGACCGCGGTGGTCACCCAGGCGGCGAACCTGGGGCCCCGGACGTCGACGGTGTCTGGCTGGGTGGTGGTGTTGTTGCTCGGCACGGTACTACTCCTGGATAAGCCTGTTGCATTGTGCTTTTGGGAACGAACGACGGGAGACGAGCCACGGTAACGTTCCGGGCTGCTCCGAGTGCTACGCGAAAACGCGCGCGACTCAGCAGCTACAGCGACAGCAACAGCCCGCGGTGCGGCACAGATCGACTGCGCGGCGTTGGGTGAGCAGGGGCTCAAGGCGGGCTAGCACGTCGGCAAGCTTACCGAATGACGGACAACGATCAAATCAGCGGCGGTTGCCTCGCGGCGCGCACACGCCCGGGGGGCTGACGGGCTCACGACTGCTTGAAGCCGTCCAGGTTGACGGTCATCCCGTAGCTGATGCCCTCGATGATGACGTCGGAGCCGCGCGCCCCCTCGGTCTTCGGCGCCACTCCGAACGGGAGCCGCTGGTTGGGCACCCGGGCGGTGAAGGCGCGCAGCACCGCGTCCCGCTTGTCGTTCGGGACGGCTTGGTCGGCGGTGTCCGGCCCGGTCAGGACGCCGGTCGGCGTGATCACCAGCGTCGCCTGGTCTTCCGGGGCGATGGAGAGGTCCACCGAGACGCTGACCCGGTGCTCGAAGTTGGCCGAATGCGGGGTGCCGCTGAACACCAGCCCATGGCTGTCGGAGATGCCCGACGCGGTGACGCCGCCGGTGGAGGTATTGGTTTCGTTGGCCGGCGCCTCGACCATCAAGTCGCTGATGCCCAGGTATCTGCCCAGGTGCGTCGAGCCGATGATGATCCGGCTCTCCAGTTTGCCCACCGGCAGTCTCGCGTCCGGTCCGATCAACCAGGACGTGTGGGCCAGATCGACGGAGTACATCGTGGCTTCCAGCGTGGCCTTGCCGACCGTCGCATGGTCGACGGCGTTGGCCTTGATCTCCACCTGGTTGTAGTGGCCACGCATCGCCTGCGGGATGAATGGGAATGCCACGATGGCGACGAACGGGTCGGACCTCAGATTGGCCGCTTTGCGCACGCTGCACGACAGCCGGTATTCGGCGTAGATGCTGCTCCCGTAGTCGACCGCGACCGCGCCGAGTGTGACCACGGCCACGGCGATTGCCGCGGCCGCCAGCCCGATCAGCACCCTGCGCACCCGCATATTGTCGCGTAACCGTCTCTTCGCCGTCCGCCGGCCCGCCCGGGTGGCGGGGCTCACACTGCGCCGTCGCCACGCAAAAATGGCAGGTGGCAAGTTATCGTTAGATGACCTGGCAACTAACGCGTTGTTGCGTTGCGATTTGTGAAGATGCCGTTCCCCCGAGCTGGAGGGGCTAGTTGGAGCTATTACTGCTGACCTCGGAGCTGCATCCCGACCCGGTCCTGCCGTCGCTGTCGCTGCTTCCTCACACCATCCGGACGGCGCCGGCCGAGCCGTCCTCGTTGCTCGAAGCGGGGACGGCGGACGCCGTGCTCGTGGACGCGCGCACCGACCTGTCGTCGGCGCGCGGCCTTTGCCGGCTGTTGAGCACCGCGGGCCGGTCGGTCCCCGTCCTGGCCGTGGTGAGCGAAGGCGGCCTGGTGGCGGTCAGCGCCGACTGGGGGCTGGACGAGATCCTGCTGCCGAGCACCGGCCCCGCCGAGATCGACGCCAGGCTGCGGCTGGTGGTCGGCCGCCGCGGCGGGCTGGCCGACCAGGAGAGCGCGGGCAAAGTGAGCCTGGGTGAGCTGGTGATCGACGAGGGCACCTACACCGCGAGACTGCGGGGCCGCCCGCTCGACCTGACGTACAAAGAGTTCGAGTTGCTCAAGTACCTGGCCCAGCATGCCGGGCGCGTATTCACCCGCGCCCAGCTGCTGCACGAGGTGTGGGGATACGACTTCTTCGGCGGCACCCGCACGGTCGACGTGCACGTGCGTCGACTGCGCGCCAAACTTGGCCCCGAGTACGAGGCATTGATCGGCACGGTGCGCAACGTCGGGTACAAGGCCGTCCGGCCGGCCCGCGGCCGCGCGCCGCTCGCGGATCCCGCTGAGGACGAAGCCGCCGACGACGTCGAGTCCGACTCCGAGGATCTGCAAGAGCCCCTGGGCGACCCCCTACGCAGTCAGTGACCGCGCCCGCGTGGCGCTCGACGCTGACCGCGGACGAGCAGCGGCAAGTGCGCGAACTCGTCAGCGCGGCAACGGAATTCGATGGCGTGGCGCCCGTCGGCGAGCAGGTGCTGCGCGAGCTCGCGCACGACCGCACCGGGCACCTGTCGATCAGCGAGGCCGACGAGATCGTCGGCTACCTCAATCTGTCGCGCGATCCAGATGCCGCAATGGCCGAACTCGTGGTCCACCCGCGGGTCCGGCGGCGCGGGCTCGGTACGGCGCTGGCCCGTGCGGCGCTGGCCGAGACGGCCGGTCGCAACCGGTTCTGGGCACACGGCACCCTCGAGCCTGCCCGGGCCACCGCCTCCGCGCTGGGTCTGGTCCCGGTGCGTGAACTGCTGCAGATGCGACGCACGCTGCGTGGCGCCCACGACCTGGCGGACCCCGTGCCCGGCGTGCGGGTACGCACCTACGCGGGCGCGACCGATGACGCCGAGCTCCTGCGCGTCAACAACGCCGCCTTCGCCGACCATCCCGAACAGGGCGGCTGGACCGAAGTCCAGCTGGCCGAGCGGCGCAACGAGCCATGGTTCGACCCGGCCGGATTGTTCCTCGCATTCGACGAAGCCGATCGGACGGGCAAGCTGCTGGGCTTCCACTGGACCAAGGTGCATCCCGATCAGCCCGGCCTGGGGGAGGTCTACGTCGTGGGTGTCGACCCCGCGGCGCAGGGACGCGGCATGGGGCGGATGTTGACGGCCATCGGTATCGAGTCATTGGCGCGCAGGCTGGCCGGCTCGCCCGACCCGACCGTGTTGCTCTACGTGGAGTCCGACAACGTCGCCGCGGTGCGCACCTACCAGCGCCTTGGCTTCAGCACCTACAGCGTGGACACCGCCTACGCGGCCGCTCCCGAGTGACCGGGCCCGCAGGCGGCCGGCCGGTATCCCCGCCCGTTCACCTGCGTTTGCTAATGAAATGTTGCCGCGGGCCGCGTCGGAGCATATTTTCGCCGCGACCCGGCAACCTCTTGGGAGATGGCCGGCGGCGCACACGCGGGTCCGAATGGGTCAGGAAGCGGGATCGGTGAGGCTCGACAGGGGAGGCAGGGCGCTGGCGGCGCTGATGGTCGCGGCAGTCGGGAGCGGCGCGCTGGCGGGCTGTGACAGCGATCAGAACCGCCGGGGGGCGTCACCGGCAGCCCTGTCCGGGCCCACGGGCACGGCGGGATGCGGCGGCAAGAACAAGCTCACGGCGGAAGGGTCGACGGCTCAACTGAATGCGATGGCGCTGTTCAACCAGTTCTGGGGGCAGTACTGCCCGGGCAAGAGCGTGTCATACAACCCGACTGGTTCGGGCGCGGGCCGCGAGCAGTTCATCGCCGGCCACGTCGATTTCGCGGGCACCGACTCCCCGCTGGCCGCCGACCAGATCGGTCCGGCCGCCGCCCGCTGCGACGGAAACCCGGCGTGGGACTTGCCGCTGGTCTTCGGGCCGATCGCTCTGGTCTACAACCTGGCCGAAGTCCCGGCGCTCGTGGTGAGCAGCGACGCGTTGGCCAAGATCCTCAGCGGACGGATCACGGCGTGGAACGACCCGATCCTGGCCGCCCTCAATCCCGGCGTCGTGCTGCCCGATACGAAGATCACGCCGATCTACCGAGCGGACTCGTCCGGAACGACCGACAACCTGCAGAAATTTCTGACGGCCGCCGCACCGCAGAGCTGGACCAAAGGCGTGGGCACCGTGTTTCAGGGCGGGGTGGGCGAGGGCGCCCCGAAATCGGCCGGGGTCGTTCAGGCCGTGCGGGCCACCCCGGGAGCCATCGGATACGTCGAGAAGTGGTTTGCCGACCAGTCCGCGATGCCCTACGCCCGGATCGCGACCAACAAGGGCGTCGTAGTCCCGCTTACCAACGAGACGGCCGGTAACGCGGTGAAGGCGGCCGATTTCGTCGCCGACGGCAATGACCTGGTGCTCGACCTCAACCCGATGTACTCCTCCCAGGAGCCGGGCTCCTACCCGTTGCTGCTGGCGACGTACGAGATCGTCTGCTCGAAGGGCTCCGATCCGGACACCTCGGGAGCGATCAAGTCGTTCCTCACCGTGGCCGCCGGCAGGGGGCAGACGGATCTTCCGTCGGCGGGCTACGTCCCCCTGCCCGCCAAGGTCAAAGACCGGCTGGTTGCCGCGATCGAGGCGCTGCAGTGACCAGATGGGCCCGGGATCGCATGGATCACCCCAAACCCGCTAGCCGCGCAGCCCATGAACATCGACATCGTGGTCGGACTCATGGGAAGGCTGCCTGGCATGATGTAGAAGCAGACCAGCGCCGGCCTGAACCCGGTCCCCACGGATCGGTTGTGGGGTGCCGCCCGAACCCTCATCCTGGTGATCGCCACCATCAACATGGCGCCGAAACGTCGTAGGCAGGAGCACTAAGTGGCCAAGCGGTTGGACCTCAAAGCCGTCAACATCTACTACGGGTCGTTCAAAGCGGTCGCGGATGTGACGCTGTCGATTCTGCCCCGCAGTGTAACGGCGTTCATTGGCTCGTCGGGTTGCGGCAAGACGACCGTGCTGCGCACGCTGAACCGGATGCACGAGGTCATCCCCGGCGGCCGGGTCGAGGGCAGCGTGCTTCTCGACGACCAAGACATCTACGGCCCCGGTGTAGACCCGGTCGGTGTACGTCGGGCGATCGGGATGGTGTTCCAGCGACCGAACCCGTTCCCCGCCATGTCAATTCGCGACAATGTGGTGGCCGGCTTGAAGCTGCAGGGCGTGCGCGACCGCAAGCTGCTCGATGAGACATCCGAACACTCACTGCGCGCCGCAAACCTGTGGGATGAGGTCAAGGACCGGTTGGACAAACCCGGCGGCGGACTGTCCGGGGGGCAGCAGCAACGGTTGTGCATCGCGCGGGCCATCGCCGTGCAACCCGACGTGTTGCTCATGGACGAGCCGTGCTCCGCGCTGGACCCGATCTCGACGATGGCCATCGAGGAGCTGATCAGTGAGTTGAAGCAGGATTACACGATCGTCATCGTCACCCACAACATGCAGCAGGCCGCCCGGGTCAGCGACTACACCGCGTTCTTCAACCTGGAAGCAACAGGAAAGCCGGGTCGATTGATCGAAGTCGACGACACCGAGAAGATCTTCTCCAACCCCAGCCAGAAGGCCACGGAGGACTACATCTCCGGCCGCTTCGGCTAGCTGGACGTGCTTTCGCCTACTACGAGGGGGGATTCGTTTCCTCTTCGGGCAGTTTGCCGGTCGCCTGGAAGATGACGCGCCTGGCCACTTCGACGGCGTGGTCGGCGAAGCGCTCGTAGAACCGGCCCAGCAGGGTCACGTCGACCGCGGCCGCCACACCGTACTTCCATTCGCGGTCCATCAGCACCGAGAACAGATGGCGGTGCAGATCGTCCATCGCGTCGTCCTCTTCGCGGATCCGGGCGGCTTTCTCCGGGTCGCGCGACATCACCACCTCTTGCGCGCTGTTGCCCAATTCGACTGCGACCCTGCCCATTTCGGCGAAGTAGCCGTTGACCTCTTCGGGCAGCGCGTGTTGGGGATGCCGGCGGCGAGCGATCTTCGCGACGTGCAGGGCCAGCGCGCCCATCCGGTCGATGTCGGCCACCATCTGAATCGCGCTCACGATGGACCTCAAATCACCGGCGACCGGCGCCTGCAAGGCAAGCAACACGAAGGCGCTTTCTTCGGCCTGGGCGCTCAGCGCGGCGATCTTTTCGTGATCGGAGATCACCTGCTCGGCCAGTACCAGATCCGCTTGCAGCAGCGCCTGGGTGGCCCGCTCCATGGCGACGCCCGCCAACCCGCACATCTCGCCTAGGCGCTCGGATAACTCCGAAAGCTGCTCATGGTAGGCGGTCCGCATATCGCCAAGCCTACGTTCTCGGCGCCGAAAATGGGGGCCGCAGCGCCGCCAAATGCGCTCACTCGCAGGTGGTGTCGGCGGCGTTGGTGACGGTCAGGTCCTCGGGCAGCTTGGGTGGGGCGCTGCCAGAACCGCGTTCGATCTGCAAACTGATCGACGAGCCGCTCGGCTGGGGAGTGGCGACCGCCTTGAAGTCAGGCCCGAGCACCACCTGCACCACCTGCCCGTAGCCGGAAACCCGCTGGACCTTCGCATTGGTGAAGGACGACGCCACGGTCGCCGCCGCCTGCTCGTTTCCGGGCGAGAACAACACGGTCGTCGTGTTCACCGCACTCGGATAGTCGTCCGGCGTCATCACGTTGAAGCCGTCGCGCTTGAGCTGGCTGGTGGCGGTGGCGGCCAGGCCGCTCTGCGTCGTGGCGTTGGACACCCGCACCGTGACGTCGCCCGGCGTGGTCGTGGTGACCTGCTCGTGTCGGGCCTCGGGGGCCGGCGTGGGGGCCGGCGCCTTCTTGGTCGCGGGCGCCTTCGTCTGCCCCGACTTGTCGTCGGAGGTCTCCAGATTCTTTGCGTTCTGGTCGTTTTCCTCAGGCAGCGGATCGTCGTTGATGATGGCGTCGAACAACGCGCGCATGTCGGCCATCCGCGGCGGCTCGTCGCCGTTCTGGTCGGTGACGCCGGTCGGCACGGTCACGAAGGTGACGTGACCGGCCGCCATCCCCTGCAACGACTGGCCCAGTTGGATCAAGTCCTTCGACTGCACGTTGTCGACGACGGTGTCGCTGATGAACATGTTGACGACGTTGTTGAGCTTGTTGAGGTCGAGCAGCGTGTCCTCGGAGATCAACGACCGCAGCAGCGACGACAAGAACAACTGCTGGCGTTTGATGCGGCCGTAGTCCCCGTTCGTTTCGGTGGTGACCTGCCGGGCTCGCACATAGTTCAGGGCGGTGCTGCCGTCCAGGACTTGGCGGCCGCCGTGTTCGAGGACCGTGCCCAACTCGTAGTCGTGCAGTGGGGTTTTCGAGCAGACCTCGACACCGCCCAGGGCATCGACCATTTTGGCGAACCCGGAGAAGTCGACGGCGATGAATCGGTTGATGCTCAGGCCGGACAGCTTCTGGATTTCCTTCACCAGACATTTCGGGCCGCCGAAGGCGAATGCCGAGTTCAGTTTGGTCTCGGTGTAGACCATCTTCGGGCCCCAGGTCTTGGTCTTCGCATCGTAGAGGGGGCCGTACTTACCGGTGTCCGGGTTCCACGCCTCGCACTGCATCGGGGTGATCGCGAGATCACGGGGGAACGACACCGCCACCACGCGTTTGCGGTTGGCCGGAATGTTGACCAGCATCACGGTGTCCGAGCGGGCGCCGTCCGCGTCGTCGGTGTTGCCGGCGCCCATGTTGGCGTTGTCGCCGGCGCGGGAGTCGAGGCCGACGATCAAGAAGTCTTCGTCCCCGTATTGCCCGTTGCGGTCGCGAATGTCGTCCGACTGCGGGTCAAGGGCGCTGATGGTGTTGAGCCGTGCGTTCTTCGACGTACTCCACTTCCACGCCCCGCCGGTCATGACGACGGCCAGCACGGCGAGCAGCGCCGCCAGCGAGCGCGCGGCCACCAGCATCGGCCGGTGGCGTCGACCCGTCGTGCGCGCGACGGCGTCGGGCGTCACGCCGGATGCGGACCCGTCGCGGTGCGGATGGTCAGCGGCGCCGAGGTCGGGGAGTTCCGAGACCGCGTCGAGCGAGTACGCCAGGTCCTCGATCACCTGAGTCTCTTGCAGCTCCACCGGCAGGCCCGATGCGGCGTCGTCCGCGGGTTCGGCCTCCGGTTCGGCACGGCGGTGAGTGGACCGGCCCGTCGCCGGGGCACCGAGTTTCGCGATCAGGTCGGCGACGCTGACCCCGCCCCCCGTATGGCATCCGGAGTCGTTGTCATCGGCTGCTCGAGGCGCGACGGGCTCGACCGCGGTGTCGGTCTGCCATAAGTGAAGGCTGTAGTCGGACGGCGGCTCCGAGAACCGCTCCCAGGGCGCGGCGCCTAACGCCGCGTGCCGAACGTCAGGAGTGGCGTCGCCCTCGGCGTCACTCATGTCCTACCGGCCTCCGAAGCTCTGATGCGGATGTCCGTGTCCGTGCGCGGTGTCGGCCCGGCGCCCGGCGTTGTCAGCGCTGCGGCTCGTGCCACCCGTGGGTCGCACTCCTTTGTCGCCCTCGGGCGGCGGCGCGTTACCGATCCGCCCCACGAACGCGCAATGCAGCAAGGTCCACATCGTACTGAGTTATCGGTCCGGACGCGATTTCGAGCGGTCGTCAGCCGCCGGAGTGCATCACGTCGGCGCCCGCCGGGACGCTGCAGTCGTCGGGGTCGCTCAGCCAGCCTTCGGGCAATGCCACCCGGGCGGGTGAACCCTGCCGGCCCCGGGGGCCGCTGGCGGCGTCCGGGAACGGGACGGTGGCGTCCAATTGACTGAGCAGCGAATCGAGTTCGTCGAGCGTCCTGACCATCGCCAGCGCCCGGCGCAGCTCGGAGCCGGCCGGAAAGCCGTGCAGGTACCAGCCGATGTGCTTGCGGATGTCGCGCATGCCCTTGTCCTCGCCGAAGTGCATGGCCAGCAACTGGCCATGCCGGCGGACGATGTCGGCGACTTCGCCCAACGTGGGCGGGGCGGGGGCCGGGCTATCGGTGAACGCGGCCGAAAGCTCGGCGAAAAGCCAAGGTCGGCCCAGGCAGCCGCGGCCGATCACGACGCCGTCGCATCCTGTGGTGGCCATCATCGTCAAGGCGTCGCTGGCGTCGTAGATGTCGCCGTTGCCCAGCACGGGGATCGTCCGCACGTGCTGCTTGAGCAGGGCGATCTGCTCCCAGTCGGCGGTGCCGGAGTAGCGCTGCGCCGCCGTGCGGGCGTGCAGCGCGACGGCGGCGGCACCCTCGGTTTCGGCGATGTGGCCGGCGTCGAGGTGCGTCTGGTGCTCGTCATCGATACCGACGCGGAACTTGACGGTCACCGGGATCTTCGTGCCTTCGGTCGCGCGCACGGCCGCCGCCACGATCTGGCCGAACAACCGTCGCTTGTACGGCAGCGCCGCCCCGCCGCCGCGCTTGGTGACCTTGGGCACCGGGCAGCCGAAATTCATGTCGATGTGGTCGGCCAGCCCCTCGTCGGCGATCATCTTGGCGGCGGCGTAGGTCGTGGCCGGATCGACGGTGTAGAGCTGCAACGAGCGCGGCGACTCGTCCGGCGCGAAGGTGGTCATGTGCATGGTGACCGGGTGCCGCTCGACGAGAGCGCGCGCCGTCACCATCTCGCAGACATAGAGCCCGCTGACCGTGCCGACCTTCGACTGCTCCAGTTCCCGGCACAGGGTCCGGAATGCAACATTAGTAACGCCCGCCATCGGGGCCAGCACCACCGGGCTGGCGAGCGTGATGGGACCGATGCGCAAGGCTGACTACCGGCGGCTCATCACCAGTTTGCCCGCAGTCTGGTGCAGCTCGAACGCCGTGGTCTTCTTGCCTGTGCGGGCTTCCCGGTCGAGCTGGCGCTGCTTCGATATCTCGAACTTTTCGCAGGCCTGCTCGAGTTCCTTGATCAGCAGGGCGAGGTCGTCGCGCATCGCCGCCGCTTCACCGGTGAAGTCCTCGCGCTCGAAGATGCGCCACTTCTTCAATACCGGCATGACCACGTCGTCGAGGTGGATGCGGGGGTCGTAGACCCCTCCGACCGCGATGAACACGGCCTTGCGCCGGAACTCCGGGACCTGATAGCCCGGCATCTGGAAATTGCGCAGCACCTTGTGCAGGGACTTCATCGCCTGGTTGGGCGCCGCAGAGAACCCGGCGTCGCTGACATCGCGGTAGAAGATCATGTGCAGGTTTTCGTCGGCTGAGATCTTCGCCAGCAGCTGGTCGGCGATCGTCTCGTTGCACGCCTTGCCGGTATTGCGGTGCGAAATCCGGGTCGCCAGCTCTTGGAAGGTCACGTAAATGACGGAGTCGAACAGGCTCTCGGCGAACAGGTCGGCTCGGATCTGCTGATTCTGGCCCGGGCTGAAGCCCCGGTTCACCACCTCGATGCGCAGCTTCTCCAGCTCGACGGGGTCGACCGCGCGGGTCACCACCAGGTAGTCACGCAGCGCGATGCCGTGCCGGTTCTCCTCGGCGGTCCACCGGTTGACCCACTGGCCCCACGGGCCGTCCAGGCCGAAGTTCATCGCGATCTCGCGGTGATATGACGGCAGGTTGTCCTCCGTCATCAGGTTCTGCACCATCGCCACCTGGGCGAGGTCGGAGAGCTTGCTCTCCTCGGGGTGCCAGTCCTGCCCGCCCAGTGCGTAGAAGTTCTTGCCGTCCGACCACGGGATGTAGTCGTGCGGGTTCCAGTTCTTGTGCATGCTCTCGTGCCGGTTGAGGCATTTCTCGACCACCGGTTCGAGCTCGTGCAGCAGCTGTAGGTTTGTCAGCTCGGCTGACATAGGGCCTCCGGTTATCTGTGTCGATGGGTAGCAGTCAATATATCTGTGTACCTCAGTAGCATCAAGCTGCTCGGCCGCGCGCCGCATAACGGTTCGATGCCATTGGTCTTGAGATTTGCCGCTCCGGGGCGGGCGATAAACCGGGGCCGCACTACCCCAGTTCGGGGGCGGGCACGTACGGAGCCGCCGTGATGTAGAGCATGTTGACGCAGTAGTCGATGAATTGTTTGCGCGTCGCGCCGAGCTGTCCGTTGAGATATGCGGTGAACAGGCTCGACAGTCCGCCAACGAGGCTGGTGGCGATCATCTTCTGCAACACCGGATCGCCGATCCGGGACAGCTTGCGCTGCAGCAGTTCGATGAAGTTGGGCATCCACTCCGCGCCCGATCGGGTCAACATCGGCTCGACCGCCGGCGCGAGCAACAGCACGCGGCCGCGGACCGGGTCGTCGACCATCAGCTCGACAAACTTTTCGACGGCTTCCCGCGGGGTGTTCGCCGACGTGAGGGCATCCATCGCGCGTGTGCACACGTCGTCGTAGACCGCGCGCACAAACTCGTCACGGTCGGAGAAGCTTTCGTAGAAGTAGCGTTCGGTCAGCGCGGCCTTGCGGCACACCGCACGCACGGTCAGCGCGGGCCGACCGTCGCCGCCGAGCAATTGCACACCGGCGGCGATGAGGTTCTCGCGACGGAGGGTGAGGCGATCCCCCAAGGGGACGCCGGTCCAACGGCCCCGTCGTTGACCGGACTGCACATCGCTCCTAAGCTTGAAACTGACAACGCATGTAGTCAGTTTTGCAGATACCTACAGGAATCCAACAGTGACTCAACATACGTCCGTACCCCGCCCATCGACCAGCGACGTCGCGTGCGGCGCTTCGGCCACCACGGCTGAGACGGACCCCTCGGCCGGCGTCGCCGCTGGCTGCCCGGTGTCGCCCATGGGCTATGACGCACCACCGATCCCGCTGGGGCCCGATTCGCTGACGTGGCGGTACTTCGGTGATTGGCGCGGCATGCTGCAGGGCCCGTTCGCGGGATCCATGCAGAACATGCACCCGCAGTTGGGCGCCGCTGTGGAGCAACACTCGACCTTCTTCCGGGAACCCTTGCCGCGGGTGATGCGGTCGCTGTACCCGATCGGCGGGGTGGTCTTCGATGGCGACCGGGCTCCGACGACGGGTGCCGAGGTTCGCGACTACCACACCGACATCAAGGGTGTGGACGACCAGGGGCGTCGGTACCACGCGTTGAATCCCGACGTCTTTTATTGGGCACACTCCACTTTCTTCATGGGCACAATCCTGGTGGCCGAACGCTTCGGCGGCGGCCTGACCGAGGCCGACAAGCGCCAACTCTTCGACGAACACATTCAGTGGTACCGGATGTACGGCATGAGCATGCGCCCGGTGCCCAAGACCTGGGAGGAATTTCAGGATTACTGGGATCACATGTGCCGCAACGTATTAGAGGATAATTACGCGACGCGGGCCGTGCTTGATCTGACCATATATGACAAGCTGCCGATCGCTCCCTGGCTCCCGGATTGGCTGTGGGGCGGCCTGACCAAGCTATCGCGGCCGTTCTTCGTCTGGCTCACGGTCGGCTTATATCACCCGGCCGTTCGCGAACGGTTGGGCTTTCAGTGGACCGACCGCGACGAGTGGCTGCACCGGCGCTTCGGCAACCTCGTGCGGCTCGTCTTCGCGTTTGTGCCCCCCAGGTACCGCAAGCACCCGCGGGCCCGGGCCGGCCTCGACCGCGCATCCGGGCGCATCCCGGCCGACGCGCCGCTGCCGCAGACACCGGCACGCAATCTGCCGCCGCTCGACCGGCGCGGCGACCCGAGCCACTACTGCCCCCAGGTTTAGTGCCCTCTAGTGCGCGTGACCGTGCACGTCCTCCACGCCCGCCTGATGCACGTGCCGATGGCTGTGCTCGGTGCCGTCGGCGTGGGTGTGGGTGTGTTCGTGCTCGACGTGCTGGTGCTCGTGCGCGGTGTGCGCGTGCGCGTGGGTGACGCCGCCATGCTCGTGTTCGTGCGCGTGGGGCGCGTCGTGGGGGTGCTGCTCGGTCATCGGTGCCGTCTCCTGACGTCGAATGCGCTGTGTTGCGTCCCTTTTCACTTGGTGCCGGTTCGGCCGGGCCTCGACCCGCCGACGGCCTGCAGTCCGCCATCCCTGCGGTGGTGACCGGGCACGCCCGGGCCGGCGTGCTCGGCGTTGAAGACCGCATCCATGACGAGCTGACGCACGTGGTCGTTCTCCAGGCTGTAGAAGATCGTGGTCCCCTCCCGGCGGGTGCGGACCAGGCGTGCCATCCGCAGTTTCGCCAGGTGCTGGGAGACCGACGGTGCCGGCTTGCCCACGTGCTCGGCGAGTTCGTTGACCGACATCTCGCGGTCGGTGAGTGACCACAGCACCTGCACCCGGGTGGCGTCGGCCAGCATCCGGAAGACCTCGACGACCAGTCTCACCTGGTCGTCCGGCAACCGGCCTGCGCCGCTATCTGCGTGCATACGCAAATAATAATGAGACGGGACACCCCTGCCAACGGGTGTGTTCAGGCCGACGGGACGGTCGTGGACCGGGGCCGGCCGCCGTTGCGCTCGTTCCAGAACCGGTAGACGTCCACCGCACCCTCGTGGGGTTGGTAGCGCATGGGCAGGCGTCGCTGGTCCCAGCTCTTGGCGAATTCGTCGTAGAAGGTGGACACCTCGAAGTACTTGCGGTCGTCGAGGTAGTACTGCTCGTAGGCCTCGCGGGTGATCAGGAAGATCACCTCCTTGGGGGAGCAGTAGTACAGCGAGCCCAGGCACATCGGGCACGGGTGTGCCATCACGTAGATCGTGGCATCGACGAGGTGCTCGGTGCCCAGCTTCATGCAGGCCTCGCGGATGGCCAGGATCTCCGCGTGCGCGGTCGGGTCGTTGGTCTGGGCCACTTTGTTGGCGCTTTCGGCGAGGACTTGGCCGTTGTTGACGATCACCGTCGCGAACGGGCGCCCGCCCTCCGCGACGTTTCGGCGGGCCAGCTCGATCGTCCGCTGGGCGAACTCGGTCATAGGTCGGAGAGTAATCCCGCCGGCGCCGGGAATCGGCCCTGTGATACTGACTAGATTGTCTATTTAAGTTTGTGAATCGGGATGAGGGAGCACGATGGCGCGCACCGATCGAGATCGTTGGGATCTGGCGACGAGCGTGGGGGCGACGGCGACGATGGTCGCGGCCCAGCGGGCCCTGTCCTCCGACGCGAAGTTGATCGACGACCCCTACGCGGCCCCGCTGGTGCGAGCCGTCGGGATCGACGTCTACGTCCGGCTGGTGAACGGCGAGATCCCGGCCGGCGGGACTTCCGAGTTCGACCCGCAGCGAATGGCACGGGGGATGGCCTGTCGCACAAGGTTTTACGACGACTTCTTCTTGGAAGCAACCCGCAGTGGGATCCGTCAGGCGGTGATCCTCGCCTCGGGGCTCGACGCGCGCGCCTACCGCCTGCCATGGCCGGCCGACACCGTCGTCTACGAGGTCGACATGCCGGAGGTGATCGAGTTCAAGACCCTGACCCTCAACGAACTGGGCGCCGAGCCGACCGTCGAGCGGCGCGCCGTCGCCGTCGATCTGCGCGACGACTGGGCCACGGCGCTGCGCGACGCCGGTTTCGATCCGCAGGCGCCGTCGGCGTGGAGCGCCGAGGGACTGTTGGTGTACCTGCCCGAGGCGGCGCAGGACGCGCTGTTCGACAACATCACCGCGCTGAGCGCCCCGGGCAGCCGCTTGGCCTTCGACTTCGTCCCCGACACCGCCGTTTTCGCCGATCCGCGCTGGCGGGCGCATCACGACCGGATGCGCGAGTTCGGGTTCGAGGTCGACTTCAACGACCTCGTCTATCACGGCGAGCGCAGCCATATCGTCGACCACCTCGGCCAGCGGGGCTGGCGCACCTCGTCGCAGACGGTCGCCCAACTGCACGCCGCCAACGGGTTCGTCTACGCCGACGACGAGGTCGCCCAAGCCTTCGCCGACGTCACCTACAGCAGCGCGGTGCTCGGCCGATGAGCGCCAGCCGCCGAGGCCAAAAACGCTTCGGTGCCCCCACTAGGACTCGAACCTAGGACCTGCGGATTAAAAGTCCGTAGCTCTACCAACTGAGCTATAGGGGCCGAAGACACAGGATACTTGGACCCAAAACGCGGCTCGTTTGAGGATTGGGCCCGCGGTGACCTAAGCTGACGTGGCTCCTAACGAAACCACGTTGCGAGTACCCCGGAGTGATTCGGTTCTGGCCCCCATCGTCTAGTGGCCTAGGACGCCGCCCTTTCACGGCGGTAGCACGGGTTCGAATCCCGTTGGGGGTACGCGACGCGGTAACGCGAAGCAGCAGCAAGGCCCTGTGGCGCAGTTGGTTAGCGCGCCGCCCTGTCACGGCGGAGGTCGCGGGTTCGAGTCCCGTCAGGGTCGCCAACTCGGCGAGGCAGTTCATGCCTTCCGGCCAGGTAGCTCAGTCGGTACGAGCGTCCGCCTGAAAAGCGGAAGGTCGCCGGTTCGATCCCGGCCCTGGCCACCATTCTTTACCTGCATCGACACGGGTCTTGCACTCGATTGTCAGTTTTCTTTGTCCGGTTCTTGTCCGGTCTTCGGTGCATGAATCTCGGTCGCATGAAGCTGATCGAGGTTCGTTGCGACCTGGTCCAGCTCGTCCGAGTAGAGGTCGCTGTAGATGTTCGCGGTCACGGTCGGCGTTGAGTGGCCCATGGTCTTCTGCACGTAGCGGAGGTCAGCGCCGGATTTCCTAGCCAGGCTGGCGTAGGTATGGCGTAGGTCATGGATGGTCAGCGGGGCCAGTTCGGTCGTTTTGACGGCTTTGTTCCAGTGCGTGTGTCGGCGCCAGTTGTTGGAGCGCAGCATCGCGCCATTGGGTGACGTTATGGCGGGCTCGTCGGCGTCCCGGCCGGTGATGCGGCCCTTGAGGATGTCGACGACGACTTGGGGGAGCGGGATGGTTCGGATGCCGGCCCGGGTTTTCGGAGGCCCGATGACGATGTGGCCCTCGACTTCTGGCGCCGCCCGTCTGACGTAGAGGCGACGGGCTACGAGGTCCACGTCTTTGACGCGGAGGCCGACGAGTTCGGACCAGCGCAGGCCGGTGTAGGCGAGGATCGTCACGACGTCGCCTTGGTCGCCGCACGCTGTGGCGAGCGTCTGGACTTCCTGAGCAGTCAGGTATCGGTGCCGTTCTCGCTCGGGAATGCGACCCGCTGAGACGCCGAGGGCGGGGTTGCGGTGGATTCGGCCGTCTTGGTGCGCGACGTCGAGAATCGACCGCAGCAGGCGCAGCGTGGACACCTTCGCCCACGGGCCGACCGTCAGGCCGTCAACGAAGGCTTGGACGTCGCCGCGGCTGATCTCGTCGACCGGCACGTGCCCGAACCGCGGTTTGATGCGCAGATCCCAGTGCTGGGTGTAGCCACTCCAGGTCTTCGGCGACACCGCCGGCTTCTTGGATTCGGAGAATTGCGTCCAAACCCGCTGCAGCGGTGTACGGCCCAGGCGCGGGTCGAACCGGCGGGCGCCGAGTGCGGCCTCGTTGTCACGTTCGGACTTGAACGCCTTCGCCTCACGCAGGGTCGGGAACGTGGCTGACGTTTCCACCCAGCCTGACGGCGCATCGGGGTCACGGATCAGATAGCGGACTTGGTAGCGAGGCTCCCCGGCGGCGTTGAGGCGCTTGCGGATGCCGCGAGGGGTGTTGCCGGCCATTACCGACGCACCTGCTTGAGCCAGGACCTTACTTCCGCGCAGTCCCATCGGCGCACCCGCTCCGACAAGGTGTAGCACGGCGGGCCGATCTGCTCGCCGGTGGTTTCGCGGAGCGCGGCCCAACGGTTGAGCGTCGCGGCCGAGACGCCGAGCAAGGCTGAGACCTGCTCTGCGGTTAGCAGCTCAGGGAAGTTGCTTGCGGCGACGAGGGCTTCCCGGAGTCCGTGAGTGACCATCGCTTCACCTCGTTGCACGGATCGAGTCGAACCAGGCGCGGGTGCGCTGTAATCCGGCATCGACGTCGGATTGACCGCCGGTGATACCCCACAGGTCATATGCCCACCGCTCTAATGCGGAATCCGTTGTCTCGCTGCATCGCTGGAGTTCGGCATGGTCACCCAAGATCAGAGCGGTGCCGATGACTTCGCCGCACGACCAGATGTGCCGGTATTGGTCCCATCCGTCTCTGCGGACGAGGTCGGCACGGTGGATCAAAGCTTCTGCATGCCGGGCCATTTGATCTTGGCCGGGTAGTTCGAAGATAGCCCAGTCGTCACTCATCGCGCTTCCCTCCGGGTGTGCGTGCTCGGCCGTATCGCTTTGCAGTGGCGCGGATTTGGTCATCGCTCCAAAAGTCGGATCGCACCTTGGTCACCTGTCCGTCTTCGGCGATGATGTAGCCGGTACCGGGTTGGTTGGGGCTGATTCGATGCGCGGGCGCTTTGTCGACCATGCCGTCGCCGAGCACCATCGCGACTTCGTCGCGTGAACGCAGCCGCAGCGCGATGGTCTGGGTGAACAATTCCCGCATGGGGATGATTTCCTTACGGGGATCTTGTACGAACGCGACCACCACAATCCCCAGGCCCCGGCCTTTGGACAAGATCCGCGACAACGATGCTGTGGCCGCTTTGCACATGGCCGGATCGGACAAGTAGTTGGTCAGACCGGCGAGTTCGTCGATCAGGAGCACCACCAACGGCGTATCATGAGTCGCGCTGTGCTGGCGTGAGTGTCCGGCCATACGTTGCCCGCGCTGGTCCATCAACTTCTCCAGCGCGGCAAGGGTTTCCACAGCATCGGTTTCCGTGGTGGCGATCTTCGTGAACAGATCAGAGCCGACCGACAATTCGATGCCGTATTTCAGGTCGATTCCCACCAGGCGAACCACACCGGCGGCGACAGCAGGACCGAGGCCACAGGCGATGCCCCAGAAGATCGAGCCTTTGCCTGAGCCTGAGCAGCCCACAGTGAGGGTGTGCCGGCCGCTCAATTGCAGACTCCAGGCTGAGCCATTCTCGCATCGCCCTAGTGCGACTCGTGTCGTTGTCACTGCTGTCGGCGGTGCCGCGTGACCTACCGTCGACAGCTGTTCTCGCATGACCAGCTCGATCCGAAGCGTCCCGGGAGAGACGACGACCGACCGCGCGGAGTGTGCGCCCGCAGCGTCGCGGATCGCTGGGACGGCACGCTCCAAGTCTTCGACGGTCTGGCCCATCCTGGCGCGCACCGTCAGACGAAGGCTGGTGTGCGACACGATTGTTCCCAACAGCTTTGGATGAAACCAACGCGTCGACGAGACCTGTCGTCCTTCTTTGTCGCGGCGCATGACCTGCTCGGAGGTGGACAAGCCGCAGCGCTTGCACAGCTTTTGCCACGAGAGGTGTGCCCAGAGGCGCCAGCGCATGAGCCGGGCAGGTGTCGCGAACCGTTCCTCGTAGGTTTCCGGCGAGTGCAGGCGCCAGTAAACGAGACCGACGGCAATGACGCCCACGATGACCGCCGCGTACAAGACGAAGCTGGTGAGGAAGTGCAGCACGTGGTCGAACCGCAGCGGGGTGTCGGGATCGACCGGCGCGAACGGATCAGGATTCATGCCGACACCCGACCCGAGTTCGACCCAGCGGAAGGCTTGCCTGGCGCTGTCATACCCGAGGCGCGGAACGACCACGCGATCCGAGAGAAATCGCCGGACCGCTCGATATACGGCAAAGCCATCAAGCCTTCGAAGACCACTGGGGTGAAAGGTGTTCCGCTGGAATTGGTGGGCGCAGACGGCTGCGTTGGTGCGGCGAATTTGACCGTCACCGTTCGGCTGCGCTTCGGTGCGGCCGGATCACCGTCAAGCACTTCGACCTGCCACATCGGCAAACCAGTGTTACGGTCCCTCGCCTGCACGCGGTTCTCGCCTGAGGACTTGTCGAAGTCGATCATCGGCGTCACCTCGGATACGAGGAACGCGCCGAGGGAGAAGACTTGGTCGTGGCCGATCTGGAGCCATTTGGGAATGGACATCGCTAAACCTTTCGAGTGTGTTCGACTAGATGACTATTTAACCTAGTCGTCTAGAGGAGTAAGTCAAGCGTTGCGCCGCATTTGGTCGTTTCGCGAGGTTTCAGCGCGCTGAGAAGTCGTATTCCAGCAGGTAGGCCGACGCCGCCTTCACCGTGTCGCACACCTCGACCGCCACGTCATTAGTGTCGTAGGCCGTCCGAACCACCGTCAGGACGGGCGCCCCTGCCGGAAGTTGCAAGGCGCGGCGTTCTTCGGGGGTGGGCATCCGTGCGCCGACTTCCTCGGTGAATCGAGCGAGTGTGTGGCCGGCTTCTTCGAGCCGCGCGTAAATGCCGCCAGGGCCGGTGTCGGTCTGTTCGATCTTGGTGCCCTCGGCGAAGGCGGCGGGAATGTATGAGATCGCGGTTTCGACGGGGCGTCCGTCGGCGAGGTATCGCCGTGATCGGATGACAACATCGTTGTCTGGGGTCAACCGAAGACGTTCGGCGACAGTCGGATTCGGCTTCCCGCGTGTCACAGTGATGTTGTCGACCTGTGGCATGTAGCCCGACTTTTCGACCTCGACGGTGAATGCGGCCTTACCGCCTGCGCGATGTTGACGTGCGAAGCGATCGGATGCAAGCCGCCGAATTGGGGGAGCGGGCCGCACGAAGACGCCCCGACCGTGCTCGGAGATCACCAATCCCTCGGAACGCAGTTCCTGCACTGCCTGGCGGACTGTCATCCGGGCGACTCCGAAATGCTCAATCAACGCGGCCTCGGAGGGCAAGCGTGCACCTGCCTCTAGCTGGCCAGAGATGATGGCTTGGCGCAGCATGGTGGCGATCTGCCGATACGGCGGCTTATCGTCCGCTCGGTCGATCTGGCCAAGTTGCAGCAACTGAGCGCCTTCCCCTACATGTCTAGCCGACTAGTCTAGGTAACCAACGCGCCCATGTCACTATCGGAGTCCGGGCCGGAGGATGGAGTCTCGCATGCCAACCACACCGAAGCACTCGGTCAGCGTCGCTGGCATCGTTGTCCGTGACGACGGCCGTGTCCTAGTCATCAAACGGGACGACAACGGCCACTGGGAGGCGCCCGGCGGCGTCCTGGAGCTCGACGAATCGTTTGAGGCGGGTGTCCAGCGCGAGGTGCTGGAAGAGACGGGTTTGGAGGTCGCTGTCGAACGCCTCACTGGGGTCTATAAGAATTTGAGCCACGGAATCGTGGCGCTGGTATATCGCTGTCGGCCAGCTAAGGGTGAGCCGCGCGCGACCGAAGAAGCTCGTGAAATCCGTTGGATGACAAAGGAAGAAGCGCAATCAGCTATGGTGCCGGCATTTGGAGTGCGTGTGTTGGATGCCTTCGAGGAAGCGCCTCAGTCGCGGGCGCATGATGGGGTCGATCTCATTATCCGGTGAACTCTGTCTGTTTGCGTGTGAGTTCAGATTCCACGGCACCGGGACACGTACCACGCACCTCACGCCACATTCGCCGATTCTCTATAACGCCGATTCCCCGTAACGGAGAAGGGATTCAGTGTGACGACGCGCCGAGCGGTTCCCCGGGGCTGTTGTCACCCCGCCATGCGACTCTGGCGACTGTGACGATTGCGCTCCCGGAGAGCCAGCCCAACCACCGCTTCATGCGGTACGTGCGCCCTCCTATTAAGAACGACGACAAGCACCTACCTCTTTACCCGCTGAGGCCTGCCACTCGGCCGCTGCGTCTCGGGATCGACGTCACCGCCGTCCCCGAACCACCCGCCGGAACCTTCTCCACGTTCCTCGGCCGGGACGAGCTCGACATCCAGCTGCTGGTGCCCAAGTGCACCGAAGTTCCCGAAGCGTGGGCGCGGGTCCTCAACGATCCGATCGTCCGGCAGATCGGCTTCACCGCTGTCGAGGAGGCCTCGCGCCATCTCGACACGGTGCAGTTCCGAGTGACGACAGAGACCGAAGGGGAGTGGGGATGGAGCACAGCGCACTTCTTCCCCGTGTACCAACAGCTCGACGAGCAGCTCGCCACCCCCGACGCGGAGCCCCTCACCCTTGAGCAGCGGAACCGGGCAGCGGCATACGCGGCGGCCGCGGCCGCGGTCGATATCGACGCGATCGTCACCACGGCTCCCACCGTCGGCCGCTGCGATGTCGCGGACAACGACATCGTCTTGAGCGTCACCCCGGACGACGCGGTGGCGCTGATCGGGCATCACCTGCGCATGACCAACAAGCCGGTGGTGCAGGTGCGCCGGGGTGGCCTCGTCGGTGGTGGGTCGTGGGAGCAGACGGAATCGACGGCGACGATCAAGAACTTCTACGACTGGGGCGTCGGAGCTCGGATGCCGTACTTCGATTGCCTGCACCTGATCATCGCGCCGCGGACGGGTGACATCCACCTCGCAGCGGCGGTCAACTCCATCCGCGTCCGCCTCTCGCGCGCCACCCGAGCCCTCGATCAACTACTCGCGGTCCTGTCGAATCCGATCGGCGGCAAGCGCGGCGCCGATGTCGTGGAAGCCGCGGCGGAGGCTTTCGACCGGCAGCTGCTCTACCTCGCCGCGGCGTTCGACATCTACGGCCGCCGCTTCCTGCTGCTGATCGACCCCACCCGGAACCCGAAGAACTTTCGGTTCTCGCTGGACACCGGCGGCTACGTCACCGAACATCTGGCGCGGGAGTACCCGGCTGACGCTCTCGCTGAGGTCGAACGGCTGCACGCCTACGCCGGGGTGTGCAAGGTGCTCCGCAACCACATCCACGACGGAATCTTGCCGGTTGATCTGCATCCAGGACGCGGCTACGGCAGTGCGAGGAACATCGCCCTGGACCTCGACGCGATGCCAGACCTGCTTCCCGGCGCCAACCCGAAGCTGACGCAGGACCACTACGACAGTCTCGGTGTCTGGCGCGCCGACCCCACCGCGGTGTTCGGCGCCAAGTCGACTGTCGCCGATCTGGCGACGGCCGCGGTCACGTTGATGAGCGCCGGTACGGGGCTGATCGAGGCGTTCACGGAGTTGATCCTGCGGAACAAGCTGCTGGCGGCGGCCGCTCCACATGCGATCCTCGGCTGCGTGCAGACACCGCCCGGTGCGACTGAACCCGAGCCCACGAGCGGGAACTGTTCTACCGGTCGCTGTTCGCGTGGCCAGACGTGTGACCGCTGCAGTCGCCGAATGCTCCACGGGTTTGAGTCGGTCGGCCGGGGCTGTCGGGGCAGCTCGTACCGTGTATTCGCATGAGCATCCCGAACCTAGGCCTGAACGCTGAGCAAGCCGAGGCCTTGTTCAACCTCGCCAACAACGGGGTCTTGACGCGCATCGATCAACGAGGTGAGCGTGCCGGTGAACTTTTCCAGTGGGGGCTGCACCCGCGTACCGCGGAACCGGGGAGCGAACTCGCCCTCGACGACGAGGCCTTCGTCGCGGCGTATCCATTGACGTTGGCCGGACCGCATGCCGTCACCGAGCACGCGTTGTTCCCCGCGATGAGCGCCGCGGAGAGTCTGCACACTGTCGGGATTCTGGTGGCCCGACGCAAGTCGCACCGCCAGCCGCACGTCACTGAGATCTTCCAACTCTGCAGGGTGGCGATGGAGTGCGCGGCGCTGACCATCTGGCTGCTGGGCGACCCTGATCGCGAAGTCCGCAGGGACCGGTGCATGGCCGAGGAGATGGAGCAGCTGGAGCAGCGGCGCCGGTTCCTGGTGATCGGTGAACAGGACGAGACCGCCCGCGCGTCCCGCTACCCGAAGCAGATGCTCGTGGAGAACGCGGAGCACCGCCGCAAGTACAACGCGATGCTGGACGCGGCGAAGGCCGCCTACACCTTCGATAAGACTCCGCCGTTCACGAAGATGATCCGGGAGTCGGCGCAGTGGGTCGACTCCCACGTACCGGCACACGACGATGGCGAGATCGCCAACAGCGGTGTGGAGAACATTGCCCGGCAGTTCTACTCCTACGGCTCCAGCTTCATCCACGGCTACAAGTGGATGACGGATTACGGCCGCAGTGGCACGGTGTTCCCTTTGACCGCGGACGCCCTCGCTGTGACGCTCAATATGGCTGAGTGCGCGGTGTGCCTGTTCGAGGCCGCGTCCCGTGCGCCAGGCGCCGCACGACCGGAAGGTTCGCATCTCCCCGAGCGTTTCGAACCCACCGTCATAGCGTGGTCGGCGGAATTGTTCGGGGAGTAGGCCCGAGTTCAGCGGTGTTGATCGCCGCCGCGGTGGGTGACGACGTTGGTGGTCATCAGCAGGAGGTCCGTGCAACCGAGTCGCCGCGCCTCATCGAAGTCGGACGCGAGAGCTGAGGCCAGCGTGTACATGAGGGTGCGCGCCGCACGGTCCACCTCCGGGAACACCGTCTTGAGGTCGGTACCGCTCGTCTTCTTTTGGTTCATGTGGCGGACGCTACGCGGCGGGGGTGCAGAGCCGCCTCCATGACGAAGACTGCCCGCCGAACCCGGGACCGATCGATCGAACCCGGGGTCAGCACCTTCAGCTACCGCTCCGTGCTCGGGTCCGGTTCCTCCTGGCAGCGCGGGCAGTCCCCGCACCGCTGGGAGGGCCCAACGCCCAGTGGAAGGAACTGGACGTGGTAGCCGGGATGGTTGCAGTATCCGCAGATCGCCATGGCTTGGCTCTCCTGATTCCTTGAGGTGTGAGAGACACGGACGTGCCGCTCACACCTTTGGGTTCGAAACCCCACCGAATACAGTGCCGACACCCGCGCGCGAGCCACTCCCGACACACCGGCAACAATGGCCCTGTGCGACTCGTCGGTACCTGACCATAGAGTGGCGGCGACAGCAAGAATCCGCAGCTGAGGGGAGCGTGCGATGGCGGACCGTTCGGCGATCGAGTGGACCGAGGCAACCTGGAACCCCGTGACCGGCTGCGACCGTGTGTCCGCCGGCTGCGACCACTGCTACGCGATGACCCTGGCCAAGCGCCTCAAGGCGATGGGCTCAGCGAAGTACCAGCAGGACGGCGACCCGCGCACCTCCGGCCCCGGGTTCGGCATCACGGTCCACCCGCAGGCCCTCGACGAACCGCGGCGCTGGCGCAACTCCCGCGTCGTGTTCGTCAACTCGATGTCCGACCTGTTCCACGCCCGCGTGCCGATCGACTTCATCCGCGACGTGTTCGACGTCTGCCGTGACACCCCGCAGCACACCTACCAGGTGCTCACGAAGCGGAGCCTGCGGCTGCGGCGGGTGGCTGACAAGCTGGACTGGCCGGACAACCTCTGGATGGGCGTATCGGTGGAGAACGCCGACGCGCTACCGCGCGTCGACCATCTCCGCGAGGTGCCAGCCGCCGTCCGCTTCTTGTCGTGTGAGCCGCTGCTCGGGCCGCTCGACGGGATCGACCTCACCGGCATCGGCTGGGTGATCGCCGGCGGCGAGAGCGGGCTGCGGTACCGGCCTATGCAGCTGTCGTGGGCGCAGGGCATCCGTGATGCGTGCACCGAGGCCGAGGTCCCCTTCTTCTTCAAGCAGTGGGGCGGCCGCACCCCAAAGGCCGCCGGCCGAGAACTCGAAGGGCAGCTGTGGGATGAGATGCCCAGCGCGGCAACGGGTTAAGCCTCGATGACGTCTCCTCCGTCATCCGGTCCCGCCTCGAAGATTCGGATACGGCTTGTGGCTGGCCACGGTGCCTTTTTCGGCGTCTCGGCGGGAGACAGCCGGACCACAAGCCCTTCCCGGAACAGCTCGTCGAGAGCGCTGCGCACGTGCGGTTCCGTGTGACCGAGAATTTGCGCCTGGTTGACCAGTTCGGTGAAGTCGTGAATACCGACGCGCTTCCGGAAGTCGTCGATCAAGGGCTCTATGTCGGGTTCAAGCAGGCTCGGCTGAAACGCCGTAGCGGCGCTGGCCCCGCGGCCGCTCGTGGGGTCCGCAGACCACTTGGCGGAGTTCCAGCATTCGAGGCCCGCCTGATGATGAGTTGCGAAGATCAGCGAGTACCGGGTGTACCGGCGTGCGACGTCGACGTCGAACGATGAGGCGTGGCATCCGAGCGCTTCCAGCTTGTCGCAATAGAGCTTTACGAGCGCGGCCTTGGACTGCGCTGTGCTGAGACCGTCGGGAATGGTCTGCCACGAGTCGTCGCCGTAGAGGCCGTTCATCACCGAGACCATCGCCGGGTTGGTGCGGTACCGGTGAGCTTCGTCGGCCATGAACGTGATCACGGCGTCGTTCTTGGGCACCTTCACGATCTCCGAGACGATGGACCACGGGATCTGCTTCAGTCCGTAGGGGTCAATAATCCACAGAGTCTGTGTTCCCGGTGGAGCGTGTTGCGTCCGCACGTCGGCAACGATGTCCTCGAACTTCTTCGGTCCGACCGGTACGTGATGGATCCGGTCGTCTGCCGGAAGAGCTTTCATGCGCCCGCCCAGGCCTTCGCAGCGGCGGGGGTCCAGGTCGTTCGTCACGTAGGTGAGCGGCTCGAAGTTCGGGCGGCAGATGTGTTCGCGGAACAGCTTCGCAATCATGATCGCGCTGCCGTCGAGGCCATCGGAGTACATCCCGGAACCGGCGAATCCGTCGATGATCGTTCCCGGCTTGGCCCACCTGCCCTGCAGAACCTTGCCCATCCAGCACGCGATGTACCGACGGTAGAAGGCGTGCTTGAGGCGGGTGTGCGGGTCCGACGGGTAGTCCACCTGCTTGCGCAGTTCCTCCTTGCGTGTCACGTGATGCTCCTCCCCGTCAAGGTGGAGCGTATCCAGCGGCGCAGACAAGGCCAGCTAGCCGCGCCGTGCGATGCTCTTCGGCCGCGCACGGGCCGGAAATCCCGTGAGTCAGGATTCGGCGGCCACTGTGAGAAGGAGCTCGGTCACCGCCTCGACGATGGCAGCCTCGGTGCCGGTATCCGTCAGGTGTTCGCGGACTTTGGTCCGGGCTTGCTGGAACGTGTTGGCGCCGCTGATGTCAACCGTGGCGGCTTCGGTCTCGGCCTGCTTACCGAGCTCGGCCAGCTGAACGTGCAGACTCACCTCATCGTCATATGTGGGGAACGGCGCAGTGAACAAGTGCGTGTCGAAGTCGCGGGGTCCGAACAGCCCCACCGCTTGTAGCGGCTGCACATTGGCAAGGATCGGAGCGGAGTTCAGAATCGCCGTCAGGTAGTGGGCTTCTCCTTCGACCAGGCACGGAGCCCAGTACAACTTGTGCTCGATGACCGCCCGATCATCACGGACGATGGCCGCCGCAATCGTGTTACCGGAGGCGGTGTAGACGACTCTGGTCGGCGCGATGGGTAACTGCGAGGAGAGCTGCGCGTGGTAGTCCATTCGCTCGCGCAGCGGCTTGGTCTCACGCGCTGGTCGGTGCCGCTCCCACACCGTCTCGGCTTCGGACCACCACGCCTGCAAACCTCCGTGGAGCTCGATTTCATCTGCGGACATGATTGAGGTCTTGGTGATCGGTAGAACTGCTTCCTTCGGTTCGGTCGTCCGGAAGGGTAAAACCTGTTCCCCGAGGTAGATGGGGTGGATGAAGCGCGTCTCCACGTTCGCTCGAAGCGAATCGCAGTCTTTCCACGGCAACTTCTCCAGGCGGCTGCGCGCAGAGGTGACGTCGCGACGGCCCGCACCCGGTCCGAGTGGTCCGGCTGGTGCATCTTCAACGAATAGCAGCACCTTAGGTACGATGATCGCGCCCTGGCGGAACCGCTCCTTGTACGGGCTCTCCGGCACCACGACACCGTGGTCGAGGACCCGCACCGCCGAGGGACCGGTGGTGAGCTTCTCCGATGCCACCGACCACGGGACGTCGGCGCGAGACAACCGCCCCGCCCACGCAAGGGTGGTCGCGGGCATCTTGCCGATCGACTCCGAGAGCTTCCCGTGGACGACACAGCACGGGATGGGGAAGCCCGTTGCGGTGTCGGCGCCCTTCAAATCCCAGCTTTCACCGAACTCGACCGTGAGGTGGTTGCCGGTATCGCTGCGCCAGTCACCGCTCCGGAAACCGGTGTGGGGGCTGCGACTCAAGACCCCGTGAGGCATGACGAACGCGAACTCGCCCCCACGGCGTAGGTACAGCTCGACGGCGCGGACCACGAAGAGAGTCGCAAGGTCGCGGCCCGACGCCCCCAGAGCGCCGGTGAGCAGGTTGCGCTCCCGTGACAGGGCACGGAACTGTACCTGCATCGGGCCGGTCATCTTGTTGTAGCGCAGCCACGGTGGGTTGCCGATCAGGACGTCCACCCGGTTGTCGGGTTCGGCCAGCCAGAGGGGACGGATCAGGTTTCGGACGTAGTAGCCCCAAATATGGTTGCGGCCTTGGGCTCTCAAGGTGCATAGGTTCGAGAAGGTCTCGGCGAGCATCTTTCCGTCCTTGCCATCGGGCGCGATGCCCCGACTCTTCAGGACGGGTAGGACCGCCTTCCCGGCATTGGAGGGTTCGGTAACCAGCGCTCGATCAGCCATGTCGGAAACTAGGTAATCGAACTCGGTGGCGTTCTTCAGCACGCTGCGCGGAAACAGGAGGTCCAGGGTGAACAGTCCACTGCCGCCCGCGATGTCGGCCTCGTCGGTGCGTACTCGGACCGCCTCGCTGCTGAAGATGTCGGCTTCCTGGCGCCACTGAATCGAGTCGCCGAGATAGACCGGCACGGTCAGGTCCTTCCGACCGCCGGAGGTGATGTTCTCGCGCCCCAATGCGAGCAGGTAGGTGACGCGCGCAAGGGTCACAGCGACGGGGTGCACATCGATGCCGACAACGTGGTGCGTGGCCTGCTGCACCGCGTCGTCGATGTCGATACCGGCTTCGGAGGCGGCGGCGAGGAAGTGCCGCACGGCGTGGAACAGGAACGTGCCGCTGCCGCAGCTGGGGTCGGCAACCACCGAATTCAACGCGTCGGTAACGAACGCGTGCACCATGCGGTCGGCGAGCCAGTCGGGGGTGTAGTACTCGCCGAGACTCTCGCGGGTCTCCTGGGTGATGACGGACTGGTAGAGCACCTTGAGCACGTCGTGTTCGACGGTGCGCCAATCGAATCGAGATACTCGCCGCCCCAGATTGCGGACAAACGACTCGCCGGTCGGGGTGTCGGTGACCCAGTCGAAGAAGTCGGCCTCCACGACACCTCGAATGCGGGCGTTGGCGAACTCGGCGCCGCTGGTGATCTCCCGTGCGGTGAGTGTGCCGGTCGGACCGACATCGAAGCCGAGGACGGCGTGGGCGATCAACTCGGCGGTGGTTACCAGGAGGGTGTGGTTGATGAACAGCTCTTCGCTGTCTACAAAGTCTTCGCCGAGTGCCGCGCGGAGCAGCTTCGCCCAGAGCTGGCGTTTGAGCTGGACCTCGTTGTCGTCCTTGTTGGCATCGTAGATGGCTTGCAGCTCGGCGGCGTCGAGCATGTGTGCCGGCGACTCGGCGCCGAGCCGCCGCTCGATCTCTTCGGGAACGGGCTGGATGGCGCTCAGTGTGGACATCACCGATTCCAGCCAGACGAGGAGTTCATCGCTGTCCGGGTTCTGCACGCTGAGCGTGTGGGTGGACACCAGTTCCAGCGCGCCGTTGTCGAGGTGGTAGAGCCTCCATTCGCGGCCGTCAGTGAGGATGCCCACGTACCGGCCGAGCGCCTGGGTCCTCTGGGCGACATATCCGGCTAGCTGCTCTTCAGCGGCTGCGAGGTCCGCGGCGTGCAGGTTCTTCTTGACCTCGATGACGCACTGGCCGATCTCGACATCGATCCGGCGGCGGGTCCCGTCGCCGACTTGGGCCTCCATCGTCGCCACCTCATCGGTTCCTAGTCCGATGTCGGCCTGGGTGAGCAGCGCGTAGATGTCCGCCTGCGTCGTTGCTTCGGGTCTGCTGGTTTGCGCTGCTAGTCGAGCGACGATCTGGTCCAGGTGTGGCGAGGTCACCTCCGCAGCGTAAGGGCCACGAAGCTCGGCGCTTTGCTCTGGAGCGGCGAGTTGCGGAAGGGGCGCCGATATCTGGACCAGATCGTCCTCCTCCATCGCGGCGGCGTCGGGCGAGACCAGTTCAGCCAGTTCCTCTGCGTACTCCTCCATACCTGCTAGACGCACCCGACGAGGGAACGGTTCCGTGCTCCACCGTGTTCGTTGGCGGGGCCGGAGCAGTAGCTCTCATAGCACGGGCCACACCACCTGGCTGAACCTCACTCCCCGGATCGATCGCCACCACCGCCTTCTTGGCGAGCTCCTTGGCGGTCGCCGTGGCGCCCGCAAGGAGATAGCTGCGTACAGCGGCTACGGGATCGGCTGAAGGCCGACCTTGGAGGGTCCGGCCGAGCAGGTTCACACGCCGTCCGACGAACTCGTGTTCGTCGGGGTGCCGGCCGTGCTCTGACTCTCCGAAGTCCTCGACACCTCCGCGGCGGTATGGATACCCGACGCTCGGGTCCGCCGCGTAGAAGGTGTACACGTCGAGATCTTTCACACCGTTCGTGCCGTTGACGTAGTGAAGTCCTGCGCCTTGGCGCAGGGCGGTGAGCAGGGTTCGGTCCCGGTACACCGCTCTGCTGGACGCAACCGGGTCGAGTTTGAGTTCGTACCCGCTTCGATCCCGGCTCTGGCCACACGTTCTACCTGCATAGGCACGGGTCATGCACTCGGTGGATAGTTTGATTTGTCCGGTCTTCGGCGTGTCAATTTCAGTCGTGTGAAGTTGATCGAGGTTGGTCAGCCGGGACACCGGGTGTCTTCCGCCAGCAGCGGCAGCAGGATCTCGGCGACCTCGGTCATGTTGTGCTGTGTCACCAGCAGGTCGAGGATCTGTTCCGGGGTCTGCGGCGGGTTGGTTCGGCGATTCGACATCTCTCGCAACGCCCGTACTCCTGCATGCGGGTGCGCTGACACTGTGTTGGCTGCGAACTGATGTGGGTGCACAGTCTCGATATCGGCCTCCGCGAGCACGCCGGCTGTGCTGAACCCGGCCCGGCGATCGTCGGTGACGATGGCGTCGGCTTTGCCGATGATCGCCGCGTGGGCGACGTGGCCGTCATCGGGATCGTTGAGTCCGTAGCTGTACTCGCGGTCTTTGGGTGCGTGAACCTCTGAGCCCGGAAACGCCTGCTTCAGCTGGTCGAAAAGGTGCTGTCGGCGCCTTGCGCTATCGCTGATCCCGCGCCTGTCGTGCAGGCCGGCGAGTATGTAGTCCAGCTCGAAGAGAATCCCAGATCCCCAGATGGGCGCGTAAGCCTCCTCGGTGGCCAACTGCAGCAGGAAGTCACGCTGAAGGCTCGGCACGAGGGCGCAGGTGTCGAGGACAGCGCGATACACGTGGGCGAGTCTTTCAGACGCCGCCGACGGTCAACGCTTGCGTTTCGCCTCGGCGAGTAACTCGGCGACCTCGTCGGCGTCGGCGTCCGCGAACTCCGCCGAACTCTCGGTGATGAACTGGTTGCGTCGAGCGTGAAGTTCCTCGCGGTAGGCAAGGACATCAGCAAGCCGCAGCTTGCGTCGGACCGCGCCGGGCACGTGCGCGTCTAACTCGCCGTTCTGGATGAGGCGGACCACCGTGGGGCGGCTCAGGCCGAGGATCTCGGCGGCCTGCTGGGTGGAGATTTCCTGGTCACGGGTCAGGATGCTGATCGACTGGCCGTGGCTGAGGGCGTGGACGGCACGCTTGAGGACCTCGTGAAGCTGTTCGGTCAGTTCGACGCGATCGTGTTCGCTCGCACCGGACAGGAAGAATGCAGGCTCAGGAGAGGTCCCGTGACGGGCTTCGTGCGCCTCGATGAAGCTCAGGACATCGGCAAGCCCATCGGCATCGGCCGGAACCGGGCTGACAATCTCCGCGGAGGCGGTGCTCATGGGTCTCACTTCCTTTCACCTCACCCTCGGAACGCGACTGATCGTAGCATAGTTACGAAAGTTACGAAAAGGTGGCAGGCGCCGGGGTCTGCGTCACAATGTCGATTTCCCGACGCTAATCGTAGGTAACCCGTTCGGCGCCAGCAGCTTTCAATAGCTGGTCTCGTGCTTCACATAAGCCGTCGACAGCAGACTTCAAGTCGAGAGCGGCATCGGCCAGTTGGTGGCGCCCTGCAGGATTGCCGTGTGAAGCAAGCACCGCAGTCGCTGACCGAAGCCTGTCCACGTAGAGCAGCGCATCGACGGTGTATTGAGCGGTCCGCATTGGGGTGGCACCACCGGACCGTTGGAGGTGGTTGCTCATAAGCGCTGCCCAGTCGTCGATGATGCGCCTGTCGAAGCCGTGCAGTGCATTAAGCACCCAACGTTGCCAGGCTGGCGGTCGTCGTTGCAGTGGACTGGAATGTGGTGACGGAGAGGCCATGTTCAAACCCTAAGATCCGTACTCGCCGTATCGCCACACCCGAAAGAATCAGGTTTCACAGGCGCTGAGCTGAATTCCGTGGCCAGCGAGTCCGCGGCGTTATGAGAATGCCGTCCAGCGACGCCGGCGCGGGTAGCTTCTTGATAGTTCGCGTCCCGTCAGGGTGCGCCGGCCTAGTCATAGAGGAAGCGCTCGCCGTGCGCGACCAGGTCGGGCGGGTTTCGGAGATCACTTGGTCGAAGATCCAGTCGGGCTCATTGGTGCTCGCGCGGACGCAGGCGTACGCAATACGCCAACTTGACGCCATCGCCGAGACTCTGGAGAAGAAGGCCGACCTCGGCAAGATTGCCAAGGCCAGCAAGGAGGCCGAGCCCAAGGTGCGCGAGTGGCTGGCGGTCATCGCGCGCTGCTTCCAGCTCCACGACGGGGGTGGCCGTGCTGGAACTCGATCGGGTGCTCGATTCCGCTCCCGAGGATCTCAACAGTCACCGGCTGGGGCTGACTGAGGCCCGTCAGAAGCGGCTGGACCTCATCTCGAGCAGCACCGCCCGCTTACTGACCCAAATGAACGAGACGGTCCGCAACGCGAATTCCAAAGTACTGCTCAATCCACGCGACGCACCTGCGGCCGTGCGGTCGAGCAACGAGATTGCGACGGGTGTGGTGGCTTTTCGCGACCGCCTTGGCATCGAGTCGGACGACGCGGCCACCGATGCGAAGCGGTGGCGCCAGGCCGTGGGCGAAGCCGTGGACAAAGTGCGGGCAACGGGAACAGAGGGCGCCGCGACAGCCAAGGGCAAGGCCACGGATTTGGCCGACGCGGTCAAGGACAGGGCAATCGATCTAACCGGTGCCGCCAAGGACAAGACCGCCGAACTGAAAGGCGTCGTCCAGACATTTTTACGCTGGAGGTAAGCATCGCGCGGCCAATACGAGGTCGGCGCCTACGTGATTGCGAGCGCAAGCTTGACGGCGAACGCTGGACCGTCATTCACGAGGGCATATCCGCCGGCCAGGCCGCCTTGATTGCAGAGCGTTCGTCGTCGGCGGACCCGCCGGTACGTCACAGTGCCGGTATCGCGGTTGACGCGCGGGACCAGGAGCGTGGCCTTGCGCGGCACCATGGCAGTAGGGAAGCGGCTGGCCGAATCGCCGTACACTGCCTGGCTACGTGACCAGCGTCGCACGATCCGCCGAGCAGCCAGGTACGCATCCTGGGCGACTTCGACGACAGCGATGGCCTTCTTGAGTCCGTACACACCCCAGAACCGGCCGGGGCCGCAGCCGGGCCGCCGCCACAATTCGGGCACTACGTGCTGGTATTCCTTGTCGCCGTTCAGGTTTGGTGATGAGTGCTTGGTGAAGTAGACGGCGAGCCGCTTGGGGTCGCAGGCTTTCAGCCCGTTGCGCACGTCGATGGCGGTTCCGGCGAGCCGATGGCGAGCTTTCTGCACCGGGTCGGGATGGTCAACGACCAGAGACCACGCTTCGGACAGCCACTGAGAGAAGCCCAGGCCTGATCGACCGGGCGACATCGGAGGTGCCATCCATAGGTGAATGTGGGGTGCACCGCGCCGCTGAAATTCCAATTTCCAGATGTAGCGAGCGGGTTCGCCATACTCCCGTTGAAAGCGTTTGCGCCACAACACCATGTGCCGCTTGACGCTGGCTCCATGCGGGGCGACGACCTCCCAGTGCCCGGGATAAGTGAGTGTGACCATAGCGGGGACGCGGCCAGATTCCACCAACGGGCTGTAGTCCAGCTCGGCGAAAGTACGGCACATCGACGATCGTGATTTCCTGGACCACTCTGTGATGACACCGCAGGTACCAGCTCGGTCGCTGTCCGCAGGACTCCGTCGTGTCGAAGACACGACGGCCTGACCACCGTGCCCGGCATTGTGTTTGAGTTCATTCCGGACATGGAACTTGGCGTCGTCAACGTCGCGTTGGTGATGACCCACCGCCCGTTCGGCGGTCTTTTCGGCACGGACTGGATTGGTCCACCCGAGCCGCACCACGCCAGGACCGACACTGATGCGGAACCGTCCGGACTCAGGTTCGACCCCGCGACGCCCAGGACCAGCCGCCCACGGTGGCGCTGGCTCGAATAATGCCGCAGCCGCGGCGACCATCTCGGGACTCGGGAACCGCAGCCCCAGTGCGTCGATCGCCCGCAGCTCGCCGGTCGCGATCCCGTCGTCAACCGACTTGCGGACATTTTCGGCACATATAACAAGCCCGCCGGCAGTGGCCGGGTTGAGGCTCGGCGCCTCGGTTGACGTACGGCCGACCGCTGGCGCTCTCCCGCCCTGCGGCCTGACGGCCTCGGGCGTTCGCGCCCTCCCGTCCTCCGAGGCGCCGGCAGAACCGAGCCTGCATGGCGGCTGTTCGGATGCGGTTGTCGCGCCGTTCGTCGACGTTGTCGGTCCGGTGGCTGATGATGCGATTCTGGGCATTGGGGTGCCTGCTCCCCGGAGCCTCGAAGCTGCCCATAACGCAAACGGCAGCGCTGAAGCTCCTGGTCAGGAGTGCAAGCACCGTGTCCGGTTTATGTCCGTTCGCCGGACAGCCTGAATACGTCAGCGCAGCTCAATGCGGCGTATACGGCGCACAGCCCCAAATAAACCGCAGTTCAGTAGCTATCCCGTCCGCCTGAAAAGCGGAAGGTCGGCGGTTCGATCCCGCCCCTGGCCACCGTGCAAGCGCTTTCCCTGCTCACCTGGGGCGCTAGCTACCCGAGCACCGGCAACAGTAGCCGCGACGACGAGCGCACCGTGTTCAGGCTGGACGTACCGACGCCGGCATGCCGGAAGTTCATGATCGCCGGCACCGAGGGGTCCTGGTCGTCGCTGGTCAGCGTCAGGCGAATGCGATGGCCCGCCTTGAACCGTCGGGCGTTGGGGACCAACGGAATTCGGTACTCGACATCCTCTCCGAGCGGCACCGCTTGCGGGTTGCGGCAGGGCAGCACCGGCGCGCCGGGGCGGCTGGCCGCTTCGTCGACCTCGCGCAGGCTGGCGCGCAACCAGCCCGCGGTCACATCGGTCGTTCCCCCGCCGGGGGCCACGTCCTGCAGCATCGGCATCCAGGCGGTGTCGATCGCCGTCGCCGACGCGACGAGGCGCAGCTCGATGTCGCCGACGACGTCGATGTCCTGGCTCAGCACCGCGCTGGTCCAGGCCAGTCTCGACGGTGGGTCGACCTCGCTGGGTTTGACGCGGCCCAGGCCGGAGCCCAACACCATGAATTCGCGGCTGCCCGGATCACCCTCGTCGGCGTCCAGACCGCCGTCGGCACGCAGGGCCAATTCGCGATGCGGGGCCTGTGACGGCGGCCAGGTGTCGGCGGTTCGCCACTCGTCGGCGCCGGGCAAAAAGTAGCGGATCGGCGGCCCGTCGGTGATCCCGGTGTCGCGGCCCTTCAGCCAATGGTCGTACCAGGCCAGCGCCTCGATGTGCATGCTTTCCCATGGCCAGGTGAGCCCGAACTCGCCGAGCATGCCCATCCGCACGCGTGTGTTGTGCGACAACCCGCTCCAGCTGGCGAACGTCGAGGGCAGGTGTAACGGCACGTTCTGCCAGTCACACCCGAGGTAGACCGGGATGTCGATTTCGGTGAGCAGCGGCAACAGGTTTCGCTCTTGCCACCACTCGTCGCGCGTCGGGTGCTTGACCGCTGCCTCCTGCCACAGTTCGTCCCACGGGTGGGGATTGTGTGGCAGCCTGAGCAGCTGTCGCAGCATGGTGACCGCCGCCTCGCCGTTCATGGTCTCGAATTTCTTGTGCACGCCCGGACTGTTCAGCACGCGCCGCGCCAACCCGACTGGCTTGCTGCGCCACAGCTTGTCGCTGCGCTCGGAGGTCAGGCCCATCATGGCGAGAAATGGTGTGATGAAAGACGAACTCAACAGCCCGTGGTGGTTGGCGCCCTCGTACAGATCGCTCGTCACGGCAAGGGGAAATATCGCTTTGAGGTGGGGCGGCCGCTCCACGGCCGCCTCCAGCTGGGTCATCGCGAAGTAGCTGATGCCGATCATCCCGACGTTTCCGTCGCACCACGGCTGGGCCGCGACCCACTCCACCAGGTCGTGCACGTCCCGGCGTTCCTGGGCGTCGAAGAAGTCGAAAGTGCCTTCGGAGCCGCAGGTCCCGCGCAGGTTGGCGATGACGTGCACGTAGCCGCGCGGCACCCAGAAGTCCGTCCTACCGGCCTCGACGAACCCCGCCGGCGCGCCGAGATCCTGCATCTGCCGCGGATACGGTGAGGCGGCCAACAGTGCGGGGAAGCGACCGTCGGCATCGGGCCGGTGCACGTCGGCCAAAAGCGTTGTGCCGTCGCGCATTTTGATCGCGGTGTTGATGTCGGTGCGCGCCGCGTACCGCGGCTCGCTGAGGTTCCGGTATTCCCGGCCGGTGGTCTGCGGGCCGTTGAGCGTCGTCACAGTTTCACGCTACGTTGAAATTAGTTTCAACGCAAGTTGAGACTTCCGGTATGGTGAGACGGTGCCGAAGCGACCGATCACCCCGGGGCCGCGCGACGAGCGCGGCGTGCTGGCGGCGCGCATCCTGGCCGCCGCTCGCGACGAATTCGCCGAACACGGCTGGGCCGGCACGGCCATTCGTGCCGTCGCCCGGACCGCGGACGTCGACCCGGCCCTCATCTACCACTACTTCGGCTCCAAGGAGGGCCTGCTCGATGCTGCCACCACGCCGCCGCAGAAGTGGCTCGACGCGGTGGCCGCGACCTGGGCGACGCCCAAGGCCGACCTGGGTCGGCAACTGATCCGCACGGTGCTGGGCACCTGGGCCGACGAGGAGGTCGGTCCGATCCTGCGCGCGGTGGTGCTGACCGCCGCCCATGAAGACAAGACGCGAGAGAAGCTGCGGCTGATCGTCGAGCGCGGCCTGATCGGCGGCTCCAGCCTGGGGGCCGACGAGGACGAACGACTGCGGCGCAGCGGGCTGATCGCCACCCAGTTGATCGGCTTCGCGTTGTTGCGCTACGTCTGGAAGATCGAACCGATCGCGTCGATGCCCGACGACCAGGTGGTGGCGGCGATCGCGCCGAACCTGCAACGCTACGTCGAGGGCGACATCGCCTAGCGGATAGCGCGATTCGGCGTGGCCAACCGCGACAATGACCGGATGCGTCTTTTGCACCCCGCCCTTGCGTTAACGGTCGTCGCGGGGTTGGTCGCGGTTTCCTGGGACCGGACCGCCCAGGCGGCCCCCGATGTCCCGCCCGTCAGTGACGCGGCGCGGGCGGCCGGGTTCGTCGACGTCCGCAATGTGGTCCCCGACGCCATCATCGACCTGCGCTACGCGACGACCAACAACTTCACCCATACGCAGCTGTACCCGTCCGACGCCCGCTGTCTGGTGCACCAGTCGATGGCGTCAGGGCTGGCGACGGCCGCCAGCGCGCTACGCCCGCAGGGTCACCTCCTGGTGTTCTGGGACTGCTATCGGCCCCACGACGTCCAGGTCAAGATGTTCAGCGTCGTCCCGAACCCGGCGTGGGTCGCGCGCCCCGGCCAGTTTGCGCACAGCCACGAATCGGGGCGCTCGGTGGATGTGACGTTCACGACGACGCAGCAGCCGTGCGCGTCCGGGCAGCATGCGGACGGGCTCTGCCTCGCCGACATGGGCACCGACTTCGATGACTTCTCGTCGCGCGCAAACGCTTTCGCAACCCAGGGCGTCAGCGCCGACGCCCAGGCGAACCGTGCCTCCCTGCGGAACGCCATGACGTACGGCGGGCTGTCGGCATATTCCGGGGAGTGGTGGCATTTCGACGGCCCCGGCGCGGCGGTCGACCGCCCGATCCTCGACGTCCCCGTCGACTAGTTCTCATATAGTGAGACGGACGTTTCATACTGTGAATCAGTCGGTAGGCTTCGGGGATGACCGACGAACGCGGGGCCACCTACACGCACGGACACCACGAATCGGTGCTCCGGAGTCACCAGCGACGCACCGCGGAGGACTCGGCGGCCTACCTGCTGCCCCGCCTGAAGCCGGGGTTGTCTGTGCTCGATATCGGCTGTGGACCCGGGACGATCACCGCCGACCTGGCCGCGCGTGTCGCACCGGGACCGGTGACCGCCGTCGACCAGTCGACCGACGTCCTCGACGTGGCCCGCGCCGAGATCGAGCAACGTGGCATGTCGAACGTGTCGTTCGCGACGGCCGACGTGCACCGCCTCGACTTCCCGGACGGCACATTCGACGTCGTGCACGCGCACCAAGTGCTGCAACACGTCGCCGACCCCGTCGGCGCGCTGCGGGAGATGAAACGCGTGTGCGCGCCGGGCGGCGTCGTGGCGGCCCGGGACGCCGACTACGCGGGGTTCGTCTGGTTCCCGGAGTTGCCCGCGCTGGATCTGTGGCGCGACATCTACCGGCGGGCCGCTCGTGCCAACCGCGGCGAGCCCGATGCCGGGCGGCGGTTGTTGTCCTGGGCCCAGCGGGCGGGTTTCGCCGATGTCACGCCCACCGGCAGCGTCTGGTGCTACGCGACGCCCGCGACGCGCGAATGGTGGGGCGACATGTGGGCCGAGCGGATCCTGCACTCGCGGATCGCACGCGACCTGGTGGATCTGGGTCTCGCCGGTCCGGCGCAGCTCGAGGAGATCTCCGCGGCGTGGCGCGCCTGGGCGGCCGCGCCCGACGGCTGGATCGCCATCCCTCACGGCGAAATCCTCTGCCGGACGTAGCGCCTCGGGGCGCAAGCGCGGCCGGCGTGGGTATTCGACCAGGTCAAGCGTGTGGTATTGGCATTCTCTTTTTTTGCAAGTACGTTATTCATCGATGGAT
The DNA here is from genome assembly GCF_010731595.1 of Mycobacterium seoulense. Classification (NCBI taxonomy): domain Bacteria; kingdom Bacillati; phylum Actinomycetota; class Actinomycetes; order Mycobacteriales; family Mycobacteriaceae; genus Mycobacterium; species Mycobacterium seoulense. The sequence goes on along the minus strand of NZ_AP022582.1, from coordinate 3,504,876 downwards.
AATACGGCCCACACTCCGTCTGGTATCCCGCTGCGGCCCGCATACGGGCCGGCGGATGTAAGCGCGGAGCCTCCGCAGCCGGGGGAGTTCCCCTTCACCCGCGGTAACTTCGCGTCCGGGTACCGCGGCAAGCTCTGGACCTTCCGCCAATACTCGGGATTCGGCACCGCCGAGGAATCCAACCGCCGGTATCGCTACCTGCTCGAACAAGGGGGCACCGGTCTGTCGGTGGCACTGGACCTGCCGACCCAGTGTGGATACGACTCCGACGACGCGGAGTTCGGCGAGGAGGTCGGGCGGGTCGGCGTCGCGGTGGACACCCTGGCCGACTTCGAGATCCTGTTCGACGGCATTCCGTTGGACAAGCTCAGCACGAGCATGACGATCAACGGGACGGCGGCGATCCTGCTGGCGTTCTACGTCGCGGCCGCCGAGAAGAAGGGCGTGCCGCGGGCGAAGCTGACCGGCACCATCCAAAACGACATTCTCAAGGAGTACGCGTCGCGCGGAACGTGGATCTGGCCGCCGGAGCCGTCGCTGCGGCTGATCGCCGACACCATCGAGTTCTGCGCTGCCGAGGTTCCGAGGTTCAACGCGATCTCGGTGGCGGGTGCGCACTTTCGCGACGCCGGGGCGAACGCGGTGCAGGAGATGGCGTTTACCCTGGCCGACGGGGTCACCTATTGCGACACCGTGGTGCAGCGGGGCCGGATGACGATCGACCAGTTCGCCCCGCAGATCTCGTTCTTCTTCTACACCCACGGGGACTTCTTCGAGGAGATCGCCAAATACCGTGCGGGGCGCCGCCGTTGGGCCACAATCGTGCGGGAGCGCTACGGGGCGACAACGGCCAAGGCGGCGATGTTCCGCTTCGGCTGCGTCTGTGGCGGCGCGTCGCTGTATGCGCCGCAGGCCCACAACAACATCGTGCGGGTGGCCTACGAGGCCATGGCCGCGGTGTTGGGCGGCGTGCAGTCGATGTTCACCGCGGCCTGGGACGAGCCGTTCGCATTGCCCACCGAGGAAACCACCACCCTGGCCCTGCGGACCCAGCAAATTCTCGCGCACGAGACCGGCGTGGCCAGCGTGGCCGACCCGCTTGGCGGGTCGTACTTTGTGGAGGCGCTGACCGACGCCACCGAAGCCCGCATCATCGAGATCATGGATGACCTGGAGCGGCACGGGGGCATGGTGCACGCGATCGAGGACGGCTATCTGCAGGGCCTGATCGCTGACGAGGCCTACCGGGTGCATCAGGACATCGAAGCCGGCGTCCGGCCGGTTGTCGGCGTCAACCGGTTCGTGACCGACGAACCCGAACCGGATGTCGTGACGTACGAGCTGGACGCCGAGGGCCGCGACCTTCAGCTCAAGCGGCTATCCAAGGTGAAGGCCGAACGGGATTCGGCCGCAGTCCAATCCAGCCTTGCGGCCCTATCGCGTGCCGCCGAAGGAGACGACAATCTGATGCACAAGCTGATCGACTGTGCCAACGCGTACTGCACGGTCGGCGAAATGGTCTCCGCGCTCAAGGCGGTGTGGGGCGAGTTCCAGCAACCGGTGGTGTTCTAGTGGCCGCCCGAATTCTGGTCGCCAAGCCCGGCTTGGACGGGCATGACCGCGGCGCCAAAATCGTCGCCCGCACGCTGCGCGACGCCGGCTTCGAGGTGATCTACACCGGCATCCGGCAGCGCATCGAGGACATCGCCTCGATCGCCGTCCAGGAGGACGTGGCGGTCGTGGGCTTGAGCATCCTGTCCGGTGCCCACCTGGCACTCACCGCGCGCACCATCGAAGCGTTGCGGGCCGCCGACGCCGCCGACATCGCCGTCGTGGTCGGGGGCACGATCCCGCACGCCGACGTGCCCAAGCTGCTGTCCGCCGGCGCCGCCGCGGTATTCCCCACCGGGACATCGCTGGACGACTTGGTGCGCGAGATCCGCGCGCTCACCGGCACCCCCGAACCCGTTGCAGAAAAAGAGGAACAGTGCGCGTCGGAGTAATGATCGGCGCCGAACGTGGCGATATGGCCCGTAAGGTGAACAAGCTTGCCGCCGATATCGAATGGGCCGAATCCGCGGGTCTGGACACCGCGTGGATGCCACAGGTGCCCGACGACTTCGACTGCCTGACGATGGTGTCGTTGATGGCCGCCCACAGCTCGCGCATCGAGCTCGGCACCGCGGTGGTTCCGCTGCAAGCCCAGCACCCCATTGCCCTTGCCCGCCAGGCTCTCTCGGTGCATGCCGTCACCGGTGGACGGCTGGCGCTGGGCGTCGGGCCGTCGCACCACTGGATCATCCGGGACATGCTCGGTTTGCCCTATGAGAAGCCGGCCGGCTACACCCGCGACTACCTGCAGGTGCTCAACGCCGCCATGGCCGGGCCGGGACCGGTTGACGTCGAGAACGATTCGTTCAGCGTCCACAATCCCCTGGCGATCGGGGCCGATACCCCGATGCCGGTTCTGGTCGCCGCGCTTGGGCCGGTGATGCTGCAGCTTGCCGGCGAACTCGCCGACGGCACGGTGCTGTGGATGGCGGACGAGCGCGCGATCGGTGACCATATCGCGCCGAAGATCACCAAGGCCGCCGCGGACGCCGGGCGCCCCGCCCCGCGAATCGTCGCGGGTATCCCCGTATGCCTTTGTGCGCCCGCACAAGTCGACGAGGCCAAGGAGCGGGCCAACCGCATCCTGGGCGAGGCCGAGGTGTCGCCCAACTACCAGCGCCTGCTCGAACGCGGCGACGCCCGCGACGTCGGCGATCTGTGCGCGGCCGGCGACGCGGAGCAGATTCTGGCCCGGATGCGCCGCTTCGCCGACGCCGGCGTGACCGATCTGTCGGTCCGGTTGCTGCCCATCGGCGACAATCGGGACGAGCTCGTCGCCTCCAAACGCCGCACCCGCGAGATGATCGCGTCGCTCGCAACGGAATTGCGTTGACGGCGACATCCGCCGGACCGCTGGCGGGGATACGCATCCTCGAGGTCGGCACCATGCTGGCCGGCCCCTACGCCACCATGCTGCTCGCCGACCTGGGCGCCGAGGTCACCAAGATCGAGCCGCGCGGCGGGGAGATCTCGCGGGGTGTAGGTCCCGCCTACTTCGCCAGCCTCAACCGCAACAAGTCGAGCATCTGCCTGGACCTCAACTCCGACGCGGGACAGCAACGCCTGGGTGAGCTGGTCGCGGAATCCCATGCGCTGCTGGTGAACCTGAAGCCGTCGGCCATCCGCCGACTGGGCCTGACCTACGAGCGGCTGCGACGGCACAACGAGCGGATCGTCTGCGTGGCGATCACCGGATTCGGCCTGCACGGCGGCGACGACCCGGCCTTCGACTACGTGGTCCAGGCCGGCGTCGGCACCGCCGCCTTGACCGGCGACCCGGACGGACCGCCAACGCTGCCGGGTTACTCCTCAGCCGACAACTCCACCGGAATGACCGCGGCGCTGGGGCTGTTGGCCAAGATCATCTCCGGCACCGGCGGGCAAGTGGACGTGTCGCTGCGCGACGTCATGCTGTCGCAGCTCAACTACCACGCGTCGGCGTACCTCAACGACGGGGTCCAGCCGCAGCGCCGCCCCTTCGGGGCGCATTCGTATTACGTTCCGGCCCAGCTGTTCCCGACCGCACAAGGGTATCTGGCGCTGTTCATCACGCACGACGGCTTCTGGAAATCGTTTGCCACCGAGGCGGGTATCGGCGGCTTCGAGACGATGGCCGAACGAGTGGCCCGCCGTGATGAGGTGCTGGCGGTGGTCTCGGCCATGCTGGCGACCGACACCGCCGCGGGGTGGGAACGCCGGTTGCACCCGCTCGGTGTTCCGGCGGCGGCGGTCAGGACGCTGCCCGAGGCGCTCGAAGCGACCCCGGGGGTCGTCGTGACCGCGGGTGACTTCCGCCTCGTCGGGAGTCCCATCCGCGTTTCGGGTTACCAGCCCGAATACCGGCCACCGCCGGAGCTTCCCGAGGGCTAGCCGCGGCTGCGGCCGGCCGTGAAACGGTTCACGCGCGGGCTCAGCCACGCGATCCGGTGAGGTGGGCCTCGGCGAGCTTGCGGAAGGCTGCGACCAACCGACTGCGGTCCCCGGCGCGCGTCGCCAGAACGACGTGGCAGGGGTCGACACCTTTGAGCGGCACCGTGGTGATGTCGGGCCGCAGGCTGTTGCCGTGAAAACCCGCCGTGATGGCCACGGCCTGTCCCGAGGCGATGAGTTCGAACTTGTCCTCGAGCGCGTCGATGAACGGACCGTCGGGCGCCCGCCGTCCGTCGGGCCTCGGGTCGATCCGCCAATAAGCGCTCCACGCCGGGTCCGAGTTGCGCACTCGGGGCATCGGCTCGTCGGCGATGTCGTCGAGGGTGACGAAATCCCGGCCCGCCAGGCGGTGGTCAATGGGGACCGCCAGCACCCGCGGCTCGTCGTAGAGGACCGTCACGTGCAGCCCGTCGGTGGGGAACGGCAGCCGGGTCACCACCGCGTCCACCCGATGGCCGTGCAACGCGTCAAGAGCGTGCCCCCAATCCAGGTGCGTGACTTGCACTTCGGCGTCCGGGTGCTCGCGGCGCATCTCGCGCACCGCGGGGGTGACGATCATGCCCGTCGTGTACCCGATCGTGATGCGGCTGGGCTGCGCGGCGGCCCGGGCCTGAGCGGCCGCTTGCGCGGCCGCTCGCAGCAGCGCCTTGGCGCGGGGCAGGAACACCTCCCCGGCCTCCGTGAGCCGGGTGCCCTGCGGCGTGCGATCGAGCAGCCGGACGCCGAGCTGCTGCTCGAGGCGGCGGATCTGCCGGCTCAGCGACGGCTGCGCGATCCGCAGCGCGTTCGCGGCGCGACCGAAGTGGCGGTGCTCGGCCACCGCCACGAAATACCCGACCAGTCGCAGGTCCAGGTCGATCACCTGCGATGCAGTGTCGGCCATGCGCACAGTGTAATCATCCAGCTGCGCGCTGGCCCGCAAGTTCCCTCATTGATGTGCGGTGATGCGCATTTCGCATCGCGTCATCCGGAATAGGTCTTGGACGCCTGGCCGGGTGTGGTCATTGACTGGATATCGCGAAAGTCAACGCAAGCGAAGGGACCACCCATGCGTGTCTTTGTGACCGGCGCGACCGGACACATCGGTTCGGCCGTCATCGACGAACTCCTGGGAGCCGGGCATCACGTCACCGGCCTGGCCCGCTCCGACGAGTCCGCCGCGGCGCTCGTGGCCAAGGGCGTGGGCGTGCACCGGGGCGACCTGGACGACCCCGACGGCCTGCGGGGCGCCGCCGCCGCGTCCGACGGCGTCATCCACCTCGCCTTCAAGCATGATTTCGACGACTTCGTGGGCGCGGCCGAGGCGGACCTGCGCGCTGTCGAGGCCATGGGAGAGGCGCTCGTCGGTTCGGGCCGCCCCTTTGTCAGCACCTCGGGAACGCTGCTGCTGTCGCTGTTGGGGACGGGTGGACGTGGAACCGAACAGGACACGTTGGCCGGCGGACCGCGGGCCGACTCGGAGAACGCCGTGATCGCGCTGGCCGAGCGCGGGGTGCGATCGTCGGTCGTTCGGCTATCCCCGCTGGTGCACAGCAACCTGGACCACCACGGCTTCACCACCCACCTGATCGACACCGCCCGCAACACCGGGGTGTCGGGCTATCTCGGCGACGGGACGAACCGCTGGCCCGCGGTCCACACTCTCGACGCCGCGCATCTGTACCGGCTGGCGCTCGAAAATGCCCCCGCGGGATCGCGTTTGCACGGCGTAGCCGACGAGGGAGTGCCGTTCCGCGACATCGCCGCCGTGATCGGGCGTCACCTGAATGTGCCGACCGCCAGCATTGCCCCCGAGGATGCCGGCCACTTCGGGTTTCTCGCGCTCTTCGCCGCCTTGGACAATCCGGCGTCGAGTGCGCTGACGCAGAAGGTGCTCGATTGGCAACCGGAACACGCCGGGTTGCTCGAGGACCTCGACGCCGGCCATTACTTCGGCGAGTGAGCGACACTATGGCTCATCCGGTCGTCGGTGTGGGCCCGAAAGGCGTTGGGCCGCTGGGTGTATACCGCGTTAGCTCAGCCCGGCGAGTTGCTGCTCCCGGTAGAGCCGTGCCCATTCCGCGCGCGAGCGGATGGACACGTCCACATCAATCGCGTTGGCGCGCAGTGCTTTCACGGTCGCTCGCTCGCGAGGCGTGTGCGCGAACGGATCCCAGCTGAAGAACCGGCACGCGTTGGCCCAGGTGATCTTGTTGATGTCAGCGTCGTCGGCACCCGCGGCGGTCAGCTCGGCCAGCACCCGTTCGGGCGCGTCCGGCCAGAAGCAATCCGAGTGCGGGTAGTCGCATTCCCAGGCGATGATGTCGATGCCGATCTCGTGGCGCAGCTTCAACGACGTCTTGTCGGTGACGTAACACGCGAGCGAGTGCTCGCGGAAGACCTCGCTGGGCAGCTTGTCCCCGAAGTCCCGCCGCAGCCACTTCTGGTTGGTGTAGTGGCGGTCGCAGCGGTCCAAATAGAACGGGATCCAGCCGATGCCGCCTTCGGAGAAGGCGAACTTCAGGTCCGGGTAGTTGCGCATGGCGGGACCCCACAGCAGGTCCTGCGCGCACATCGCCGACACCTGGGTGGCCAGGATGATCAGGTTGTCGATCGGCGCGTTCGGCGCCATGCTGATCGCCCCGAAGCCGGTGCCGATGTGCAGGCACATCACCACGTTCTCCGCCGAGAGCGTGCGGAACACCGGGCCCCAGTAGTCCTCGTCGTGGTAGCTCGGAAGCCCTTCCAGATGAGGCAATTCCGGCATCGTCACCGCCCGGCAACCCTTCGAAGCCACCCGGCGGATCTCGGCGCACATGGCCTCCGGGTTCCACGTCGGCAGGATGGCGATCGGGATGAACCGATCCGGGTAGGACCCGGCCCACTCGTCGATGTGCCAGTCGTTGTAGGCCGACACCATCACCAGGGTGACGTCCTCGCGCGTCATGTTGAGGTGCCGAGCCGAAAAGCCGGTGAAGGTGGGGAAGCACATCGACGCCAGGATGCCGTTGCGGTTCATGTCCCGAACGCGTTCGTGGACGTCGTAGACGCCCGGCCGCATTTCGGCGAAACCCGCCGGGTCACGGCCCCATTCCTCGGCCGGCCACGACACCACGGCGTTGAGCCCGCTCACGCCTTGCGGCCTGCCCTGGTACATCCACTGGTCGACGCCCCTTTCGTCGACCATGACCACGGGTGCCTGGTCCTGGTACTTGGCGGGTACGTGGCGCAGGAACATGTCCGGCGGCTCGACCACGTGGTCGTCAATGCTCACCAGGATCAGGTCATCGACGTTCATGAGTTAGCCGACGCGCTCGGTGGTCGTCTCGAACAGCCGCGGAATGGGTGCGGGATCCAACTGCAGGGCGTCGGACATGTTCAGTTGTCCGGCGTTGGCGATCATGTTGTCCAAGATGGCCTGCAGATCATCGCCTTCGAGTTCGTAGATGGCCACATAGGGACCCTGCCCGTCAATCGGGCGCAGCCGGCGTGCCGCGACAATGCCGTCTAGCGCCAGCAGTTCGGGTATGTGTACTTCGTCGTACCAGGTGTTGTACTCCTGTTCGCGATCGGGCGAACTGGGCCGGCTTTCGACGAACATGATTCCCTTGGCCATCGCCGCCACCTCTCTTCGGGCCGCTACTCGTAGCGCACCGTGACCGAATCGGTGTCCGGCACGCCCTGGCACGTCAGAATGTAGCCCTCGGCGACCTCGTCATCGTCGAGGGCATCGTTGACGCGCATGGTCGCATGGCCTTCTTCGAGCTTGGCCATGCACGTGCCGCAGTTACCCGCCTCGCAACTGAACGGCGGCTCCAGGCCGGCCCGCCGCGCGCTCTGCAAGAGCGTCTCGCCGGGGACCAGCGGCACCGAAACCTTCTTGCGGTCCATGTGGATGGTCACCGTGCCCGCGCCGGAGCCGTTTGACGGATTTGTCACCCGTGGGGTCTCCTCGATGCTTCGGGCGACTGACACCTCGACCGCCCCTCCCGTACTTGCATTCTTCACTATAGAGAATACTATTCTCACAGAGCGATAGGATCTTCTCAAGCGCGTGGGGATGTCAGGTCAGCCCGGCCTGTCAGGGAAGGACGGGACGTGACCGAGCCGGCTGCGGTCGTGTTCGAGGAACGGCGTTTCAGCCTGCCTCAGCTCGACGCGCTCGCCGACGGCTGGGCCGCAACCCTGGCCAAGGACGGTGTCGCCGCTGGTCAGCGCGTCGCCGTCATGTCGTCCAACCGACCGGAGTTCGTCGCCGCCCTGCTCGCGATCTGGCGGCTGGCCGCCACGGCCGTGCTGATCAGCCCGGCATGGAAGAGTGCCGAAGTCGACCACGCCCTCGCCCTGACCGAACCGGCCCACGCCGTCGGGGACCACCCGGTGCTGGCCGGCGCGATGCCCATGCTGCACCTCGACGAGCCGATCGCGCCCGGGGAGCCGACGGCCGCGGCGCCGCCAGCACGATCGGACGCCGTGCTGGTGTTCAGCTCCGGCACCACCGGGCTGCCGAAGGCCGTCCGGCACACCCACGCGGCGCTGGCGGAGGCGGTGCGGCAGTGGCGAGACGCGCTGCGGCTGACGCCGCGCGACCGGATTCAGATCGCCACCCCGCCCTCGCACATCCTCGGCCTGCTCAACATTCTCACCGCGCTGCGCACCGGCGCCTGCGTGCGTCTGCATCCCCGGTTCGACGTCGACCAGATCCTGCATCACATCGAAAGCGACCGCATCACAGTGGAAATGGCGGTTGCGCCCATCGCGCTGGCCCTCGCCTCTCACCCCACGCTGGAGTCCTATGACCTGTCTTCGCTGCGCTACATCATGTGGGGGGCCACGCCGGTGAGCGCCGACATCGCGGAGACGGTGACACGGCGCACCGGCGTCGGTTGGGTCCCGGCTTACGGGACCACGGAACTGCCTGTCATCGCCTGCAATCCGGTCGAGGGCGCCCGGCTGGACACCGTCGGGCGCCCGGTGCGGGGTGTCGACCTGAGGGTGGTCTCGATGGAGACGGGCGAGCCGGCTTGCCCGGGGGAGGTCGGCGAGATCCAGGCCCGCTCTTCGTCGCTGATGGCCGGCTACCTGCCGGCCGCGGCGACAGCTGAGGTGATTCACGACGGCTGGTACCGGACCGGCGACGTCGGCTGGCTCGACCGCGACGGCTGGCTGAGGATCACCGACCGCCTCAAGGAGATGATCAAAGTGCGCGGTTTCCAGGTCGCGCCCGCCGAAATCGAGACGGTGCTGCACGGCCACCCGGCCGTCAAAGACTGTGCGGTGTTCGGCGTGCCCGACGGAATCAACGGGGAGGCGGTGGTCGCCGCGGTGGCGACATGCGCCCCCGTGGATGCCGGCGAGCTCACCGCCCGAGTCGATCAGCGGCTGGCTTCTTACAAACGCGTGAGCCGGGTCGTGTTCGTGCCCGACATTCCCCGCCTGCCCTCGGGCAAGGTGCTGCGCCGAGTCCTGAAGGAGCGCTATGGATGTACGTCTGACAGCTGAACAACAACAGTTGCGCGACGCCGCCGCCAAGCTGGCCGACGACCTCGGGCCCTCGGCCGTCCAAGACCTCGACGACAAGGGCCGGATCGCGCGCCTGGACAAGCAAATTGCGGCGACGGGCTTCAGAACGCTGCGCTCCGACGGGGCATCGGGTGTCGAACTGGCCATCGTCGCAGAGGAATTCGGACGCCGACTGGTCGACACCCCATTTCTCGGTCCGGCGCTCGCCGACGACCTGACCCGCCACGTCGGAGCCGACGGTGCGGGCGCGACGGTGGCGGTCGATGGCCGCGCCATCGACGCGCGCGGCGCTCGGCGGGCCCTGAGCCTTTCCGATGGCAAGGTGTTGGCCGCCGAGGTGCAGGGCCCGATCGATGGCGCGGATTTGACCCGAGCGGATGCGAAAATCGCGGGAGCGCCGGTGGCGCTGGGCGAGGTGCCCGACGACATCGCGGCGCGGTGGCGGGCGCTCGCGCTGGTCGCGACGACGGCGGACTTGGTGGGGATCGCGCGGGGCGCGCACGCCGTCGCCTGCGACTACGCCAAGATCCGCGAACAATACGGCAAGCAGATCGGTACCTATCAAGCCATCGCCCACCTGCTGGCCGAAAGCCTTGCGCTGATTGAAGGTTCGATCAGCGTGTCGCGCCATGCCGCGTGGGCGGTCGACGAGCTGGCCCCCGCTGAGGCCATCCGCGCCGCGCAGATCGCGAAGGTCTACTGCGCGCGCGCCGCCCGAACCGTCTGCGAAACGGCCATCCAGGTGCACGGCGGAATCGGCAACACCTGGGACTGCTTGGTACACGTCTACCTGCGCCGCGCCCTGACCTCGACCGAGCTGTGGCCCGTCGCGTTGAAGGAGATCGATCTTGGACTTTCGTGACTCACCAGAGGAGGCCACCTTCCGGGAACGGCTGCGATCCTGGCTCTCCGCGCACGCAGCGGAATTCTCCGGGTCCGGCGACGAGTACTGGGCCCGCCAGGCGCAATGGCACCAGGCGTTGTACCGAGAAGGGTTCTTCGGGCTGTCGTTCCCCCGTGAGTACGGCGGGCAGGAGTTGCCGCCGGTATACGACGTCATCATCGACGAAGAGCTCGCCCGAGCCGGCGCCCCACCGCGGCCCAGCGTGGGCTACCTGATCTACGGGATCGGCCGGCACGCCAATGACGAAGTGCGGCAACGCTTCCTGCCGGGTATCATCAACGGCACCGAACGTTGGTGTCAGGGCTTCAGCGAGCCGGGCGCCGGTTCCGACCTGGCATCGCTGACCACCACCGCTCGCCTCGAGGGTGACACCTATGTGGTGAACGGGCACAAGATCTGGACCAGCTACTCCGATGTGGCGGACTGGTGCCTGCTGCTGGCTCGCACCGACCCCGGGGCCAGACGCCACCGCGGCCTGTCGGCCTTCGTGCTGGAGATGAAACAGCCCGGCGTGCAACAGCGCCCGCTTCGCATGATCAACGGGGTGACCAACGAATTCGGTCAGGTGTTCTTCGACGACGCGAAGATCCCGGCCGACCGGATGGTCGGAGCCCCCGGCGACGGCTGGGCGGTCGCCATGACCGTCGTCGGTCACGAGCGTGAACCCTCCACCCTCGGCTACGCGGCCCGGTACGGCAAGCTGGTCCGAAGCCTGTTCGCGCGCAACGAGGGTCCGGTTCCCGAAGAGCTCGCGTGGGCGGCGGTCCAGTCGGAGATGTTGACCCACCACGTGCGGCGCCGGCTCTCCGAACAGCTCGACGGTGTCTCACACGGGCCCGAGGGGTCCCTCGACAAGCTGCTGATGACCTGGGTCGAGCAATCCGTCGGGCACGCCGCACTCGCGGTCACCGGGACCCGCGATCCGGACCTGCTCAGCGCCTATCTGTACAGCCGCGCGCAGAGTGTGATGGGCGGGACATCACAGATACAAAAGAACATCATCGCCTCACGCATCTTGGGATTGTCGGAGTGATCGCGAGCGCGGGCGAAGCCCGGGTGAAGCGGGTCACGACCATAGAAGGAGTCTGACGTGTACGACATGCCTGCCGAAATCGACGTCCAAGCCGACGGCCCACTGCGGATCATCACCTTGAACCGGCCGGAGTCGCTCAACTCGGTCAACGACGACCTGCACGTCGGGCTGGCGCGGCTGTGGCAGCGACTGACCGATGACGCCACCGCCCGCGCGGCCGTCATCACCGGGGCCGGCAGGGCGTTTTCGGCCGGCGGCGATTTCTCCTATCTCAAGGAACTGTCCGCCGATGCCGATCTGCGCGCCAAGACCATCCGGGACGGACGTGAGATCGTGCTGGGCATGGCGCGGTGCCGAATTCCGGTGGTGGCCGCGGTCAACGGGCCGGCCGTCGGGCTGGGCTGCAGCCTGGTCGCGCTGAGCGACATCGTCTACATCGCCGAGGAGGCCTACCTCGCCGATCCGCACGTGCAGGTGGGATTGGTGGCCGCCGACGGCGGCCCGTTGACCTGGCCGCTGCACATCAGTTTGCTGCTGGCCAAGGAGTTCGCGCTCACGGGCACCCGCATCAGCGCGCAGCGTGCCGTCGAACTCGGGCTGGCCAACCACGTGGCCGCCGATCCGCTTGCGGAGGCGATCGCCTGTGCCAAGAAGATCTTGGAGCTGCCGCAGCAGGCGGTCGAAAGCACCAAACGGGTGCTGAACATCCACCTGGAACGGGCGGTGCTGGCCAGCTTGGACTATGCCCTCTCGGCCGAGCACCAGTCGTTCACAACCGAAGATTTCCGGTCGATCGTCACCAAGCTGGCCGCCGGCAAGAACTGAGCGCGTTACGCCGGCGACGAGTCGTGTCGCCGCAGGAAGCCACGCATCACCCGGTCGAACTTGTTCGGCTCCTCGACGAAGGGCATGTGGGAGCTCTTCTCGAACAACTCGAAGCTCGATCCCGGTATGCGCCGGTGCATGTCCCACATGTGCTCGGGCACGCATTCGTCGAACCTGCCGGCAAGGATGAGGGTGGGCAACGTGATTTCGGCCAACCGATCGAGCACGTCCCAGTCCCGGATGGTCCCGACGATGCGAAAGTCGCTCGGCCCGAACATCGTCTCGAAGATCTCGGTGCCCATGTCGGCGAAGGCCGCCAAGAGCTCCGGGGGCCACGGGCGTGCGCGGCAAAGGTAGGTTTCGTTCCAGGTGCGGATCGCGTTCTGGTATTCGGCCGTGTACGTCGTCCCGGCGGCCTCGTGACGTTCGATGGCCGATTGCGTCGCCGGATCGAGCTCGGTTTTCAGCCGGGCCACCACCTCGGAGAACTGCGGTATGGACGCGATGCTGTTGGAGATGGTGAGGCTGACGGCGCCCGATGTGACGTCGAGCGTGTACTGCTGCGCCAGCATTCCGCCCCACGAGTTGCCGAAGACGTGGAAACGGTGCAGGCCGAGAGCCTTTACGACGGCTTCCATTTCGGCCACCGAGCGCTGCATGGTCCACAGCTCGCGGTTCGATGGGCGGTCGGATTTGCCGCAGCCGAGCTGATCCCAGTAAATGACTTCTCGCTCGTCGGTCAACCGCTCGAGCGACCGCAGGTAGGTGTGGGGTAAGCCGGGCCCGCCGTGAACAACGAGCAGGGGCAGGCCGTCCCCGCCGCCGACGCGCTTGAACCACACGTCGCCGCCCGGGACCCCGATCTTTCCCTCCATGCCGAGGATGCCTCCTGGGTTGCTTGCGAAGCGGAGTCGCACCGTATCGATGCCGGTGCCTGCGATTCTGCGTCAGTTCGCGAGCTCAAGTCTCCTTGCAACGCTGACTCTCAGAATGAGAGAATAGTGTTCTCATAGGCCGTGGGGGCTGCCGCGCCCTCGCGACGTTCGCCGAATTGGAGAAGACCACGTGCCTGAAGCCGTCATCGTGTCCGCACTGCGCACCCCCATCGGCACGGCCCGGAAGGGCACGCTGCGCGACACCAGCGCCTTCGACCTCGCGAACCACGTGGTCTCGGAAGCGGCGAAGGAATTGGACCCGGCGCAGGTCGACGACGTGATCCTGGGGGAGGGGCTGTACGGCGGCGGCGTGGTCGCGCGCCACGCGGCCATCACCGCCGGGCTGACCCAGGTGCCCGGCCTGGCCAACAATCGCCACTGCGCGGCAGGCCAGGCGGCGGTGCAGAGCGCGGCGGCGAGCGTGCGCGCCGGCATGGATCGGCTCGTCATCGCCGGTGGCGTGAACTCCGCCTCCACGTCCCCGCGGTCCCGGATGCAGGTGGACGGCGAATGGGTCGACTGGTTCCCTCCGACCCATCCTGACCGTCCCGACGCGCCGAACCTCGACATGTCGATCACCGTGGGCTGGAACGCCGCGGTGAAAGCCGGCGTGAGCCGGGAAGAGATGGACGCATGGGCGCTGCGTTCGCATCGCAACGCCATCGCCGCGATCGACGAGGGTCGCTTCAAAGAGGAGATCGTCCCCATCGAGACGCCGCACGGGCTGTTCGCCGTCGATGAACACCCGCGCCGCGACACCACCATGGAGAAGCTGGCCGCGCTCAAGCCGCTGCATCCCGAAATCGAGGACTTTTCCATCACCGCCGGCAACGCCTGCGGCGCCAACGACGGTGCGGCCGTGCTGACGATCGCGAGCGATGAGCTCGGCCTGCCGTCCCTGGCGACCGTGCGGTCCTGGGCATCGGTCGGAGTCGACCCCGCGATCACCGGGCTGGCGCCCGTCGAAGCGATTCCGAAAGCTCTTGCCCGCGCGGGACTTTCGGTCTCGGACGTGGACCTGTTCGAGATCAACGAGGCCTTCGCCGCGATGTGCGTGGCCACCGTCAAGCTGCTCGATCTCGACCCGGACAAGGTCAACGTCAGTGGCAGCGGATGCTCGCTGGGGCACCCGGTGGCGGCGACGGGCGCCAGGATGCTGGTCACGCTCATCTACGAATTGCGCCGTCGCGGCGGCGGAATCGCGGTCGCGGCGATGTGCGCGGGCGGCGGAATGGGGTCCGCGACCGTCATCGAGGTACCAGCACCGTAAATGGAGATCGCCGACTTGATCGCAGGCGCGCGCAACGGATCTCCGCGCGCGGTGGGTCGGCTCCTTTCCCTGGTCGAGGGCGAGCGCCGCGACGAGGTGCTGGCGATTATCGAGCCGTCATCGGTCAGCGTCATCGGCATCACCGGCCCGCCGGGCGCGGGCAAGTCCACGACGATCGCCGCTCTGGTCGGCGCCTACCGGGAACGGGGGGACCGCGTGGCAGTGCTGGCGGTGGACCCGTCGTCGCCGTTCAGCGGTGGGGCGCTGTTGGGCGACCGGATACGAATGGCCGCGCATATCAACGACTCCGACGTGTTGATCAGGTCGGTGGCGACGCGGGGCCACCTCGGCGGGCTGGCCGCGGCGGTCCCCGCCGCCATCCGCCTGCTGGGGGCGATCGGTTATCACGTGGTCCTGCTGGAGACGGTGGGGGTGGGGCAGTCCGAGATCGAGATCGCCGCCGTCGCCGACCCCACCGTCGTCATCCTCAATCCCGGTGCGGGCGATGCGATCCAGGCGGCCAAGGCGGGGGTGCTCGAAGTCGCCGACATCGTCGTCGTCAACAAGGCCGACCGCGACGGTGCCGAGCAGACCGTGCGGGACCTGCGGGCCGAGACCGGTGCCCCGATCATCAGCCTCGTCGCCGATCGCGGGGAGGGCATCGCGGAGTTGATGGCCGCCATCGAGGACCACCACCGCACCGACAGCCGTGCGCGCCGCCTGGCCCGCGCCCGAGCGCAGATCCTGTCCTTGGCGCAGACGCGGTTGCGCAGCCGGCCGGACCTCGACCGGCTCGCCGAGGCGGTCGTCGACGGCGACCGGGACCCCTATTCGGCGGCCGAGCGGCTGCTGTCCCCGACCCCTCGGGAGCAGGACTAACCGGTTTCGCGTGTCCCCCGATCGGGGGAACGGGGATTCATCCCGATTGCGGACCGATCGGCGGAGGCCCGGCCGCGCCGATCTCCCTACGTTGATCTTGTGCCCGACGGCACGATCCGCGATGAGTTAGGAGACCCGGCACATGGCTCGCACACCCGAACGGTCGGCCGCACACCTCGGTGAACAGCTGGAGCTGTACCGGCGGATGTGGGTTCTGCGCCTGCTGGACATGGCATTGGAGGAATCCCGCATCGACGGTCTGCTCAACGGACCCATGGTGGCCGCATTCGGCCAAGAGGCCGTCGCCGTCGGCACCATCGCGGCGTTGCGACCGGGCGACATCATGAACACCGCGATCCGCCATTTCGAGCACGCTGAGCGGGTCGGTAGCGCCCTACCGTTGGGCCCGGCCATCGCCGAGATGATCGCCCCCAGCCGAGCTGCGGCCGGCCGTGTGCAGGAAGGCCCGTTCGCGACCGAATGGAAGCAGATCTTCGCCACTTCCAACCCACTGCGGCAATCGATCCTGTTCGCGCTCGGCGACGCCTATGCGCAGCAGGTGGCCGGTGGGGGCAAGGTCACGCTGTGCGTCATCGGTGACGACGCCGTGAACTCCCCCGAGTTCAAGTCGGCGGCGACGATCGCGCTGTCGTGGCGCCTTCCTGTGGTGTTCGTCGTCGAAAACATCCGCGACGGGTCCGGTGTGCGCCGGGGTCCGCGCGAGCGCCACGGATTGCCCGTGACGTCGGTCGACGGCAAGAACGTTGTGGCGGTGTATGATTCGGTCGCGAATGCGGTGCGACGAGCCGGTGCGGGCAGCGGGCCCACGATGGTCGAGGCGGTCACCTACCGGACCAACCACCCAGCCGGGGTCGATCCGTTGGTTTACGCCCGACGCCAGCTGACCCGTGCGGGCGTCAGCGCCGGCCACCTCTACGAGGTGGAGCGACGGGCTCGCCACCTGGTGGCCGAGGCAGCGGCGTTTGCGAACACTCAACTGCGCGACGAGCGTCCGGCGGTGAGCGAACCGGACCACTGGTCGCCCGCTAGCTGAGCAGACCTTGCCGCATCGCCTCGGCAACGGCGGCCGCGCGATCGCTGACGCCGAGCTTCTCGTACAGGCGCTGGACGTGGGTCTTGACCGTGGACGGAGCCACGTACAGCTCAGCCGCGATCACGGGGATGCTCTGGCCGCGCGCAATCCGGTTGAGCACCTCGCGTTCACGCGCGCTGAGGACGGGACCCGTCGGTTCCGCCCGGTGCCGGATCTCTGCGGTGAGGCCGCCGACAAGCGCGGGCGCCACCACGTCCCGGCCCAGCGCGCAGTCGAGCACGGCCTTGACGATCTCGCTGCGTGTCGAGTCCTTCAGCACGAACCCGGCGGCGCCCTGCTGCAGCGCCTGGTAGACGATGGCGGGCTCGTCGTGCGCGGAAATGAGCAGCACGCGGGTCGGCAACTCCTGATTGCGCACCGCCGCCGCCACCTGCCCGCCATCCATCCCGGGCATCCGGTAATCGAGCAGGGCGACGTCGGGCAGATGCTCCTTGATCAATTCAAGTGCCGCCGAGCCGTCCTCTGCCTCGCCGACGACGTTCACCGAACCGCTCGACGAAAGCGCACGCACCACGCCCTCACGAAAGAGCGGGTGATCGTCGCCAACAACCACCCGCACCTTTTCGGGCGTCGCCGGGCGGGCCATGGCGATGAGTGTAGCCCGCAAAGCGGCGAAGACAATCGGAGAAAACTCTGATGCATCTAGGCGTGATTTGCGGTGAGGCGGCCCGCGTGGATGAGTACTGTGTTCGCGTGGCGGTCGCCAGTGACGCGGAACTGGGCCGGGTGCGCAGGCTTCACCAGCTGCGCTCCTATCGAATCGCGTCAGTCCTTCGGCTCGGTGTGGTGGGCCTGATGATCGCTGCGATGCTCAGCGGCACGCGCCGGTCCGAGTGGGTTCAGCAAACTGTGCTCATTGCCGCGTACGCGGTCGTCGCGGTGTGTGCTCTGGCACTTGCCTTCCCGCGGAGCCGACTATGGCTCGGACGGGGCCGGCTGGTCCAGGTCGGCCGGCTGGAGCCGTTCGTGTTCACCGTCGTCGATGTCGTCGTGCTGACGGTCTTCCAAGTGTTGTCGACCAACGGACTCCATCCGTTGCTCATCATGACGGCACTGCCGATCCTGATCGGGCTCGACATCTCGTCCCGGCGGGCGGCGGTGGTGTTGATTTTCTCGATGCTGGGTTTCGCGGTCGCGGTGCTCGAGGACCCGGAGATGGTCGGTTCGATCGGCGTCACCGAGGCCACGTTTCGGTTCCTCCTCTACGGATTCTTGTGTGTCACGGCGTTTGTGGCCGTCCGCATCGAGGAGCGGCATACCCGCTCGGTCGCCGGACTCAGCACCCTGCGCGAAGAATTGCTCGCTCAGACGATGACGGCGTCCGACATCGAGCAGCGCCGGATCTCGGAGTCCATACACGACGGGCCGCTGCAAGACATCTTGGCGGTCCGCCAGGAGCTCGTCGAATTGGACACGGCCCTACCTGGTGATGACCGCATCGCGCGAGCGCTCAGCGGTCTGCAGACGGCCTCGGAGCGACTGCGGCAGGCGACGTTTGAGTTGCACCCGGCCGTCCTCGAGCAGGTCGGGTTGGCGGCCGCGGTCCAGCAGCTGGCCACCTTCACCGCCCAACGGTCGGGAATCGAGATTCAGACCGACATCGATTACCCCATTCGCAGCGCCGTCGACCCCGTCGTGTTTGGTGTGGTGCGCGAATTGATGTCCAACGTCGTGCAACATTCGCGGGCCCGCAGCGCGTCGGTGATGCTCGGGATCACCGACGACACGTGCGTATTGCATGTGGCCGACGACGGCGTGGGATTCAATGACCAGACTGTCGCGCGCCGGCTGGGGGAAGGACACATCGGGTTGGCGTCGCACCGGGCCCGCGTGGAAGCCGCCGGGGGAAGGTTCACCTTCCTCGACGTGCCCGTCGGCACCCACATCTGCGTCGAGCTGCCAATCGCCAGGTAGCTGTTATTTCAGGTCGACGGACTTTCCGGTGGCGGCCGCGTGGCCGGCTCGATAACCGAAAACCATTGCGGGGCCCAGTGTTCCGCCAGCGCCACCGTAGGCGCGTCCGGTGACCCCACCCATCGCGTTGCCGGCGGCGAAAAGGCCCGGTATCGGCTCACCGCCCACGTGCAGCACCCGCCCATCGCGGTCGGTGCGCGGGCCGCCCTTGGTGCCCATTGCGCCGATGCGTAGCGGCACCGCGTAGAAGGGGGCGGTGTCGATGGGGCCGAGGGTCTTTCCCGCGAGGGTGGTCGCACTGTTGTCGCCCCAGTAGCCGTCGTAGGCGCTGGAGCCGCGTCCGAAGTCGGGATCGGCGCCGGCGGCCACGTGGCGGTTCCAGTCCTCGACGGTCTGGATCAGCCCATCCGCGTCGATGCCGGTCTTGCCGGCCAACTCGGCGAGGTCCGCCGACTCGCAGAACCAGTCCGGAACGGGCTGCCCTGGCTCGATTCCCAGGAATCCATAGCGCTGCAAGTGAATTGAATCGAAAACCATCCAACCGCGGTCGTTGACGTACCCACCGCGGGGATCGAGGTAGTGGAAGGCGCCGGCCATGGAGTTGTAGTCGGACGCCTCGTTGACGAAGCGACGCCCCGCCGCATTGACGATGATGCTCCTGGGCCGGGTTCGTTCCAGCCGTACGCTGCGGCTGCGTGGCTTGCCCTCGATGGTGTCGCCGGGAATTTGGACGATCGGGACCCACCAGGCTTCGCCCATGTTGGCCAGATCCGCACCGTGCGCCATCGCCATGCGCAGGCCGTCCCCGGTGTTGATGGGCGGAGAGACCGCGCCGTGCATCGGGCCACGCAGAAACGCCTGCGTCAGAGCGGGATCCCATTCGAAGCCGCCGGTGCCCAGGATGACGCCGTGCCGGGCGCGAACGCTGACGCTGCGTCCCTGAAGCCTGATCCGCACCCCGGTGATTTCTCCGCCCTCGCCGATGAGTTGTTCGGCGCGCGCGTTGACGTGCGGTGTCACGCCGGCATCCAAGAGTCCCTTGAGAAGTCCCGCGATCAGCGCGGTGCCGGCAACGCACAGGTGGCTGGTTCGTTCGTCGATCGCCGCGTGTAGCCGGGCCCTCGTCTCGGCATCGAAACCGACGTTGGACCAGTCGGCGGGGAACGACGTGATCCGTGTGGCCCATTCGCCCAACTGGGCCAGATCGAATGGCGCGGCGCTCAGCGAGCGGCCGCCGGTGGGTCGTCCTCCCGGCAATTCGGGGCGGTAGTCGGGGAAGCCAGTGGCGATCTCGAAGCGCAAACCGCTGTGTGCCTCGACGAAGTCGAGCATCGCCGGGCCGGTGTGCACGAAGGTTTCGACCAACTCGTCGTCCATCGAGCCCAGGGACTGTGCGCGCAGGTATTGCAACGCGTCAGCAGGCGTCAATTCCCCGTCGGGAGAACGCGTATGGGCCGGGATCCACACGACACCACCCGACACCGCGGTCGTCCCACCGACGGTCGGCGCCTTCTCGAAGACCTCCACCGAGGCACCGGAGGCGGCCGCAGCGAGTGCGGCGGTGAGCCCGGCCCCACCGCTGCCGAGCACGACGACATCGACTTCATTGTCCCAGGACATGGACTGTCATCCCTTCAGCTCAGCAGCTCGGACAACTGCTTTGCGGCTTTGACGACCGCGTCTTTTCCGCGCATCACCACGTCCTCCCGGTGGGAGATCAGGTTGATGCAAGTCGGTGGGGACGGCGGGTGGCGGCGCACCGCCACCGCGAGGCCGTAGGTGTTCGGTTCGATCTCCCCGTAGGTGGTCACCCAGCCGCGTTCGCGTGCGCGGGTGACCAAGTCTCGTTCGCCCGGGCGCGGGGGCATGCTTGCGAGCAGGGCGATTCCGGCGGCACCCCGTTCGAGCGGGTATCGACTTCCTTCGTGAAAGGACAGTTGGTAGGCGACATGGCTAGGCACGATGACCGCGATCGCTACCTGCTGGTCACCCTCGGCGATGAGCAATGACACCGTGGTGCCGAGCTCGTCGGCCAGTGCGCGCAGTGTCGGCAGGCTGACTTGGCGCACATTGCGGTCGAAGGACGCGCCCAGCGCGGCGAGCCCGGACGCCGGCCGGTAGCGCCCGTCCTCGCCCTTGCCCACCAGTCGAAATTCGGCGAGCGTGGAAAGCAGTCGATAGGCGATGGTCCGATGCACCCCGACCTGGTCGGCCAGCTGTTGAACGGTAAGCCCGCTGGGGGAATCCGCCACCATCTGCAGCGCGGTCAGACCCCGGGCCAGCGTCTGTGAACCTGTCGCCGAACCTGCCACAGCCTTGACAGACCTCCTTGCGAGAGCGAAGCTCTATTAATAACGCACGCCAGTGTGCGATATTAGCACACCAAGTACGCCAAGAACGAGAATACGATTTCCACGATCTGAAGGCCAGAGAGGAACCGTGGCGGAGTTCGAGAGCATCTGGAGCGATCTCCAGGGCGTCGCATTTGAGCAGGGCTACCTGGACGCCGGGGGAGTGCGGACCCGCTATCTCCGCGCCGGCGACCCGGGCAAGCCGGTGCTGGCGCTCCTGCATGGATCCGGTGGCCACGCCGAGGCATACGTCCGGAACCTGGCGGCGCACGCCGAGCACTTCTGGACCTGGTCGATCGACATGCTGGGCCACGGCTACACCGGCAAGCCGGGCCACCCGCTGGAAGTCCGCCACTACGTCGAGCACCTGATGGCCGTCCTGCGCACCATCGGCGTCGATCGCGCGAGCATCAGCGGTGAATCGCTGGGCGGATGGGTGGCCGCCCGCGCCGCCATCGACCATCCCGACGTGGTCGACCGGCTCGTCCTCAACACCGCGGGCGGCTCGCAGGCCGACCCGGTCGTGATGAAGCGGATCGTCACCCTGTCGATGGCGGCCGCCGAGGACCCGACCTGGGAAACGGTGCAAGCGCGGATCAAGTGGTTGATGGCCGACAAGTCCAAGGACTACGACGACTTGGTGGCCAGCCGCCAACGTGTCTATCGCCAACCGGGATTCGTCGACGCGATGCGCGACATCATGGCTTTGCAGGACCCCGAGATCCGGGCGCGCAACATCATCAGCCCGGACGAGTACGGTGCGATCACGGCGCCGACGCTGGTGCTGTGGACCAGCGACGACCCCACCGCGGACGTGACGGAGGGCCGCCGCATCGCGTCGATGATCCCGGGTGCGCGCTTCGAGGTGATGCCCGGCTGCGGTCACTGGCCCCAGTACGAGGACGCCAAGACGTTCAATCGCCTGCATCTCGACTTCCTGCTGGGGCGGTGATGGCCGAGGCGGGGCGCGAGCCGGCAGGAATCGAGGCCGACGTTCTCGTGGTCGGGGCCGGTCCGGTCGGTCTGACGCTGGCCAATATCCTTGGCCTGCAGGGCATCCACACGGTGGTGGTCGAAGAACGCGACACACTGATCGACTACCCGCGCGGGGTCGGGCTCGACGACGAGGCGTTGCGGACGTTCCAGTCGATCGGGCTGGCCGACCGGGTCGTACCGCATACGGTGCCCAACCAGATTCTGCGTTTCGTCGACGCCAAGCGGCGCGTGCTGGCCGAAATGGCCCCGCCCGACGCGCGTTTCGGGTGGCCGAAGCGCAACGGCTTCGTGCAACCGCTCGTCGACGCCGAATTGCTGGCCGGTCTGGACCGATTCAAGCACGTCGAGGTGTGGTGGGGACGTCCGATGGCGGCGTGTCAGGAAGACGCCGACGGGGTGACCGTCGAATTGGCGGGTGGGCACGACGACGAAACATCCAGCCTACGAGCGCGTTACGTCGTCGGCTGCGACGGCGGCCGCAGCATGACTCGCCGCATGATGGGCGTGTCCTTCGACGGGACGACGTCATCGACGCGCTGGCTGGTCGTCGACGTCGCCAACGACCCGCTCGGCCACCCCAACAGCGAGGTCGGCGCCGACCCGGAACGCCCGTACGCCTCGATCTCGATCGCGCACGGAATTCGACGGTTCGAGTTCATGATTCACGTAGACGAGACCGACGAGCAGGCCGAAGATCCGGCGTTCCTGACGCAGATGCTGGCCCGGATGGTGCCGCACCCGGACCGCGTCGACGTGATCCGGCGGCGGGTCTACACCCACCACTCGCGGATCGCCGGCGCGTTCCGCAAGGGCCGGCTGTTGTTGGCCGGGGACGCCGCCCATCTCATGCCGGTATGGCAGGGCCAGGGCTACAACAGCGGAATCCGGGACGCGGCCAATCTGGGTTGGAAGCTCGCCGCCGTGGTGAGCGGCCGCGCCGACGAGAAGCTCCTGGACACCTATGACGTGGAGCGCCGCAAGCACGCGCGGGCGATGATCGACCTTTCCACCATGGTGGGCCGAGTGATCTCGCCCACCAACCGCCGGGTGGCCGGCGCGCGCGACCTCCTCGTGCGTTCGGCGTCAATTGTGCCGTCGCTCAAGCGATATGTCCTGGAGATGCGATTCAAGCCGATGCCGCGTTACGAGCACGGTGCCGTTGTACACAGCCCCACTTACGGCGGGGCGGACTCGCCGGTGGGCACGCTGTTCATTCAGCCTCGGGTCGACACCCGCGACCGGCAGAATGTGCTGTTGGACGACGTGCTCGGTGACTGGTTCGCCGTGCTGTGTTGGAACAACAATCCCCGCAGGATTCTCGGTGACGTCGCCTTCGCGAATTGGAAAGCGCTGGGCGCGAGGTTCGTTGCGCTGCGGCCGGTGACTCAGCTGCACTGGACCGGACACGACGATCCCGACGTCGTGGTCGTGGGCGACCGGGGCGGCGCCGTCAAATCCTGGTTCGACACCCATCAGGAATCGGTGTTGTTCCTGCGCCCCGATCGCTGCATCGCCGGTGCCTGCATCGCTCAGCGCGCTCCCGACCTGAGCGCCGCACTGCTGGATGCGCTCTCGCTCACGCCGCGAGGGGGTGATTTACAAAGTGGCACTGACTCTGTGCTGTATGTCGCACAGCCCGCTCCTGAATCTTCCGGGGCCGTCGCAGGACCTGCGTGACGACATCGAAGGCGCGATCGCCGATGCGCGACGATTCGTCGCCGACTACGACCCCGAGCTCGTCGTCATCTTCTCCCCGGACCATTACAACGGGTTCTTCTACAAGATGATGCCGCCCTTCTGCATCGGCACGAGCGCCAACGGCGTCGGGGATTACGGCACCCATGCCGGTCCGCTCGACGTTCCGGAGAAACTCGCGACCGAGTGCGCGAAAGCCGTGCTCGACGCGGGGGTCGACATCGCGGTTTCCGCGTGCATGGATGTGGATCACGGCACTGTTCAGCCTCTCGAGAAATTGTTCGGCGACGCCACGTCGCGCCCGGTGATACCGATCTTCATCAACGCAATCGGCGTGCCGTTGGGACCTTTACATCGGTGCCGGGCGCTCGGCGCGGCCGTCGGCGGTTACTTGGCCACACTGGACAAGCGGGTCCTGGTACTGGGATCCGGTGGGCTGTCGCACAGCCCGCCGGTGCCCACGTTGGCGACCGCACCGCCGCCGGTGCTGGAGCGCATCGTCCACGGCCGGCCGATGACACCCGAACAGCGGCAGGCCCGGCAGGCAGCCGTGATCGATGCGGCCAAGAGCTTCGCCGCCGGCGAGAGCGACCTGCAGCCGCTAAACCCGGCCTGGGATCAGCGGTTTCTCGAGATCGTCGACGGCGGTCGGCTGGACGAACTCGACAAGTGGTCGAATTCGTTCGTGGCCCACGAGGGCGGCAGCTCAGCCCAGGAAATCAGAACGTGGGTGGCCGCATTCGCGGCGCTGGCGAGCGTCGGGCCCTACGAAACCACCGGGCGCTACTACAAGCCGGCCGCCGAGCTGATCGCCGGCTTCGCCATCAGAACGGCAGTGCCGAAATGACCGCTGCGGTAAACGACTTCGGCCACGTTGTCGACGTACTTGTCGTGGGATCGGGCGGCGGCGGGATGACGGCCGCCCTGACCGCCCAGGCTGCCGGGCTGGACGTCGTGGTCGTGGAGAAGTCCTCCTTCTTCGGCGGTTCCACCGCGTTGTCCGGCGGCGGCATCTGGGTGCCCGGGGCGCCCGCACAGCGCAGGGAGGGCTACGCCCCGGAACCCGACCGCGTCGTCGAATACCTGCTCCAGATCACCGACGGACTGGTCAGCGAGGCGCGGATACGCCAGTACGTCGAGTCCGCGCCGCAAATGCTCGCATTCCTCGAACGGCTCTCCGGATGGTGTGAGTTCGTCTGGAAACCCGGCTACGCCGACTACTATCCGGAGCTTCCCGGCGGATCCGAACTCGGCAGCACGATCAACGTGCCACCCATCGACCTGCGCAAGCTCGGCCCCGACGAGCAGCGACTGCTGCAGCCCCTGGCGCTGGCGCCGAGAGGAATCTGGCTGGGCCCCAAGGAACTCCGCACGTTCTACCGAATCCGGCAATCGTGGGCAGGCAAGGGCGTGTTGCTCAAGCTGATATCGCGGATGATCCGCGCGCGGGTGTTCGGCGAGCGGATGGCGGCCATCGGTCAATCACTGGCCGCCCGCCTCCGATTGACCATGAGGGAACGCGGCATTCCGCTGTGGCTGGACTCGCCGATGACCGAGCTGATCGCCGACGCCGACGGCTCGGTGACCGGTGTGTCGGTGGTGCGGGACGGCAAAACGCAGCGGATCGGTGCGCGCCTCGGGGTCATCCTGGCATCCGGCGGCTTCGATCACGATCTGGCCTGGCGCAAGGAACTGTTACCCGTTGTGGACCAGGACTGGAGCTTCGGCAACCCGTCCGCCATGGGCGATGGTATCCGTGCGGCCCAAAAGCTCGGCGCGGCAACCGACCTGCTCGACGAGGCGTGGTGGTTTCCCGCCATCCAGTGGCCGGATGGCCGCATGCAATTCATGCTCAACGAACGCATGATGCCGGCGCAGTTCATCGTCAACGGCGACGGCAAGCGTTTCATCAACGAGGCGGCGCCCTACATGGACTTCGGCCATGCCATGATCGACGGCCAGAAATCCGGGGTGACCCATATCCCCTGTTGGCTGATCACCGACCACAGGTCGTGGAATCGCTACGTCATCGGTGGTCACCTACCGCTCCCCAAAATCCCGGGAGCGCCGGTACCCACCGGCCGCAAGGTCCCCTCGGCGTGGCTCGAATCGGGCGTGGTCAAGGCGGCGACGACGTGGGAGGAGATGGCGACCAAGATCGGCGTGCCGGCGGACAATCTTTGCGAAACAGCATGGCGCTTCAACGAACTCGCGCGCAAGGGTCACGATGACGACTTCAATCGCGGCGACAGCGTCTACGACAACTACTACGGCGATCCGACACTGCCGAACCCGAACCTGTATCCGTTGGGCGATCCGCCGTATTACGCGTTCCGGATCGTCCTCGGCGACCTCGGCACGTCGGGCGGCCTGCGCACCGACGAATACGCGCGCGTGCTACGGGAAGACGACACGGTGATCCCGGGGCTGTACGCGGTGGGTAACACCTCCGCGCCGGTGATGGGACGCAGCTACGCCGGCGCGGGGGCGACCATCGGCCCCGCGATGACCTTCGGGTTTGTCGCGGCGAATCACATTGCCGCACATGCAGCCAACCGAACCCTTAATTCTCATAGGAGGTAACGATGAAAATATCGCTGTTCTACGAATTCGCCCTACCGCGACCCTGGGCCCCCGATGATGAACACGTCCTGCTGCAGGAGTGCCTCGACGAGGTCGAGGCCGCTGACAAGGCGGGCTTCTCCACGGTATGGCTGACCGAGCACCACTTCCTCGAGGAATACTGCCACTCGACGGCGCCGGAGATTTTCCTGGCGGCGGCCAGCCAGCGGACCAAGAACATCCGGCTGGGCTTCGGCATCATGCACCTGCTGCCCGCGGTCAATCACCCAGCCCGGGTCGCCGAACGCGTCGCCACCATCGACCTGCTCTCGAACGGGCGTGTCGAGTTCGGCACCGGCGAAGGTTCCTCCGTCGGAGAACTCGGCGGATTCGATGTCGATCCCGCTGACAAGCGGGCACAGTGGGAGGAATCGCTCGAGGTGGCCATCCGCTGCATGATCGAGGAGCCGTTCACGGGGTTCAAAGGCGATCAAATCCAGATGCCGCCCCGCAACGTCATCCCCAAGCCGCTGCAAAAGCCGCATCCGCCGGTCTGGGTCGCCTGCACGCGGCCGGCCAGCGTACAGATGGCCGCCCAAAAATGCATCGGCGCACTGAGTTTCGCCTACACGGGTCCCGGGCCGCTCACCGAGCGGGTCAACGGCTACTACAAGGAGTTCGAGGAGAACGGCGTCCCGATCACGCCGCAAATCAACCCGAACATCCTCGCCATCGGGGGGGACCTGTCGATGATGGTCGCCAAGACCGAGGAGGAAGCGCTAGAACGGCTCGGACAGGGTGGCGGGTTCTTTTCGTTCGGGATCATGCACTACTACCTGACCGGGATGCACACTCCGGGCCGGACCGGGGTGTGGAAGCGGTACCTCGAAGAGGTCGAGAAGGACCCGACGCTGGCGTACGGCCCCGGGCGCGGTGCAATCGGGACTCCGGCCACCGTTCGCGAATTCCTGCGCGGCTACGAGGACAGCGGGGTCGACGAGATCATCCTGCTGCTCAACCCGCGTAGCCACGAGGGCACCATGGAATCCATCGAGCTGATGGGCAAAGAGGTGCTGCCCGAGTTCATCGAACGTGACGAAAAGGCGGTCGCCGCCAAAGCCAAGCGGCTTGCGCCGGTCATCGAGAAGGTCGAGGCGCGCCGGCCGAAGTCGACCGTGCCGCTGTTCGACGAAACGTACGCTTTCGGTGGCCTGCCCACCGGCCGAGACAAGTTCACGGCCAGTGAGATTCCCGAGGCGATGGCGGAGATCAACGAAGGCCGGGTGCAGGCCGCCAAGCGCCTGAAGGAGCAGCAGGCAACAGAGCAGGGCAAGTGATACCGGAAGCGGATTGAGCGTTGGGCGAGATCGACGGGCTGTGGCGATACGACGGCCGCCGCGCGGTGGTGACCGGATGTGCGTCCGGCATCGGCGAACATGTCGTGCGGCAGCTCACCGAGCTCGGCGCCGACGTCGTCGGGCTGGACAAGCGCCGGCCGAGCGTCGGGCTCAAGGAGTTTCACGAGACCGATCTCGCCGATCCGGCTTCGATCGACGGCGCGGTGGCGTCGGTCGAAGGTCCGGTGCATGCCCTGTTCAACGTCGCCGGCGTCTCGTCGGGGATCGGCAACCCACTCCTCGTCGTCACCATCAACTTCCTCGGGCTGCGGCATCTCACCGAGGCGCTGATTCCGAAGATGCCCCCGGGGTCGTCGATCGTGAGCGTTTCCTCGCTCGCGGCAGCCGCCTATCGCGAGCATGCGGCTGCAGTGGCACCTCTGCTGAACACCGCGACTTTGCAGGAGGGCGTCGACTGGTGCCACCGCAACCCCGACGCGTTGGGCAACGGCTACCAACTGTCCAAAGAAGCGATCGTTTTCTACACCATGCGAAGCGCCACGCCGCTGGGCGCCGAGGGCATCCGCATCAACTGCACGGGCCCCGGGGTCACCGAGACCCCGATCCTGGACCAGCTGCGCACGGCCTACGGCCAGGGCTTCCTCGACGACATCCCCAAGCCCTTGGGCCGGGTTTCCGACCCCGCCGAGCAGGCCGCGGTATTGCTCTTCTTGAATAGTGGTGCGGCCAGCTACATCACCGGGCAGATCATCTGGGTAGACGGTGGAAACGTGGGCGCGGCGATCGCTCGTGAACTCGAGGAAGGAGCCCCGTGGCCGACTTGACTGATTTCCGGCGGGTCGCGCGCGACGTCTCTAATTGGGGACGGTGGGGCGACGACGACGAGCTCGGCACGCTGAATTTCATCACCGCGGACAAGGTCGCCCACGCCGCGAGTTTGGTCAGGCACGGCAAGGTGTTTCCGCTCGGCGTCGATTTCGGCGCCTCGGGTCCGCAGGGTGCCTTCGAGTTCCGCCACAACCCGGTCCACATCATGACCGTTGATGGCGGCGATGTGAACACGCTGGCCAAGTATGGACCCAGCTGGCCACGTAACCCGTTGGCGCAGCAGCTCAGTAGCTACATGACGGCCGACAACCCGTTTCGTTTCAACGACGACATCATCATCATGCCGTTGCAGGCGGCAAGCCAGTGGGATGCGCTGTCCCACGTCTACTACGACGATCACCTCTACAACGGCTTCGCGGCCGATTCGGTCACCAGCATGGGCGCCTACCACTGCGGAATCGACAAGGTTGACGTCAAGGGCATCACGTCCCGCGGTGTGCTGCTGGACTTGGTTCGCCATCGACGGGCAGAGGTCTTCCTCGAAGCCGGGAACCCGATCTCACCGGAGGAACTCGACGACGTGGTTCGCGCTCAGGGGGTGACGATTGGGCGAGGCGACATCGTGCTCATCCGGACAGGCTGGTGGACAAGGTTTCTCATGACGGGGAACAAGACAGAAGGCTACTCCGGGCTGGACTGGCGATGCGCACAATGGCTCCACGATCACGAGATCGCGGCCGTGGCCGCCGACAACCTTCAAGTGGAAGACCTGGTGTCCGGTATCGACGGAATCACCTTTCCCCTGCACCTGCTCTGCTTGCGCGACATGGGGATGATTTTCGGCGAATACTGGGATCTCACCGCGCTGGCCGAGGACTGCGCCGCCGACGGCGTGTACGAGTTCCAGCTCGTCGCCCCGCCCCTGAGAGTTGTTGGAGCTGTGGGCTCACCGGTGAACCCGATCGCGATCAAGTGATGGAGATTCATCGCAAGACGACGCTGGTCGACGGACTGGTCACCAGCTATCTGGAGGCGGGCGCCGGCGACCCGGTGGTACTGCTGCACGGCGGCGAGTTCGGTGCCGGCGCCGAACTGGGCTGGGAACGCAACATCGCCGCGCTCGCCGCGCGGTACCGGGTGCTGGCGCCCGACCAGCTGGGGTTCGGCCAGTCGGCGAAGGTCATTGACTTCGTCGACGGGCGTGGGATGCGGATTCGGCACGTGGCGCGGTTCTGCGAGCTGCTCGGCGTGGACTCCGCGCACTTCGTGGGCAACTCGATGGGCGCGATCAACCTGCTCACCGACGCCACCTCGGACGCGCCGCTGTTGCCCGCCCGCAGTCTGGCGATCATCTGCGGTGGCGGCGAGATTCAACAGAATCAGCATTTCGAGGCGCTACAGCGCTACGACGCAACGCTGCCGGGCATGCGTCGCATCGTCGAGGCCCTGTTTCACGACCCTGGCTATCCGGCCGATGACGGCTACGTGCGGCGCCGCTACGAGTCGAGCACCGCGCCCGGAGCGTGGGAAGCCGTCGCCGCGGCCCGGTTTCGTCGGCCGGGCGCCACACCGTCCGGCACGCCTTCGAGCACGCGGCCCTACGAACGCATCACGGTGCCGACGCTCGTCGTGGAGGGCGGAGACGACAAGCTCCTTCCGCCCGGCTGGGCGGCCCAGATCGCCAAGGCGATCGACGGCGCCCGCTCGGCAGTCGTCGACAAGGCCGGCCACTGCCCTCAAATCGAGCAGGCGACGACGGTGAACCGGCTGCTGCTGGACTTCCTCGCCGCGAGCGTCTAGAAGACGTAGTCCAGCCGGGTCTGCATGCCCGCCTCTTGGTGATACGTGTTGTGGCAGTGCAACTGCCACAGGCCCGGGTTGTCGGCCACCAGCACGGCGAGCAACCTCTGCTTGGGCAGCACCATGAGGGTGTCCTTGCGGGCGCCGGGGCTGCCGTCGGCCTTGATCAGCTGGAACGTGTGGCCGTGCAGGTGCATCGGGTGATACATCATCGTGGGGTTGTCGAACGTGATGGTGGGCCGCTCGCCCTGCCGGACGTGCAACGGTTCGGTGTCGCTGTAGGGTTTTCCGTTGATCGTCCAGTTGTACTGGGTCATGTTGCCGCCGAGTACGACCGGCAGATTCAGGCCGGGCTGGGGCCGCCCCAGGTTGACCGGCGTGGTCGCCGTGAACATTTCTACCGTGCCCACCCGCTGGTTCAGTTCGGCCGGTTGAAATCCGGGGTCGGGTGCGCTGCCCGACCCGGTGGACAGCAGCGTCCGCGCCAAAGCGTTCTTTCCTTCCGCGAGCGCGACCAGCGGGAAGACACCGTCGGCGGCGGTCACAACGACGTCGTAGCGCTCGGCCATGCCGATGAGCAGGGCGTCGACTTGGGCCGGGACCACGGGGTAACCGTCGGTGTGGGTGACCGTCATCGAATGACCGGCCAGGGCGACGCGAAACGTGGTGTCGGAGGCGGCGTTGATGAAACGGATCCGGATGCGCTGACCCGGCTTTGCGTTGAATGTCATGGGAGCGGCCGGGATTCGGCCGTTGATCAGATAGTAGGGGTAGGCGATGTCCCCGGCGTCGCCGCCGAGCAGATCGCTTCTGCCGACGCTTCCCGCGGGTGCGGGTGGAGCGGGCGCCGGACTGCTCGAGGTGGTCGGGCTGGTCGACGTTGTCGAAGTCTCGCTGCTCGACGTCGTCGTCGGTGTCTCGCTGGTTGTTGAGGTCGTCGAGGTGGTGGGCGGCGTGGTCTCGGTGGTGCTTGGTGGGGCCGGCTTGTTCGGGCTGGTCAGTTCGGTGTAGAGCTGCTGGGGTGACTTTCCGATGCCATCTGTCCAATCATCAAGGACCACAATCCATTCGGTGTCGTAGTTGCCCTCGGTCGGATCGTCGACGATGACCGGCAGGTACAGGCCCATGTCGGCGTCGAGGCCGGTGTGCGGATGGGCCCAGTAGGTGCCGGCGTTCGGGACGGAGAAGCGGTAGGTGAACTCCTGGCCGGCGGGGATATTCGGGGTGGCGGGCGCGGCGCCGTCCATGTCGTTGCGCAACGCGATGCCGTGCCAGTGCACCGACGTCGGTTGGTCGAGCCGGTTCGACACCGTCACCACCAACTCGTCGCCGATTCGGGCCCGGATCGGCGTGCCCGGGATGGTGTTGCCGTAGGCCAGCGTGCGGACGACCGGTCCGCCGAGATCGACCTCGACCTGCTGGGCGGTCAGGCTGGCGGTGACGGTGCGGCCGCTATGTGGCCTGGCGGCTTCGGCCGCGGCGATGGCGGCGGCCAGCTGGGCGTTGCCCGACTGCGCGGGCTTGGATTGACTGCACGCTGCCAGTGCGAATCCGCCGGCGATGCCGGCGACCATGAATCCGCGCCTGGTGAGCCGGGTTTCCGCGGAGGAGGCGTCGCGTGTGGGTTGCACAGGCATTGAGCGCTCCTCGTCGTCATCGATCTCCGGCGTCTTATACCGTGCTCGGCCGCGGGGCTCAGCGCAACTACCTACGCGGTTGATGTCGAGATTGCCGCCAGGGTCGTGCCGTCATGGCAGGCACCCCCCGCACGGCGATCTCGAAGCGCTTGGTTTTCCTCATGGGCGTCGCTAGTCGCCCGGGGAAGCCATCCAGTCGCGGAATGTGGTGGGGTAGACGACCACGTCTTCACCGTCGGTGGGGACGATGCTGCGATCGTCGATCACGGCGCCGTAATAGCGGGCGCCATCGTCGGTGATCACTTGGCGATCATCGCCGGTCGCGGCGAACCGGGTCCGGATGAAGTCGTCCATCCCCTGCTTCTCTGGGCCGGCGATGTTGATGACGCCGTTGAGCGGGTCGCCGCTCGCCGCGCGGGTCACCGCCGTGGCGACGTCCGCGGCGGCAATGGGCTGGAACGCGCCATGCGGGGCGCGGACCGCGGCGCCGTCGGCCATCGAATCGGCAATGCCGTCAACGAATTCGAAGAACTGAGTCGCCCGCACGATCGAATACGGGAATCCCGATTCCACTATCTCTTTTTCCTGGGCGGTCTTTGCCCGCATGTAGCCACTTTCGGCCGTCCGGTCGGCTCCCACGATCGAGAGTGCGACGTGGTGCTGCGCGCCGGCGGTCCGCTCCGCATCGAGAAGGTTGCGGGTGGAGGTGGTGAAGAAGTTCAAGACATCGTCGTCGGCCCAGGACGGCGAGTTGGAGACGTCCACTACGGTGTCGACACCGACGAGAGCATCGGCGAGGCCTTCGCCGGTGATGGTGTTGACCCCCGAACTCGGCGAGGCGGGAACGGCCTGGTGTCCCAGCTCGTTGAGCTGAGCGACGACCTGCGATCCGATGAGTCCGCTCCCACCGACGACCAGAACCTTCATGAGAAATCCTCCCGAGTGTCTCGATGAACTGGCCCTCCCAGCATGGCCTGCGGGCCGCGCGAGGGGAACCCTAGGGCCGTACCGATCCGCTCCGGCGGCTTAAATCAACTGCTTGACTTAACCCGGTCGGCGCGGATTAACTCGTCGGGTGGTCAACGAATTGGATGGCAAGGTTGCCATCGTCACCGGCGGGGCGTCCGGCATCGGTCGCGGGATAGTGGAACGGTTCGTGGCCGAGGGGTCGCGGGTCGTCATCGCCGACGTCGAGACGGACCGGGGCGAGGAGCTGGCCGCCACAATGGGCGCAGCCGCCCTGTTCTGCCAGACGGACGTGTCCGATCCCGCACAGGTCGGGGCGCTGGTCGAGACCACCGTCGAGAAATTCGGCCGCCTGCACGTCATGGTGAACAACGCCGGAATTTCCAGCCCGCTGCGGCGACTGCTCGACGACGACCTTGCCGATTTCCACCGGGTGATGGGCGTCAACGTGCTGGGTGTGATGGCCGGTACCCGAGACGCCGCCCGCCACATGGCCGAATGCGGCGGGGGATCGATCATCAACCTGACGTCGATCGGCGGGATCCAGGCCGGCGGCGGGGTGATGGTCTACCGGGCATCGAAAGCGGCGGTCATCCAGTTCACCAAATCCGCCGCAATTGAGCTGGCGCGCTACGAAATCCGGGTCAACGCCATTGCGCCGGGCAGCATTCCGACTCCGATCTTGGCGTCGTCGGCTGTTGACGTCGACCCTGACGAGCTGGCGCGGTTCGAGGCGCGGATTCGCCAGGGGATGCGTGACGACCGGCCACTGAAGCGGGAGGGCACGCCCGACGACGTCGCCGAGGCGGCGTTGTACTTCGCCACCGATAGGTCACGGTATGTGACCGGGGCCGTGCTGCCGGTCGACGGGGGGACGTCCGCCGGCAAGGTGATCCGACCCCGCAACGAGTCGCGCAAGAGCGATTAAGGAGCCGGCGTCAGGGCCCTTCCGCGGCATGTCCCGCATGGGTTTCCAGCCGCAGCTTGGCCAGCGCCTCGGCGCGCGTAAGGTCTTCGATGCCAGCGCTTTCCACGATCACGCTGTGGGAATGTGTCAGCACGCTCAGCACCGCCTCGTAGGGCAGGTCGGGGAACTGGCGCCCCAGCGCCTCGGCCGCCCTCCTCAACTCGAACAGTTTGGGATACGCGCGCTCCGCGGGTGTCGGCGGTACGACGCGGGTGACGTCCTGGGCGTGCTGCAGCACGGCGACCGTCTTCTTGCCGTCTTTGAGCGGCGAATTCGTCGGCGTCCAGACTCTGTAGACGAACTCGCCGGGATTCCGTCGGTCAGGAATGTCGTAGCGCTGCACGCCCAGCCAATGCCGGACCCCGCGGCGAAAGACCAACTCGAGTGACGCCGAGACGTTGGCCACGCCGTCGGCTTCCGGATCGGCCGGGTTATCCGGAAAGGCGTCGAACAGTGGGCGCCCGAGCAGGCTGTCCCGCGGGTGCCCCGACACGCGTTCGCAGGCCGCGTTCACCGCACGGATCCGCATGTCCGCATCGGACACCAGGTATGGCGCCCACTTCGACTGAAACCACGCCGAATCCTCGATCGCCGAGACCCGGCTGGCTGACAACATAACTACCCCCCAACCGATGGTTCACCGCCTCGACACCGCCACGTCGTCGCCGCGCAAGAAGCCATCGTGACCCAGCGGGGCCGATCCGGACGAGGGCCCTTTGTCACCCGTCGCCCGCTATCCGGCATCGAAGCGAAGGTCGCCGGACTCCGCGGCGCCGATTTAAATCAATCGCTTGACTTAATCAAGGGGGCGCGGTTGACTAGCCGGGTGACCACCATCGGCCGGACCGTACGCACCGAGCGGGCCAGTTCCACCCAGGAAGCGATCTTGGTGGCGGCCGAGCGGCTGTACGCCGAGCACGGCATGTTCGCCGTATCGAATCGCCAGGTGAGTGAGGCGGCGGGCCAAGGCAATAACGCCGCGGTGGGCTACCACTTCGGCACGAAGGCCGACCTGGTGCGCGCGATCGAACACAAGCACCGCAGGCCGGTCGAGCAGCTGCGCGAGCGGATGGTGGCCGAGCTACTCGAATCGGGTGGTTCCACGGAGATGCGGGACTGGGTGGCCTGTCTGGTGCGGCCGCTCACCGATCACCTCGACGAGCTCGGCAATCCCACCTGGTACGCGCGGTTCGCGGCGCAGGCGATGACCGATCCCGCGTACTACAACATCATCGTCAAGGGCGCTCTGAGCTCGCCCTCCCTGGTCCAGGTGGTCGACGGCATCAACCGGTGCCTGCCGGACCTGCCCGCCGACGTCCACTTCGAACGAAACATCATGGCCCGCAATCTGTTGATGCATACCTGCGCCGACCGGGAGCGTGCGCTTGCCGCCGGTGCCTCGCCGCTGCAGCGGTCCTGGCGGGCCGCCGCATCGGGTCTCATCGACGCCATCGTGGGCCTGTGGCTGGCGCCCGTGACGCCGTACGAGTGAAAGGTCTGCAGATGAAAGTGACTGTCGACCAAGACGTATGCGCCTCGTCGGGGAACTGCGTTTTGAATGCCCCGGACGTGTTCGACCAACGCGACGACGACGGCGTCGTCGTTCTGCTGAACCCCAATCCGTCCGCCGAGCAGGTCGAGGGCGCGCGGCGAGCGGCCGCGGCGTGCCCCGCGCTGGCCATTCACATCGAGGAATGACATGTCAGAGACGATGACGAACAGCGCTGCGACCGAGGCGGCCGCCGAGATCCCGGACTATCCGATGCCGAGGCAGGCGGGCTGCCCCTTCGCTCCACCACCTGGTGTCATGGCGCTGGCCCAAGCCCGGCCGTTGTCCAGAGTCCGGATCTGGGACGGCAGCACCCCGTGGCTCATCACGGGCTACGAGCAAGTGCGGGAACTGTTCTCGGATTCGCGGGTCAGCGTCGACGACCGGCTGCCGGGGTTTCCGCACTGGAACGAGGGCATGTTGTCCACGGTGCACAAGCGCCCACGGTCGGTCTTCACCGCCGACGGGGAAGAGCACACCAGGTTCCGGCGGATGTTGTCGAAACCCTTCACGTTCAAGCGCGTCGAGGGGCTGCGCCCGACCATCCAGCGGATCACCGACGATCACATCGACGCGATGCTGGCCGGACCCCGGCCCGCCGACGTGGTCACCGCGTTGGCATTGCCGGTTCCGTCGCTGGTGATCAGCCAGCTGCTCGGGGTGCCGTACGAGGACGCGGACATGTTCCAGCACCACGCCAACGTCGGACTGGCGCGGTACGCGACGGGCGAAGACACCGTCAAAGGCGCCATGAGCCTCAACAAGTACCTCGCGCAGCTGGTCGAGGCGAAAATGGAGAACCCGGCGGAGGACGCGGTTTCCGACCTCGCCGAGCGGGTCAAGGCCGGCGAACTCAGCGTGAAAGAAGCGGCCCAGTTGGGCACCGGCCTGCTGATCGCCGGGCACGAGACCACGTCGAACATGATCGGCCTCGGGGTGCTCGCCCTGCTGATGAACCCGGACCAGTTGGCCGTCATCCGCGACGCCGAAGACCCCAAGGTCATCGCCAGCGCCGTCGAGGAACTGTTGCGTTACCTGAGCATCATTCAGAACGGGCAGCGCCGCGTCGCGCTCGAAGACATCCACATCGCCGGGGAGACCATTCGCGCCGGCGAGGGCATCATCATCGATCTGGCCCCGGCCAACTGGGATCCGCACGCCTTCCCCGAACCAGAACGCCTGTACCTGCACCGCTCCGGGGCCGACCGCAACGTCGCCTTCGGCTACGGCCGGCACCAGTGCGTGGGGCAGCAGCTCGCCCGCGCCGAGCTTCAGATCGTCTACCGCACCCTGTTTCGCCGTATCCCCACGCTCGAACTGGCCATCCCCGCCGAGGATGTGCCCTTCAAAGACGACCGACTTGCCTACGGCGTCTACGAACTTCCGGTGACCTGGTAGCCCCCGGGACGCAACATCCCAATGCCGATCCGAATGGAGGGTCAATGATGACGACTCGAACAAGCACCGTTTCGCTTTACCCGCCCGGAGGCTTCGGCGCCCCCAAGGATCGCCGGGGTCACGCCTCCGGCGCCGATGTCGGCCTGCCGGCGGGGACCGTGGTGTTCTCCGCCGACAACCACATCTCGCTGGCGGACGACATTTTCTACCAACGCTTTCCGGATGACCTCAAAGACAAGGCGCCGCGGATCTGGTACGAGGACGGCGCCTACCAGGTCGGCCGCAAGGGCCAATCGTTCCTGCCGGGGGACTTCAGCGCGGTCCTGATGCAGTACGACGACCTGCCCGGCGCGGCGAGCACCAACATCGAGGCCCGCATTCAGGAACTGCATGACGACGGCGTCGATAAAGAATTGGCTTTCCCCAATGCGATTTTGGCGCTGTTCCACTACCCGGACAAGAACCTGCGCGAGCTGGCCTTCCGCATCTACAACGAATACATCGCGGAACTCCAGGAACGCTCGAACGGTCATTTCTACGGCGCCGGGCTGATCAACTGGTGGGAGCCGCAGGGCACCAGGAAAACGCTCGAAGAGCTGAAATCGTTGGGGCTCAAGACGTTCCTCCTACCGCTGAATCCCGGCAAGGACGATGAGGGTAACCCGATCGACTATTCGAGCACGTCGATGAATGCCGTCTGGGACGAGATCGAGGCCGCAGGACTTCCGATCACCCACCACATCGGGGAGACCCCCCCGAAAAGCCCGACTGAGTTCAACAGCGTGGTGGTCGGCATGATGATCAACATCGACGGGTTCCGGGAAACGTTCGCCAAGTACATCTTCGGCGGCATCCTTGATCGGCACCCGGCGCTGCGCCTCGGCTGGTTCGAGGGCGGCATCGCCTGGGTGCCGTGGGCGCTGCAGGACGCCGAGCACCTGGTCGCCTCCTACCAGCACATGTTCAACCGGCCGCTAGAGCACGACGTGCGGTACTACTGGGACACCCACATGAGCGCGTCGTTCATGGTCGACCCGCTCGGCCTGCAGTTGATCGACAAGATCGGGGTGGACAAGGTCATGTGGTCCAGTGATTACCCGCACAACGAAAGCACCTACGGCTACTCGGAAAAGTCACTCGCCGCCGTCGTCGACGCGGTCGGTCCCGCGGACGCCGCGAAAATCGTGAGCGGCAACGTCACGAAGTTCCTGGGCCTGTAGGGGCGGGCCGATGACAACGTTCGCGCAAGCGGGCGCGGGCACCAGCAGCCTGGTGATCCCCGAGACGCCCGACCTGGGGCGCATGCGCCGGGAGACCGGTACGCGGCTGCGTGCGGCGATGGCCGAACGCGGCGTCGACGCAATGATCCTGCTGGGCAACAGCGCGGTGGTCTATGCCACCGGCACCAGTTGGCCGTTGGGTGATGCGGGTCTGTCCTACGTGGAGCGGCCGGTGGCCGTGGTGCTCGCCGGAGACGAGTCGCCGCATTTGTTCCTGCCGTTTCGCGAGGGCGCCGCCCAGGAGTCGGGCCTGCCCGCCGATCATGTGCACGGGCCGGTGTATCTCGAGTTCGACGAGGGCGTACAAGATTTCGCGCGCCTGCTGGCGGAGCTCATTCCGGCCGAGGCGGTGATCGCGGTCGACGAGTGCACCGGCGCCATGTCGCGCGCCGCAAAGTCGTTGTTCCCCAAGGGTGGGCCCGTCGACGCTGCGGCCGTGGTCAGCGCCGCCAAGGCGGTCAAGACACCGGACGAACTATCGTGCATGCGCACCGCGATCCGGATCACCGACGAGGCTATGGTCGAGGTCCAGAAGCGGTTGGCCCCGGGGATCCGTCAGGTCGACCTGTCCGCAAGCTTTTTGCGGCGCGCGTTCGAGTTGGGTGCCACGGCCAGCATGCTCGAGCCGATCTGGCAGGTGATGCCGCAGACCAAGGCCGACGGTGTGTGGACCACGCACGGCGACCTGGCGTTGCCCCTGCTGAGCACCGAGCGCGAACTGGCCGAAGGCGACGTGCTGTGGACCGACGTCAGCATCACCTACCACGGTTACTGCT
Organism: Mycobacterium seoulense; assembly: GCF_010731595.1. NCBI lineage: Bacteria > Bacillati > Actinomycetota > Actinomycetes > Mycobacteriales > Mycobacteriaceae > Mycobacterium > Mycobacterium seoulense. Next base: position 3,466,296 of record NZ_AP022582.1, on the reverse strand, counting down.
CGGATTTCGGACGCACCTGGATCGTCGGCCGGGATCCGTCGCCGCGTCAGCGGGCGCAGTTCGACAAATGGTTCGAGATCATGTCCGCCGTCCTGGGCGTCGCCAAGGCCGGCGCCACGGCCGCCGACCTGGGGCGGGCCGCCACCAACGCCAACGGCGGCAGCAAGCCCTGGCTGCCGCACTTCTACCTGGGCCATGGCATCGGCGTGAACGCGGCCGAAATGCCCATGATCGGAACAGATCTGGGCCAGGACTTCGACGAGAACTTCGTTCTCCAAGCCGGCATGGTCTTGGTCTTGGAGCCCGTGGTGTGGGAGGACGGCACCGGCGGCTACCGGAGCGAGGAAGTCCTGGTGATCACCGAGGAAGGCTGGATCCGATTGACCGACTACCCCTATGACCCCTATGGCTCCCATGTCAGTTGAAGTTTGCCCTGACGACCGCGCGCTGCGCTCGGGCCGCCGTCATCGGGTGCTGGATCAGATGGCGGCGCACGACCTCGACGTCCTGGTCCTCGGCCGCCAAGCCAACGTCCGCTACGTCACGGGCGCACCGCAATTGTGGGTCGCCGGCACTCGGCCGTTCGGTCCGACGTGTGTGCTCGTGCGCGCCACCGGCGCTATTCACCTGCTCAGCACGTGGGATGAAGGTGTCCCCGACGACATTCCACACGAGAACCTCTACGGCATCTCGTGGAATCCCATGAACACCATGTCGGCGCTGCAGCGCATCGACGGCGCCGCGACCGCCCGCCGCGTCGGAACCGATGCGATATCACCGGTTTTCGCCCAGCTGCTACCGACAGCGTTCCCCCATGCGGAACTCGTGGACGGCGAACTGGCGATGCGCGCCGCACGGCGCATCAAAACGGCCGAAGAAGTGGTGGCGTTGCGCGACGCGATCTCGGTGGCCGAAAAGGGTTTGGCCGCCGCCGTGTCCGAATTGCGGCCCGGAGTGAGCGAGCAGGCGCTGGCCGGTGCCCTGCTGGAGGCCGTCGCCGCCGGCGGGGTGAGCACCCCGTCGAACCAGGATGTGGCGTGGGTGACCTCACCCGATCATCCGTGGCGGCGGGCGGATGGTGAGGGACGGGTGAAAGACGGCGATCTGGTCGCGTTCTCGGCCGGGGTGCTCGCCGGTGGCTACGTCGGTGAGGTCGGGCGCACCTGGCCGGCGGGCGAGTCGCGCGGCGCGGCCGCCCTGTATCGCCGCTGGGAACGACTGTGGGACAAGCTGCTAGCCGCGTGCCGGCCCGGGGCGGGGGCCGGCGAATTGCTGGGTGCCTACCAGGCCGCGGGGGAAGCGGCGCCGCCGATGCCGGTGGCCCGCGGCCTGGGCATGGGCTTCGACCCGCCCGTGATCTCCAAGCATCTGCCCGCGACCGCGGCACAGGAACGGTTGGAGCCGGGCATGGTGCTGGCGGTCACCGGCTACGTCTGGGAGCAGGGTATCGGCGCCGTCTTCGGACGCGAAGCCGTGTTGATCTCCGCCGATGGACCCGAGGTGCTGACCTCCAGCCCCTTCTGGCACGAATAGCCATGTCCGGCAAGTCCGGTCCGCCGGCTGAGGAGATCATCAGGTACCACAAGGACCCGAAGACCCGCATCGCCACCATCACCTTCGATCGGCCCGGGCAACTCAACGCTCCCACCATCGGCGCGCGGCTGCGCTACGCCGACCTGTTGCACCGGGCCTCCATTGACGACGAGGTCAAGGTGCTGGTGGTCCGCGGGGCCGGTGAGGACCTGGGTTCCGGTGCGGATCTCACCGAGGAAATGGCGGCGCAGAACTCGGCGGATCAGCATGACCGCCTCGCCGAGTACCGGATCGGCGACGAGGACGTCAGCTTTCCCCCCGAGGGATCATTTCGCCATGGCGCCACCCTGGGCCAGTGGTATGCCAACCCGAACTCGGGGATACGGGGCCTGCAGGACTTCAAGAAGATCAGCATCCTGGAGGCCAAGGGCTACTGCTACGGCTGGCATTTCTACCAGGCGGCCGACGCGGATCTGGTGATCTCCAGCGACGACGCGCTCTTCGGGCACCCGTCGTTCCGCTACTACGGCTGGGGTCCGCGGATGTGGTGGTGGGCACAGACGATGGGCATCCGGAAGTTTCAGGAAATGGTGTTCACCGGAAGGGCTTTCACCGCGGCGGAGATGTACGACTGCAACTTCCTCAACAGTGTGGTGCCCAGGGAAGAACTCGAAGCGGAGGTGGACAGGTACGCGCTGGCCTGCGCACGAAACCGTCCCACCGACACGGTGTTCATGCAGAAGGTGTTCTTCGAGATCATGAAACAGTTCCAGGGCGAGTACCTGGGCAGCATGCTGAGCGGGTTCTTCGAGTCGCTGGGCGGCCGCGTCCGGCTCGACGGGCCCGACGATTTCACCCTCGGCGATGCCGTCGAACGGGGTCTGGGTAAAGCCGTGAAACACAACGACGACCGGTTTCCCCCGGAATGGCGCCTGAGCAAGAAGGCGCGCAAGAGCGGGGGAACCAAGAAGGAGCCCAGTCGGAAGCGGAAGCGCTAGTGGCGGAGTCGACCGTCGAACCGCCCCTGGCCGGCTACACCGTAGTCGACCTGTCCACCGGAATCGCGGGTGCCTACTGCACCAAGTTGCTGGCCGACGGCGGGGCGGACGTCATCAAAGTCGAGCCGCCCGAAGGCGATCCCTTGCGTTCCTGGTCGGCCTCGGGCACCGTCATAGCGCCCGGCAGTGACGGGGCGTTGTTCACTTTTCTGGCCGGGTCGAAACGCAGCGTCGTCGCGGATCGCCGCATCGATGACGATATGGACCTGGTCGACCGGCTGCTGGCGGCCGCCAATGCGGTGGTGTGGTCCGGCGGTTCGGAAGTCGGTGAGCGCCCGGACTTCGCGCCCGCGACGATGCACCGCCGTCATCCGCATCTCACCGTCATGTCGATCACGCCCTTCGGGCTTCACGGTCCCTGGCGCGACCGCCCGGCCTCCGAATTCACGTTGCAGGCGTGGTCCGGCGGGATCGTCGGCCTCGGACGTGGCCAGGCCGACCGCGCGCCGGTATTCGTGGGCGGCCAAGCCGGCGAGTACCTGGCCGGGGTCTACGCGAGCGCGGCCATGCTGGCATCGCGATACGGCCACAACGGCGATGGCCAGGGCGAACTGCTGGACCTGTCGATGCTGGAAACACAGATCCTGTCGCTGACCTACTATCCGGTCACCTATTTCGAGATGCTGGGGCGCCCCTGGCGGGACGCGCGCCGCGTCACGGTGCCAGGGGTGGCGCGCGCCAAGGATGGACTGGTCGATGTCGGCTGCGGGACCGCGCAACAGTGGTTCGACCTGTGCGCGATGATCGGCCACCCGGAATGGATCGACGAGGATTCATCGCTCACGATCACCGAACGGGCCACCATCAAGGCCGACGAGATCTACGCGTGGTTCGAAAGCAACACGGTTGACGAGATCCGCGACCTCGCCACGGCATTCCGGATCCCCAACGCCCCGGTGGCCAACGGCGCCAACATCGCATCGCTGGACCACTTCCGCGAGCGCGGTTCGTTGGTTCGCAACCCGGGCGGCGGGTTCCAGCAGCCCGGCCACCCCTACCGGATGACACCCGCGCGGCTCCGACCGCCGCAACGGGCGCCGCGGCTCGGAGAGCACACCGAGCGCTACCGCACCGCAGAGCTCGTCCCGCGGCCAACCGCTACCGGGCCCGCAAATCGATTGCCGCTCGATGGGGTTCGCGTGCTGGACATGACAACGTTCTGGGCGGGCCCCTGCTGCACCCACTTCCTGGCGATGCTGGGTGCAGAGGTCATCCACGTCGAATCCACCCGCCGTCCCGACGGGACGCGGCTCATCGCCGGCGTGCCCGTCACCGAAGACCAGTGGTGGGAGAAGTCCCCGATCTTCGCGGCGCTCAACACCAACAAGAAGGGCCTGACGCTGGACCTGCAGAGCCCGCGCGGCCGGGAGCTCCTGCGCCGGCTCATCGCGACTTGCGACGTGCTCGTGGAGAACTTCACACCGCGGGTGCTCGACCAGATGGGATTGGATTTCGCTGCGGTGCAAGCCATCAAGCCCGACGTCGTGCTGGTGCGAATGCCCGGCTTCGGCCTCGACGGCCCTTGGCGCGACAACCCGGCGTTCGCCTACGTCATCGAGGCCGCGTCCGGACTGACGTGGCTGACCGGATACGCCGACCGCACGCCGTATGACCCCTACTCGATCGGTGACCCCAACGCGGGCATGCACGCCGTCAATGCGTTGCTGCTGGCGCTGGAGCACCGGCGTCGCACCGGCCAGGGCGTCTTCGTCGAAGCGGCGATGGTCGACGCCGCGCTCAGCATCGCCGCCGAACAGATCATCGAGTACTCCGCGTACGGGACGCTGCTGGAGCGCGCGGGCAACCGGGGTCCCACGGCGGCGCCGCAAAACCTCTACCGCAGCGCCGGCATCGACGAGTTCGGCCGGACCGACTGCTGGGTCGCGATAGCCGTGAGCACCGACGAGCAGTGGCGTGCTCTATGTGCGGCGATCGGATCGCCCTCGTGGGCAACGGATCCCAAGCTGGCCACCGCGACCGGTAGAACCGAACACCACGACGCCATCGACGAACGGTTGGCCGCATGGTGCGCGCGGCGCGGCGGCGAGCAGATAGTCGCAACGCTGTGGGACGCCGGCGTCCCGGTGGCCAAGGTGATGCAACCGCACCGCCAGACGGAATTGGAACAACTGGCGTTCCGCGGCTTCTTCGAGGAAGTCGACCACCCGGTGAACGGTCCCGCTAGGCTCAGCACCGTGCCGATGAGAATGTCCACCGGGCCGTCGAAGTTCCACACCCGACACGCGCCGCTGCTGGGCCAGCACAACGACGAGTTGCTGGCCACGCTCGGGCTGAGCGCCTCCGAAATCGCCGACCTGGAAGCCGAAGGCGTCATCGGCCGCGCGCCGGCGATGTGACCGACGATGGCGATCGATCCCTCCGACATCCTGCTCACCGGTCGCGTGGCGGTGGTGACCGGTGGGGGAGCGGGCATCGGCCGCGGCGTCGCCGCCGGAATGGCCGCCTTCGGCGCGTCGGTGGCGATCTGGGAGCGCGACCCGCAGACCTGCGCGCAGGCCGCGGAATCCATTGGCGCCCTGGGCATCGTCGCCGATGTGCGGGACAGCGGCCAGGTCGACGACGCGCTGCAGCGCACTACCGGCGAACTCGGCACCCCGACGATACTGGTCAACAACGCCGGAGGGGTGTTTTCCTCACCGCTGCTGGAAACCAGTGAGAACGGTTGGGATGCGCTCTATCGGGCCAATCTGCGCCACGTGCTGCTGTGCACCCAGCGCGTCGCGAGGCAGATGGTGTCGGCCGGCATCGGCGGCAGCATCGTCTCGGTGACCTCGATCGAGGGCGTGCGCGCGGCGCCGGGCTACGCCGCGTACGCGGCGGCCAAGGCGGGAGTCATCAACTACACCCAGACCGCCGCGCTGGAACTGGCGCCGCACGCCATCCGGGTCAACGCGATCGCCCCCGACATCACGCTCACCGAAGGGCTGGCGCAACTGGGCGGCGACGCCGCGCTGACCGGGATCGGTCACGTGGTGCCGCTGGGACGTCCTGGTCACGTCGACGAAATCGCCAGCGTCGCAGTCTTTCTGGCATCCAACATGTCGGCGTACCTGACTGGGCAGACGCTGCACGTCGACGGCGGCACCCACGCGGCGAGCGGTTGGTATCACGACCCGAAAACGGGCGAATACCGGCTCGGCCCGTCCGACTAGTGGCTCCACCCTTCGGCGGCCTGGTCCGAGAAGGTGCCGTCGATGCGTTCGAACCTGCGGCGGATCGACGCGCGTGCGGCCTCGTGCGGCAGCACGTAGAGGCGGTTGGCCAGGATCGCGTCCGCCGTCAACCGGGCGACATCTTTCACACCGACGCCCTCGTCCTGCGTCGGTAGCGTCCCGTCCGCCGCCTTCGGCGAAGACGACAGCCCGTAGTCCGCACCCCGGATCCGTTCCGAGTTGGAGACCAGCTTGGTCTCAACGACCATCGGGCACAGCACCGAAACACCGATGCCGTTGTCCTTTACCTCGCGGGCGAGCGTCTCGGCCAGGCCGACCACACCGTATTTGGCGACGCCGTACGCCCCGAGGCCGGCGTTGGGAACGAGGCCGGCGAAGGACGCGGTGAACGCCATGTGCCCGCCCGCGCCCTGTTCGAGCAGCCTCGGCAGGAACGCCTCGACGGCGTGGATGTTGCCCCACAGGTCGATGTCGATGACCCAGCGCCAGTCGTCGTGGGTCATCTGCGCGATCGGACCCGCGACCACGATGCCGGCATTGCTGAAGACGACGTCGACGCGGCCGAGGAGGCGGAAAGATTCTTTCGCGAGGTGAACCATTTCGTGGAGATGCCGGACGTCGCACACCACGCCGTTCGCGTCGAATCCCTGGGCGCGCAGGTGGTTTACCGCCTCCTCCAGGCCGGGCTGATCGACGTCGGAGAGCACCACGCGGGCGCCCCGGCGGGCGAATTCGGTGGCCGTCGCCAAACCGATACCACTCGCGCCGCCGGTGACGACCGTTCCGCGACCTTCGAATCCGTCCATAGGACGAACTCTATTTCAAGCAGCTACCCGCATCGATGGGCAGGGTCACTCCGGTGATGTAGCGGGATTCGTCGGAGGCGAAGAACAGCACCGCATTGCTGACGTCGATCGGTTCCACCCACGGGATCGGCAGGGTGTGGAACAGCTGACAGATGGGCGCCATGTCGTCGGGTCCCGGGTTCTCCAGGTCTGGGCGGAACATCTTGAACGTTCCCTCGTTGTGCAGCATCGGCGTCTTGACGTGGGTCGGGTGGACCGAGTTCACCCGAATCATGTGTTGCCCCAACTCGACTCCGAACGCGCGCATCAACCCGACGACACCGTGCTTGGCGGCGACGTAGTGACCGGTGTGGGGGTAGGCCTTTAGCCCGCCGACCGAGCTGGTCAGGATGATGGAACCGCCCCGGCCACCCGACAAGAGGTGCGGGACACCGGCTTTCACCGTCTTCCACACCCCGGCCAGGTTGATGTCGATCATCTCCGTCCAGTCTTCTTCGCTGGTCTTGTCCAGAGTGTCGCCCCCGTTGCCGATTCCGGCATTGGCCACGATGATGTCGAGCCGGCCCAGTTGTTCGACGCCGCTGTCCACCGCGGCCTTGAGCGCCTGGTAGTCGCGCACGTCGACTTCGGCGGTGACGATCCGGCGATTGTGCCCCTTCACCAGATCGGCCGTCTCGGCGAGGTCCTCGGGCGTCGACGCGGGTATCGCGGTGTCGGTGACGCCCTCGCGGATCGGCTTGCAGATGTCGATGGCGATGATGTCGGCGCCCTCCTGCGCCAGCCGCACCGCGTGGCTGCGGCCCTGACCGCGCGCCGCTCCGGTGACGAAGGCGACTTTGCCCTCAACACGTCCGGTCATGGCTACCCCTACTCCTGACTAGTGATCGCACGCCTCGGCGCCCAACGGTCCCCCGGGATCGCCGACCTCGCCGCTTCTGCACTCTGTCACCACCCCGTCGCGGGTGTCAACGGCAAATCCGTTTTAGTTAGTTACGATTCTAAATATTAGAGAATCGCATTCTCGTCAGCAAATGGCGTGCGCTATTTGGTCAGCCCGAGCGAGGGGCGGGGACGCTGCGCTTGCGCTAGCCGACGAAGCCGCGCGAGCAGAAATCCCATACCTCGTCGCTGGTGATGGGGTGGACGGTCGCGTCGTCGGAGCCGCCGCTGGATTGCGCGATGAACATGACCGTTTGCATGGTCATGGCGGCCATTCGCTTCGGATTGACGCCCGCCCGCAATTTACCCGCGTCGCAGGCCGCTTCCATCAGTTCGGTCAGCAACGCCAACAGCGGGGCGTGCGCCACTTTGACCTCGGCCGGGTGCGTCACCAGCAACCGCGGCGCGAAGTCGGTGAACAGTGGCCGCTGGGCCGTCGGGTCCGGTCGGGAGGCCTCATACAGGAGCTGGACGGCGACCTTCAGCCGCTCCAGGGGGTCGGACTGGCTTTCGGTGGCGGCGCGAATCTGGTCGGCGGACCGGCTCAGGGCGTCTTCGAACAGCGCCAGCAACAACTCGTGCTTGCCGTCGAATTGCAGGTAGAAGCTGCGTAGCGACTGGCGGGACCGGTCGACGACCTCCTGCACGGTGAAGTCCGTGGAGCCCTTCTCGATGATGATGGCCTGCGCCGCGTCGAGGAAGCGCTGAACCCGTTGCGCGGCGCGCAGTTTCGCCGTCTTGATGGACCTCTCGACGGCGCGCTGCTTCCAGGCGGGCTCTTCGCTCGGGCTGGTCACGGCCGGCTCAGCTGATTGCCGCGAGGGGAGAACATGATTGGACTCTACCGGAGAACGCCGTGACATCGCTGCGCTCGACCCCCTCACGGATCATGTGTCGGAGATTGTAACTTTCTTGTCACGAGAATACTATTCTCTTAGACGTGTGTATGGAAGCGTAATCATAAGAGCGAACCGCGCCGTCGGCGGAAATCGTGATCTACCGACGCACGGGAGTGCTCACGACCGTTGCGGGGAGTCGCGTGCAGCTCACCTTTGACGCCGACGTGGAGGCGTTCCGCGCAGAATTCGTCGCCTTCCTGGACACGCATCTGCCCTCCGACGCCGAGGCGTCCGAACGGCCGCGCTCCAGCTCGCACGTGCCGGATTGGGCCCGGCGCTGGCAGCGGTTGCTGTTCGACAGCGGTTGGCTGCTGCCGGGCAACCCGCCCGAGTTCGGCGGACGCAACGCCACGCTGTTGCAGCAGTACGTGTACCTGGAGGAGCTGGGCCGGCGGCGCATCTATCAAAGTTTCAACCCGCAGGGCGTGGGCATCATTGCGGCCTCCCTGTTGACCTTCGGAACGCCCGAACAACAGCGGAAGTGGGCGGTGCCGATCCTGCGGGCCGAGATCACCGCGTCGCTGGGGATGAGTGAACCCGGCGCGGGCTCGGACCTGGCGTCGCTGAAAACCCGGGCGGTGCTTGACGGTGACCACTTCGTCGTCAACGGCCAGAAGGTGTGGACATCGGGCGCCCACGACGCCGACGTGCTGCTGACCTTCGTGCGCACCGATCCAAAGGCGCCCAAGCACAAGGGCATTAGCGTGTTGCTGATCCCGACCGACACACCCGGTGTGGTGCGCCGCCCGTTCGCGTCGATGTGTGACAGCGATGAAGTCGACTTCAACGAGGTGTTTTTCACCGACGCGCGCGTCCCGGCCGAAAATCTGGTGGGCGAGCTGAACGGGGGATGGCGGGTGGCCACCGGGTCGCTGGGGCACGAGCGCGTCATGCTGTGGATGGGATACGTCGACCTGTTGCACGAACTGAGCGTCGATTTCCGTCCATCGGGCGCGCTGGAGCGCGATCGCTACGCGACCCTGGTGATGGACGCCCACGCGCTGCGGCTGATGGGGTCAGCGGCATTGTCGCGGGCCGCTCGCGGGGAGGAGGACGTGCCCGCCCAATCGGTACTCAAGCTGCTGGGTTCTGAGGCGCTGCAGCGGGCAGCCCAGGATGCCCTGGACGCCGAGCATGGCGACGGGCTCGTGCACCGCGCGATGACCGCCCCGTTCGCTCCGCTGAACCTGGACAGCCATTACCGCAGCTGGTTCGACCGCTACGCGCGCACTTTCGCCGCGACGATCGCGGGCGGCACGTCGGAGATTCAGCGGAACATCATCGCCGAGCGTGTGCTGGGGCTGCCGCGGAACTAGCGGGCGTCCAGCCAGGCGTAGTAGCCGATTGCGACCAGCCCAGCCGCGATCGAAACCGCGCCTAATATCATGCCCGCCAAAGCGATTCGGAGATTGTTCGCTTCTCCTCGCTGGACCCTTCTGCGCGCGATGTCACCCGTTATCACCGCCGCGATGCCGAAGGGCACCCCGACCAGCATCCAGCACGTGAGGAGGGCGACCAGGCCCACGAGCAGCGAAGCGACGCCCATCTCGTTTCGGATCGGCTCGGGCTGACTCATCGCGTCCCATCCTGTTGGCGGCCAGACGCAGTCTACGCGCCGGGTTTCCGGCGCCATCCGTCACAGAAACTCCGGACGTGGCGCGCGAGGCTACAGCTGCGCAAGCCGGGGCGCGAACCGCTTGTCCACCAGTGTCTTTCCGGCCTGGCGGGTCAGCTCGCGGGTGTTTCCCAACAGCCCGTCCAGGATCAGCGACCGCTTGACGTGGTGGTGTAGCGAGTGCTCGGCGGTGAAGCCGATGCCGCCGAGCACCTGCTGGCAGTGGCGGGCGGCGGTCAGCGCGGCCTGGCCGGCGGCGGCCTTGGCCAGCAGCGAGGCCAGCCCGTCGTGATCGTGGGACTGCGCGGCGACATGCAGCGCCGCTTCGGCACCCTCGATCGCGACGAGCGTCTCAGCCAGCCGGTGCCGGATCGCCTGGAAGGAACTGATGTGCCGCCCGAACTGAACGCGGTCCAGCGCGTGCTGGCGCGCCAGCGACAACATGGCCCGGCCGGTGCCGACCAACCACCAACCCAGTGCGCGCCGGCCGGCATCCAGCGCGGACGACGATAACGAATCACCTTGAGGCACACGGTATATCGGCAGCGACTCGTCGATCGCCGATTCGGCGCCGGCGCCGCGCTCCCATCTCACCCAGGATCCGCCGGCGAACGGTAGCGGCGGGGTGCCTCCCGGCGCGGCGCCGATCTCGCGCGACACCACGTCGTTGAGCACCGGGGCATGAGCGCCCGTCTCGCCAAGCAGACGGAACACCAAAGGGACAGCAAAGTCGGGCATTTCGTCCAACATGTCGCGCCAGCCCAGCTCGATCAGCGCCGCGTCGAGCTCGTCGCCCGATGCGGCCACCATCGTTGTTCGCAACGAACCTTCCAGCAGGCGCAACGACTCGGCGTCGGTGGTGTCCACGGTTCACTCCTTCCCGAGGTCGAGGAGCCGGCGCGCGATGATGTTGCGTTGGATCTCGGCGGTGCCGCCGTAGATGGTCGCCGCCCGCGAGTACAGGTATTCGGGGCGCCACGGCGTGTCGTCGAGCTCGAGCGTTCCGGGCAGCAGGTCGCGGACGGTGTCGTAGAGCCGTTGCTCGGCGCCGGCGAGCAGCACCTTGTCGATCGAGGTGTCCGGTCCCAGCCGTGCTCCGTCGCGCAGCCGGTGCTGGGTGTCGCGGGATCGGCAGCGCAGCGTGTGCAACGCCAGATAGGCCGCCCCGAGCGCGGATTCGTCCGGCTCACCGGCGTCGCACGCCTGGGCGATGAGGTCGTCGAAGCGTGAGTACAGATAGGCGATTCGCTGCCAGAAGCACGTGGACCGCTCGTAAGGGAGCAGGTCCATGGCGAGTCGCCAGCCGTCTCCCGGTCGGCCGAGCATCCGGGTGCCCGGGATCGCCACATCGTCGTAGTAGACCTCGCAGAATTCGTCGACCCCGTGCATCGTCCGGAGCGGCCGTACGGTGATGCCCGGGGTGTCGAGATCGACGAAGAAGGCGGTGATCCCGTCGTGTCCCGGCGCGGTGCGGGTGAGCAGGACGCAGCGTGTCGAGAACTGCGCGAAGCTGGTCCAGACTTTCTGCCCGTTGACGATCCAGTCATCGCCCCGCTGCGTTGCGCGGGTGGTCAGCGACGCCAGGTCGCTACCGGAACCCGGTTCGGAAAAGCCCTGACACCAGTGCTCTTCGCCGCTCAGCAGCCGCGGCACCATCTCGGCGGCAAGCGCCGCCGGCGCGTAGTCGATCATCGTGGGCGCGAGCACCTCGAGCATCGAATAGGGCCCGGGTTCGGCGAGGCGGCGACCAACCACCTCTTCGCCGACGATCGCGCGCAGCACCGCGGGACCGCCCAGACCGCCGACTTCGGCGGGCCAGCCGTAGCGCATCCAGTCGGCGTCATACAGCGCGCGGCTCACCCGGGCGAACTGCCGCATATGGCCCTGCAGGGAGTGGTCGGGGCCGGGGGTCAGGTCATTGTCGTCGAGCCAGGCGCGCAAACCCGCCCGGAACTCCTCGACATTCACGGCGTGGGGCGGCCGACGGCGTGCGGGCGCCCGGAGTCGTGCACGCCGCTGCGGCGGATGAACGTCATGGCACGGGTTTTCAGCCGCCATCCGTCGGGGGTGCGGGCATAGGTGTCGCGGTAGTAGCCGATCCGCATGTCATGGGTGGCGTGGTCGATGAAGCACAGCGGCTGGGTGCCGCTGGCGGAATCACCGTCGATGTCGACGAGCGCTGTTCCGGTGAGGAACAAGCCCTTTGGGGCTGCCGCCACCAACTCGGGGAATCTGTCCAAGCGGTAGGTGTCGCCGAAGGCGCTGTAGGTCCCGTCCGGCGTGAAGACGCCGATGAGCCCGTCGATGTCTTCCTGGGTGATGGTGACCGCGTAGCGGGCGAGCAGCTGCTGGATCTCGACCAGGTCGTCAGTTCGCGTTGGCTGTCTTGTCGACATAGACCTTGCCGCCTTTCATGACAAAGCTCACGTTCTGGGTAACGGTGATGTCTTCCAAGGGGTTTCCCGGCACCGCGATGATGTCGGCGAGCTGGCCCGCCGCGAGCCGGCCACGGTCGGTCGAGTTGATCAGCTCGGCCGCGGTCACCGTCGCCGCCCGCAACACGGCCAACGGCGGCAGCCCCCAATTCACCAGGGTGACCAACTCGTCGGCGTTGCGCCCGTGCGGTATCGCCGGCGCGTCGGTGCCGACCGCGATCTTCACCCCGGCCTCGTGGGCGGCCAATATGGAGGTCCTCGCCTTCGGGAACATCTCGGCCGCCTTGGCCTGCAACTCCGGCGGAGCGTGCGAGACGTCCATCGCGTTACCGTCGGCCAACCGCCGCGTGCTCACCAGGAAGGTGCCGTGCTCGACCATCGAAGCGATCGCTTCGTCGTCGATCAAGAAGCCATGCTCGATGCAGTCGATGCCGGCGTCGACGGCATGCATGACCGCCTCGGCGCCATGCGTGTGCGCGGCGACACGCAGCCCTCGCCGATGCGCCTCGTCGACGATCGCCCGCAGCTCCTCATCCGAATAGTGTTGCGCGCCGGGCGGACCTGTCAGCGACATCACCCCGCCCGAGCAGCAGACCTTGATCAGCTCGGCGCCGTGTTTGATCTGGTAGCGCACCGCCTTGCGGATCTCGTCGACGCCGTTGGCGATGCCCTCCTCGACGGTCAGCTCCAGCGCGTGGGGCGCGAACGCCGCAAACATCGTCGGGTCCAGGTGCCCGCCGGTGGGCGTGATGGCATGCCCGGCCGGCACCACGCGCGGCCCGTCGATCCAACCCGCGTCGATGGCCTTGCCCAGCGCGACGTCCAACAGGTAGCCGCCGGTCTTGACGAACAGGCCGAGGTTGCGCACGGTGGTGAATCCGGCGCGCAGCGTGCGCCGCGCGTTCCCGACCGCGCGCAGCACCCGCGTCGGCGGGTCGTCCTGAACCTGGGACAGCCCGGGCTTTTCGCCGCGGCCGCCCATCAACAGGTTGACCTCCATGTCCATCAACCCCGGCAACAGGATCTGGTCACCGAGGTCGATGAGCTCGCCCTCCGGCTCGCCGCCGACCCTCACGATCCGGTCGCCCTCGATCTGCAGCACACCGGGGGAGACGATCTCGCCGGCGTCGACATCGAGCAGCCCGGCGGCCTTGAGCGTCAACACCGGTTAGATCACCGGCTCCCGAATGCACTCCACCCAGGCCGCGCCGCTGTCCGGCACCCTCGGCTGTTTCCACGCCTCGATCGGAAACGACACCATGACGAGCGACTGCATCATGTGCATGAGAGCCTTTGCGTCCTCGGGGAGATCGTCGAGCGGGTATTTGTCACAGTAGGCGATCACGTCGTTGAGCCGGGGGAAAGCCACGTCGTAGAACGCCTGCATCTCGGCCATCGTCGAAGACAGCCGCTTGGCGTAGCGCTCGGGTTCGGTGGCCAGGTCCCAGTCCAAAAAGGGCTCGAGATCGGCGAATTCAGCGGGCAGCAGCGACGTGGCCATTGTTCTGGTACTCCTTCACGTAGTCACCGGTCGTCTTGTGCAGGTGACGGATCAAGACTTCCTGGTCGCACAGCAGGAACTCCGTGACGGCCCGGGTGCCGATCATGGTCTGGGTCGCTTCCAGCGTGTTGGCGTCCTGCAGCGCGTACTCCTTGAAGGTCACGGCGGCCAACTCCTGGGCAAGGCGTTCCCGCGCATTGCGCGGCGGGACGAAATACAGCGTGCATTCGAAGAGGTGCTTGTCCACGGCCGTCGGCCAGTAGTGGTAGGTCAGGTACCAACCCGGCTCCCAGATCAACAGCATGAAGTTCGGGTAGAAGAGCCACGAGTCGATGCCCCACTGCGGCACCCTCTTCACGTTGACACCCGGTGGCAGCTCCAGCTTCTCGATGAGCTCCGGCTTGTCCCACGGGCCGAACAAACCGCTGCGCAACACCTGGTCCATCGGCTTGACCATGGACATGTCCGGGGGCGGGGCCTGACCACCCCACGTCGACTGCAGGCTGTGCGGCCCGGCCACCTCGTAGTGCAGCGCCTCGTAGCCGTACTTTTGGATCTTGGCGGCTTCTTCCTTGGTGTACTGCCCCTGGTGCAGGATCGGCGCGTGGTAGAACTCGACGAACGCGTCGATGAACAGCTTCCAGTTACTGCCGACCTCGGCGCGATAGGAATAGGTCTCGGTCATCTCGCCGAAGGGGTAGCCTTCGATGCTCTTGGCCAGTGGCCCGAGGTAATCGACGAGCGGCGCCGCGTTCTGGTCGAAGTTGATGAAGATGAAGCCTTCCCACACCTCGCACCGGATGGGCGCCAGGCCGAAGTTGCCCTTGTCGAGATTGAAGAACTCCTCTTCCTGTTGAACGAAGGTCAGGTCACCGTCGAGGCTGTAGCGCCAGGCGTGGTACTTGCAGGTGAACTGCCGGCAGGTGCCGGAGGTCTCCTCGTTGGGGAAGTCGTTCCACACCAACTTGTTTCCCCGGTGGCGGCAGACATTGTGATACGCCTTGACCGATCCGTCCTTCGTCTTGACGATGATCACCGACGTGCCCTTGCCCGCCGATGGCAGCTCCCTGGTGAAGTAGCTGCCCGCGCGGGGGAGACGGTCGACGCGGCCGACGTTGAGCCACGTGCGCCTGAAGACCGCCTCCCGCTCGGCCTCGAAGAATGCGGGATCGATCGAGTCGGTGTAGTCGACCGGTGCCGTGCCGAGTTCGGGATAGTTCTCTGTCCAGCTACCGGCGGCCGGCTTGGGGAAGTGGGGCACCTTTCTACCTCTCTTAGTGTTCCTGATCGGCGTTCTCGAGCTGTACGCCAAAAGTGTTGAAGGCCATGGCCAGTAGGGCGTAACAGCCGACCGTGAAGACGAAATCCATGCGCTGCTGGTCGTTGAGGCGCTCGCCGAGCGCGGCCCAGGTCTCGTCGGACAGCTGGGAATTCTCCTCGAGCTCGTCGACGCCGGCGATCACCGCGCGGTCAAACTCGTCCAAGCCGCCGGCGTCCTCGCCGGCAAAACTCCGCACCGCGGCGATCTCGTCCTCGGTGATCCCTTCGGCCTTGGCCATCGAGACGTGATGGGACCACTCGTAGGCGCAGTTGCGGCGGTGCGCGACCCGCAGGATGGCGAGCTCACGGATGCGCGGCGGCAGCGTGGACGAGGTCAACAGGTGGATGTTGAAGCGGAGAAACGCCTTGGCCAGCGCCGGGTGGTGGGCGAGGGTGCTGAGCGCGTGGTTGGTGTCCGCGTCACGCATCGCCGAGAGCGCCTTGCGGGCAGTGTCGTCCCACTGGTCAGCGGGCAGCGGCGCCAACCGCATCCGCGCACTCCTCTCGCTATCCCCCCAGCCACCTCTCGGTGAAGGAGAATCAGATTCTCATTTCCAACTAATAGAGTTGCATGAATCGGGCGGCCGGTCAATGGCGGCGGGCCCGACCAGAGCCCGTCGCCCGCCCCGGGGAGCCGATATGCCCGCCGTCCTGCGAGAACGTCGGCGACCGCGCCGCTCCGCCGGTCGACGCGGCCGTTCACCGTCGCGCACCGCCGCCCACGGGCGGGCGATTCACCGATCCATTCCGCCCCTGGTCGGCCGGTGAACGCCGGCCGCGGCACCCGCTGGATGTTGATTCTCGCTTGGCGAGAAGATAGTTTTCATTTTAGTGATCTTGGCGCGGGACAGCGATTCGCCGAGGCTGCGTGGGAGCGGAATCGAATAGACGGACCCGACGGAAGGGCAACGGCCATGAACAAAGAAGAGATGATCCTGATCAGCGTCGACGACCACACCGTCGAGCCGCCCGACATGTTCAAGAACCACCTGGCGAAGAAGTACATCGACGACGCGCCCCGGTTGGTGCACAACCCCGACGGCTCCGACATGTGGAAGTTCCGCGACACGGTGATCCCGAACGTGGCACTCAACGCGGTCGCCGGCCGGCCCAAGGAGGAGTACGGGATCGAACCGACCGGGCTCGACGAGATCCGGCCGGGTTGCTACAACGTGGACGAGCGGGTCAAGGACATGAATGCCGGCGGCATCCTGGCCTCGATCTGCTTCCCGTCGTTCCCCGGTTTCGCCGGGCGGCTGTTCGCCACCGAGGACCACGACTTCTCGATCTCGCTGGTGCAGGCCTACAACGACTGGCACATCGATGAGTGGTGCGGGGCCTACCCCGCGCGGTTCATCCCGATGGCCATCCCGGTGATCTGGGATGCCGAGGCGTGCGCCGCCGAGGTGCGCCGGGTGTCGAAGAAGGGCGTGCACGCGCTGACCTTCACCGAGAACCCGGCCGCGATGGGCTACCCCAGCTTCCATGACGAGTACTGGAGCCCGCTGTGGAAGGCGTTGTGCGACACCGACACCGTGATGAACGTGCACATCGGCTCGTCGGGCCGGCTCGCTATCACGGCGCCCGACGCGCCCATGGACGTGATGATCACGCTGCAGCCGATGAACATCGTGCAGGCCGCCGCCGATCTGCTGTGGTCGCGGCCCATCAAGGAATACCCGGACCTGAAGATCGCCCTGTCCGAGGGCGGGACCGGGTGGATCCCCTACTTCCTCGAGCGGGCCGACCGCACGTTCGAAATGCATTCCGCGTGGACCCACCAGAACTTCGGCGGCAAGCTGCCCAGCGACGTCTTCCGCGAGCACTTCCTGACGTGCTTCATCAGCGACAAGGTGGGCGTCGCGCTGCGCAACATGATCGGCATCGACAACATCGCCTGGGAGGCCGACTATCCGCACAGCGACTCGATGTGGCCGGGTGCGCCCGAAGAACTGTGGGACGTGTTGTCCATCAATGACGTTCCCGACGACGAAATCAACAAGATGACGTACGAGAATGCCATGCGTTGGTACTCGTTCGACCCGTTCACGCACATCTCGCGCGAACAGGCGACGGTCGGTGCACTTCGCAAAGCCGCCGAGGGGCACGACGTGTCCATCAGGGCGCAGGGCCACGAAAAGGACTCCCGAGGCGGCTCGTCCTTCGCAGATTTCGCGGCCAACGCGAAAGCCCTTACCGGCAACACGGACTGACCGCATCGTCGGACTAGCTTGTGCGCCGGCGCCTGTAACCGATTGAAGGAGATCCAGCTGTGCCCGGCGCAGGAATGAACTTCGAGCTGACCGATGACCAGGAGCTGATCCGCCGGTCGGTCGCCGAACTGGCCGGGAAATTCGACGACCAGTACTGGATGGAAAAAGACCAGGCGCACGAGTTTCCCACCGAGTTCTACAAGGCGATCGCCGACGGCGGCTGGCTGGGCATGACGATCCCCACCGAGTACGGCGGGCACGGCCTCGGCATCACCGAAGCCACCATCCTGCTCGAGGAGGTGGCGAAGTCCGGCGGCGCCATGAACGCCGCCAGCTCGATCCACCTGTCCATCTTCGGCATGCAGCCCGTGGTGGTGCACGGTTCCGACGAGCTCAAGGCGCGCACGCTGCCCAAGGTCGCGACGGGCGAAGTGCACGTCTGCTTCGGCGTGACCGAACCCGGTGCGGGACTGGACACCTCGCGTATCACCACGTTCGCGAAGCGCGACGGCGACCGGTACATCGTCAACGGCCGCAAGGTGTGGATCTCCAAAGCCATGGAGTCCGACAAGATCCTGTTGCTCACCCGCACCCAGTCATATGAGGAAGTCACCAAGAAGACCGACGGGATGACCCTGTTCATCACCGATCTGGACCGCAGCCGCATCGACGTCCGGCCGATCCGCAAGATGGGCCGCAACGCCGTCAGCTCCAACGAGTTGTTCATCGACAACCTCGAGGTCCCGGTCGAGGACCGGATCGGCGAGGAAGGCAGGGGGTTTCAGTACATCCTGGACGGTCTGAACCCCGAGCGGATGCTGATCGCCGCCGAGGCGCTCGGCATCGGCCGGGTGGCGCTGGACCGGGCGGTGAAGTACGGCAACGAGCGTGAGGTCTTCGGCCGGCCCATCGGAATGAACCAGGGGCTGCAGTTCCCCCTCGCGGACTCGCTGGCACGCCTCGACGCCGCCGAGCTGATGCTGCGCAAGGCCACCTGGCTGTACGACAACGGCAAACCCTGTGGCCGCGAGGCGAATACGGCGAAATACCTGTGCGCCGACGCCGGGTTCACCGCCGCCGACCGGGCGTTGCAGACCCACGGCGGCATGGGCTACGCGGAGGAGTACCACATCACGCGCTACTTCCGCGAGGCCCGGCTGATGAAGATCGCGCCGGTGAGCCAGGAGATGATCCTGAATTTCCTGGGATCGAACGTCTTGAAATTGCCGAGGAGCTACTGATGACCCGTACGCCGTTCGGCGGCGGCTTGGTGATGTGACGGCCACTGACGGTCCGGTGCTCCTGTCGGAAGACCGCGACGGAGTGCGCACGCTGACCCTCAACCGTCCGCGCCGTAAGAACGCCATCAACCCCGAACTGTGGATCGCGTTGCGCGACGCACTGCACGCCGCCGGCCGCGACCGCAGCGTGCGCGCGCTCGTGCTCACCGGCTCCGGCGGCAGCTTCTGTTCGGGCGCCGACATCTCGGTTCCCGACGATGTTCATCCGAACCACAAGCTGCAGCGGCTGACCGATGTCGCGCTGGCGCTGCACGAGCTGGCGGTACCGACGATAGCCAAGGTGACCGGAGTGGCCGTCGGGGCGGGCTGGAACCTCGCGCTGGGATGCGACTTGGTCGTCGCCACACCGGAATCCAAGTTCTGTCAGATCTTTTCCAAGCGTGGTCTGTCGATCGACCTCGGCGGTTCCTGGCTGCTGCCCAAACTCGTTGGCCTGCAACAAGCCAAGCGGCTGGCGCTGCTCGCCGAGATGATCGACGCCGAGGAGGCGTACGCCCTGAACCTGGTGACGTGGGTGGTGTCCGGCGCGGAGATCGACGCCTTCGTCGACGATCTCGCCGACCGGCTGGCGGCCGGTCCTCCGATCGCCCTGGCCCACACCAAGGCCCTGCTGAACGAGGGGGCCGGGAGCACCCTGCGGGGGGCGCTGGCCAACGAGGCCCGCGCCCAGGTGGGTAATTTCGCAACGGCCGACGCCGCCGCTGCCTATGCCGCTTTCGCGGAGCGCCGGGAGCCGTCGTTTACTGGCCGGTGGGCGTCAACAAGATCCAGGGAAGCGGAGTAGGGATATGCGGGAAACAGTCATCGTCGAAGCCGTGCGCACCGCGGTGGGGAAGCGCAACGGCGGCCTGTCCGGGATGCACGCCGCCGACCTGTCCGCCGTGGTCCTCAACGAACTGCTGGAACGCGCCGGCGTGGGCCCGGAGCTCGTCGACGACGTGATCTGGGGATGCGTGTCGCAGGTCGGCGACCAGTCCAGCAACATCGGCCGCTACGCGGTCCTGGCCGCCGGCTGGCCCGAGACCATCCCCGGCACCACCGTCAACCGCGCGTGCGGGTCGAGCCAGCAAGCGCTCGACTTCGCCGTGCAGGCGGTGATGTCCGGCCAGCAAGACGTCGTGGTAGCCGGCGGTGTCGAGGTGATGAGCCGGGTTCCGCTCGGTTCGGCCAGGGCGACCGGCATGCCGTACGGCCCGAAGGTCCTCGCCCGCTATGACGACTTCTCCTTCAACCAGGGGCTGTCGGCGGAGATGATCGCCACGAAGTGGGGGTTCTCCCGCACCCAGCTGGATGAATACTCCGTCCAGTCCCACGAACGGGCCGCCGCGGCCCAGGACGCCGGCGCGTTCACCGGCCAGATCGTCCCGGTGTTCACCGACGACGGATCGGTCGTCGCCGCCGACGAGGGCGTGCGGCGGGGGACCACGGTCGAGAAGCTCAGCGGGCTCAAGCCGGCGTTCACCGAGGACGGTGTGATCCATGCCGGCAACTCCTCGCAGATCTCCGACGGCGCGGCGGCCCTGCTGGTGATGACGGCGGAGATGGCGGTCGAGCTGGGGCTGACCCCGTTGGCGCGCTACCTGGCGGGCGCGGTGACCGGGGCCGACCCGGTGCTCATGCTCACGGGTCCCATCCCGGCGACCGAGAAGGTGCTCAGGAAGGCCGGTGTGCCGCTGTCGGAGGTGGGCGCATTCGAAGTGAACGAGGCCTTCGCGCCGGTGCCGCTGGCATGGCTTGCCGAAACCGGGGCGGACCCCGAGCGGGTCAACCCGCTCGGCGGTGCCATCGCGCTCGGGCACCCGCTGGGTGGTTCGGGGGCGGTGCTGATGACGCGCATGCTGCACCATATGCGCGACAACGGAATTCGATTCGGGCTGCAGACCATGTGCGAGGGGGGCGGCACCGCCAATGCCACCCTCGTCGAGCTCGTGCCGTAGCGCCGGCACAACCCAGGCCGGAAAACGGCACCCCCGGGTGACCCTTGTCACAGGCCGCAAACTAACCTACTGTGTGTTCACTAGGTTGGTTCAGCCCGCCAATTCCTCGAAGGAGTCCGGTGCCCGACGCGCGGCCGTACGACACGCTGCTCGCCAAAGGCGAGGACCGCAAGCAGCGGATCCTCGAGGTCGCCCAGCGGCTGCTCACGCGCAATGGCTGGCGCAGCACCACCCTCGCCCAGATCGCCGGCGAGGCCGGCGTCACCCCCGCCGGGCTGCTGCACCACTTCGAATCCAAGGAGCAGCTGCTGCACGCCGTCCTCGACGCGCGCGACCTCGACGACGACCTCCACGCCGACCGGACCGGCGATCTTTTCGCCCAGATCGCCCAGGTCGCCGACCGGTTCAACCGCGCGCCCGAACTGGTCGGGACGTTCACGGTGCTGCTGGTCGAGAACATCCTGCCCGAGGCTCCGCTGCACGACCGGATGCTGGCCCGGCATCGCGCCGCGACCGACATCGTCGCCGATCTCATCCGGCGCGGGCAGGCCGACGGCCGGTACCGCACGGACATAGACCCCGCCGTCAAGGCAGTGGAAATTCTCGCCTTCGTCCACGGAATGGAAACCACATGGTTGCTCGATCCATCGATACCCCTGACCGAGGTGTTCAAGCAGTACGCCGAGACGCTGGCGCGAGACTTCGCCCCATAGACGAGCCGCGCGAGGACATGAGATACCGGCTCGACGTGGTCGCCGCCACCGTCGTCGACGTGGTGCGGTTCGCCGGCGGCTGGCTCTTCGACCGCGCGATGGCGGGGTGGGACGTCACCGTTCTCCTGGCCGACCTGGCTGACCTGGCTGACCGCCCGGACGATCGGCCGCTGCACATCCTGGGCGCCCAAGTGGTCGACCTCGAAGACGCGTTGGCGTCGGTGCAGACACGCCCTCGCCCCCAGGCCCTGGCGGCCGCGTCCGACCTGTTCGGGTGCGACTCGCGCGTGCGGCAAGGGGTGTTGCAGGCCCTCGACCGTGGGGTTACCGAGGTCACGCTCTGGGGTGAGACCTGGCCCGCCGAACTCGACGACAGCGTCGGCCTGGTGCAGCACCGGCTCAGCATGGCCGCACGCACGTTCAAAGCCCAGGCCCTGGCCGCCGCGGCCCTGCCGGCCGCCCCGCTCGGCCATGTCGAGACCTTCCGCAGCGGGCTGCTGGCCTGGCCATCGGTCGCCGCCGATCTGATTCCCGCCGGCTGACGCGGCATACCGGCATGCGGGGCGACGGCCCCTCGTTGACGACCACCGCGCCTTGTGGAAATGTAATACTCATCTGCGAGAGGCACGTTCTCACTGGCTGAAATTCAAGGAGCGGGAGATGGCGAACGAATTCTCCGAATTGGACTTCTTCCGCGGCAGCGAGCTGATCGACGACCCGTACCCCTACTACGAGGCGCTGCGCCGGCAGTGTCCCGTTACGCGGGAGCCCCATCACGACGTCACGATGATCACCGGTTGGGACGAGGCCTGCGCCGTGCTCAACGACGCCGAGACCTGGTCCTCGTGCATCTCGGTGACCGGCCCGTTCCCCGGCTTTCCGGTGCCGCTGGAGGGCGACGACGTCACCGAGTTGATCGAGAAACACCGCGACGAATTGCCGTTCAGCGACCAACTGCCGACGCTCGATCCGCCGACCCACACCAACCACCGCTCGCTGTTGATGCGGCTCATCACCCCCAAGCGCCTCAAGGAGAACGAGGACGCCATGTGGGTGCTCGCCGACCAGGTGCTCGACGCGTTCCTGGCGCCCGGCCACGGCGACTTCATCAAGGGCTTCGCCGGCCCGTTCACGCTGCTCGTCATCGCCGACCTGCTCGGCGTGCCCGAGGAGGATCGCGACAAGTTCGTCAAGGGCATCCGCGACCACTCGGGCGGCGGCGTCGGGGGGACCAAGGGCTCGCTGGCGCACAGCCCGCTGGAGTTCCTCTACGGTCTTTTCTCCGACTACGTCCGGGACCGCCGCCGCGACCCCCGCGACGACGTGCTGACCGGCCTGGCGACCGCAACGTACCCGGACGGCTCCGTCCCCGAGGTCGAGGACGTGGCGCGTGTCGCCAGCAACGTCTTCTCGGCGGGGCAGGAGACCACGGTGCGGTTGCTGGGTGCGGCCCTGCAGACGCTCGGGGAGCGGCCCGACATCCAGGCGCAGCTGCGCAAGGACCGCAGCCTGATCCCCAACTTCATCGAGGAGTCGCTGCGCCACGAGAGCCCGGTCAAGGGCGACTTCCGGCTGAATCGGGTGCCCGTCAACGTCGGCGGCGTCGACCTGCCCGCGGGAACCACCGTGATGGTCGTGCAGGCGGCCGCCAACCGTGATCCCCGCCGGTTCGACGACCCCACCACGTTCGACCCGGCCCGCAAGAACGCCCGCCAGCACATCTCGTTCGGGCGCGGAATCCACAGCTGCCCCGGCGCGCCGCTGGCGCGTGCCGAAACCCGGGTGGCGATCGAGCGCCTGCTCGACCGGACCTCCGAGATCCGGATCGACGAGCGCAGGCACGGTCCCGCGGATGACCGCCGCTACCAATACGTTCCGACGTACATCCTGCGCGGACTGACGGAGCTGCACCTGGAGTTCACCCCGGCATGAAAGTCACAGTCGACGACCAGCGCTGCCGCGGCCACGGCGTCTGCACGACGCTGTGCCCGGAGGTGTTCAGCCTCACCGACGACGGATACGCCGAGGCGATACCGTCGGACGTCCCACCGCAATTCGAGGCGGCCACTCGCGAGGCGATCGAGTCGTGTCCCGAGCAGGCCATCGGCGAGATCTGATCAGCACCGCAGGGAAACAAGGAGATTCACGAAGTGGCTAAGGGATACGTCATTTTGACGGAGGCCATCAAGGATCCGGAGGGCATGAAAGCCTATGCCCGGGCCGCCGGTTCGGCCATGGCCGGCGCCACGATTCTGGCGGTGGACGCCACCCCCAGGGTGATCGAAGGCACCTGGCACGGCGACCAGACCGTCGTGCTGGAATTCGAATCGGTGGACGCGGCCCGCGCGTGGTACGAGTCCGAGGCCTATCAAGAAGCGGCAAAACTGCGGCAGGCCGCGGCCGACTGCAACGCCGTCATCCTCTCCGGGTTCTGATCGCTACTCGCCCACGATGGAGATGGCCTGCCGGGGGCACTGACGAACGGCCTCGCGCACGTCATGTTCGTTCTCGGGGGTGACTTCCTCCTGCAAGACGGTCAGCATGTCGTCGTCGCCGAGGAGAAAGATCTCCGGATTGATGCCCATGCAGACGCCGTTGCTCTCGCACAGTCCCCAATCGACTTCGATTTTCTTCGTCACGGCAACCCCCTTATCGAAGGACCTTGACGGGCACGTTCTTCCAGCCCGCGACGTTTTGCATGTTCACCCGCTTGCACCCGGCCCAGTCCACCTCGTAGCGGGGCATGAAGTCGAGCAGCCTCTCCAGCGCGATCCTGCTTTCCAGGCGGGCGAGCGCGGCGCCCAGGCAGCTGTGGATCCCATACCCGAGCCCGAGGTGTTGCGCCTCGGTCTGGTCCCGCTCGATGTCGAAGGTGTCGGCGTCGGTGAAGGCCTCCGGGTCGCGGTTCGCCGCGGCGCCGCACAGGAACACCGGCTTGCCGGCAGGAATGACGCCGCCGCTGACGTGTGCCTCCCTGAGGGTGTAGCGGACGTTGTACTGCACCGGACCCTCGTAGCGCAGTAGCTCTTCCACCGCCCCGGGGATCTTGTCGCGGTCCTCCTGCAGCTTCTGCCACTGGTCGGGGTGACGGGCGAAGATCACCGCCGCGTTGCCCATCAGCTTGGTGACGGTCTCGGCGCCCGCCCCGCCCAGAAGGGTTGCGAATCCGCAGATCTCGATGTCGTCGAGCTTGCGCAGCTGGCCGTCTTGGCCGGGGATCTCGGCCGCGATCAGCCGGCTGATCATGTCGTCCTGCGGTTCTTGGCGCCGCTCCTGCACCAGGCTGAAGTAGTACATCGCCGTATCGATGTTGGCCTGCATGCCGGCTTCGCTGATCTCGATCTGGCCCGGTTCGTGGGACAGGCTGGTGTCGATCCAGTGGCGCACCTGCTGTCGGTACTCCTCCGGCACCCCGGCCATCCGGGTGATGACCTCCACCGGGAACGGCCCGGAGAAGTCCTGCACGACATCGAAGTTCTCGGGGTCGGCGGCACCCAGGTATTTGTCGATCACCTCGATGATGGTCTCGCGCTGCGACTGGATCGCGCGGGGGGTGAACGCCTTGTTGAGCAGGCTGCGCATGTGGCGGTGCTCCGGCGGATCCATGAAGATGATCGACTTCTGCTCCGGGGCGATGCCCCTGCGCACCATCGCCAGGTCGCAGCCGCGCGCCGAGGAGTATGTCTCGAAGTCCTTGAAGGCGGCCGCGACGTCCTCGTGGCGGGTCAGCGCGTAGAAGTCCTCTTTTTCGTCGTAATACAGCGGTGCTTCCTCGCGCATCTGTCGATAGATGTCGAACGGGTTGTTGAAGTAGTCCTCGGAGTACGGATCGAAGACGACCTTCGGTTTTGTCACTGATTCCTCCTCAGCGGCGAGGGTGGGCTGAACCGTTACAGCCGAGTCGTTGACTGTAACGGTAACGGTAATACCTTCGTGACGAACCGGAAAGAGCGAAACGCCAGCTTCTCAAACCCTCTTCGCGACGTCGATGGACTGGATGAGCCCCTCGAGGGCACCCAGATCGCCGCCGAGTTCTGCGCTGATGCCGCGCACGACGGCGACGTCCTTGTTCACGAATTCACCGGCAACGTCGATGAACGACGCGACGGAACCTCCCGCCGCCACCAGGTCCAGGACGCGGCTGGCCGCGCTGCCGTGCGCGAGCGCGGTCAGCAGCGTCGACTCGGGCACGCCGAGCCGCCCGCCCAATCGCGTGGCCTCCGCGAGCAGCCCGATCTGACCCGCGAACAGGGCGTTGTTCACGAGCTTCACTTTCTGGCCGGAGCCCCGCGGGCCGACGTGCAAGACGGGATCGCCGTAGCTGCTCAGCACCGGCCGCACCCGTGTGATCGCGTCGTCGGCGCCGCCCACGAAGAGCGTGAGCCGGCCGGCGGCGGCGTCGTGTGGGCCACCGCTGACCGCGGCATCGATGACGTCGATCCCGTCGACGAATGCGGCGAGGGCGTCGATCGTTTTCGGGCTGGCCGTGGTGTGCACCACCAGCGCCGCGCCGGGCGGCATGGCGGACAGCAACCCGCCGTCCAGGCATACCTCTCGCACCTGCTGATCGGTGAACACGCAGAGCAGCACGACGTCGGCCTGCGCGGCGGCATCGGCGACGTCGCGGACCGCACGCGCGCCGAGCCGCTCGAGGTCGGTCCGATTTCCGGACGTCCGGCCCAGGGCCCGGACCTCGTGCCCGGCTGCTACCAGGCGGGCCACCATGGGCCGGCCCATTCGGCCGGCGCCGACGACCCCGACCCTCACCGTGGATGGCCCATGCGGGCCAGGGCGGCATCGGCCGCCTCCAGCACGGCGCCACCGCTCACCCCGGCCCGGTCGGCCAAGTCGACCACCAGGCGGACGTCCTTTTGCAGCAGTGTCCCGGCCACGCCGGCGAGCCGGTCCAATCCGCCGATCCCGCCAAGGGCGTTGAGCGCGAAGCTGTTCCCGCTGCTGCGTGAGACGACTTCGGTGAGGCGGTCCGGGTCGACGCCGAGGGCGCCGGCCAGCGACAGCGCGCTGGCCGCGGTGCCCAGGTGGGCGGTGAACAGCAGGTTGTTGAGCAGCTTGGTGGTTTGACCGGAACCCAGCTCCCCGAGATGGACGATCGGGTCGGCGTAGGTTGCGAAGACCGGGCGGCACCGTTCGACGACGTCGGCGTCGCCGCCGACCATCACCATCAGGCGCCCTTCGGAGGCCGCCGGTGCGCCGCCACTCACCGGCGCGTCGATGACCGAAATGCCTTTGGTCGCCGCCTTCTTCGCGAGTTCGCGGCAGGTGTTGGGGTGAACGGTGCTGTGCACCGCGATCACACCGCCCGGCTTCATCGCCGCCAACAACTCGCCGTCCACGAGCTCGTTGACGTCCGCGTCGCCCACGACGCAGAGACACACCAGATCGCTGGCCGCCGCGAGCCCGGCCGGTGACTCGGCGACCTTCGCCGTGGTGTCGGCGAACGGATCCAGGGTCGCGCGCCTGCGCGCCCACAGCGTCGTCGGGTAGCCGCCCTCGACGATCCGTCGCGCCATGGGGGCGCCCTGACTGCCCAGACCGATGAACCCGACCCTCATCCGGCCTCCAGGTCGCCTTCTTTATCAACGGGATTCACCTTCGCCGCCACACAGTCGTCGGCGAACGCGAAAACCTTCGCGTGGTAGTCGGCCGCGGTGTGACCCAGGCTCATGTTGTGTCCCGCGTCGGGCTGCCGATGCACGGTGAATCGCGGCGAGCCGGAGAACAGCTCCTCGATCTCGGCCACCGCGGAAGGATCGTTCTGCCAGACCTTTTCGTGTTCGGCGATGCTGAATTGCACCGGGACGCGCACCGCGGGCGCGAGCGCCGGAAAATCCTGGCGGGCCCAGTTGGAGACCATCTGGTCCTCATAGGACGGCGCGGTCGGAGACACCGTGGCGCCGGTGAGAACCTCGGGCGGGTAAAGGTTTTCGGGGTGCCACAGCAGCTCACGCAGGCCGGCCGGGCGGCGTTCGCGTGTCGCGGTTTTCAGGATGTCCCGGGCCGCCGGGTGGTAGCGCCGGCCCGTCCCGGCCAGTTCGATGCCCAGCAGCTCGGCACCGCGCTCGTCGGCGCCCATCCGCATCACGAGTTCGCACCCGCCGGAATGGGCCATCAGGAACAACCCCGCGCCGCGTGGCCGATCACCGAGGATGCGGTCCACCGCCCCGTAGGCGAGATTGACCCGCTGCTCTGGCAGGGCCATCGCCTCCGGATAGGGCGCGGAGCTGCCGTAGCCGGGCCGGTCGAGCGCCACCACGGTGAATCCGGCTGCCGCGCCGGTCCGTAACAGCGACAACGACGGGTGGCCCGGGCAATCGAAATACACCGCGGTGGTGCCTCCGCCGTGGATGGCGACGATCACGGCCTTGGGCTCTGCGGATTCGGCGATCAGCGCCGACATCGGCACGCCGTCGACGATCACCAGCCTGGGCCGGGGCGTACTCATGTATCGGCCCGGAGCAACAACACACCGCTGGGGGTGAGGCCGCCGCTGCTGACCACGCCGACGCGGGCGCCGGCGACCTGGCGGGCCCCGGCCTCCCCGCGCAGCTGGGTGACCGCCTCGTGGACGAGGCCCATGCCGTGGGTGCGGCCGTGCGAGAGCTGGCCGCCATGTGTGTTGAGTGGCAGCTGGCCGTCGCGGGCGATGTTCTTGCCGCCGTCGAGGAACTCTTTGGCCTCGCCGATGCCGCAGAAGCCCAGCGCCTCGATCCACGACAGACAGTTCATGGTGAAGCCGTCGTAGAGTTCGGCGACGTCGACGTCGGCGGGCCGCAGCGAGGTGCGGGTCCACACGTGTGCGGCCTGGCCCAGCACCTGCGGCTCGTGAGTCAAAGTGCTTTGGTCCCAGTCGATTCGCTCGATGATCTGCGTGCCCACCGCCTCCACCAGGACGGGCGGCTTCGCGAGGTCACGGGCGGCGTCGACGGCCGAGACGATGACCGCTATCGCGCCGTCGCACGGCACGTCGCAGTCGTAGAGGCCGAACGGCGTGGTGATAGGCCGCGCGTTCAGGTAGTCGTCCATTGTCAGCGGTGACCGGTAGATGGCGGTGGGGTTGAGTTCGGCGTTCGCCCGCTGGTTCAATGCGATCCAGCCGAGAGTCTCTTTGGTGGTGCCGTAGCGGTGAAAGTGCCGCTGCGCGTTCATCGCCAAGGTGTGGGCCGCAGATGTTGCGCCGAATGGCATTTGCCAGCCCGACATCCGGCCCATCGACGGGCTGATCTTTCCCTGCTTCATCAGCTCGCCATTGGTGGCTTCCCACAGCGTGCGGAAGCACAGCACATGACGGGCCAGGCCGCAGGCGACCGCCTGCATGGCCGCGATCAGCGATCCGCCCGGGCCGAATGTCTCCATGGCGCCGTTGTGCCACGTGGGCCGGATGCCGAGCGCCGCTTCCAGCGCGGTCACCCCGCCTTCCCCGAAGCCGCCGACGTTGATCGCGCCGGGGTAGGTCGACAGGCCGTCGATGTCCGCGTACGTCAGACCGGCGTCGGCGATGGCCGCTTCGCACGCCTGCACAGTCAGCGCCAACGGCGGCTGCATCAGCCGGCGACCGATCGGCGACATGCCGATCCCGGTCAGCGCGACCTTGTCTTCGAACTTCTCCTGGGTCAGCATCGGGCGTACGTGCTCGCCGAAGCGCTCCGGCGCTATTTCGTCGATGGGCAGTGGACCGGGCCCGGCGTCTGGTACCGGCCGGAACAGCGGAAACCACACGTCCTCGACCTGCTCGAAGACGACCTCGACCTGTTGGCCGAGTTCGAGCCGATCCGGCTCGCACTCGATGATGTTGGTGGTCAACCGAACCCGCGGATCTTCGGCGATCGCCACCTGCGCGATCACGTAGGGCGCGACCAGCCCGGGCAAACTGAACCGTTCGTTGATGGTGAACCCGGCGAGCGTCGCCCGGCCGGAGACCGCTCGCACCCCGACGTCGAGTGAGCGGCAGTACCGGCACACCGGCGCCGGCGGATGGATCAGCGATTCGCAGCTATTGCATTGCTGCAGCCGCAGCGCGCCGTCGGCGCCCGAGGTCCAGAAGAATTCGTTGTCCTGCGTGATCAGGGGCAACGGTCGTCCCGGTGCTGCTGGCACGTCACCTCCGCGCGTCGAACGGTCCTCCGAGTGCAAACTCGGTAGGGCCGTTATACGAATCGGAGAATTACGTTATCACCTGCGGGCCGGCGCGATCGGGACGGTGTTGGCGGGGCTCGTCGTGCACGCCAGGTGAGGCGCCGGCCGACCCGTCACAGCGGCACCCAGGCGCCGCCCAAGTAAATGCCCCACTGGTGAAACCCGACACTCCACATCGGGGGCTCCGATGTCCACCACGGCTGTGGCGGAGGCGGCGGCACGTCTTGCCCGGCGAATGACGGGGCGTATGGCGGCGGGGGCGTGTACCACGCCGGCGCTGCCGGCGGCGGCTTGCACTCGCGGGTCGCCGGATTGAACGACATGTTGTGATCGCACTCCGCCGAGCTGATTGCCGGCGTCGCGATCACCGCGACTGCCATCGCCGCGAAGGCGGCCGCTGTGAGGGCGGTCAGACGACGAACGAACCATCTCATGGTGGGCCTCCCATTCGGGGCCGTCCTGACTTTGGCTGCTGTCAGCTTATTCCGTCGAGACCGCCGCGACCAGGTCGAGCGCATTCGGGGGCGACAGCACGGCTCTTCGGGAGCCACGGCTCAGCGGGTGAATCCCCATTCCGCCTCGTTCTCTTCGGTCTTGAGGTACGCGGCCGGATCTTCGGCATCGGTGAGGGGTGGGTGCGGGGCGGGCGAGGTGCGTTCCCCGATCTCGGCGATGGCGTGCACCGGGCAGTCCATCAGGGCGCGCATGACCGCATCGCGATCCGACTCCGCCACGGTGCCGTCGCCGATGAGGGACGCGTAGCCCCAGTCGTCCAGCGAGAAGTATCCCGGCGCGAATTTCGCGCAGATCCCGAAGCCGTCGCACACGGTGCGGTCCAAGCGGATCTTCATGCGAGCCTCACAGCTTCCGCCTCGTAGGGACGGTCGGCGCGGAACGCGCCACGGGTGCAGTCCGGGCAGGTGCCGGCGAGATGGGCGGCGACTTCGCCGGGGAATTGACCGAGCAGGCTGGCGGCGACGTTGGTAGCGGCGTCCAGTGTTGCGCACGCGCCGCGTCCGCGCAGCAGCACCGACCAGCGGCGCAGTCGTTCGACGTCTTCTGTCGTCGCGGCGCCGTCGCGCAGCGCGCCGGCGGCGGCGGCCATCGCGGCCGTACCGTTGAAGCACGATCCGCACTGCCCGGCGTTCTCCCGGTCGAAGTAGGCCAGCACCGACGCCGCGATCGCGACGGGACAGTCGTCGGTGATCACCGAGATCGCGCCGCAACCCAGCCCGCTGCCGAGCCGCCGCATCGTCTCGTGGTCCAACGTCGTTTCCAGCACGGTGCGGTTGAGCAAACCGGCGAAGTAACCGCCCATCAATGCCCCGCGCACCTGATCCACCGGAACGCCGTGCAGCGCGAGAAGTTCGGTGAACGGCATACCGTGCGGAAGCTCGTAGAGGACGGCCGGCCGGCCGGCCCCGGTGATGGTGGCCAGGAAGGTGCCCGGGGAGAGCGATGTGCCCTGCGAACGGAACGCCGCAGCGCCGTGGCCCTGCAGGTACGGCAGGTTGGCCAGAGTCTCGACGTTGCTCACCAGTGTGGGCCGATCACCGACGCCGGTCTCGAAGGGGCGTGGGGGCTTGTCCGTCGGCTTGGCGGGGCCGCCGTTGATCGCGCGGACGGCGGCCGTCTCCTCGCCGGCCACGTACCCGGGCTGCACGGTCAACATGTCGACCGTGACGCCACCGAACGCGTCGGGATCGAGCTCGTGAAGCGCGGCCTCGACGCTGTGCGCCGATTCCGGGTCGGACACGTAGACATAGGCGCGGTCCGCGTCGATGACCGCGGCCGCCAGCCGGAGCCCGTCCAGGATCAGGTGGGGGCGGTTGCGCAGCAACCAGCGGTCTTTGACCGAAGCCGGTTCTCCCTCTTCGCCATTCGCGACGACGACCGAGCCACCGGCGCTGCGACCATTGTCGCGTACCGCGCGCAACTTGGTCGCGAGTGGAAAGGCCGCGCCGCCGCGGCCGACCAGCCCGCCGGCTTCGACCTCGCGCAGCAAGGCATCCGCGTCGACGAGCGGCCGGTATCCGCCGAGCCGTCGATACGCCGTGAGGTCTTCGCCGGACTTACCTGTCCGTTCGACCAACAACCGGGGTTCACAGCCGGGCCAGGTGGCGGTGGTGATGCTGGTGGATTGCGCGGTGTTCACGGCTGGCCCGCCATCGTCTTGGTTAGGCTTGCGTCCATGCGAACTGCGGTGGTGCGCGTCAATGTTGACCCGGAAAGCGCATACACGCCCGCGCAGCTACGAGGCGGCATGGCAGCGCTCCTTCGGGTTGCGCGTGAGGCGGGTGCCGACGTGGTCGCGAACGACCTTGCGGCGATGCCGGTGGGCCGCCGGGAGGTCGAAGTGCTGATCGCGGCCGAACACGGTGACGACGCCAAGAAAGCGGCGATCGAGTTGTGCGCCAATGTGTTCGGCGGCTCCCCGGTTCCCGGAGTGGTCACCTTCATCAGCCGGGGCACCGACGCTGACGCGCACGGTGTGCTGTCCGGTTTCGGGCTCACCGGTGACATCGAGCGGACCCCGGGTGACGACGGTTTCGACATCGTGTACGTGACGCTGCGCGAGGAGGATCTCGAACGCCTCCCGGAAAGCCGAATCCACACGGCGCTGGAGGCGTCGCTCAACTGCGAGGTTCACATTCGCACGGTGTAGGAACATCACGAGCCCAGGAACTCGAGGATCGCGGGCGCGGCCTGCACCCACGTGTCGAACATGTTGAAGTGCTGCACCCGCCCGGCCGCGCGGTCCTCGGACGCACGTTCCCACGCGTCCTCCGGCCACGGCGGATCGATGAGCTTGGACCCCTTGATCAAGCAACTGACCTCGAGCGACGTTCGCTTGGGGTGATCCATGTCGTTCTCGCCGCCGCGAATGATCAACGTGGGAACCTTGATTCGGTCGAACATCTCGTCCTCGACACCCGGAATCGTCTGCCCGGGTTTGGACACGAACGCGTTGAGCCAGCGCAGCATGACCTTGAGGAACTCGTCTTTGTCGAAGTCGAGGAACCGCTGTTTGTTGTCGGGGTTCTCCTCGATGCGATCGCGCCATTCCTGCACCTTGATCACGCCGTCCATTCCGGTGCCGCGCACCGCGAGAATGCTCGGGATGATGTAGAAGGAGCCCAGCACGAAGCTGCCGTAGATACCGCCGACGATGTTCCACACCACGAGCTTGGTGACCATCTCGGGGTAGAGCATCGTGGTCAGCATGGAATCCCTTGCGCCGCCGGATCCCCCGGCGAGGATGCAGCGCTCGAAGCCCAGCCCGGTCACCAGCTTGTGCAGCGTCTCGGCGCGCATGTGCGACTCGCTCTGCCCGTAGAACTGCACGTCGGAAGCGCCGCAGTTCGGCCGGTCCCACAGCAACACGCGATAGCCGCCGTCGGCGAGTGCGTCGGCAAGCGGACGCAGGCCCTCGATCTCCTTGCTGAACCGCCCACCCGGCGTCAGCGCAATGAGATCACCTGAGTCACCGAGGATTTCGTAGACGACGTTTCCCCCGTTGATCTCGATAGAAGGCACGCAATTCTCCTGTGGTTAGGCCTGCACCAGAACGTCGTTGCCCACGACGCGCACCGGGTAGGTGCGGATGCTCCATTCCGGTTTGACCGCGGTCGTGCCGGTCGCGAGCTCGAAACCCCATTGGTGCCAGGGGCAATAGATGTATTCCAGGTCGCGCACCATGACCGAGTCACCCGGAGCGGTCTCGTCGACGATCGTCCGTCCCCGGGGACGTCCCGAACACAGCGGACCGCCTTGGTGGGGGCAGTAATTCGCGATCGCATAGAAGCTGCCGTTGACGTTGTAGACACCGACGCCGTGTCGCCCGATGGGTACCAGCTTGTGCTTGCCCGGTGGGATCTCGTCTACGGTCGCGACGACATGCTCCCGGCCCTGGGCGAGGCGGGGCTCGGGCCGTTTGGTCGCCCCTTCTTGTTCAACGGTCAACTCAGAGCACCCGGGTCTGACCCTCGAGGACCGGAACGGTCTCGGGCAGGTGATAGGTCGCGATGCCGTTCTTGTACATCACCGCGTCGCGGGCCGCTTTGGGGAGGTGCTTGACCAACCAGCGGGGGTCGTCGAACGTCCAGTGCGGATAGTCCGAGGAGAAGAGCAGGATCTTCTCGCACTCCATCCATTCCAGCGCGCGGGTCAGCTCGGTCTTGTCTTCGGGGTAGTCCAGCGGCTGGGTGGTGAACTTGATGTGGTCCTTGACGTATTCGGACGGCTTGCGCTTGATGTCCACCCACGACTTGCGTGCTTCGTAGATCGCGTCCATCCGCCACATCAGCGGCAGGATCCAGGTGAACGCGTGCTCGACGAAGACGATCCGCAGGGTCGGGAAGCGGTCGAAGACGCCGTCGAAGATCAGGCTCATCACCTGGTTGGCCGCCAACAGCGAATAGGTCACCATGAAGTCGTGGTTGTAGCTGGGGAATCCCACCGGCGGAATCGGTAATTCGTCGAACTGGCTACGCGACAGGTGGCAGCTCACGGTGATGTCGTGCTTGGTCGCCGCCGCCCAGATCGGGTCGTACTTGGGATGGCCCCACGACGGCTTGGGTTCCGCCTTGATCAGGATCTGCGCCATGTAGGGATGCCCCGCCCAGCGCTCGATTTCGCGCACGGACTCTTGCGGCTCCTCGATGGCGATGCAAATCGAACCACGCCACCGCTCGTGCCAGTTGTTGTGGCTGTCCAGCCAGTGATTGGCCTGCCAGTCGTTCAGCGCGTACGACATCGCGTGTTGCGCTTCGGGCAGGCGGGCCGGGTAGGCGGCGGGTTCCAGGATCGCGATGTCGGAGCCCGCCTCCATGATCAGCTGGCGGAACGCCAAGTCGGGGTCGCTGCAGGGGAACTCGCCGTTGGGCGGGAACGTGTCCACGCGCATCGCGTAGGAGTGCGCATAGTCGGGGGCGTCGTAGAAGATCAGCTCACCGACGTTGCGGTTGAGGAAGTACTTGCTGCGCCACGGCTCGGGGATGTACGGAAGCAGCTCGCCCCGCTTGGGCGCCGGGTGGACATCCGAGTCGACGCACCGGACGGCTATGCGCTCGGCAGCGGGTACCCGCTCCTGCGAATGTGTCAACGTCATCTTCGAACTCCTCGGTCTTGCGTCTTACTCATACTGTGCGCCCACCCCGGCGGGCATGTCTATGCCGTAGAGCTGCGCCGCGTTGCGCCAGCACACCTTCTCGCGCTGTTCGGCGGAGAGCGCGCCGGGCAGCTTGGTGGCGTCGCCGAACTGCCAGTGCGGGTAGCTGGAGCCGAACATCACCATGTCTTCCTTGCCGGTGAAGCCGAACCATTCACCGGCGAACTCGACGTCGCCGGGGCCGTCGAGGCTGCCCTGCACGAAATACACGTGGCCGGGGAGGTAGTCGCTGGGAATGCGCGGCGCCCACGGTGTCTGCTCCAGGTGCGGCCGCCCGAATGTGTCCATCCGCCAGATGAACGGGGTCAAGAAGTCGCCGGCGCCGTCGGCCCAGACGAACTTGAGTCCGGCGAAGCGCTCGAACACTCCCTCGGCGATCATGTTCATCAGGTGGTAGATGTAATTCAGCGCCATGAAGCTGACGTATTGCTCGTAGGTGCGGGTGTTGCCGGACGGCGTCGGCGGAAACATGATTCCGTTTCCCACTTCGATGTGCGCGGCAACCGGAAGACCCGCGTCGACCGCGGCCTCCCACAGCGGCCAGAACTGCGGTTTGCCGTACAGCTCGCGGGATTGCAGCGGGACGCCGATCTGGACCACGCGCGGATGCCCACGCCATTTCTCGATCTCCCGCAACGCGCCGGCGATGTCGTCGGGATTAACCCGGATGGTGCCGCGGAACCGGTCGCCGAACTCGCTGGACTCCAGCCAGTCCGACACCATCATCTCATTATGGGCGGCATGCAGCGCAGTGCCCAGGTGCCGGTCCGGCATGATGCCGCGGCCCATCGGATGCAGGACCGCGATGTCGACCCCGCGCTTCGAAAAGAGTTCTTTGGCAACGAATTCCGGATCGGATCCGGGGTACTGGCGGTCTGGGCCCTCGGTGCCGGGCGCGTACTCACCGCCCGGGGCGCCGTACCAGTCCATCTCGTAATCGGGGAAGCCGCGACTCTTGAACGGCTCACGCAGGGTCTTGCGCAGCGCTTTGTTGGACGGGAAGAAAATGTGCACGCTCGCATCGATGAGCGGGGTGCGGGTTCCGTCAGCGTGTTCGATCACGAAAGCCATCCTTCGACTCGGGCGACCAACGCGAGCCCAGTCGGGTCATATGATAGATAACCTAACATTCTTCTCAACGGTCGATCAACGGGTTTTCGGTAAGCGTTTCGTTTAGTCATCGCCCCTGGTAAGGGCCGTTTTTCGGAAGTCGCTGCAAGTATCGTTCTTAAATCCGGATAATACCATTCTCCGACCGATGGATACGGGCCATCCGCCTCATGCAGAAGAAGGCGACTGGCTAAGCGGGATGCGGGCCGACGGTCACGCCGGCGGCCTTCTCGAGCGGTTTGATCACCGTGGTGAAGTCGGACTCGGGGCCTTGGTCGTCCGCGGTGTTCTCCCACAACCGGCAGATGGTTGCGGCGACGTCCGTCGGCACGCCGAGTGCTTCCGCTTCGTCCAGATAGAGGTGCACGTCCTTGACCATCAGCCCGGTGGCGAACCCGTAATCGAATGTCCGGGGGAGGATCGCGCGGGGGAACTTGTCCCGGCTCGCGCTCGTCGCGCCCGAGCCGGCGTTGAGCACCTCGATCATCACCCCCGGGTCGAGCCCGGCCTTGACGCCCATCACCACGACCTCGGCCGTCGCGGCCAGGACATTGGCCGCCAGGATGTTGTTGGCCAGCTTCATCGTCTGCGCCGAACCGGGTTTGGGTCCGACGTAGATGGGCCGGCCGAGCGCCTCGAGCACGGGTCGGACGGCCTCGAAACCGGCGCGCGGACCGGACACCATGATCGCGAGGGCCCCCTGCTCGGCGCCGCCGGCGCCGCCGCTGACCGGGCTGTCGATCGCCATGATGTCCCGCTCGGCGAGCCGGTCATGGATCTGATTCGCGGTGCGGCTGCCGACCGTGGACAGGTCGACATAGCGCTCGATCCGCCCGCCCTCGATCACGCCCGCCGCACCGGTCGCCACGTCGAGCGAGGCGCCCTGCGTCGGCAGGCTGGCCAGCACCGTTGCGGTACGGTCGGCGACGTCTTTCGGTGAGGACGCGGGGCGTGCGCCCAAGGCGACGATGCGTTCGAGCGCTGTTTCGCGCGTGTCGAAGGCGACGACCTCATGGTTTTCCTGAATCAGCCGGCGCGCCATGGGAAAACCCATGTTCCCGAGCCCGACGAACCCGACTGGCACGACCATCCCCTAGTCCCGCTCTAGTTCGGCGAATGCCTCGCGGGCGACGCGGAAGCTGTCGACCGCGGCCGGCACGCCCGCGTAAATGGCGACCTGCAGGAAGATCTCGCGAATCTCCTCGCGGGTGACGCCGTTGGTCAGTGCCGCCTTGACGTGCGTGCGCAGTTCGTTCGGCCGGTTCAGCACGGAGATCATCGCCAGGTTGAGCATGCTGCGCGTTTTCCGGGACAGCTCCTCGCGGCCCCACACCGCCCCCCAGCAGTACTCGGTGACGAGGTCCTGCAGGGGCCCGGTGAAATCGTCCGCGTCGGCCAGGGCGCGGTCGACATACTCCTCGCCCAGCACGGCGGAGCGGATGTGTAGCCCCCGCTGATAGGTTTCGCGATCCAAGGCCTTCTCCTTCGTTCCGGGGCCGCGGGCCCCGCGGTGTCCTGAGCGCAGTCTCGCATCGCGACCGATCCGCGCGGTCTACAGTCGACACTCGACGCGGGCTCTGAAGATCGTTCCCCTGGCTCGCGCCGGACGCCCATCCGACTCCGCTGGCGCCGAATCAGTCTGTGCCGCAACGAAAATTGCCAAGGAGCAGCCATGACCCGAGCGAGCAGCGACGTGTGGGAAGTGATGTCGACCGCGCGGACGATCCGGCGCTTCACCGACCAGCCGGTCGACGACGCTTCGCTGGCGCGGTGCCTGGACGCGGCCAGGTGGGCGCCGTCCGGCGCCAACGCACAGGGCTGGCGTTTTGTCGTGCTGCGGTCGCCCGAGCAGCGCGCGGTGGTGGCCAAGGCGGCGGCCCAGGCGCTGCAAGTGATCGAACCCGTCTACGGCATGGCCCGCCCCGCCGCCGAAGACAGCAGTCGGCGTGCCCGCACCTACCGCGCGACCTACGAATTGCACGACCGCGCCGGCGAGTTCACCTCCGTCTTGTTTGCCCAGCAGCACTATCCGACGGCGTCCGAGCTCTTGCTCGGCGGGTCGATCTTTCCCGCCATGCAGAACTTTCTGCTGGCCGCGCGCGCCCAGGGGCTCGGGGCATGCCTCACCAGCTGGGCGTCTTATGGCGGTGAGCGGCTGCTGCGGGAGGCGATCGGCGTACCGGACGACTGGCTGATCGCCGGGCACGTCGTGGTCGGGTGGCCCAAGGGCAGGCACGGGCCGCTGCGCCGACGGCCGCTTGCCCAGTTCGTCAACCTCGATCGCTGGGGCGAGCCGGCCGACGAGCTGGTGGCCACGATCTAGCGCTTGGGTACCCCATAACCGGTTTTCGAGATTATCGCTTCCGTGTTGGAGAATGTTATTCTCGCAAAGGCGGTGACGACAGGAGGCGGCCCTTCATGCTGTTGGAGTTCGATGCCGATCAGCGGCTGTGGCAGAAGACCGTACGCGACGCCGTCGCCAAGCAGTGCCCACCGGCGTTGGTGCGCAGCGTGGCCGAAGACGGCGTCGACCCCAGCCCCTTGTGGAAGTCGTATGTGGACCAGGGCTGGACCGAGCTGAACGATCCCGCCAGCGCCGTCGAATTGGGCATCGTGCTCGAAGAACTGGGCCACGCGACCGACCCCACCCCCTTTCTTGCCACGATGAGCCAGTTCGCCCCGCTGGTGGGTGACCAGTTCGACCCGCACGAATCGGGTACCGCCGTTTACGGCGGGTGGCGGCACACCGGGACGCCGAGGGCTGGGTGTTGGACGGCACCGCACGGCACGTGCTCGACGGCGACCGCGTCGATCGCCTGGCGGTGGTGACCGACGCCGGGGTGTTCGCCATCGCGGCGAACCTGGTGTCGGCGCGGCGCACGGCGGTCTTCGATCCCGTCTTGCACGTGGCCGACCTGTCGTTCTGCGAAGTCCGGGTGCCCGACAGCGCCCGGCTCACCGTCGACCGGGAGCGCGCGCACCACATGGCATTGACGGGCATGGCGATCACCATGGTCGGCGCGTGCCAGCGCATCCTTGATCTGGCGCTCGAACACGTCCGCAGCCGTCAGCAATTCGGTGTGCCGATCGGCTCGTTCCAGGCCGTCCAGCACAAGGCCGCGGACATGCACGTCGCGGTCGAACGGGCCCGGGCCCTGGCGTATTTCGCTGCGCTGACGATCGCCGCCGACGATCCCCGTCGCCGGCTCGCCGCGGCGATGGCCAAGGCTTCGGCGGGGGAATGCCAGTCGCTGGTATTCCGGCACGGGTTACAGCTCCATGGCGCAATGGGGTTCACGTGGGAGAACGATCTGCAGTTCGCGCTGAAGCGCGCCAAGGCCGGTGAGTTGATGCTCGGCGGCGCGGCCGAGCACCGGGCGCGCATCGCGGAGGAATACCGTGCAGCTGACTTTTGATTCCGACGTCGAGGCGTTCCGCGCGGAGTTCGCGGCATTCCTCGACGAAAACCTGCCTGACGCAAGCGAAACGCTGGAGCGCCCCCGGTCGGTCTCCCACATGCCGCAGTGGGCGCGCGACTGGCAACGGCTGCTGTTCGACAACGGCTGGCTGCTGCCGAGCCAGCCACCGGAATTCGGCGGCCGCAACGCGTCGGTCATTCAGCAGTTCGTCTATCTAGAGGAGCTCAGCCGCCGCCGGATCTACCACAGCTTCAATCCGCAGGGCGTGAACATCGTTGCGGCGTCGCTGTTGTCGTTCGGCAGCGAGGAACAGAAGTGGCGCTGGGCGGTGCCGATCCTGCGGGCTGAGATCACCGCATCGCTGGGAATGAGTGAACCCAGCGCGGGTTCGGACCTGGCGTCGTTACGCACCCGCGCCGTGCTCGACGGGGATCACTTCGTGGTCAACGGGCAGAAGGTGTGGACGTCGGGCGCCCACGACGCCGACGTCTTGCTGACTTTTGTGCGCACCAATCCGGATGCGCCCAAGCACAAGGGAATCAGCGTGCTGATCATCCCCACCGACACCCCGGGAGTCGTGCGCCGGCCGTTTCCGTCGATCTGCGGCGCCGACGACCTGGACTTCAACGAGGTGTTCTTCACCGACGCCCGGGTGCCGGCGGAGAATCTGGTCGGCGAGCTCGACCAGGGATGGCGGGTCGCCAACGGGTCGCTGGGGCACGAACGCACGATGATGTGGCTGGGCTTCGCCGATCGACTCGACAACATGATCGACGACTTCCATCCCGGCACCGAGGTCGAGCGCGACCAGTACGCGACCACCATCATGGACAAGCAGGCGCTGCGCCTGCTGGGCTCGGTGGCCTTGGCCCGCGCGGCGCGCGGCGAAGACGACGTGGCGGCGATCTCGGTGCTCAAACTGCTCGGGTCCGAGGCCGAGCTGCGTGCGATGGAGATCGCGCTGACATCGGCGGGAGCCGACGGGCTCATTCAGCCGGGCCTGACCGGCCCCTATGCGCACATGAACCTCGACCATTATTTCGCGAGTTGGTTCGAGCGTTATGCCCGCAGCTTTTCGGGGACGATCGCCGGGGGCACCTCCGAGATCCAGCGCAACATCATCGCCCAACGCGTGCTCGGCTTGCCGCGGGGTTAGCTCCCTGTCGAGTGCCGGCCGGCTTCACGCCCGGCGGGTGAACCGAGTCGCTATACCGGGTCGAATTTGGAGATCAGCCAAGCGCCGTTGACGCGGGTCAAACTCACCAGCACGCTGCTGGAAGCCATCGCGGGTTCCGGGTTGTCCTTGCTCGTGGTGCTCTGGTCGACCAGCACCAGCACGACGGCCGAATTCGGGTGGAGTTCCGAAACCGCGGCCCCCAACACCCGAGCGCTGGTTTTCAGTGACTTCTGTTTGGCCGCGGGTGCGACGATCTGCTCGGTGAACTGGTTGTAGTACGACAGGAAATCTCCCGACAAGTGCGACTTTGCGGCTGCGAAGTCTTTGTCGAGTGAATCCGGCGAGTAGGACAGCAACGCGACGGTTCCGTCGGACGCCGCAGTGATCACCGAGTTCGCGACGCCGGCGTCGGTTTGCTTGTCTGGCCGGTACTGCGTGAAGTACAGCCACGTCGCCGCGCCACCGGAGATCAGCAGGAGCAAAATCAGGGCGACGGGAACGACTTTCACCTTGCGCCCCGCGCGAGCCGGGCGGGGTCCAGTGCGTTCGGTCTGTTCGGGAGAGTCGTCGGCGACGTCGATGCCGCGGTCGTCCTCGCTCATGGAACGAACTCCAGCTTGGACATCTTGTATTGCCCGCCGTCGTCTGTGACGGTCACCTTGAGCCGCCAATTGCGCGGTTCGTCTTTGGCGCCCGCGGCGTTGCTGATCCGCGATGACGCCGCGACGAGTACCAACGCGGAATTCCCGTCGATGGATTGGACGGCCGCCGCGTTCACGGTGCCCTGGGTGACCACTTTGGACTGCTCGACAACGGTCGTGAAATCTTTTGCGCGCTGCTGGAAGTCGTCCCTGAACTGGCCGGTCGAGCTGTCGATCACCCTCTGGACGTCCTCCTTGGCCCGGTTGAAGTCCATCGAAAACATGTTGACGACACCCTGTCTGGCGCCCGCGATGAAGTTCGCGGTGCGCTGGTTGCGGTCGGTGGTTTCGTGGCGTTCCCAGATCATGTATCCGCTGGCCGCGGCGAAGGCACAGATGAGGATGATGGCGGCCGCTTTCCATGTCACGGACAACGGCGGCAACCGCAGGCGTCGCCGGGAGCGGGCGGGCGTGGATTCCGGCTCTGCGTTCTCGGTGGACTCCTCGGGGACTTCTTCCTCGGTCTCCGCTTCCTCGTCGGTTGCCTCGACGGTGTCGGTGACGTCGTCTTTGGTTTCAGCTTCGGCGGTGCCGGTCGCGTCCTCGTCGGCATCCGGGGCCGCCTCGGCGGTCTTGACCTCGGCGTCCTTCTCCGTTTGGGCCTGCGCTTCACGACGGAGCCGGGCGGCACGGGCGCGCGCACGCGCCGCGGCCGCCAGGGCTTCGGCCTCGGCCGCTTCCGCCTCGGCCTCCTCGAGCAACGCCTGCACGTCGGCTTTGGAGGTGGCCGAATCTTGCGGTTCCTTCGCCTCAGCCATCGCGCTTACTGTCCGTCACTTTCATGATCGACTGACTCCCGGTCGCGGCTACCATCGCACGAGCGAGAACGGGTAACTGGCGGTACCCCCGGGTCCGCCACCGCAACCCGTGTCGAACGTCGAGTCCACCTGACCCGCCAGCGTGACCGGATCCCAGGAGTAAACGTCATGCGAGGGAAAGAACTGGACCACGCAGCGCACACCGTCGGGCACGTCAACGGCCATGATGTAGCGGCCGTTGGTCAGGTGAGCGTCCGCCTTCCAGGGCGCCGCCTGCCCGTTGGGTTGCGCAATCGCTTGGACGGTCAGGCATTCCGGCCCTTGATCATATCTGCACGGCCGGATCGCCCAAATCCAGCTGTGGCCCGGGTCCCGGTTGGTGTCCACCCTGTAGTTGCCGACCTGGACGTCCGCGTGGGCGGTCGGCGTGGCAGTCAGCGCGGCCGTGGCAAGCGCAAGGCCTATTGCGAAAGTCTTCACCGATGAGTCTCCCGTCTCTGCGCACGCGCCTGGCCTGAATATAGAGCGCGGCCGCGCTGAACAGGCATACTCGGAAAAATTGGCCCAGTCAACGACAGCCTCCTCGCACCTGGCGACGCCGGATGTCAGTCGATGACGGCGGCTTCCTTGCGTTCGGTGATCGGCCTGGCGAGTTCCTGCTCGTCAACGATGCGCTGCAGCTTCTCCAGCGTCTCGTCCAGGCCTGCCCCGATCCTGCGGCCG
The DNA here is from genome assembly GCF_010731595.1 of Mycobacterium seoulense. Lineage (NCBI taxonomy): Bacteria > Bacillati > Actinomycetota > Actinomycetes > Mycobacteriales > Mycobacteriaceae > Mycobacterium > Mycobacterium seoulense. Next base: position 3,423,620 of record NZ_AP022582.1, on the reverse strand, counting down.
GGGGTGAAGGTGGCCGGCAGCTTGCGCATGCCCTGGATGACGCCGATGGTCTCATAGTGGATGGTGCCCTCGGGGTCGCAGCGATAGTCCGGCATCCGGTCGAGCACCGCGGTGAGCATGGACTTGAACACGGTGCGAGCCACGTTCGACCCGGCGCACCGGTGCACACCGAGCCCGAAGCTGAAGTGCCGGTTGCCTTTACGATCGAGGACGATCTCGTCAGGGTCGTGGAACACCGCGGGGTCGCGGTTGGCCATCGCCCACGAGATCCACAGCCGCTCGCCCTCTTTGAACCGGGTGCCGTCGAGCTCGACGTCGTCGGAGAACGTCCGACCGTCGCCAGGGGCCGGTGTGAAGTAACGCAAGAACTCCTCGGTCGCGGCGTCGAGCAGCGTTTTGCGTTCCCTGCTGAGCAGGTCCCGTTGTTCGGGATGCTCGGAGAGCCACTCCAACGAATGGGCGGTCAGGGCGGTCGTGGTGTCGAACCCGCCGCCGATCACCAGGCCGAGGTTGCCCAGGATTTCCAAGTCCGGCGCCGGCTCCCCGTCGATGCGCATCTGCAGCAGGGCATTCACGATTCCCGGCCGCGGATTCTCGCGGATCTCGAGCATGTTGTTCACCATGTCGAGGCCCATCTGCTTGTGCATTTCGGTGACGCGCTCGATGTCGGGGGAGTGTTCGGGCGTGTACACCGCGGCATGGACCGGCTCGCTGTACATGTTCCACTTCTTCAGCGGGATGCCCATCATCGCCAAAGTCAGGACGGCCGGAACGATGTTGGCCAAGTCGTCGACGAAGTCGATGCCGCCCCCCTCGATCTTTTCGTCGAGGCAGGCGCGTGTCACGTCGTCGATGAACGGCTCCCAGCGCTTGACCGCGGCCGGCGACAGGTAAGGGTTGAGCACGGTGCGGTAGATGCGGTGCTCGGGGTCATCCATCTCCAGGATGCCGCCGCGCACCGCGCTGACGCGGCTGGCGGTGGGGATCGAAATGCCCTTGTAGCCACGGCGTTCGCCGTGGAGGTCGTGGTCGTTGGACACGGCGGGGCAGCGGGCCAGCTCGAAGACCTCGTGGCTGCCGGCCGCCACCCAATGGCCGCCATAGGTGTCACTCCACGCCATCGGGCACTTGGCGTGCATCTCCTTGGTGATTGCCGTGAACTGCGACCGGTACTCCGCGGAATGCCGATCGAAGTGGTACTGGTTCTTTTTGCGGTCGCTGTCGCTGACGACGTCGTCGACACTCAAAGCTCTGTCTCCCTGCATATTTCGTCGGTCAACCCGGGCACCGTTCAGGCGTCTTCGGTGATGATGATGGCCTGCTCCGGGCAGGATTGGGCGGCTTCACGAACCTGGTCCTGCCGATCGGCGGGCACCACTTCGTCGACTGCGGACGAACTTCCGTCAATGTCGCTGAGCTGAAACGACTCCGGCGCGATCATCGCGCACAGGGTATGACCCTGGCAGCGCTCTGGATCAACCCAGACCTTCACGGTGTCTCCTTGCGTGGTTCGTTGTGGGGCTCGAGTTGGGGCGCTACTTCAGATAGCCGCCGGCGTCGACTCGCAGCTGCATGCCGGTGACGTACCTGGCCTCGTCGGACGCCGGCCACAGCACGGCGTTGCTGGTGTCTTCCGGTTCGACGTAGGGAATCCTCGTCGCCTGTTGCACGCCGAAGACGGGCTCGGCATCCGCCCGGGTCGGGTGTTCGAAGTCCGGGCGGAACGAGCGGTACATCGGGTCGCTCTGCAGGATCGGGGTGTTCGTGTTCGTGGGTGAACGACGTTGGCGCGAATTCCCAACGGCGCCAGCTCGGTTGCCAGGTCGTGCACGTAGTGCGCGATCGCGCGCTTGGAGTGCGTGTAGGCCATGCCGCCCGGATCGTTACCCGGGACGTCCTTCTTGCCGGTATCCATCAGCGCCGCAGTGGATCCGGTGGCGATGATGTCGGCGCCTTCCTCAGCCAATCGCACCGCGTGGCTGCGGCCCTGGCCGCGCGCCGCGCCGGTCACGAAGGCGACCTTGCCCTGCACGCGCACGTGTGCGCCGTCTCCCACCGGTTCTCCTTCCAAATGGTCGCCGAAGGCCGTCGCGACGTCTCAGGTGTTGCGACCGCCGTTGACACCCAATAGCTGACCGGTGATGTAGCCGGCCTCGTCGGACACCAGGAAGGCGCATGCCGCCGCGATGTCTTCCGGCTTACCCATCCGGCGCACCGGGGTCCGCGCGATGGTCTCGTCGATGTCGCCCAGGAAGCCGTTCTTCGCCGCGGCGCGCAACATGGGGGTGTCGATGAAGCCCGGCGGAACGGCGTTGACCGTGATGCCGGCGGGGCCGTACTCGAGTGCCAGCGATTTGGTGAGCCCGTTGACCGCGGACTTGGCCGCCACGTAGTGGCTCATATAGGGCGCCCCGGAATGCGTGCTCGACGAAGAGATGTTGACGATCCGTCCCCACTTCGCCTCGATCATGTCGGGCAACACCGCCTGAATCGTGTGGAAGACCCCGTTGAGGTTGACGTCGATCACCCGCTGCCAGTCCTCGAACGTGATGTTGTTGAAGCGCTTGAATCCGTCCAGGCCCGCCGCGTTGACGAGGACCGTGACGGGCCCGAGCTCGGCGCGGATCGCCGCGAAGGCCGCATCCACCTGCGGCCGATCGGTGACGTCGGCGGTGAAGGAGTGGTCGTCGTCCGACGGCCGGAGGTCGATCGTGGCGACGTCGAGACCGTCTGCGCGCAGACGTTGTGCGACGGCAAGACCGATGCCCGATCCGCCACCGGTGACCACCGCAGTCTTCACGTCAGACCTCTGCTCAACGGGTGACCGTCTCAGTCACAAAGAATCACGCTTACAATTATGAGAACCTTACTCTCACGCCGGAGCGGGTCGCAAGATGCTCTGGAAACCCTGTTCGGCCTGCGTCAAACTACTCGGCGCGGCGCCCCGCCGGCGTTTGCGTCGCTGGTCAGCGGCCCGCCCGCATTCCTGAGAGTTTCTTGAATTATCGAGACTCGAATGTAAGATTCGCCGGGGAAGAGAATGAAATTATCGTGACCGTCACCACGTTAGGGAGTTCGGAATGCCTGCCCAGGACACGGCGGAGGCCGCCACTGCGACCGCAGTGACCATCGCGGATGCCGCGCCTGAGTCACACGTCGACCGCCGACTGCTGATCGGTGGCCGGCTGGTCACCACCGGCAACACTTTCCCCTCGATCAATCCGGCCAACGGCGCGGTCATCGGGCATGCCCCGGATGCCGGTGTCGGTGAGGCCGAAGCGGCGATCGCGGCGGCCCGCGATGCGTTCGACACCACCGACTGGCCGACCGACGTCGAGTTGCGCATCCGCTGCCTCGACCAATTGCATCGGGCGCTGGTCGACCACGCCGACGAATTGCGCGAGCTGACCATCGCCGAAGTCGGCGCCACGCGCGCGCTCACCCAGGGCGCTCAGCTCGACGAGCCGATCGGCATCGTGCGCTTCTACGCGGACCTGCTTCGCAGCTACCGGTTCTCCGAGGACCTCGGCGAGAAGGAATCGCGGGGGATGCTGCATCACCGCTGGGTCGAAAAGGAGGCCGCCGGGGTGGTCGCGGCGATCATCGCCTACAACTACCCGAACCAGCTGGCGTTGGCGAAGCTGGCCCCCGCGCTGGCCGCCGGGTGCACGGTGGTCCTCAAGGGCGCGCCGGACACGCCGCTGGTCACGCTGGCGCTCGGTGAGCTGATCGCGAATCACACCGACATGCCCGACGGCGTGGTGAACGTGCTCAGCTCCTCGGGTCCCGGGGCGGGCGAGGCGCTGACCACCAGTCCCGACGTCGACGTCGTCACCTTCACCGGATCAACGGCCGTCGGGCGCAAGATCATGGCCGCCGCGAGCGGGACAGTCAAGCGCGTCTTCCTGGAGCTGGGTGGCAAGTCGGCGGCCATCATGCTCGACGACGCCGACTTCGCCGGCGCGGCGACGTTCGCGGCGTTCAGCATGGTGACCCACGCGGGGCAGGGGTGCGCTTTGACATCGCGGCTGCTGGTGCCGAGGTCGCACCACGACGAGATCGTCGAACTGATCGCGCAGAACTTCGCCCACGTCCGCCACGGCGACCCGGCGGATCCGAAAACCTATATGGGCCCGCTGATCAACGAGCGCCAGCGCGACAAGGTCGACGGCATGGTCCAGCGGGCCGTCGCCGCGGGCGCGACCCTGGTCACCGGTGGCAAGCGGCTGGACCCGGGCTACTTCTATGCGCCGACGCTGCTCACCAACGTCGATCCCGACAGCGAGATCGCGCAGGAGGAGATCTTCGGGCCGGTGTTAGTCGTGATCGCGTTCGACGATGACGACGACGCGGTGCGCATCGCCAACAACTCGATCTACGGACTCGCGGGTGCCGTCTTCAGCCGTGACCAGGACCGGGCGCTCGCGGTGGCGCGCCGGATCCGGGCCGGCTCCTTCTCGATCAACGGCGGCAACTACTTCGGTGCGGACAGCCCGTTCGGGGGCTTCAAGCAATCGGGGGTGGGGCGCGAGATGGGTGTGGCCGGGCTGGAGGAGTTCCTGGAGCGCAAAACGTTTGCCGTGCCGGCGCCGGGAGCCCCGGCGTGAGGCCGCTCGAGGGTATCCGCGTCCTGGAAGTCGCCATGTACGGGTTCGTCCCGTCGGCGGGTGCCGTGCTCGCCGAGTGGGGCGCCGACGTCGTCAAGGTCGAACACGCGGTGACCGGGGACCCCCAACGCGGTCTCCGGCAGACCGGCATGCTGCGCGTCGACGGCGACCCCAACCCCAACATCGAACACGCGAACCGCGGCAAGCGCAGCATCGGCCTGGACATGTCGGTGCCCGAGGGCAAGGAAGTGCTCTACGAGCTGGCCCGCCGGTCGGATGTGTTCCTCACCAGCTTCCTGCCCGACGCGCGCCAGAAGTTCGGGATCGACGTCGACGACATCCGGGCGGTGAACCCGAACATCGTCTACGCGCGCGGAAGCGCGCTCGGCCCGCGCGGCGAGGAGGCCACCAAGGGCGGCTACGACATGACCGCCTTCTGGTGCCGGGCCGGAACCGCCGCGACCATCACGCCGGCGGGAATGCCGGGGATGATCGCGCCGCCCGGACCCGCTTACGGCGACACCATCTCCGGCACGAATCTTGCGGGTGGCATCGCGGCGGCCCTGCTGAAACGGGAGCGCACCGGAGAACCGTCCATCGTCGACGTGTCGCTGCTGGGCAGCGGGCTGTGGTCGATGGGACACACGGTCGCGCTCACCAAGCATTTGGGCCAACGGATGGAGTCGCCGCCACCGGGCGTGCACGGTGCCCCGAATAACCCGTTGGTGGGGCTGTACACGACGTCCGACGGACGCTACATCTCCTTCGTGATGATGCAGCCAACCAAGTTCTGGGCCGACGTGTGCCGGCACGTCGACCTACCGGAACTGGCGGACGACCCGCGCTTTGAAACGGTGGAGAAGATCGCCGCCAACACGGCGGAGGCAGTGGAGATGCTGACCAAGGCCATCGCAACCCGCACGCTGGCCGAGTGGAGCGAACGCTTCGCCACCCTGGCCGGCCCCTGGGCGCCCGTCCAGGACACCCTGCAGGCCGCCGACGACGCGCAGGTTCGGGCGAACGAATACATGGTGCACGCCGGCGAGCTCGACCTGGTCGCCAACCCGGTTCAGTTCGACGTCGCGGCGCCACAAACGGGGCCGGCGCCCGGATTCGCCGAACAGACGGACGAGATCTTGATGGAACTCGGACTCGACTGGGACCGCATCATCGAGCTCAAGACGGCCGGCGCCGTCACCTAGGACCGGAGGTCTCGTCGATGTTCGAGCCGACCGTCGCGGCGGTGGCGACGCACTCGCCCCGGCTAAGCGGAGTGCTGATTGCTTGTCGGATAACGGTTATGCGTTTTCCATTCCGTCCGGACTCGGCATGAGTCATAATCGCCGGACGCTTCAACACATGGGGCCCCACGTGTTGGAGCGTCAACTCACGCGACAGAACGGAGGTCCTGGCGTGAGGATGGACAGCGCTGTCATGCCCGAGGCGGATGCCGGATTCCGGTCGCCCACAGGGCGTTTCGTCGTCGTCAGCACGCCGTCATGGCCGTCGATTCAACCGAATCTACAGCAGTCAGTACGCGAGAACAAGACTGTCGGTCTCGTAACTCAGGAAAGGGTTTGAGCCCGATGGCAATTAGCAACGACCGCTGGTCACCCGGATTGCCCTCGCTGAGACTCAAGAATCTGTCCGGATCCATGCAGGCCGTCGGGGCCCTCTTCGCCATGTCGGCCGATGCCGTCAAGTTCTTGTTCCGCCGGCCGTTCCAGTGGCGCGAGTTTCTCGAGCAATCCTGGTTTGTCGCGCGGGTGTCGCTGGCCCCCACCTTGTTGGTGGCGATACCGTTTACCGTCCTCGTCAGCTTCACGCTCAACATCCTCCTGCGCGAACTGGGCGCGGCGGATCTCTCCGGTGCGGGCGCCGCCTTCGGTGCGGTCACCCAGCTCGGACCGCTGGTCACGGTGTTGATCGTGGCGGGCGCGGGCGCTACGGCAATGTGTGCGGACCTGGGCGCGCGAACCATTCGTGAAGAAATCGACGCGATGGAGGTGCTGGGCATCAACCCGGTGCAACGGTTGGTCACGCCGCGCATGCTGGCTTCGGGCCTGGTCGCCTTCTTGCTCAACAGCCTCGTCGTCATCATCGGCGTCCTTGGCGGTTACGCCTTTTCGGTGTTTGTGCAGGACGTCAATCCCGGCGCCTTCGCGGCGGGTATCACCCTGCTCACCGGCGTGCCCGAGGTGATCATTTCGTGCGTCAAGGCGGCGCTTTTCGGCCTCATCGCCGGCTTGGTCGCCTGCTATCGGGGCCTGTCGATCACCGGTGGAGGCGCCAAGGCCGTAGGCAACGCGGTGAACGAAACCGTGGTCTATGCGTTCATGTCCCTGTTCGTCGTCAACGTGGTCGTCACCGCGATCGGCATCAAGATGACGGCGAAGTAGGGGCTGCCAATGGCGCTGAGGGCCGCATATCCGCGATTATTCCGCCAATTCGAGAGGCCGGTCGCCTCGTTGGGTCGGATCGGCGACCACACCCTGTTCTACGGTAAGGCGCTCGCGGGGGTGCCCTTCGCGGCCACGCATTACACGCGCGAAGTCGTTCGACTGATCGCCGAGATCAGCATGGGTGCGGGCACTTTGGCGATGATCGGCGGAACCGTGGTGATCGTCGGCTTCCTGACCCTGGCGGCCGGCGGCACCCTGGCGATTCAGGGGTACACCTCGCTGGGCAATATCGGCATCGAGGCGCTGACGGGCTTTTTGTCCGCGTTCATCAATGTGCGCATCGCGGCACCGGTGGTCGCCGGGATCGGCCTGGCGGCCACCTTCGGCGCCGGTGTCACCGCTCAGCTGGGGGCGATGCGGATCAACGAAGAAGTCGACGCATTGGAGAGCATGGCCATCCGGCCGGTTGCCTACCTGGTGAGCACCAGGATCCTGGCGGGAATGATGGCCATCACGCCGTTGTACGCCATCGCCGTGATCCTGTCGTTCGTGGCCAGTCAGTTCACCACGACATTCTTGCTCGGACAGTCGCAGGGCTTGTACCAGCACTACTTCAACACGTTCCTGAACCCGATCGACTTGTTGTGGTCGTTCCTGCAGGCCATTTTGATGGCGCTGACCATCTTGCTGATCCACACGTACTACGGCTATTTCGCTTCGGGGGGACCGGCGGGTGTCGGCAACGCGACCGGCAACGCGGTGCGCACCTCGCTCATCGTCGTGGTGTCCGTAACGCTGTTGGTCTCGCTATCTATCTACGGTACGAACGGCAACTTCAACCTGTCCGGTTAGCAGAGGAGGTGGAACGGCAGTGACGCAAAGTGTGCCAGCGGGTCGCGGTGCGGTCGGTGGCCGTCCTCCGCGCGCCGGCCACGCACGGCCGCCGGCGGGACGGAATTACCTGCCGCCTCTGCTCGGGCTGTTCACCGTCGCCATCATTGGCCTGATTTTCGCCGTGGCGGTGGGTCTTTTTCAGGGCTCCTTCACCGAAACCGTGCCGGTGACCGTGATCTCGCAACGCGCCGGCCTGGTGATGAACCCGGAAGCCAAGGTCAAGATGCGCGGCGTGCAGGTGGGCAAGGTCGCCTCGGTCGAGTCGTTGCCCAACGGCCAAGCGGCCATCCACTTGGCGATGGACCCGTCGCAGTTGCGCTTCATTCCCAGCAACGTGCTCGTCGACATCGCGTCGTCGACGGTATTCGGCGCGAAGTCCGTCCAGCTGGTCGAACCTGCCCAGCCGTCGGCCCAGCGGCTGCACGGTGGTCAGACGCTGCAGGGCCAGCACGTCATGGTCGAAATCAACACGGTATTCCAGGAATTGGTGTCGGTCCTCGAGCACATCGACCCGCCGAAGCTCAACGAGTCACTGGGCGCGCTCGCCCAAGCGTTCAGTGGGCGGGGCCCACAGCTCGGCCAGTCGCTGAGCGACCTGGATTCGTTTCTGGCCAAGCTGGAGCCGAGCCTGCCCGCATTCAGGCATGACCTCTCTGTCCTACCGGTGGTGGCCAACGCCTACGCCGACGCGGCGCCGAACCTGGTGAAGACCGCGGCCAATGCGACCCGGATCAGCAAGACGATCGTCGACGAGCAGCACAACCTGGATGCGTTGTTGATCAGCGCGATCGGCCTGGCCGACATCGGCAACGACGTGTTGTCGACCAACCGCCAACCACTGACGGATGTGTTGCATCTGCTGGTGCCGACCACCGATCTGACCAACGAGTACCACGAGGTGTTCACCTGCGGTTTCGGTGGGATGATCAACATCGCGCACGGCCCGCCGTTGTCGGAGCCGAGCATCAATATCTCGGCGAGCCTCACGTGGGGCGGCGAACGTTATCGGTATCCGACTAACCTGCCCAAGGTTGCGGCGACGGGCGGCCCCCAGTGCATGGGTCTGCCGAACCTGCCGTTCAACACACATCCGAAGCAGCTGATTGCAGATATCGGCGCCGACCCGGTGGGCTACGGAAACCCGCAGCTGCTGATCAACTCCGATCTCCTCAAACAGCTGTTGTACGGGCCGATCGCCGGCCCGCCCCGCAACTCCGCCATGGTTGGAATGCCCGGATGAGAACGCGCGCCACGCTGATCAAGTTCGCCATCTTCACGGTCGTGATGGCCATGCTGACCGCCTTCCTGTTCTTCATCTTCGGCCAGTACCGGACGGGTGCGACCAACGGGTATTCGGCGGTGTTCACCGACGTTTCGCGTCTCAAGGCGGGGCAGTCGGTGCGGGTCGCCGGTATCCGGGTCGGCACTGTCAACAGCGTTTCGCTGCAGCCGGACAAGAAAGTTGTCGTGAAGTTCGACGCCGACCGCAACGTCGTCCTCACCGAGGGGACCAGGGCGGCGGTGCGCTACCTGAACTTGGTGGGCGATCGCTACCTCGAGCTCGTCGATGGTCCGGGCCCGACGAAGCACCTGCCGGCCGGCGGTCAGATCCCCGTCAACCGCACAGCGCCGGCGCTCGACCTCGATCTGCTACTCGGCGGACTGAAACCCGTTACCCAGGGCCTGAATGCGCGTGACGTCAACGCGCTGACCTCAGGATTGATACAGGTCTTCCAGGGGCAGGGCGGGACTCTCGAGTCGCTGTTCGCCAAGACGACGTCGTTCTCAAACGCCTTGGCCGACAACGATCAGACCGTGCAGCAACTGATCGACAACCTCAACATCGTGATCGGCACGATCTCCAAGGACGGCACCAAGTTCTCCGGCGCAATCGATCGCCTCGAACGGCTTGTCAGCGGGCTGTCGGACGACCGCAACACCATCGGCTCCGCCATCGAGGCCCTCGACAGCGGAACCGCCTCACTGGCGGATCTGCTGAGCAGCGCCCGGCCGTCGCTGTCCGGCACGATCGATCAGCTGAGTCGGCTGGCGCCGATTCTGGACAACGACAAGGACCGCCTCGACGCCGCACTCGGAAAGGCGCCAAAGAACTACCGCAAGCTGGTTCGACTCGGCGTAGCCGGCGCGACCATCCCGTACTACCTGTGCCAGTTGACACTTCGCGGCACGGATCTTCAGGGCAGGACGGTAAGAGCCCCCATATTTAGGTCAGAAGCTGGAAGGTGCACGGAACCCTGATGCTCAAGTATCGCGGAGCTGGGCTCGTCAAGGCAGGACTCATCGGCGTCGTCCTGGCAGTGATGGTCATCCTGGTAGGCCTGTCACCCGACCGGTTCATCTCGTGGGCGACGATGGTCAGGTACCAGGCGCTGTTTACGGAAGCCGGCGGCTTGGCGACGGGCAACCCCGTGATCGTGTCGGGCGTGAAGGTCGGCACGGTGTCGGATGTGAAGCTGCACCACGGCGATGCTTTGGTGACGTTCGCGATGAAGGGCAACATCCTGCTGGGGTCGGAGACTTCCGCGCACATTCGCACCGGCACGCTGTTGGGTGAACGGATGCTGACGGTGGAGTCCGCCGGCAGCGGCACGTTGCACCCGATGGCCCTCATTCCCGTCTCGCGCACGTCGTCTCCGTACTCACTGACGGAAGCGGTCAGCGACTTGACAACCGACACCGCCGGAACCAACACCACGGCGCTGAACCAGTCGTTGGACACGCTCGCGGCGACGCTCGACCAGATCGCGCCACAAATGGGGCCGGCCTTCGACGCACTCACCCGGTTGTCGCGCACCCTCAACAGCCGCAACAAGAACCTGGGCGAGCTGTTCAAGAGCGCCGGCGACGTGACGGGGATCCTTTCCGAGCGCAGCCAGCAGGTCAACAAGCTCATCCTCAATTCCGACTCTCTGCTCCAAGTGCTGGTGGCGCGGCGGCAAGAGATCGTGGACCTCCTGGCCAACACGTCGGCGGTGGCCAAACAGCTGACGGCGTTGGTGCACGAGAACGAAAGCAAACTGGCACCGACACTGGAGAGGCTGAATTCGGTGACTGCGGTGCTGGAGAAGAACCGCGACAACATCAGCAAGGCGCTGCCGGGTCTCAAGAAATTCCAGATCACCGTCGGTGAGGGCATCTCCAGCATGTACGCCTATCAGGCGTTCGTTCCGAACTTCCTTGCCCCACAACTCTTCCAACCGATCTTCGACTACCTCTGGGGATTCCGCACCTTCGACCCGGCTCGCGGTCCCGGCTACCCGTCGCCGGTACCTCGGTCGCTGACCCCCTGGCCGTACAACGGCATTCCGGTGTGCCCCGCCTGCACGTTGGGCGGCAGGATCGGAGGGTCGCAATGATTTCCGGTATGCCCCGCAAAAGGGTGGCCGCGCTCGGGGCGGTTGTCCTGGTCTGCCTCATCGCTGCCGGCGCAGCCGTGCTCGTCCGCAATACGGTCTTCGGCCCGAAGACGATCACCGCCTACTTCACCACCGCCACCGCGATCTATCCCAATGACGAGGTGCGCGTATCGGGTGTCAAAGTCGGCAACATCAAATCCATTCAGCCACAGGGCACCCAGGCCAAGATGACCCTCAAGGTCGACCGCGACGTGCCGATTCCGGCGGACGCGAAGGCGGTGATCGTCGCCTCGAATCTGGTGTCTGCCCGCTACGTCCAACTCTCGCCGGCCTATCGAGATAGTGGACCGGTCATGCCGGACGGGGCAGTTATCCCGGTTGAACGGACCGCAGTACCGGTCGAGTGGGATGAGGTCAAAGCCCAGTTGATGCGGCTGGCAACGGATTTGGGGCCCAAGAGTGGTGTATCGGGCACGTCGGTGGGCCGGTTCATCGACAGCGCCGCCAATGCGCTCGACGGCAACGGCGACAAGCTGCGGCAGACACTCGGTCAGCTGTCGGGGGTGGGCCGCATCCTCGCCAACGGTAGCGGCAACATCGTCGACATCATCAAGAACCTGCAGACCTTCGTCGGCGCGCTGCGCGACAGCAACGTGCAGATCGTGCAGTTCAACGAACGCCTGGCCACGCTGACCAGCGTGGTCAACGACAGCAAGTCCGACCTGGACGCGGCGCTCACCGACCTGTCGACGGCGGTCGGCGAAGTGCGGCGTTTCATCGCCGGGACGCGCAACCAGACCAGCGAGCAGATCGCCCGGCTGGCCGACGTCACGCAGACTCTGGTCGATCACCACATGGACCTGGAAAACATCCTGCACGCGGCGCCGAACGCGCTCGGCAACTTCTTCAATGACTACAACGCCGACACCGGAACCATCGTGGGCGGGTTCGGGATCATGAATTTCGCGAATCCGACGTGGGGGGGCCAGCTTCTGCTGTCCTTCCCAGGCTGCGACCAAATCGGCGCCATCGAGAACGTCACCGCGGTTGAATCGGGGAAGCTGTGTGCCCTGTTCCTCGGTCCCGGCCTGCGACTACTGAACTTCAACAACCTGCCGATTCCGATCAATATCTTCCTGCAGAAGTCGGTAGATCCTTCCAACATCCTCTACACCGAACCGCGGCTGGCGCCCGGCGGCGAGGGCCCGAAACCCGGACCACCCGAGATCCCGCCCGCGGTATCGGCCTACACCGGCTTGCCCGGTGATCCGGTTGGACCGCCGGGGGCAGTGCCGCCGGCGCGGATACCGGGCGCGGCGATGCCGCTGCCGCCCCCGCCGTCCACCCCGATGCCGCCGCCCCCACCCCCAGCGCAGAGCACGTCAGACATGCTGCTGCCGGCCGACGGGCCACAACAATGATCGCCCGGGTAGCGGCGCGGCGGGTGTTCGCCGTCGGCTGTTGCGTGGTGCTGACGGCAACGGGATGTGCCTTCCACGGCCTGAACTCGCTGCCGCTGCCGGGCGCGGTCGGACGCGGGCCGGGGGCCAACATCTACCATGTCGAGCTGCCGAATGTCGGGACGATGGAGTCGAATTCGCCGGTGATGATCGACGATGTCGTCGTCGGCAGTGTCGGCGCGATGAGGGTGCGCGGCTGGCACGCCGACGTCGAGATCTCGGTGAAGCGCGATGTCGTCGTCCCGGCCAACGTGGTGGCCACCGTCGGCCAGACCAGCCTGCTGGGGTCGATGCATGTGGAGCTCAATACGCCGCTTGGCCAGCAGGGCAGCGGTCGGCTTCAGCCGGGCGCCACCATCCCGCTCAGCCGATCGTCGGCCTACCCGTCGACGGAGCAGACGCTGTCGTCGCTGGGAGCGGTCGTCAACGGCGGGGGGCTGGGGCAGATCGGGGAGATCATCCACAATTTCTCCGCCGCCCTGTCCGGGCGGGAGGGCGCGGTACGTGATCTGATCACTCGCCTCGACACGTTCGTGGGAACGCTGGACGATCAGCGGGACAACCTCGTTGACTCCATCCAGGCGCTGAACCGGCTGGCGGCCACGTTCGCCGACCAGCGCGACGTGCTCACCCAGGCGCTGCAGAAGATTCCGCCCGCTCTCGATGTGCTGGTCAAGGAGCGCCCACGGCTCACCGCCGCCCTGGACAAACTCCGCGTCTTCAGCAACACCGCCACCCGGTTGATCAACGACTCGCAGGCCGACCTGGTCAAGAATCTCCAAAACCTGGAGCCGACGATCAAGGCGCTCGCCGACGTCGGGCCGGAGTTGGGCACGGCGATCGCGGCCGCGTTCGTGTTCCCGTTCACCCAGAACTTCGTCGACCGCGCGGTCCGGGGCGACTACTTCAACCTGCACGTCGATCTGGACCTGTCGATTCCACGGCTCAAGCGAGGACTGATGCTGGGAACGCACTGGGGGCAGCTGGATCAGCCGTTGGTGCCGCTGCCCGGGGACCCGTATTACCTGCAGTACACCCACGATCCGATGCACGACCCCCTGCGGCCACCGTGGGTCGACCCCAATGCGCTGCCGCCGCTCCCCGGGCCTCGTCCGGGCACGGCTCCGCTGCCCGGGCCGCCGCCCGCCGCGGCCCCGCTGCCCGGGCCGCCGCCCGCCGCGGCATCGCAGTCCGACGCGGCTCTTGGTCAAACACCGCCGCCGGCAACGGCACCGACGGAAGGTGGCGGGTAGATGCTGACGCGCTTCGTGCGGATCCAGCTGGCGGTTTTCGCGATCGCCGGGACCGTCGGCGTGATCGCGATGGTCCTCTTCTACATCCAGGCGCCGACCCTGCTGGGCATCGGTCGGATGACGGTGACGCTAGAGCTGCCGGCCACCGGCGGCCTGTACCGGTTCTCCAACGTGACCTACCGAGGGGTTCAGCTCGGCAAGGTCACCTCGGTGGGCCTGACGGCGACCGGCGCGAAAGCGACGCTGTCGCTTAGCACTTCACCGAAAGTCCCCGCGGACCTGACGGCGAAGGTGCTCAGTGTCTCCGCGGTGGGTGAACAGTACGTGGACTTGCAGCCCAAGACCGATTCGCCGCCCTACCTGCACGACGGTTCGGTCATCTCCGTGCGCGACGCGACGATTCCGCAGCCGGTCGGGCCGATGCTCGACCAGCTCAACGCCTTGGTCCAAAGCATCCCGAAGACCAAACTCGGCCAGTTGCTCGACGAGTCCTTCCACGGCTTCAACGGTTCGGGCTACGACCTGGGGTCACTGATCGATTCGTCACAGACGATTTCCCGCGACGCCAACGGCGTCGTCGATCGCACCCGAGCCCTTACGGAAGACACTGGGCCACTTCTGGATACGCAAGCACGCACCACCGATTCGATCAGGACGTGGGCACGTAGTTTCGCCGGCATCTCGGATGTGCTGGCGAACAACGATTCCCACTTCCGCACCATCCTGCAAAACGGTCCCGAGGCTGCCAACGAAGCGTCCCGGCTTCTCCAACAGATCAAACCTACGTTGCCGGTGCTGCTCGCCAACCTCACCACCATCGGTCAGATCGGCGTCACCTATCACCCCTCGCTGGAGCAGCTGCTGGTCTTGCTGCCGTCGGCGGTTGCCATCGAGCAGGCCGCCGCGGCGCCAAACCACCCCGAGGGCACGGCCCAAGGCGACTTCGCGCTCACGATCGACGATCCGCCGATTTGCACGGTCGGGTTCATGCCACCCAACACATGGCGATCCCCGGACGACCTCACCGACATCGACACCCCGGACGGGCTGTACTGCAAACTCCCGCAGGATTCGCCGATCGGGGTTCGCGGTGCCCGCAACTATCCCTGTATGGGCCACCCGGGCAAGCGCGCGCCCACCGTCGAAATCTGCAACAGCGACAAGCCGTACATGCCGTTGGCGATGCGCCAGCACGTCCTCGGTCCCTACCCACTGGATCCGAACCTGCTCTCCCAGGGTGTCCCGCCCGACGACCGGATTACTTCCAACGACAGAATCTTCGGCCCGGTGGAGGGAACGCCGCTGCCGCCGGGGGCGGTGCCGCGCGGCGCACCGGCGGGGCCCCGGGGAGAAAATCCACCACCGGGCACGGTCGGAGCGGCCGTACCGCCCGTGCCGTCGTCGGGACCACCTCCGCTGGCGCCCATGTCGAGAATGTCGGCTGACCTTCCGCCCATCGCGCCGCTCGACGTCCCTGCGGCCGGGGACCTTCCGCCGCCACCCGCCGCGCCCGCGGCGCCCGCGCCTCCCGATGCCGCACCGCCCGACACCGCCGGCGGCGCAGGGCCGCAGGCCGCGCCGAGCGCATTCGGGGGTGGGGTCGGTAAGCCAGTGCCGTCGGTCACCATCGCCCGGTACGACCCGCGTACGGGTCGTTATGTCGGTCCGGACGGGAAGTTGTACCAGCAGTCGGATCTCGTTGCCCCGAAGGCGCCCAAGACGTGGCAGGACATGCTTCCCACCTGAAGCGGCCCCGCGACGGTTGGCCGCGCAGCGGTCCGGTGGCTAGTGGGAGAGTGAGCGTGAACGCCCGGTCAGCTCAGCTGGTCCAGGCGTAACGGCATCGTGATATCAAGCCACTGATTTTGGCCGCAGGCACCAGACGGTCCGATCGTCTTGTCCTTTCCGGCGTAGGTTGATGACCCGAGTTGATATCCGCCGTATTGGTTCACCGGATAGAAATAGAACGTTTGCTGCCCGGTGAACGCGGTGCCGTCCTCGCACCGCTCCCAGTTGGGCACCTCGCGCTTGACCTTCCACATTTCCCCGTCATTCATGTATAGGGGCGCGCTCCATCCCTGGTCGCTGGTCACCGTGCCGTGGCATTCCTGAAACGTGACGCACGACGAGCTGATCGTCCATGTCTGGACGACCGTCGGCTCGCCGAAGTACTGATCATTCCTCTGGGCCCAATCGCCGATGGACGTGGCGCGGAACGTCCCGTTGACGGCCACTTCTTCCTTGGTTGTTGCCCGCGCTATGGATGCCGTGCCCAAACCGCCGAATACGGTGGCAGCGACCAGCGTTGCGGTGGTGAGTGTTCGAACTGATCGCATCAGGTGCTCCTCGACCCGCTTCAATTAGCCGACGCTATTAATGCGCTATCGACATTGCTTGCGGCTTTTCGTGCAATGAGATTAACACCGCTTCGGCTCCGACAAAATGGCGATTGAACCAAAATGGAAAGCGGTCACGACAGCGGATCCAACTCCGAGATCAGCCAGGCACCCTTGACTTTCGTCAACGTCACCCGGGCGCTGTTCGAGGTTGACTGCGGTTCCGGCTTGTCCTTGCTTGTGGCGGTCTGGTTGAGGAACACCAGCACCACGGCTGAATCTCGGTGCAACTCCGAGACGGCGGCCCGAACCACCTTGGCGGTCTGCGTGACGTGTTTCTGCTGTGCCAGCGCCGCGATCTGTTCTGAGAACTTGGTGTAGTAGGCGAGAAAATTACCGGTGAGATATGACTTGGCCTTAGCGAAATCACGGTTGAGGTTGTCGGGAGCGTACGACAACACCGCTACGGAACCTTCTGACGCCGCCTGGATCGCACGGTGCGCCGCCGCGTCGCCGACCTGCTGATCCGGCCGGTACAGAACGAAGTAGAGACCGGCAGCGACGCCCATCGCGGTGAGGACCAACAGTGTCGCGACTATCGAACGCCACCGCGTCACACACCGGCGGATCCAGCGCTTGATCGTGGCCAGTCCGTTGGTCCGGGCCGGTCCCGGGGAAGCGGCTGGCGACCCGCCCTCGTCGGACGGCGTCGATTCCCCGCGGTCCAGTGACGAGCCATGCTCGACAGTCATTGCAGGAAATCAACTTTCGACATCTTGAGCTGGCCGCGTTCGCGGTCCATATTGACGCTGAGCCGAAATAACGCCGGTGGCGGCTTAGCGTTATCCGGCCCGATGGCAACGGTTTTCGCCGCCACAAGCACGACTCCCGAAGTGTCGCTCACTGACTCGACGGCGACGGCTTCCACGGTGACCGTGCTGCCAACCTTCGTGTCCTCGGCCTTCTTCACCATGAGGAGTGACATCGCCGACAGCTGGCTGTTGAGGTCGCCCGTCGAGGCATCGATCATGCGCTGGACATCCCTCTTGGCATGCGCCGGGTCAATTGACATCAGCGCTGTGACCCCTTGCCTCGCCGCGGCAGCGAACTCCACCGCGAGCTGCTGTTTGTGCACGGTGGTGTGGTGCAGCGACACCATGTAACCGCTCGCTGCGAGGGAAGCGGAGGCGAGCGCGACGCCGACGCCGGCGGCTATGGTTCTCCGCCTCGGGCGTCGGAGCCACCCCGGTCGCCTCGGACGGCGAGGCGCCCGCAGTCGTGCCCGAATCGACTTTGCGGGCCGCCGCTCGCCATCGTGGGAAGCTGTGTCGTCGTGCCCCTCCCCGGCTTCGGCTGCCGCGCGCAGCCTTGCCAGGCGGTCCCGGGCCGCCGCCGCGCGCGCTTCGGCCTCGGCGATTTCGTCTTCCGCGCTTACGTCGGGGACGGGCGCGATGGCGTCGGCGTCGGCCCTCGAGCGCGGCCGTGGTCCGTCGGGACCGGTCACGTCCGCCGGCCCATCAGACTGGTCGGCGTCGGGCCCCTCCGGTTCGTGCACGGAGAAGGAGCTTATCACTTGGGTTGGGGCTCAACGCCGCCATCGGGCAGCTGCATTCGTGCCTCTTACATGCGGAAATGCGCACTTGCCGGAGTACGGGGCGGGGTGGCGTTCGGTGTGGCTCGGCACCGACGGTGGTGTGGTCGGGTGATCTTCTCCGACCAGGAGAATTTTCTTTTCAGATGTGGCAAAGTAATCGGGTGCGATTCATCGTGGCGATGGTTGCCGCGTTGCTCGGAGCCGGTGTGCTGGTGGCCCCGCCGACGTCGGCTGGGCCGACCGTCTGCGACTACCCCGCCTGCACGCCGGGCATCATGCCGCATCAGGTTCTGGGTGCGCCGTGTGAGAACACCACTTACTACGCCTTCGGTGTGGCCGACGGTTATGTTTCGTTCGCCTCTGAGCCCGGACGGCTGATGTTCTGCGGCTCGCCGAGGAGATACCAGCCGCGATGGTTCCGGTCACCGCCGATGGCGGGCGTCAAGGAGGAAGGCGCCGACTGCCAGAACTACCAGAACTACGTCGCGCAGGCGCCCGACGGCCTGTTCCTGATCTGTTTCGCCCACGACGGCGTCATGACCTGGGTCCGCGCCGATACCTAGCCGCACCGTTACTGTTCAGCCGGTTGACATATCGCTCACTTGCGGGCCTGTCGAGGCAGACCGAGCAGGCGCCGGCTCAAATCGGTAACGCGGTCGAGCAGTGTGTCGTCATCGATGTCGGCAACCAGCGGATGCATGACAGCTGTGCTGAGCGCGCCGGAGAACATGGCCGCCTCGATCCGCCCGTCCAGGCCCGCATCGCTCAGCAGCACCCGGTACAGACGGTCCATGAAAACTTGAAACGGCTTGTGCTCGGCCAGCAATCGGACGACGACGGGATCGAATTGCAGCGTGCGCACCAACCGGCGGTCGCGGACGGCCATCTCAACCACCCGCACCAATAGGGCATCTCGCGCCTGAGGCCCGTCGTCGTATGCTTCGGCCTCCTCGAGGGCGGGCTCGAGCCGGCCGAGTTCGCGTTCGGTCACGGCGATGACAATCTGCTCCTTAGTCCGGAATTGATGGTAGACAGCAGCTTTCGTTATCCCGACGGCATCCGCGATCATCTGCAGCGACGTACCGCTGACTCCGTGTGCGGCGAACAGTTCCAACGCGGCATCGAGAACCCGCGTCCGGGCCGCGCTGTGCTCGATCAGCCGGAATTGCCCACCGGTGACCTGTTCCCGTGCTGTTCCCACGCACCGAGACTAGACGATGCTCTTGACCCAAACTAGCCGATCGGCTAGCTTCGCTGACTAGCCGCGTGTGGGTAGCCGACCTGGTAGGGGGAGGGGTGCTGATGTCCGACGTCGACGGTGGCGTTACACAAGGTCGGGGGGTGACGCGGCCGCCGCTGCGGCGGACCGACGGTGAGCTGATCCTGCTGTGGAGTCTGCCCGTCGCCCTGATCATTTGGATTGCCTCGTTCTTTCTCTTCCCGGGCTTCAACCCGCCGATGTCTCCGACGATGCCGGCGGAACAGGTCGCCGCGTTCTACCGCGATCCGGCGCATATTCCCGAGGTCCGGTACAGCATGATCGTGTTCAACTGGTTCGGGGTGTGCCTGGTCCCGATTCTGGCTTTGATCGTGCTGCAGATCCGCAGGATGGCGCACCGAACGCCGATCTTCTCCTATGCGATGCTGGGCTGCGCGGCCGGCGGTCCGACCCTGTTTCTCATCGCCAACGTCTGCTGGTTGCTGGCCGCGTTCCGTCCGGAGCGCAGTCCGGGGCTGACTCAGCTGCTCAACGATTTCGGCTGGATCACCTTCACGATCCTGGTGCCGTTTCTGATCGGGCAAAGCGTGATCCTCGCCGTGGCAATCTATTTCGATGATCAGCCGCGCCCGGTGTTCAGCCGGTGGGTGGCTTACTTCAATCTTCTCGTGGCCGCCGCGCTGGTGCCCGCGGCGTTCGTCGGCGTCTCGCTGACCGGACCGCTGGCATGGGACGGCTTCCTGTCGTTCTGGGTGAAAAACGTTGCGATTGCCGTTTGGATCGTCGTGATGGGCGTCGCCTTGGGGCGGGCCGTTTATCGCGAGCGGGCCGAGAACCACGGGCAGCCAGACGAACTGGTCAACGCATGAGCGCGGTGATCGCATCGCCGGCGTCCCCGCAGCCCCCTCCCCCGGGGGCTCTGCATCGGCGAATCCGCTGGCATGTAAGGCACGACCCCAAACGAGAACTGTGGTTCGCATGGGGGACGCTCATGTTGTTCTACACCGTCTTCTTCCCGATGTTCTTCATCGTCGCGCAAGTCCAGCCCCCGCCGGAGCCCAGCTGGGACCTCGCGACGCAGCTGCACTGGTTCTCCGAGCGCCATCTCGGGATACCTGTTGGCTTCGGCGTCATCTTCACCATCAGCGGCATGATCGCGGTCAACAACGCCCTGATCGCGTACTCGATGCGGCGCATGTCGGTCAGCCGCGCCTTCGGATATTCGTATCTGCTCATCTATTCGCTCAGTGCGGTTCCCGGCATGCTGCTGCTCAATATCGCGCTGATCGTCGGCACGCTGCGACCCGGGCGTGACCCCGAAGCGATCGGTTGGCTGTACGACTTCGCCTTCTTGTCTTTCGACGGCACGATGGGGGTGTTCCTGATCGGCTCGCTGATCTGGATGGTTGCGATCCTGCTCGACAAGAACCGCGTGTTCCCCAAGTGGTTCGGCTATCTGAACCTGTGCAACGCGCTGACCGAGGTGGTGGTGGCACCCTGCTGGATCTTCCGGCGTGGCGTGTTCGCGTGGGATGGCGAGATCGCCTGGTGGCTGGACATGGTCGTATTCGGGATCTACCAAGTCACTTTCATCGTCATGCTGTTCCACATGATCCGCCGCGAAGACTTCGGTACCGGGCGACTGCCCGATCTGCCGCGAAAGGAGGCGGCTGCGTGATGACCGGCGTCGCAGACGAGGGTCAACGGACCAGATTCGTGCCCGGCCAGCCCGACATGTGGGCCTTCGTGTTATTCGAGACGCTGGTCTTCACCGCGTATTTCGGCTTCTACCTGTTCTCCCGCGCTCGTGGCCCCGAGCTTTTCCTGCACTCGCAGGCGCAGCTCGACCTGCGCATCGGGGTTTTCAACACCCTTGTCCTGCTGCTGAGCTCCTGGTCGGTGGCGCAGTGTGTGCAGTCTGCCCGCGCCGGCGCCTACCGTGCGGCACTGCGCGACGTGTTCGTCACGGCCGCATTCGCCGCAATGTTCCTGTGTTTCAAGGTGTTCGAGTGGGCCCGCCTGGTGCACGCGGGGCATGGGTTGGACAGCAACGACTTTTTCACCTACTACTTCTTCCTCACCGGCATCCACTTCGTGCACCTGCTGATCGGATTCGTCGCCCTCGGTGTCGTCGTCTACCAACTGCGCAGCCCGGCGCGACGCTCGCAGGAGCTCGTCGAAACGTGTGCGACCTATTGGCACACCGTCGATTTCCTATGGGTGCTCATCTTCGCGCTGCTCTATGTGGTGAGGTGATCGGAATCAGGCTCAACAAGCGGTTGCCGGTGGTATGGCTGATCCTGGCCTCGCTGACGCTGGCCTACCTATGGATAGACCATTCCGCCGGTGGGTCGCTGAGATCCAGCGCGGTGGTCACGTCGAGCGTCATCGTGATCGCACTGGTCAAGGTGCGCATCATTTTTCGCGAGTTCATGGAGGTCCGGAACGCTCCGGTCCTGTTATGCCGGCTCACCGACGCGTGGGTGGTCGTCATGGCCGCCGCCCTGCTCGGCTGCTACTTCGTCGGCATGAACCTCTGATTCAGCCCGCGACCGCGACGGCGTCCGCGGTCGTGAACCTCAGGTGCAGCTCGCTCAGGCCGCGCAGGATGTACGTCGGCTCGTAGGTGTAGCGACGATCGGCGCTCGGCCCGTGGTGGGTTTCGTTGATCTCGATGTGCGACATCCGGTCCAGCAGCCGTTCGATCGAGACCCGGCCCTCGACGCGGGCCAGCGGGCCGCCGGGGCAGGAATGCACGCCGCGGGCGAAAGCCATGTGCTCGCGCACGTTGCGTCGGTGCAAGTCGAATTCGTGCGGATTCTCGAACCGGCGCGGGTCGCGATTCGCCGCGCCCGGCAGCACCATCACGACGGTGCCGGCGGGGATCTCAACCCCACCGATGGTGGTCTTCTTGACGGCCAGCCGTGAATCGCTCTTGACCGGACTCTCCATCCGCAGCGATTCCTCGATGAACCCGGGAATCAGGCTGCGGTCCTCGCGCAGCTGCTGCTGGATGTCCGGCCGGTCGCCCAGTACCTGCAGCGCCGCGCTGAGCAGCTTGGCCGTGGTCTCCTGGCCGGCGGCGAACAGGAACGTCGCCGAACGGACGACCTCGATGACGGGCGGCGTCGAACCATCGGGGTACTTCGCCGACGCCAGCGAGGTCAGGACGTCGTTACGCGGCTCGCGTCGCCGATCCTCGATGTAGGTGCAGAACTTCTCGTCGAGCCACTCCAGCGGATTGATGCCGACCGACTCGTGGTCCAGGGCGCCCACCCGCGCCTCGGGACGGTCGGCGCCCAAGACCTTGCGGAACTCCTTGTGGTCCTCTTCCGGGACGCCCAGCAAATCGGCGATCACCAACGTGGCGAACGGCTTTGAGTACTCGGCGATGAATTCGCATTCCTCGTTTCGCAGGAACTCGTCGAGCTGACGGTCGGCGAGGCGCCACATGAATTCCTCGTTCTGCTTCAGCCGGCTCGGGGTCAGCAGCTTCGCCAGCACCGATCGTGCCTTGGTGTGGTCCGGCGGATCCATGGTGACCATGTGCTCGTGCATCGGGAAAAAGCTGCGGTGCTGTTCGATCTGGGCGCTGATGTCGTCGCCCTCGGGTCGGAAGGGCAACGGGGGGAACGGCCCGCCCAGGGCGACGATGTTGGAGAACGTCTCCGGGTCCTTGTAGATCTCGCAGGCTTCGTCGTAACCGGTGACGGCGACGACGCCGTAGTGGGGCAGACGCAGCACCGGATTCTGACCGCGCAGGTAGTCGAAGTAGGGGTGGGGATCGGGGACCAGAGACGGATCGGTGAAAAAGTCGATCGACTCGTAGTTACTCATCGGATGTGCGTCTCCCTGGGCTGGGTGTACCGGCGGGGTTCGGCGGCATGCGGTACCGCCCCCCAATTCCACGATCTGCTGAGCACCTGCTTAGCATGACGGTAATGTCGTGGTCAAGGTCGCAACGCCGTGCCGCGATACGATTCCCCTGGTCGGCAGGCGATCGGGAGGGACGGAGTAGCGGTATGACATCGGTCCGCAGGATCGGGGCGCCGGACGCGAAGAATCGCGGTCTGTTGCTCGACGCGGCCGAGCAGTTGATGCTCGACGAGGGCTATGCCGCAGTCACGTCGCGCCGCCTCGCGAACAAGGCGGGGCTGAAGCCTCAACTCGTGCACTACTACTTCCGCACCATGGAGGAGCTATTCCTCGAGGTCTTCCGCCGCCGCGGTGAGGAAGCTCTCGCGGTGCACGCTCAGCTGATGAAGTCGCCGCAGCCGCTGTGGGCGCTGTGGCGATTCGGTACCGATCCCGCATTTACGCGCATTTCGATGGAATTCATGGCGCTGGCCAACCACCGCAAGGAATTGCGAGCCGAAATCGCTTATTACGCAGAGCGTTTGCGTGAAGGGGAGCGGCAAGCGGTGACGACCGCCCTGCAGCGGTATGGGGTGGCCAAAGACGAGATGCCGCCGGTCGTGGTCACCGTGCTGATGTCCAGCTTGTCGAGATTCTTGGTGCTCGAGCGGGCGATCGGCATGTCCAGCGGTCATGCCGAAACCGTGCAATTAGTCGAAGAACACTTGCGTCGCCTGGAAGGCGAGCCGCAGCCGATCGATGATGTGCCGCAGACCTGGGTCGTTCACCAACTCCGCAGCGAACAGAGCACGCCCTTGGGGCCGTCCTTGGACACGACCACGGCTCCGTCGACCGCCAGATCGCAGTGAAGCCCCGGCGTGCCGGGCTCTGTCCCCGTGCTCGCCACGACCATCGCGTAATCGTCGGGGTTCGACATGTCCAGATCGAAGCTCCACGGCGTGCCCGGGCCGAGGTCGACATCGACGTGCGGTGTGAACGAGTAGGGGTTGTGGCTGTAATCGGAGAATTTCTCCGGCTGATGGTCGAGGTAATAGATGTCGGTGTAGATCGGGTTGTTCGCGGTAACGGTGTACTTGACGTGATGCATGACCGGGTCCGCCTGGGCGTGGCCGGCGCTCACGAGTGAACCGGTCGCACCCACCAGCAGCACCGACAATGTCGCCGCGCCCGCCAGCCTGCCCGTCATCTCGCTCCTCCGGCCCGTCGCGCACTCATGGTGCGGTTCATCACCCGCTCCGCGGCCCGCCAGTGCGCGTCGGCAACCCACAGCCGCGCAAAGGATGCTATCGCCTCGTCCGCCGAAACTCCGCTGATTACGCGCTTTATTTCGGTCGCCGGGTGGCGAGCCAGCGACCTCGCGACGGATAGCCACCCCTCGTCGAACGAGGCGCGTGGGAATACCCGGTCCACCAAGCCGATTCGCTCGGCCTCGTCCGCGGTGAGGGCGGTCCCGGTGCCGGCCAGCAACAGCGCCCGGCTTTTCCCGACGAGCTCGGCCAGCCGTTCGGCACCGCCCCAGGCCGGCATGATCTCCAGCTCGACCTGGTTGAACGCGATCTTGACGTCGTCGGCGGCCAGCCTGATGTCGGCGGCGACGGCGACCTCGGCGCCACCGCCGAAGGCGTGACCGTTCAGCGCGGCGATCACCGGAGCGGGGAAGCCGGCAAGCTGATCGCAGATCGCCCGCATCCGCTTGGCCATCGCCGCGGCGTCCTCCTCCGTCCGCAGCGCGCGCAGCTCCTTGAGGTCGCCGCCGGATACGAAGGCCCGATCACCCGCCCCCTTGATCACGAGGGTCTTGGCGCCCGCCGCCGCATCGAGTGCCTTCTCCAGCTGCTGCATGGTGTCCAGCGCGATGGCATTGCGCGCGTGCGGGCGATCGATGGTCAGCACCGCCAGCCCGTCGTCGATCTCCAGGTCCACCATGCGGCATCGCTCCTTGGACGAGAACAACGAGAACAGACGATATTGGCATTGTCTGAAGTGCGAGAATAACATCGTCGCTGCAGGCCGAAGCGCTATCCGTCAGCGAAGACAGGGGCACCCGTGCGGGATCGAATCACGGCCGCGGTCGCTGCGGCGCTCGCCGTCACCGTCGTCGGGGCGTGCACTCCGCAGCCGCCTACCCGGCTGGCCAGCACCGCCTCCGTGACGGTCAATGGGAACGAAACGAAGTTCAACGTCGTCAAATGCGGTCAAGTGCAATGGACCCGGACGATCGACATAGGCGGTGATTTCGCCGGAGCCAGGATCGTCGTCGACGAGCAAGCGGAGTCCGTCAGCGCGGAATCGGTACGCCTCCGGAATGTGAGCGGCTTCACCGGCATGTACTCGCGGGGCGGACAGGGCGACGCGGACGCGAGGCTGAGCGGCGATCGGTTCACCATCACCGGCACCGCGCACGGCTATAAGTCCGACAAGCCCAACGAACCGGACACCGCCACCTTCAAAGTCACCGTCGCCTGCTGACCGCTTCCCGGACGATGCCGGGGCCCCGTTGCGGTTCGGCGCCCCGAGAGAATAGTATTCTCGTAAATTGCGAAGGAGGATCTCATGGGCCAGTTGTCACATCGGGAGGATGTCCCGTTTCCGATCTTTGACGCGGACAACCATCTCTACGAGCCGCCGGAGGCGCTGACCAAGTTCCTGCCCAAGGCCTACAAGGACTACGTCCAGTACGTGCAGATCAACGGGCGCACCAAGATCGCCATCCGCGGCCACATCAGCAACTACATCCCCAACCCGACGTTCGAGGTCGTCGCCCGGCCGGGCGCCTGGGAGGAGTACTTCAAGTACGGCAACCCGGACGGCAAGACCAAGCGCGAGCTGTTCGGCGAGCCGATGCGCGCGATCCCGGCGTTCTTCGAGCCCGGCCCGCGCCTGGAGAAGATGAACGAGCTGGGGCTGGACCGCACCCTGATGTTCCCGACGCTGGCCAGCCTGCTCGAGGAACGGCTGCGCGACGATCCGGTCGCCATCCACGTCCTGATCCACGCGCTGAACGAGTGGCTCGACGAGGTCTGGGGCTTCAACTACCAGAACCGCATCTTCACCACCCCGGTCATCACCCTGCCGATCGTCGAGAAGGCGATCGAGGAGCTGGAGTGGGCGGTCAAGCGCGGGGCGCGCTGCATCCTGATCCGGCCGGCTCCGGTCCCCGGATTCCGCGGCCCCCGGTCGTTCGCGCTGCCCGAGTTCGACCCGTTCTGGGAGCGGGTCGTCGAGCACGACCTGCTGGTGGGCATGCACTCCAGCGACAGCGGCTACTCCCGGTACACCTCCGAGTGGGACGGCGCCGAGCAGGAGATGCTGCCGTTCCAGACCAATGCGATGGGCATCCTCAACGAGTGGCGGCCGATCCAGGACGCGGTGGGCTCCTGGGTCATCCACGGCGCGCTGTACCGCCACCCGAAGCTGAAAGTCGCGATCGTCGAGGCCGGTTCGAAGTGGATGACCCCGCTGCTCGACGGCCTGGCCGAGGTCTTCCGCAAGGCCCCGGAGGCGTTCCCGAGCGACCCGGTCGAGATGGTCAAGAACCGGATTCACGTAAGCCCCTTCTTTGAGGACGGCATCGACGACCTGATCAACCTCGTCGGTGTGGACCAGGTGCTGTACGGCTCCGACTGGCCCCACCCGGAGGGGCTGGCGGAGCCGACGTTCTACGTCAACGCGTTGTCGCACCTGTCGGTCGACGACCAGGCGAAGATCATGGGCGGCAACCTCGGCCGGCTCGTCACGGTGTGACGCACCGGTCAGTACCGGCATGGCAGACCATCCCCGAGATGGTCTTGAGCGCGGCGGACCGCTTCGGCGACGCGGAAGCGGTCGTCGACGGTCCGCTGCGCCTCACCTTCTCCGAGGTGGTCGACAAAATCCGCTGCGCCGCAGGCGCGTTCGCCGACCTCGGGGTGGGTAAGGGCGACCGCGTCGCCATCTGGGCACCCAACTCGGCGGAGTGGATCATCGCGGCCTTCGGGCTGCTCACCGCGGGCGGCGTCCTGGTTCCGGTCAATACGCGATTCAGGACCGACGAAGCGGGCGACATCATCACCCGCAGCAACGCGAAGGCCGTCCTGGTGCAGAAGGGCTTCCTGGGGCAGGACTACACCGCGCCCGCCGGGATACCGGTCATCGATGTGAAATCCGACTTCCTCTCCGGCGGCTCCCCGTTCGAGCGCGCGGTGAGCGGCACCGACATCGCCGACGTCATCTTCACCTCGGGCACGACCGGCCGCCCGAAGGGCGCGATGATGAACCATCGCCAGACCCTGCGGATGTATGAGGAGTGGGCGACGCTCGCGGACCTGCGCGAGGGCGACCGCTACCTGCAGATCAACCCGTACTTTCACACGTTCGGCCTGAAAGCCGGGCTCGTCACGTCGTTTCTGCGCGGTGCGACGATGCTGCCGGTCGCGGTTTTCGACGTCGACACGGTGGTCGATCTCATTGAACGCGAACGCATCACGATGTTGCCGGGCCCTCCGACCCTGTATCACTCGTTGCTGACGGTCGGTGACAAAGCCAAGCTCGCGACGTTGCGGGCGGGGGTGACCGGCGCCGCCGACATCCCCGTCGAACTGGTCCGCCGCATACACGGCGAGTTGCCCTTCCGGACGCTGATGACCGGATACGGGCTCACGGAGGCCGGCAACGTCACCCTGTCCCGGCCCGGCGACTCGTTCGAGGACGTCGCCACCACGGCGGGCCTGCCGTGCGACGGGGTCGAGGTGCGCATCGCCGACGACGGCGAGGTGCTGGTCCGCGGCTACGGCGTCATGCAGGGGTACCTCGACGACCCGGAGGGCACCGCCGCCGCGATCGACACCGACGGCTGGCTGCACACCGGCGATCTGGGCCGCCTCGATGCGGCGGGCCGGCTGCGCATCGACGGGCGCAAGAAGGACATGTTCATCGTGGGCGGGTTCAACGCCTACCCCGCGGAGATCGAAGGCTATCTGTTGGAGCATCCGGCGGTGGCGCAAGCCGCCGTCATCGGTGTCCCCGATGACCGGCTCGGCCAGGTGGGCAAGGCCTTCGTCGTGGCGAAAACACCGGTGGCCGAGGATGACCTGCTGATATGGTGCCGAGAGCGGATGGCTGGTTTCAAAGCGCCGAGGTCCATCGAGTTCCTCGACGAGCTGCCGCTGAATGCCACCGGGAAAGTGATGAAGGATCAACTCCGTTGAGTGACGGCGACATTCATTCGATGGTGATCGCGTCGGACTACCGCGTTCCGGATCCCAGCCGGGTCTGGCCGCTGCTCGAGCGCAGGAAGGCGGCCCTGGCCGACATCGGCGCCCATCACGTCCTGGTGTACACCTCGACGCATGATTACGGCCGCGTGCTGGTGATGATCGGCGTCCACAGCCGCGAGCCGATCGTGGAGCTGCTGCGCTCGCGGGTCTTCTTCGACTGGTTCGACGCGGCCGGCGTCGACGACATCCCGGCGGTCTTCGCCGGTGAGATCGTCGACAGATTTCTCCCGGCACCCACCGCGGCCCCCGAGGCGCCGGGCGTCGTCGTCGCCACCATCGCCTCGGTCCACGACGTGTCGGCCCTCACCGCCGAAGTCGCCTCGGCCACCGACAGATTCGTCGCGGCCGGCATCCGCAAGACGTGGATCTTCCAGGCCTTCGACGATGAGCACGAGGTGCTGATCATGTCGGAGTTGCCCGACGAGGAGAGCGCGCGGCGATGGATCGAGCATC
This sequence comes from Mycobacterium seoulense, assembly GCF_010731595.1. Taxonomy (NCBI): domain Bacteria; kingdom Bacillati; phylum Actinomycetota; class Actinomycetes; order Mycobacteriales; family Mycobacteriaceae; genus Mycobacterium; species Mycobacterium seoulense. Next base: position 3,394,894 of record NZ_AP022582.1, on the reverse strand, counting down.
CCGACGCCGCGGCCGAGTGGATGTCCGGCGCCGGGGTGGGGCCCTACCCGCCGGTGTTCGTCGGCCGATTCACCAACATGATGCGCATCGAGGCGGACTGAGCGGCCACCTGGAATGTTCGTGTGCCTGTGCAACGGGGTCACCAGCCAAACGGTGACCGAGGCGGTCGAGGCCGGGGCGTGCACGACCAGGGACGTCGCCAAGGCCTGCGGCGCGGGCGCCGACTGCGGCCGCTGCCGGCGCACCGTCCAGGCGATACTGCGATCGGCGGGCCCGACCGGCGCACCCACGCGATCCTGATGCGGGCGGCGCTAGCGGCGAACGCTGCCGTCCGGCGACACCGGCTGGACGAGTTCGACCAGCAGCGGCGGGATTTCGAGCCGCGGCAAGAGCACCTCGACGAGCACCATGCGGTCCCGGTGCTGTGCGGCGGCGGTCAGGGCGTCATCGAGCTCACCGTAGGTCTGCACCCGGAACGCCAGGTGGTCGGCGACCCCCAGCGCGCTGGGGACGTCCGTCCACCGCCAATTGACGATGTCGTTGTACGGCGCCGTCGCGCCATGGATCGCCCGCTCGACGGTGTAGCCGTCGTTGTTCACCACCACGATGACCGGGGACAGGCCTTCGCGTGAGAAGTTGCCGAGCTCTTGGATGGTCAGCTGCGCTGCGCCGTCGCCGATGAGCAACACGGTTCGGCGGTCCGGATGTGCCACCCCGGCCCCCAGCGCTGCGGGCAGCGTGTAACCGATTGAGCCCCAAAGGGGTTGGCCGATAAAGGTCACGTCCTGGGGTAAGCGGTGGTCGGCCATCCCGTAGAAGGAGGTGCCCTGATCGGCGAGGACCACGTTGCCCGGCGTGAGGGCTGTGCACAGCCGGTCCCACAACATCTCTTGCGTCAGCGGTTGGTCGCGCGGCGGGGGTGGGGGCAGGGGGTCGGCGGGCGGCGACACCACCGCCGGTGACGTGACCGGTCGCCGGGTCAGGATGGAGGCCAGCGCCTCCAGCGCGGCGCCCATCTCCAGCGGTGCGAAGACCTCGCCGGCCACGCAGCTCTGGTACTGCCCGACGTCGATGGTCCGCGCCGGGTCGATCCGCTGGCTGAAGAAGCCGCTGACCATGTCGGTGAACACCACCCCGGCGGTCACCAGCACCGGCGCCTGTTCGATCGCCGCACGCACCGCCGGGGCGCTGGCCGACCCGGCGTAGATGCCCAGGTAGTGGGGCGAGCTTTCGTCGAGCAGGCTCTTGCCCCACATCAGCGTCGCGTAGGGCACCACGTCGGCCGTCAGCAGCGCCTCGAGTTCCTTGACCACCTGCAGCCGGTGCACCAGCAAGTCCGCCAGCACCGTCAGCTGGTGGTCGCCGATGAGCTCGGAGGCGGCCTCGACGAACAGCGACAGCGCGCGCGGGCTGGTGCCGCCGGTGTAGCGGGGCAGCGGGCCGCCGGGCGGCTCGGTGGGGAAGCGGGCCACATCGGTGGAGAGCAGGATGTATCCGGGCCGCTTCTGCTCGCGCACCTCGGACAGCACCCGGTCGATCTCCCGGCGGGCGGTCGCGGGCATGAGGTTGGCTTGGGCACAGGTGATCTCGCGGCTGATCCGAAAGAAGTGCTCGAAGTCTCCGTCGCCGAGCGAGTGGTGCAGCGCACGCCGGGTGCCCTGCGCGTCTTTCGAGGGTCCGCCGACGATGTGCACCACGGGCACCTGCTCGGCATAGCTGCCCGCGATGGCGTTGGCCGCCGACAGCTCACCCACGCCGAAAGTCGTTACCACGGCTGACATTCCGCGCAGCCGACCATACCCGTCGGCGGCGTATCCGGCGTTGAGCTCGTTGGCGTTGCCCACCCAGCGGATGCTGGGGTGGGCGACGATGTGGTCCAGGAATTCCAGGTTGTAGTCACCCGGAACGCCGAAGATCTCGGTGACCCCGAGCTCGGCGAGGCGGTCCAACAGGTAGTCACCGACGGTGTAGACGGGCTGGCTGGCGGCGTCAGTCACAAGGACGACGGTACCTCGGCCGAATCAGTACCGGGCCGGACGCCGTTTCAGTATCGTGCGGGCCATGGCACTCAAAGAATCCCGCGACATCGTCATCGAAGCCACTCCGAAGGAGATTCTGGACGTCATCGCCGATTTCGAAGCGATGCCCGAGTGGTCCGAACCGCATCAGAGCGCGGAGATCCTCTCGACGGGGGACGACGGGCGGCCCAGCCAAGTGAAGATGAAAGTGAGGGTGGCCGGCATCACCGACGAACAGGTGGTGGCCTACACCTGGGCCGACGACTCGGTGAGCTGGAAGCTGGTGAGTTCATCGCAGCAGAAGGCGCAGGACGGCAAGTACACCCTGGTGCCGCAGGGGGAGGCGACCCTGGTCAAGTTCGAGCTGCTCGCGGACCCGAATGTGCCGCTGCCCGGTTTCGTGCTGAAGCGCGCCGTGAAGGGCACGATCGATTCCGCGACCAAGGCGCTGCGCGAGCGGGTGCTGAAAGTGAAGAAGGGCAACTAATCGCGGTGGGCGACGGCGGGCCCCTGGCCGGGGTGAAGGTGATCGAGCTCGGCGGGATCGGCCCGGGGCCGCACGCGGGGATGATGCTCGCCGACCTCGGCGCGGACGTGGTGCGGGTGCGGCGGCCCGGCGGCCTGACGATGCCGGCCGAGGACCGCGATCTGCTGCATCGCGGGAAGCGGATCGTCGACCTGGACGTCAAGGCGCGGCCGGGGGCGCTGCTCGATCTCGCCGCCAAGGCCGACGTGCTGCTGGATTGTTTCCGGCCCGGCACCTGTGAACGACTCGGCATCGGCCCCGACGAATGCGAGGCCGTCAATCCGCGGCTGATCTTCGCGCGGATCACCGGTTGGGGACAGGACGGGCCGCTGGCCCAGACGGCGGGCCACGACATCAACTACCTGTCGCGGACCGGCGCGCTCTCCGCGCTGGGCTACGCCGACCGGCCCCCGATGCCGCCCCTGAACCTGGTCGCCGACTTCGGCGGCGGCTCGATGCTGGTGCTGCTCGGCATCGCCGTCGCGCTGTATGAGCGGGAACGTTCGGGCCGGGGGCAGGTCATCGACGCCGCGATGGTGGACGGCGTCAGCCTGCTCGCGCAGATGATGTGGACCATGAAGTCGACGGGGGCGCTGCGCGACCGGCGTGAATCGTTTCTGCTCGACGGGGGCGCCCCGTTCTACCGCTGCTATGAAACCGCCGACGGCAAATACATGGCCGTCGGCGCGATCGAACCGCAATTCTTCGCGGCATTGCTGAGCGGGCTCGGCCTGTCCCCCGACGAGGTGCCCGCGCAGCTCGACGCCGGGTCCTACCCGCAGATGCACGACGTGTTCGCCCAACGGTTCGCCAGCCGGACCCGTGACGAGTGGACGACCGTTTTCGCCGGCACCGATGCGTGCGTCACTCCGGTGCTGACGTGGAACGAGGCGGCCGCCGACGAGCACCTGAGGCGCCGGTGCACGGTGATCACCGCCCACGGCGTCGACCAGGCCGCACCCGCCCCCCGCTTCTCGCGCACCCCGGCCACACCGGTCGGACCGCCGCCGGCGGCCACCACCCCCCTCGGCGAAATCGACTGGTAGCCCGCCTTTTACACCGAACCGACGCCACGGGTCTGCCGGCATTGCTAGGTTGAAACCAGTGGCCGTAAAAGCATCACGTGAATTTGTCGTCGACGCGCCGCCAGAAGTGGTCATGGAGGCGCTGACAGATGTCGCCGTCCTGGCCTCGTGGTCACCACTGCACAAACACATCGAAGTGATCGACCGTTACCCCGACGGTCGCCCCCACCACGTCGCCACCACGATCAAGATTCTGGGTCTGGTCGACAAGGAGATCCTGGAATATCACTGGGGTCCCGATTGGGTCGTCTACGACGCCAAAGGGACTTCCCAGCAGCACGGCCAGCACGTCGAGTACAACCTCAGACCCGAGGGCGTCGACAAGACCCGAGTGCGCTTCGATGTCACGGTCGAGCCCGGCAGGCCCATGCCCGCGTTCATCGTCCGGCGGGCCAGCGAGAGCGTCCTCGACTCGGCGGTAAAGGGGCTGTGCGAATTGGTAAAACGCGTCAACGGTTCGGCCGACGCGGAATAGTTCCGCAGTCCCGTTTTTTTCTGCTTCGTCAGTGGCTGAGCGGTTGCTAACTTATTAGCAGTGGCCATTCAAGCATCGTCGGAAACCGTGATTGACGCGCCTCCGGAAGTGATCATGGAGGCGTTGGCCGATATGGACGCCGTGCCCACCTGGTCGTCGGTGCACAAGCGGCTGGAGGTCATCGACAAGCACCCCGATGGGCGACCCCACCACGTGAAGGTCACCATCGCGGTGACGGGCATCCACGACACGGAACTGCTCGAATACCACTGGGGCCCGGACTGGATGGTGTGGGACGCCGCCAAGACCGCCCAGCAACACGGCCAACACGGGGAGTACAACCTGAGCCGGGTGAGCGACGACAAGACCCTGGTGCGATTCACCATCACGGTCGAACCGTGGGCCCCGCTGCCGGAGTTCTGGGTGAACCGGGCCCGCAAGAAGATCCTTCAGGCCGCGCTCGAGGGTCTGCGTAAGCGGGTAACCGAGGGCTTCGGTCCGGTCGGGTGAGCCGGCCGGTCACCGCAGCGCGGCCAGCCTCCTGATCGCCTCGTCGAGGGTGTCCTCGCGTTTGCAGAATGTGAAGCGCACCAAGTGATTCCACACTTCGGCCTGCGCCGAGGCGTGGGGGGCGGCCGGGTCGCAGAAGGGCGACAGCGGAATGGCCGCCACCCCCACCCTTTCCGGCAGGGCCGCGCAGAAGGCGGTGCTGTCGTCGTAGCCCAGCGGACGCGGGTCGGCGCACAGGAAGTAGGTGCCGGCGCTGTCGTGCACCTCGAAGCCGACCGTTGCCAGCCCGGCGGCCAGCCGGTCGCGGCGGGCCCCCAACGAGCGTCGCAGCTCGGCCACCCACGCGTCCTCGGTGTCGAGGGCGAGAGCCACCGCGGGCTGGAACGGCGCGCCGCCGACGTAGCTCAGATACTGCTTTGCCGCACGCACCCCGGCGATGAGTTGTGCTGGGCCGCAAGCCCACCCGATCTTCCATCCGGTGCAGTTGAACATCTTCGCGGCGCTGGAGATGGTGATCGTCCGCTCGGCCATGCCGTCGAAGCCGGCCAGCGGCAGGTGCCGGTGGTCCCCGGGGGAGGGGTACACCAGGTGCTCGTACACCTCGTCGGTGATCACCAAGAGGTCGGCGGCGACCGCGACGTCGGCGATGGCCGTCAGCTCGGCCGCGCTGAGCACCGTGCCGGTCGGGTTGTGCGGTGAGTTGACGATGAGCGCGCGGGTGCGTGGCGTCACCGCGCGGCGCAGGGCGTCGGCGTCCAGGGCGAACCCGCGGCCATGGGGGACCAGGGGCACGGCCACCCGGTGCGCGCCGGCCATCGCGACCACCGGCGAGTAGGAGTCGTAGAACGGCTCGATGAGCAGCACCTCGGAGCCGGGCTCGACGAGGCCGAGCACCGCGGATGCGATGGCCTCGGTCGCCCCGACGGTCACCAGCACCTCGGTGTCGGGGTCGTATTCGATGCCGAAGTGCCGCTGCCGCTGGGCGGCGATGGCGTGCCGCAGGGACGCGACGCCGATGCCTGGCGGGTACTGGTTGTTGCCCTCGGCGATGGCATCCTGGGCGGCCTTCAACATGGCCGCGGGCCCGTCCTCGTCCGGGAACCCCTGGCCGAGGTTGACCGCGCCGACCCGCGCGGCCAGCGCCGACATCTCGGCGAACACCGTCGTCGCGTACGGACGCAGTCGCGACACCGTCATGCTGGTCGAGCTTAGGGTGCGCGGATCCGCGGGTGTGCGGCTGGCCACATGCCACGGGGCGCTCCGAACCGTTGCCGATGAGCAGCGGCGATCGGCCCAACCAACAGGTTGGCCGGGCACTTTGTTAGGGTGCGGTATCCGGACCTACCTTTAATACGGATCCGAAACCCACTCGCGAAGAGGAACTCGACATGTCCGAAGAAGCCTTCATATACGAGGCCATCCGCACGCCGCGGGGCAAGCAAAGAAACGGCTCGCTGAACGAGGTCAAGCCGGTGAACCTGGTCGTCGGGCTGGTCGACGAGCTGCGCCGGCGCAACCCCGACCTGGACGAGAACCTGATCAGCGACCTGATCCTGGGGTGCGTCTCGCCCGTCGGTGACCAGGGCGGCGACATCGCCCGGACGGCGGCGCTGGTGGCGGGGCTGCCCGAGACCACCGGTGGTTTTCAGCTCAACCGGTTCTGCGCCTCGGGCCTCGAGGCCGTCAACACCGCCGCGCAGAAGGTGCGCTCCGGCTGGGATGACCTGGTGCTGGCCGGTGGTGTCGAGTCGATGAGCCGCGTCCCGATGGGCTCCGACGGCGGCGCCTGGGCGACCGACCCCGAGACCAACTACCGGATCGGCTTCGTGCCACAGGGCATCGGTGCCGACCTGATCGCCACCATCGAGGGCTTCTCCCGCGAGGACGTCGACGCCTACGCGCTGCGGTCGCAGCAGAAGGCCGCCGAGGCCTGGTCGGGTGGCTACTTCGCCAAGTCGGTCGTGCCGGTGCGCGACCAGAACGGTCTGGTCATCCTCGACCACGACGAGCACATGCGGCCCGACACCACGATGGAGGGTCTGGCCAAGCTGAAGACCGCGTTCGACGGCATCGGCGAAATGGGCGGCTTCGACGACGTGGCGCTGCAGAAGTACCACTACGTCGAGAAGATCAACCACGTCCACACCGGCGGCAACAGCTCGGGCATCGTGGACGGGGCGGCGCTGGTGCTGGTCGGCTCGGAGAAGGCGGGCGCGTCGCAGGGCCTGACCCCGCGCGCCCGCATCGTTGCCACGGCGACCAGTGGCGCCGACCCGGTCATCATGCTGACCGGCCCGACCCCGGCCACCCGCAAGGTCCTCGACCGCGCGGGGCTGACCGTCGACGACATCGACCTGTTCGAGCTGAACGAGGCGTTCGCGTCGGTGGTGCTGAAGTTCCAGAAGGACCTCAACATTCCCGACGAGAAGCTCAACGTCAACGGTGGCGCCATCGCGATGGGCCACCCGCTGGGCGCCACCGGCGCCATGATCACCGGCACCATGGTCGACGAGCTCGAGCGCCGCAACGCCCGTCGCGCGCTGATCACGCTGTGCATCGGCGGCGGCATGGGTGTCGCCACCATCATCGAGAGGGTTTAAGACCATGGCAGAGAACACCATTGCGTGGGACAAGGATGCCGACGGCATCGTCACGCTGACGCTCGACGACCCCACCGGGTCGGCGAACGTGATGAACGAGCACTACAAGGAATCGATGCACAAGGCGGTTGAACGCCTTGTCGTGGAGAAGGATTCGGTCACCGGCGTGGTGATCGCGAGCGCGAAGAAGACGTTCTTCGCCGGCGGCGACCTGAAGAGCATGATCACCGCCGGCCCGGAGAACGCCGGGGACGTCTTCACCGAGGTCGAGGACATCAAGCGCGACCTGCGCGCCCTGGAGACCCTGGGCAAGCCGGTGGTGGCCGCCATCAACGGCGCCGCGCTCGGCGGCGGCCTGGAGATCGCGCTGGCCTGTCATCACCGCATCGCCGCGGACGTCAAGGGCCTCGTCGTGGGTCTGCCCGAGGTGACGCTGGGCCTGCTGCCCGGCGGCGGCGGGGTGACCCGCACCGTGCGGATGTTCGGCATCCAGAACGCGTTCATGAACATCCTGTCGCAGGGCACCAGGTTCAAGCCGGACAAGGCCAAGGAGATGGGCCTGGTCGACGAGCTCGTCGGCTCGGTCGAGGAACTGGTCCCGGCCGCCAAGGCTTGGATCAAGGCCAACCCCGACGCGCACACCCAGCCGTGGGATGCCAAGGGCTACAAGATGCCTGGCGGGACTCCGTCCAGCCCGGCGCTGGCGGGCATCCTGCCGTCGTTCCCGGCGCTGCTGAAGAAGCAGCTCAAGGGTGCGCCGATGCCGGCGCCGCGGGCCATCCTGGACGCGGCCGTCGAGGGCGCGCAGGTCGACTTCGACACCGCGAGCCGCATCGAGAGCCGCTATTTCACCCAGCTGGTCACCGGTCAGGTCGCCAAGAACATGATCCAGGCGTTCTTCTTCGACCTGCAGCACATCAACGGCGGAGGCTCCCGCCCCGAGGGCATCGAGCCGGTCAAGATCAACAAGATCGGTGTGCTGGGTGCCGGCATGATGGGCGCCGGTATCGCGTATGTGTCCGCCAAGGCCGGCTTCGACGTGGTGCTCAAGGACGTCAGCCTCGAGGCCGCGCAGAAGGGCAAGGGCTACTCGGAAAAGCTTGAGGCCAAGGCGCTTCAGCGGGGCAAGACCACCGAGGAGAAGAGCAAGGCGCTGCTGGACCGGATCACGCCGACTGCCGACCCCGCCGCTTTCAAGGGCGTCGACTTCGTCGTCGAGGCGGTGTTCGAGAACCAGGAACTCAAGCACAAGGTGTTCCAGGAGATCGAGGACATCGTCGAGCCCAACGCGCTGCTCGGGTCCAACACCTCGACGCTGCCGATCACCGGTCTGGCGACCGGCGTCAAGCGGCAGGAGGACTTCATCGGGATCCACTTCTTCTCACCGGTGGACAAGATGCCACTGGTCGAAATCATCAAGGGCGAGAAGACTTCTGACGAGGCACTGGCCCGCGTGTTCGACTACACGCTGGCCATCGGCAAGACGCCGATCGTGGTCAACGACAGCCGCGGCTTCTTCACCAGCCGCGTCATCGGCACGTTCGTCAACGAGGCCTTGGCGATGCTCGGCGAGGGCGTCGAGCCCGCGAGCATCGAGCACGCCGGCTCGCAGGCCGGCTACCCGGCGCCGCCGCTGCAGCTGTCCGACGAGCTCAACCTCGAGCTGATGCACAAGATCGCGGCCGCCACCCGCAAGGGTGTCGAGGATGCCGGCGGCACCTACGAGCCGCACCCGGCCGAGGCCGTCGTCGACAAGATGATCGAGATCGGCCGGCCGTCCCGGTTGAAGGGCGCGGGCTTCTACGAGTACGTCGACGGCAAGCGCGCCGGGCTGTGGCCGGGGCTGCGGGAGACGTTCAAGTCCGGTTCGTCGCAGCCCCCGCTGCAGGACATGATCGACCGGATGCTGTTCGCGGAGGCGCTCGAGACCCAGAAGTGCCTCGACGAGGGCGTGTTGACGTCGACCGCCGACGCCAACATCGGGTCGATCATGGGCATCGGCTTCCCGCCGTACACCGGTGGTAGCGCGCAGTTCATCGTCGGCTACTCCGGTCCGGGCGGTACGGGCAAGGAAGCCTTCGTGGCCCGGGCCCGTGAGCTGGCCGCCAAGTACGGCGACCGTTTCCTGCCGCCGGCGTCGCTGACGTAGGTTCGCCAATCGCGAAAGCCCCCGAAGCGCTTGTCTTCGGGGGCTTTCGCGGGCGTGTCGTCGCGCCGGTTATGTGTCGCGGCGCTGGAAGAGGTAGTACCGCGCCGGGGTCTTCTCGGCGCGGTCCAGTTCGCGTTCCGCGCCGGCCGACAGCAGCTTCCAGGCGGGTGCGAAGCGTCGTTCCATCTCGTCGCGGGCGACGCCGCGTACGCCGATGCGGCCGCCGGGCACGAAAGCGACGACCAGTAGCCGCGCGTCCGGAGCCGCCACGGCGCTGATCTCCCGGACGTAGGCGTCGCGGTCGTCGTCGCTCATGTTGTGCAGGCAGCCGTTGTCGACGATCAAGCCGAAGTTCCCGCCGATGCCGGCCTGGCTCAGCTGCGTGACGTCGGCCTGGACGAACTTGACCGCGGCGCCGGAGCCCCGGGCCTTGGTGCGCGCCCGCTCCAGCGGCTTGGCGACGAAGTCGACCGCGGTGACCTTCCAGCCGTGTTGGGCGAGGTAGATCGAGCAGTCACCGGTCCCGCAGCCGACCTCGAGGGCCGATCCCGCGGGAAGCGCCGGCGCGTCGACCGTTCCCTCGACCAGGTCCCGCACGCTCTGCGCGAGCGGATGGCCGTCCCACGGCGTGAAGCCGATGCGGTAGAAGATCCGAAACAGGGTCTGCTTGGAAGCCATACCCCACCCTAAGCGCGAGTGAGGCGGCGGGTCATCCCTGCGTGGCGGCGGCGATGCGGCGCCATTGTTCGCGCGGGAAGGCCTTCGGGTCGGCCAGCAGTACCTGGATGCACACGTGGTCGGCGCCGGCCGAATGATGCTCGGCGACCCTGCGCATGATCGCCTCTTCGTCGCCCCAGGCGATGATGGCGTCGAAGAGCCGATCGCTCACCTGCGCCACGTCCTCTTCGGAGAACCCGCTGCGCAGCAGGTTGTTGGCGTAGTTGGGTAACGCCAAGTACGCGCGCAGCCAGTCGGTTCCGATGCGCCGTGCCTCGTCGGCGCTGTCGGTCAGTATCACCGTCTGTTCCGGCAGCAGCAGGGGGCCGTCACCCAAAGTCGCACGGGCGGAGGCGGTGTGGTCGGGCGTGACCAGGTACGGGTGCGCCCCGCGGGACCGGGTCGCGGCCAGGGCCAGCATCTTCGGCCCGAGCGCGGCCAGCACCCGGTTTTCGGCGGGTACGGGCCGTGGGGCGGCATCCAGCCCGTCCAGGAATGCCGCCGTCGCCGCCAGCGGTTTGCGGTATCGCCCGGGTTGGCTGGCGTCGATCAGCGGTGCGTGACTGACGCCGATGCCCAGCAGGAAGCGGTCCCCGTGCTCGGCGGTCAACGTCGCGTAGGAGTCGGCGACGGCCGCCGGCGCATGCATCCACAGGTTGAGGATTCCGGTGGCGATCACGGTCCGCCGCGTCGCGGCCAGCAGGTTGCCGACGGCGTCGAACACCGGACCGCCGACGTCGGGTATCCACAGCGCCGGGAAGCCCAGTTCGTCCAATTCCGCCGCCGCCTCGGCTGATTCGGACGGATCGCCGTAGCGCAGTTGACTGCTCCAGATCCCCACGCCGGTCAGTTCCATCGGCGGTAGTTCCCTTCGTCGGCGTGGGGATCGGTGGCGCTGTAGTCGGGCACCGGCATCGAGTCGTGCATGCGCACGCCCTTCGTGTTGAGCTTCGCCACTGCCCGGGACAGCGAGCCGGGCATCAGTGAGACTAGCTGGGCGCCACGGGTCAGCGCCCACACCCCGAGCCGCGAGCCGGGAATGATGCCCCTGGCGGCCCCGCGCGCGAAGGCCCGGCTGCGGTGCACCGGTTCGCGCATCTGCAGTTCGTAGGCCGCGAACGCGCGCAGGAGGTCGCCGTCGGCCCCAGCGAGCTCGCCGGCCAGCACGTAGGCGCCGAGCACCGCAAGGCTGGTGCTGCCGCCCACCGCGGGGCCCGGGCAGTATCCCGCGTCACCGACGAGGGTGACCCGCCGCCGCGACCATCTGTCCAGCCGAAGCTGGCTGATCGAATCGAAGTAGAACGCGGGCGTATCGTCGATCTCGCCCAGCCAACCGTCCACCTGCTCGTGCATGTTCGCGAACGCATCGCGCAGAATGCCCTTCTGCCGCAACGCATCCCGATGGTCAAAATCGAGTTCGTGTTTGGCGCGGAACAGGAAGACCGCGCGCGCGTCGTCCAGGTGCTCGGCGGTGTAGATGGCCGCGAGGCGGCCCACACCGACGTGACAGGTCATCTCGCCGCGGGCGGCCAGCGCCTTGGGGACCGACACCACCGCCAGATAGCCGCCGAGGAACCGCGTGAGGTCGGCTTCCGCGCCGAAGGTCAGCTGCCGAACGTTGGAGTGCAGCCCGTCGGCGCCGACGATGACGTCGAACCGGCGGGCGGGGCCATGCTCGAACGTCACCTCGCCGTCGTGTTCGATCGCGGTGATCGAGTCGCCGAACAGGTACTCGACGTCGTCGCGCCCTGCGGTGTAGTAGATCTCGCTGAGATCGTCGCGCATGATTTCCACATGCCGGTCCGACGTGGCGGCGTAGATCTTGGTGAGGTCGATCTCGAAGGGCCGCGACCGGCCCTCCCGATGCATGGTCATGTGGTTCGTTCCGGTGGCGCGCGCCTCGATTTGGGGCAGGACGCCCATGCTCGCCGAAATTTCCATAGCGGGACGGAACAGGTCGACGGCGTGGCCGCCGGTCTTGCGCAGTGTGGGCGCGCGCTCGACGACGGTGACGTCGAAGCCGCGACGGCTCAGCCAGTAGGCCAGCACCGGGCCCGCGATGCTGGCGCCGGAGACGAGGACCCGCACGGCGACCTCCCGCTTGCTTGACGACTGGTAAGCCTAGCGGGGCCTGGCCGACCGATCGGGCTAGAGTCCGTTGCTATGCGCTTCGGTCTCTTCATCCCGCAAGGCTGGCGAATGGATCTGGTCGACATCGAACCGGAGAAGCACTGGGCGGTGATGCGCGACCTGGCCGTCTACGCCGACGACGGCGCGTGGGACTCGCTGTGGGTCTACGACCATTTCCACACCGTCCCGATGCCGACGGGCGAAGCCACCCACGAGGCGTGGTCGCTGATGGCCGCCTACGCGGCGGTCACCTCGCGGATCAAACTCGGCCAGATGTGCACCGCGATGAGCTATCGGAATCCGGTATACCTGGCCAAGGTCGCGGCGACCGCCGACATCATCTCCGGTGGCCGGATCCAGATGGGCATCGGCGGCGGATGGTACGAACACGAATGGCGCGCTTACGGTTACGGTTTCCCGTCGGCCGGCGTGCGGCTGGGCCGGCTGGACGAGGGCGTGCAGATCATGCGTGACGCCTGGCGCGACGGCATGGTCAGCTTCGACGGCAGGCACTACCAGGTCGACGGGGCCATCGTTGCCCCTAAGCCGCTGCAGGACAACGGGATTCCGTTGTGGATCGCCGGCGGCGGCGAGAAGGTGACCCTGCGCATCGCCGCGAAATACGCGCAATACACCAACTTCACGCCGGAACCCGAGGCCTTTGCCCACAAGTCGGAAGTGCTTGCGCAGCACTGCCGGCGGCTGGGCACCGACTTCGATGCCATCGTGCGGTCGGCCAACTTCAACGCCGTCGTCGGAACGTCGGACGCCGACGTCAAGGACCGGCTACGGCGCGTCCGCGACCGCGTGGTCCGCTACGTGCCCGAGGCGGCGGCCGATGCGATGCTCGCCGCCGGCAGCGGTCCCGATTCGGCGACGGGCACACCGGAACAGGTGGTCGAACGGATCGCCAGGCTCCGCGACCTGGGGTGCGAATACGCCATCTGCTATTTCCCCGAGGCCGCATACGACCGCTCCGGCATCGAATTGTTCGAGCGCGAGGTCATTCCGGCCCTGAGCTAGCCGTCAGATGTCGGAGGTGGTGTACCTCTTCTTGACGGGCGGCTCGGCCAACAGCGGCGGCAACTCGGTCAGTCGGCCCTCGCCGGCACGAAACGCGCGGTAGGCCTCGTCATGCTCGACCGTGTCCCACAGTTCATAGATCAGCCAGTGGGCTTCGTCGTCCTCGTCGACGAGCACGTCGGTGCCGAGGTTGCCGGCGAACGCCCGGGTGTCCCGCAGCGCCCGGCCCATGACGTCGCGCGCCTGCGGCACCGCGTCGGGCTTGAACTTCAATTCGAGTATCACGGTGACTGGCATAGCGCCCAAGATATCGCTCCCCTGGGGCCCCTACCGGCCGGGGCGCAACGAATGAGAATGCGGTTTCCACTTTCCGGAAAGCTGTTATACGGTTCAGTGAGCAACATTCTGTTGGCGGCCCGTGGACGCTTCTGGAGGATCCCCGATGCAAAAGGCACTCGCCCCCGAGATCTCGACCTGGCCCGATGAGAGCCCACAGCTGATCGGCAGCCGATGCGGCGGCTGCGGCGCCACCACCTTCCCGGTGCAGCAGTGGTGCCCGCGGTGCAGCGTCGGTGAGATGACCGACGTGTTGCTGCCGCGCCGCGGAACGCTCGTCGCGTGGACGACTCAGGGCTTTCCGCCCGGGGCGCCGTACGCCGGCCCGACCGGCAAGGACTTCGTTCCGTTCGGGGTCGGGCTGGTCCAGCTCGACGACGTGATCCGGGTCGAGGGCCGGTTGACCGAGAACGACCCCGCCAAGCTGCAATTCGGGCAGGAGGTCGAGCTCACCATGGTGCCGCTCACCACCGACGAAGAGGGCGCCGAAATCATGACGTTCGCGTTCCGGCCGGTCGCATAAGGAGAGAACGATGACCAACGATGTCGCCATCATCGGCGTGGGCCTGCACCCCTTCGGCCGGTTCGACAAAACTTGCATGCAGATGGGCGCCGAGGCCGTCCAGTCCGCGCTGCAGGACGCCGGCGTGTCCTGGAAGGACATCCAGTTCGGATTCGGCGGCAGCCACGAGATCTCCAACCCCGACGCCGTGACGCGGCTGGTCGGACTGACCGGCATCACCTTCACCAACGTCTTCAACGCTTGCGCCACCGCGGCCAGCGCCATCCAGCAGACCGCCGACACCATCCGGCTGGGCAAGTATGACCTCGGCATCGCCATCGGCATGGACAAGCATCCGCGCGGTGCGTTCACCGACGAACCGTCCTGCTTGGGCCTGCCGCGGTGGTACGGCGAGAACGGGCAGTTCGTCACCACCAAGTTCTTCGGCATGAAGGCCAACAAATACCTGCACGACCACCACATCTCCCAGGCCACGCTGGCCAAGGTGGCGGCCAAGAACTTCCGCAACGGTGCGCTGAACCCGAACGCCTTCCGGCGCAAGCCGATTCCCGAGGACGAGATCCTCAACTCGACGGTGCTGAACTACCCGCTCACCCAGTACATGTTCTGCGCCCCCGACGAGGGCGCCGCGGCGGTGATCATGTGCCGCGCCGACATGGCGCACAAGTTCACCGACAAGCCGGTCTACGTGCGCGCCTGCGAGATCCGCACCCGGCGGTACGGCGCCTACGAGGTGCATGCCACGTCGGCCCCGCTGGACGAGGACGCCTCACCCACGGTGTACGCCGCCAGGGCCGCGTACGAGGCCGCGGGCATCGGGCCCGAGGACGTCGACGTCGCGCAACTGCAGGACACCGACGCCGGCGCCGAAGTGATCCACATGGCCGAGACCGGCCTGTGCGCCGACGGCGAGCAGGAGAAGTTGGTGGCCGACGGCGCGACCGAGATTCACGGCTCGATGCCGGTCAACACCGATGGCGGGTTGATCGCCAACGGCGAGCCGATCGGGGCGTCGGGGCTTCGGCAGATGCACGAACTGGTGCGCCAGTTGCGCGGTGAGGCGGGCGAGCGTCAGGTGCCCGGCAACCCGCGCGTCGGCCTGGCTCAGGTGTACGGCGCGCCGGGCACCGCCTCGGCGACCATCCTGTCGCTTTGATCTGCCACCGCGCCGCCACGCATGGGCCATGCGTGTCTTCCCGAATGTGATATCGCCCGTGATATCACATTCGACGCGTGTCGCATGGTCCGAAGAGCTTTCGTCTAGATCGCCGGTCCCAGCAGGTCGTCCGCGTCGCGGATGATGTAGCCGTAACCCTGCTCGGCGAGGAAGCGCTGCCGGTGCGCCGCGTACTCGGCGTCCAGGCTGTCGCGGGCCACCACGGAGTAGAAGATGGCGCCGCCACCGTCGGCCTTGGGGCGCAGCAGCCGGCCCAGCCGCTGCGCCTCCTCCTGGCGGGACCCGAAGGTTCCCGAAACCTGAACCGCCACCGAGGCTTCCGGTAAGTCGATGGAGAAGTTGGCGACCTTGGACACCACCAAGGTGGACACCTCGCCGCGGCGGAACGCGTCGAACAGTTCTTCGCGTTCCTTGGTCCGCGTCGACCCCTGGATCACCGGGGCGTTCAGCTCGGCACCCAGCTCGTCGAGCTGGTCGAGGTAGGCGCCGATCACCAGCGTCTGTTCGCCCGGGTGCTTGTCCAGAATCGACTTGACCACGGCGATCTTGGAATGCGCCGTCGAGCAAAGCTTGTAGCGCTCTTCGGGTTCCGCGGTGGCGTACATCATCCGCTCGTTGTCGGTCATGGTGACCCGCACCTCGACGCACTCGGCCGGCGCGATCCAGCCTTGGGCTTCGATGTCCTTCCACGGCGCGTCGTAACGCTTCGGGCCGATCAGGGAGAACACGTCGCCCTCGCGGCCGTCTTCGCGGACCAGAGTGGCCGTCAGGCCGAGGCGTCGCTTGGATTGCAGGTCGGCGGTCATCCGGAACACCGGCGCCGGCAGCAGGTGGACCTCGTCGTAGATGATCAGCCCCCAGTCGCGGCTGTCGAAGAGCTCCAGATGCCTGTACTCGCCCTTGGTGCGGCGGGTGATCATCTGATAGGTCGAGATCGTGACGGGCCGAATCTCCTTGCGCTCTCCGGAATATTCGCCGACCTCGTCCTCGGTCAGCGAGGTGCGCGCCACCAATTCGCGCTTCCATTGCCGCGCCGCGACGATGTTGGTGACCAGGATCAGCGTCGTCGCGCTGGCCTTCGCCATCGCGGCCGCGCCCACCAGTGTCTTGCCCGCCCCGCACGGGAGCACCACCACCCCGGACCCGCCGGCCCAGAACGAGTCGGTGGCCATTTGCTGGTAGTCGCGCAGGTGCCAGCCGTCCTGCGCCAGGCTGATCGGATGGGCCTCGCCGTCGACGTAGCCCGCGAGATCCTCTGCGGGCCAACCGATCTTGAGCAACATCTGTTTGACGCGGCCGCGTTCGCTGGGGTGCACGACGACGGTGTCGTCGTCGATACGGGCGCCGAGCATGGGGGCGATCTTCTTGTTGCGCAGCACTTCCTCGAGCACCGCGCGGTCGAGGCTGAGCAGGGTCAGGCCGTGCGCCGGGTGTTTGACCAGCTGCAGGCGGCCGTAGCGGGCCATGGTGTCGACAATGTCGACCAGCAGCGGCTGGGGCACCGCGTAGCGCGAGAAACTGACCAGGGCGTCGACCACCTGCTCGGCGTCGTGGCCGGCGGCGCGGGCATTCCACAGCGCCAACGGCGTGATGCGGTAGGTGTGCACGTGCTCGGGCGCGCGCTCGAGCTCGGCGAACGGTGCGATGGCGGCACGCGCGGCACCGGCCAGCTCATGGTCGACCTCGAGCAGCACCGTCTTATCGGACTGCACGATCAACGGGCCGTCAGTCAAGGGCGCCGCTCCTCCTCATTTCTCGCCGGATCACCGGTCCATTATCGGCCGTTGGCCGACACCACCGACGTGATGCGGTGGATGGCGAAGTCACGCAGCCGCCCCGAGGCCGAGTCGAAGGCGGTCAGCTGACCGCCCCGGACGGTGATCGGCGACACGACCCGCTGGGTGGCGACGCCGGCGGCATCCAGATAACCGATCACCAGCGTGTCTTGTTCCCTGGCCGCGCGCTGCAACAACGACATCGTCACCGCCGGGTCGACGCGAATGTTGCCGAACGGCGCGGCCGTCACCTTGCGCAGCACCGCCACCACGGCGTTGAGGCTCTCGATGTTGGGGCGCGGCATCGGGCGGTAGGGCCGCCGTTGCTGCGGCGCGGGCACGCGAGCCCCCCGGGGACGGACGTCGACGATGGCGCCGGTGGAGTCCTCGGCCGCCGGGGCGAAGCCCGCCGCCCGCAACGCGACCAGCACCTCCCCGATCGGCGCCGGGGATACCGCGACCGTCGGGGCCAGGGCGCGCAGTTGCACCCCTCCGGTGGCGGGCGCGGCTATGGCCTGGGCCAGCAGCGCCGGGTCCTCGCACCGTATGAACGAAGCCGCCATGCCGATCCGCAGCTGGCCGTGCCGGCGTGCGACATCGTCGATGAGATAGGTCAGGCCCTGCGGGACGGGCGTTTTGGAGTGCCTGGCGAACAGGGCGTGCATCCAGTCGCTGGTCTTGCCGACGTCGAGGGCATGCCGGATCGTCTGCTCGCTGATGCGATACACCATCGCGGTGCCGGCCGACTCGACGGTGGCCACCGCGGCCAGCTGCTCGGCCAGGTCGCGCTGCAGCGGGCCGGGTACGACCACGGTCAGGTCGGCCTGGATGACGAAGTAATCGATCGGTTTGGGCAGGGACCGCGCCATGGTGTCGATCGCGGACTGGGCGTCTTCGCGCAGCAGGACCCGGCCGGCCGTGCTGAGCGCGCCGCGTCCCACCAGCCCCAGCGCTTGGCTCTCGGCCAGCAGATCGCCCACCGGGCCGGGCTGCAGCCGCTTGGCCCAGCGTGGCCGCCGCCAGATGAGCGCCGCCGACGCTTCGAGCGCGTTGACGCCCGCCCCCGGCGGCAATTCGGCCAGCGTGCCCAGCAACAGCCGACGGTCCAGCGGCGCGGCGGTCGAGTACAGCGCATCCGTAAGGGCGCCATAGGTTTTGGCGTCGGGTCCGCGGGTTCCGATCAGGGCCGGCCGGCTCGGGAGGTCAAGCCAACTACTGGCCAGCAGCTGCCAGCGCTCGGCGGTGGGCATCGCCGTGAACCGGTCGATGGCCGCGGTCGGCGCCCAGTACGGCGCCTCGCCGGTGACCGGTTCCGGGTCGGGCATCCCGCTCGCGATCAAGCCGGCCCCGGCCGCCACCTCGAGAATCAACCCCAGGCGCGACTCGTCGATGCCGGTCGACTTGCTGAGCCGCTTGACGTCGCGGATTCCCAGCCCGCCGCTGCGCAGCTCGGAAACCGGTGCGGCGGCCAGCGTTTCGAGCAGGACGTCGAGTTCTCGCAACAGGTCGATGGTGGCCCCGGCCGCCGCCGCGTCGACGTCGTCGCTGGTGGTGGTCGACACCACCGGGTCGGGCGCCGTCAGCCGCATGGGCCCGGGCTGTTCGCCGCGCAGCACCTGCCCCACGTGGCGCGGCAATATCACCGTCTCGGCGTCGATGCGGCGCAACAGGCCCATCGCCAGCAGCTGGGGCACCGGCCGGTCCACGGGGGCGCCGGGCGCGGCGTCACGGGTGCGGCCCATCGGAGAACCCTCGAGGAGCTTCTCCAGCACGGCGAGCTGCGCCTGGTTCAACTCGTCGATGAGGCCGGCGATCTGCTCGCCGGTGCGGGAGGCATCCTCGAGGGTGACCTGGCCCGGGTGCCACGGCAGCGCCGTGCCGGCGTCGGGTGCCACGCGCAGCGCCGCATCGCCCCAGACCAGGGCGCGCTCCCGCAGATCGTCCAACGCCGTCACCACGTCGGACTCGTGAGCCCGTTCACCGATCAGGGCCAGCAGTTTCGTGGTGGGCACCGGAGTGGCGTCGGCCTGCAGCACCAACAGCGCGTCGAGCACCGCGAGCCGCAGGAAGTCGAGCTCGTCGGTGGCGGCCTTGACCGACTGGCGGGCCTGCGCGCGGGCGGCCAGCGCGGCGATGCTCCCGGGAGGCGGCTGGGCGAGGTCCGGCCGCAGCTCTAGCAGGCGGATCAGCCGCTCGTCGGACAAGTCGGCCAGCCACGACCCCAGCGGGATATCCGGGGTGTTGTCGGTCATTGCTGACCAGCGTAAAGCAGTCGGCGGGTCCTGAGCAGGCAACGAGAGTCGCCGCCTCGCCGCTGGAACTGGCGGTCTTGCACCACGCGCGCGAGAGCGACCTGTCAGAATGGACGGCGTGGCTGACACTGCTGAGGGCAAAGCCCGCAAAACCAGGTATGTCGACAACGGGTGGCCGACGACGGACCACGACGACCACGCGGTGAGCGAACTCGCGACCGACCGCACGGGCGCCTTGTCGCCCTTCGGCGAGCTGGTGTTCCCGCTGCCCTCCACCGACCTGCCCTACCTGCACCCGGTCACGGTCGTTAACCGGTAGGCGCCAGGATGGCCAGGGCCGACGCCGCCAAGCCCCCGGCGAGCTGGGCGTCGGGAGAATCCCCTGCGGGCGCACTGTCGCACCTGGATGAGCGTGGTGCGGCGCACATGGTCGACGTCAGCGGCAAGGGGGCGACCAAGCGGACCGCGGTCGCCGCGGGTGCCCTACACACGTCGCCGCGCGTCGTGGAGCTGATCTCGGCCGGGGGACTGCCCAAGGGCGACGCGTTGGCCACCGCCCGGGTGGCGGGCATCCTGGCCGCCAAGCGCACCAGTGACCTGATCCCGCTCTGCCATCAGTTGGCGCTCACCGGAGTCGACGTGGAGTTCATCGTGGGGGAATCCGACATCGAGATCACCGCGACGGTGCGCAGCACCGACCGCACGGGTGTGGAGATGGAGGCGCTGACCGCGGTCAGTGTGGCCGGTCTGACGCTCTACGACATGATCAAAGCGGTCGACCCCGCCGCGCGCATCGATGACATTCGCGTGCTGCGCAAGGAAGGCGGCAAGACCGGAACGTGGGAGCGGTGATGGGCGCCCGATCCGCCCGCGTCATCATCGCCTCGACCCGCGCCTCGGCGGGGGTGTACGACGACCGGTGTGGGCCGATCATCGCCGAATGGCTTGGGGAGCGGGGGTTTTCGCTCGCCGACCCGGAGGTGGTGGCCGACGGTGAGCCGGTCGGCGAGGCGCTGCGCGCGGCGGTCGGCGACGGCGTCGACGTGATCATCACCTCCGGGGGCACCGGCATCTCGCCCAGCGACACCACCCCCGACCAGACGGTGGCGGTGCTCGACTACATGATCCCCGGGCTGGCCGACGCCATCCGCCGGTCGGGGCTGCCGAAGGTGCCGACATCGGTGTTGTCGCGCGGAGTGTGTGGCGTGGCGGGCCGGACCCTGATCGTCAACCTGCCGGGTTCCCCCGGCGGCGTGCGTGACGGCCTGGGCGTGCTCGCCGACGTGCTCGATCACGCGCTCGATCAGCTCGCCGGTGGAGACCACCAGCGATGACGCTCGTCGTCCGCGCGGCCATGACCGATCACCCGATCTTCCTGGCCGAGCACGAAGAACTCGTGGCCCATCAGTCGGCCGGGGCCGTCGTCGGCTTCGTCGGCATGATTCGCGACCACGATGGCGGCCGGCGCGTGGTGCGGCTGGAGTACTCCGCGCATCCGTCGGCTGAACAGGTCTTGGCCAAGGTGGTCTCCGATGTCGCGGAACAGTCGAGCGGGGTGCGCGCCGTGGCGGCCAGCCACCGGATCGGGGTGCTGCGCATCGGGGAGGCGGCGCTGGTGGCCGCGGTTGCGGCTGACCACCGTCAGGCGGCGTTCACCACCTGCGCGCTTCTCGTCGACACCATCAAGGCGCTGCTACCGGTGTGGAAGCACCAGTTCTTCGACGACGGGACCGAAGAATGGGTGGGCTCGGCGTAACGCCGTAGCGATTGGAATGCCGGCACGCCCCGAAGCGCAGATGTTCGAGGCGTGCCGGGCAGTCTGGCGGGCGGGACTCAGGTGGCCGGGGCCGGCTGGGCGATCGCGTCGAGCGCGTCGTTGCCCTGGATGTCCTGCGCCCGAATGGCCTCCCACAGCTGCTTCGTGTAGCCAACCGAGGAAACCTCCTGCGGCATGTTGGCCGGGACGAAACCGTGGAAGTCGTTGTCGACGACGGGCGCGTCCGCCGGCGGTGCGGGCGGTAGGTCCGCCGGGGGCGCCGGCGGCAGGTCGGCGGGCGGCGCGGGCGGCATGGCGTCGGCGGGCGGCGCGGGCGGCATGGCGTCGGCGGGCGGCGCCGGCGGCATGGCGTCGGCGGGCGGCGCCGGCGGTACCTCGGCCGGAGGAGCCGGGGGCAGCTCCGCCGGAGGTGCCGGCTGGTCGAATCCGGTCAGTTGGACCGGCGCGGGCGGCGCGGGCGGCGGGGGCGCGTCGGCGGGCGGCGGAGCCAGCGGTGCCGGCTGGCCATTGATACCGGGCGCATCCAGGGGAGCGTCCA
Organism: Mycobacterium seoulense; assembly: GCF_010731595.1. Taxonomy (NCBI): domain Bacteria; kingdom Bacillati; phylum Actinomycetota; class Actinomycetes; order Mycobacteriales; family Mycobacteriaceae; genus Mycobacterium; species Mycobacterium seoulense. The sequence continues at coordinate 3,373,283 of NZ_AP022582.1, read as the reverse complement.
GGCCGGCCGGCGCGGGGATCTCACGCGGCGTCGGGCCCGACAGCGGGCCACCGCACACCGGCCACGCACCGCGGCCCTGGGTGGCCAGCACGCGCTCGGCGACGGCGATCTGCTGTTCTTTGGTGGCCAATTCGGCCGACGGGGCGTATTGGCCACCGCCGTGCGCGGCCCACGTGCTCGAGCTGAACTGCACGCCACCGTGGTAGCCGTTGCCGGTGTTGATTCCCCAGTTGCCACCGGATTCGCAACGGGCTACCTGGTCCCATTCGCCGTCGGTGGCCGCGGCCGCCTGGGCGGCCAGGGCGATGCTGCCGCCACCGAGGACCGCGCCGGTGACGGCGATCTTGGCGACGCTGATGTTTGACGTGCTGGGCTTACGGTGACGTCCACTCATAGGCCGTAAAAAATCCTCTCTCGTCACGCGCCTGCGAGGTCAGCTGTCGGGTTCGGGTTGGAGAGGCCACCCGGCCGTCATCGAATGCACTGCGTATCCGCTGTGAAACGACGTCGGCTTCACCCCTAGGGGCCGCACGCGGCCCCAATCCGATCACGGTGGACCGGTGGGTCCCCCGTCTCCATCCACGTAGGTCGGTGGCCCCTGCCTACTGGATGGAGCTCGGCGCGATAGGGAGGGGAGGTCCGCCAATTCGGTTGTCTTGGCGAGCCTTCGGAGAAACGTAGCGGTTTCTGTCGATCCCGTCACGTTCTGCGAAACCCGGCGTTTCCCTCTCGGCCACCTGCGAAAACCCAAGGAACACGCGGCATTCACGCAGGTCATAGCACCCGATATCGGAGCGTGATTCCGTCGTTATCGTTCCGTTACGTGAGATAACTCACAGTTTTAGCCGCCCGCGAAGGGGGGTAGGACGTCGATCGTGTTGCCGGTACGTAACGGTGCGGTCTCGTCGCGGACGGCGACGCCGTCGCAGAGATAGGAACATCTGCCCAGCACCGCGGCGAGTTGTGAGCCGCGCACGGAGAGGCGCTCGACCAGCTCGGCCACCGTGGTGCCGGGCCGCACCACCACCGTCTCGGCCTCGGCGCCCGCCGCCGCCCGCGCGGCCGCGAAGTAACGCACCGTCACCTGAACCCCGTCTTGCTGGACGGACGTTTGACCCATGGGGCTAGCCACCGATCGCGCTCATCGGCCGGTCGGGCTGGACGAAACTGGGGTCGTTGATCCCGTGACCGGCGGGCTTGCCCCACATCGCGACCCGCCACGCCCTTTCGATCGCATCGTCGGACGCGCCGCTGCGCAGCAGGCTCCGAAGATCGGTCTCCTCGGCCGAAAACAGGCAGCTGCGGACTTGACCGTCGGCCGTGAGCCGGGTGCGATCACAGGCCGAACAGAACGCGTGCGAGACCGATGCGATGACACCGAACTTGCCGCTCGGCGTGCCCGGGCCGGTGTCGACCAGCCAGAGCTCGGCGGGCGCCGAACCGCGCGGCGCCGGGTCGGGACGTAGCCGGAAGTGGGGGCGCAGCGTGTCGAGCACGTCGTCGGCGCTCAGCGCGGCTCCCCGGCGCCATTGGTGCCCGGCGTCCAGCGGCATCTGCTCGATGACCCGCAATTGGTGGCCTCGCTCGAGGCAGAACCGCAGCAGTTCGACGACGTCCTCGCGCCCGGTGACCGGGTCCAGGACGGCGTTCACCTTGACCGGCGTCAGGCCGGCGTCGTGAGCGGCGGCCAGGCCGGCGAGCACGTCGTCGAGCCGATCGCGGCGGGTGATCGCCGCGAAGTGGTCGCGATCCACGCTGTCCATCGACACATTGACCCGGTCCAGGCCGGCCCGGGCGAGGGCGGCGGCGCGCCGCGCCAGCCCGATGCCGTTGGTGGTCAACGAGATCTCCGGGCGCGGCCGCAGGGCGGCCACCGCCGCGACCACCTCTTCGAGGTGCCGTGCCAACAGGGGCTCGCCACCGGTGAACCGCACGCTGGTGATGCCCAACCGGGTGACGGCGATGTGCATCAGCCGGGCCAGCTCGTGGGGCCGCAGGAGTTGCTCGCCGGGCAGCCAATCCAGGCCCTCGGCCGGCATGCAGTAATTGCACCGCAGGTTGCAGCGGTCGGTCAGCGAGACCCGCAGATCGGTCGCGACCCGTCCGTAGGTGTCCAGCAACGGGCCCGTCATCGGCGCGTCCGGCGTGTTCCGCGCGGTGCTGCCCGGCACCGTCGGCACACCCAGCGTTGTCACGGTCATGCGGCCATCACCTGGGACGACGGCGAACCCACCGGAACGATCTGCTTGCCCAGCGGCATCAACGACACCGGGATCAGCTTCAGGTTGGCCAGCGCCAGCGGAATGCCGACGATCGTGATCGCCATGGCCAGCGCGCTGAGCACGTGGCCAATCGCCAGCCAAAGCCCGAACAACAGCACCCAGATGACGTTTCCGATGAGGGTCACCGTCCCGGCGGTCGGCTTGTCGACGATCGTGCGGCCGAACGGCCACAACGCGTACGAGGCGATGCGCAGCGACGCGAAGCCGAAGGGGATCGTGATGATGAGCAAGAAGCTGATGAGCGCCGCAACCACGTACCCGGCGGCCATCCACAGGCCGCCGAACAGGAGCCAGATGATGTTCAGGATCAGGCGCATATCTCCTCCACCGTTGCTGCCCAGCCTACCGAGTGGGAGATAACGGGGGTGCTCGTCAGGTGAGCATCCGAGTAGGATCTACAGACCAAACGGCGTCCTGCGCAGGCGGGACGCTTATTGTGTTGGCCATTCTATTAATCCGTTAGACAAGCAGGTGAGACCAGTGCCGACCGGCAAGGTTAAGTGGTACGACGCCGACAAGGGGTTTGGCTTCCTGTCGCAAGAGGACGGCGAAGACGTGTACGTCCGCTCGTCGGCGTTGCCCGCTGGGGTCGAGGGGCTCAAGGCGGGCCAGCGCGTGGAGTTCGGCATCGCCTCCGGGCGGCGCGGGCCTCAGGCGCTGAGCCTGAAGCTGATCGAGCCGCCGCCCAGCCTCACCAAGGCGCGCCGCGAGGTGCCCGCCGAGCACAAGCACAGCCCCGACGAACTGCACGGCATGGTCGAGGACATGATCACGCTGCTGGAAAGCGCCGTGCAGCCCGAGTTGCGCAAGGGCCGCTACCCGGACCGCAAGACGGCTCGACGGGTCTCCGAGGTGGTTCGGGCGGTCGCCCGGGAGCTCGACGCCTAGCTCGTCGCCGCCGGCCCGAGTGCCGCCCGCCCGCAGGAGGGGGTGAGGAAGTGCCGGTCACGGGGTACTCCCACCTCGCCACAGTCGTCGAGCGAGGAGGCTGCGATGGCACAGCAAGCGCACGTCACCGAGGAGCAAGCCAGGGCACTGGCCGAGGAGTCTCGCGAAACCGGTTGGGATAAACCATCCTTCGCGAAGGAGCTGTTCCTTGGTCGTTTTCCGTTGGAGCTCATCCACCCGTTTCCCAAACCGTCCGATGCTGACGAGGCGCGCACCCGCGCGTTTCTCGGCAAATTGCGCGACTTCCTTGGCGGCGTCGATGGCAGCGTCATCGAACGCGACGCCCGAATTCCCGACGAGTATGTGAAGGGTCTGGCCGAGCTGGGTTGTTTCGGCATGAAAATCCCGTCGGAATACGGCGGCCTGAACATGTCGCAAGTGGCCTACAACCGGGCGCTGATGATGGTTTCCTCCGTTCATCCCAGCCTCGGTGCGCTGTTGTCGGCCCATCAGTCGATCGGGGTGCCGGAGCCGCTCAAACTCGCCGGAACCCCGGAGCAGAAGAAGAAGTTCTTGCCCCGGTGCGCCGCGGGCGCCATCTCGGCGTTTCTGCTGACCGAACCGGACGTCGGCTCCGATCCGGCCCGGCTGGCCTCGACCGCGACACCCGTCGAAGACGGAACGGCCTACGAGCTCGACGGCGTGAAGTTGTGGACCACCAACGGCGTGGTCGCCGAACTGCTGGTCGTGATGGCCCGAGTGCCCCGCAGCGATGGGCACCGCGGCGGCATCAGCGCGTTCGTCGTCGAGGCCGACTCACCCGGGATCACCGTGGAGCGCCGCAACACATTCATGGGGTTGCGCGGCATCGAGAACGGGGTGACCAGGCTGCACCGCGTTCGGGTGCCCAGCGAAAACCTGATCGGCCGCGAGGGCGACGGTTTGAAGATCGCGCTGACCACGCTCAACGCCGGGCGGCTGTCGATTCCCGCGAACGCGACCGGTTCGTCGAAGTGGGGCCTGAAGGTGGCACGCGAGTGGTCGGGGGAGCGTGTGCAATGGGGCAAGCCGCTGGCCGAGCACGAAGCGGTGGCCCGCAATATCTCGTTCATCGCGGCGACCAACTACGCGCTCGACGCGGTACTCGAACTGTCCGGGCAGATGGCCGACGAAGGGCGCAACGACATCCGGATCGAGGCGGCGTTGGCCAAGCTGTGGTCCAGCGAGATGGCGTGCATCATCGCCGACGAGGTCATGCAGATCCGCGGCGGCCGCGGTTATGAGACGGCGGAGTCCCTGGCCGCGCGCGGCGAACGCGCCGTGCCGGTCGAACAGGTATCGCGGGACCTGCGGATCAATCGCATCTTCGAAGGATCCAGCGAGATCATGAGGCTGCTCATCGCCCGGGAGGCGGTCGATGCCCACCTGTCCGCGGCCGGTGACCTCGCCAAGCCGGACGCCGGGTTGCGGCAGAAGGCCGCCGCGGCGGTCGGGGCCAGCGGATTCTACGCAAAGTGGTTGCCGCAGCTCGTTTTTGGAGAAGGGCAGCGACCCAGGGCTTACAGCGAGTTCGGACCGCTGGCGTCGCACCTGCGGTTCGTGGAACGCTCCAGCCGCAAGCTGGCCCGCAACACCTTCTACGGGATGGCGCGCTGGCAGGCCAAATTGGAGCAGCGTCAGGGGTTCCTCGGGCGCATCGTCGACATCGGTGCCGAGCTGTTCGCGATGTCCGCGGCCTGTGTGCGGGCCGAGGCCCAGCGCGCCGTGGACCCGGCGGTCGGTCAACAGGTCTACGAGCTGGCCGATACGTTTTGCCGGCAGGCCACCCTGCGGGTCGAGGGGCTGTTCGAGGCGTTGTGGACCAATACCGACAGCTGCGACGTCCGGCTGACCCGCGAGGTGATGCAGGGCCGTTACGCTTGGCTCGAGGAAGGCATCATCGACCAGTCGGAGGGCACCGGCCCGTGGATCGCCCATTGGGAGCAGGGCGCCTCCACCGAGACGAATCTGGCTCGGCGATTTCTGAGTTCCTAGCCGACGTTTTTAGCGAAACACGGGAGATATGGCCACCTACGTTGCCGGGGCGGGTGAATTCACCCGCGACACCAACTACATCACCACCCGCATCACCGCCGACGGGCGAGACGGCTATCCCGTTGAGCCCGGCCGTTATCGGCTGATAGTCGCCCGAGCGTGCCCCTGGGCCAACCGCGCCATCATCGTGCGACGATTGCTGGGGCTGGAACACGTTCTCTCCATTGGGTTTTGCGGTCCGACCCACGACGAGCGCAGTTGGACGTTCGATCTCGATCCGGGCGGTGTCGACCCGGTGCTGAAAATCCCCCGGTTGCAGGACGCATACTTCAAGCGCTTCCCCGACTATCCCAAAGGCATCACCGTCCCCGCGATCGTGGATGTGCCGACGGGGGCGGTGGTCACCAACGATTTCGCCCAGATGACCCTGGATCTCTCCACCGAGTGGACGGCCTACCACCGCGACGGCGCACCGGACCTATACCCCGAGGGGCTGCGCGCCGAGATCGACGAGGTGAACAAACGGGTCTACACCGAGATCAACAACGGGGTGTATCGGTGTGGTTTTGCCGGCTCGCAGCAGGCCTACGAGGCGGCCTACGACCGGTTGTTCACCGCGCTGGATTGGGTAAGTGATCGCCTGGCCAGTCAGCGATATCTGGTGGGCGACACCATAACCGAGGCCGACGTGCGACTGTTCACCACGCTGGCCCGCTTCGATCCCGTCTATCACGGGCATTTCAAGTGCAACCGCAGCAAGCTGAGCGAGATGCCGGTGTTGTGGGCGTATGCGCGCGACCTGTTCCAGACGCCCGGATTCGGCGACACCATCGACTTCGTCCAGATCAAGCAGCACTACTACATCGTGCACTCCGACATCAACCCCACCGGCATCGTGCCCAAGGGGCCGGACCTAGCGGGTTGGCTGTCACCGCATGGTCGGGAGGACTTGGGCGGCAAGCCTTTCGGCGACGGAACGCCGCCCGGCCCGCCGGTCGAAGGGGAGCGGGTGCCCGCCGGGCACGGCGCCTGACTCGTGGGCGGCCAGCGCTCAATAGGTCAGGCGCACTGACCATTCCGCGTGCGGCACATCGCGCAGTTCCCCGCCGGGGTCCATCACGAGCGTCAGCAACTGCACGACAATCCCGACCAGGCGCCCACGCTGTGGGTCGACGGGGGGAATGGTCACCGCGAACCGGGTGTTCGGCCGAAAGATGGTGCTGGTGGTGTTGGTTGGGTCCTCGTATACCTGCAGGAGCCGCCAGGGTGCCCGGTAGATCGCGTCGGGCACCGAGAGCTGCACGGGGTAGCGCTCGCTGACCTTCAGCTCGCCCTGGGCTTGAGGCGTGTCGCAGTCGTCGAGGTTGAGGACGCTGCAGTAGAGGTAGGGCCCCACCCTGGCGAGGTGGCCGTGCGAATACGCGCTGATCTCGGGGCGCTGCGGGCCGGACGGGCGCACCAGCAGCCAGGTGCCGACACCGACGGCCACGCACGCCACAGTCACCAGGCCGGCGAGCAGCACGGCCACACCGCGTTTCACTCGGGCACCACCGCCGGGCTGCCGCGGCGCGCGCCCTCCTGCTCGACCATGACGGGGCGGTTACCGCCGAGGCCGGGGATCAGCGAATTCCCTTGATAGCTGACGAGTGTCTGCGCCAACCCGAGGATCAGCAGCGCGGTGACCGTGGTGAAGCCGACCCACAATTCGGTGTAGACCAACACGCCGACCGCGCCGCCGAGCACCCAGGCCAACTGCAGCGTCGACTCCGAACGCCCGAAACCCGAGGCCCGCGATTCCTCGGGCAGGTCGTTCTGCAACGAGGCGTCCAGCGAGGCCTTCGCGATGGCACTGGAGCCCGACGTGACCAGGGTGGCAATCACGGCCGCCGCCAGGGTTCCCGCGACCGAGGCCGCCAGCGCGACCGCGGAGACCGCCAGCGTGCAGCGCACCACCAACACGGCCGGCCTACCCAGCTGCGAGCGTGCGGCGGCGAAGTTGCCGGCGAAATTGCCGATGCCGGCCGCCGCGCCGATCATTCCGAGCATGCCCAACTGAACCCAGCCGCTGGCCTGGTGCGCCTTGGCGACGAACGCCGGGTACAGGAACAGGAAGCCGACCATGACCTTGATGGTGCAGTTGCCCCACAACGCGGTGATGATGTTGCGGCCCAGCGGTTGTCGCAGCGTTCCGCCGACCTTCTTGACTTCGCTGGGCCAGTGCCGGCGATGCGGTTCGCTGTCCTGGCGGTAGCTCAACGTGGCCGGCACCTCGCCCGCCGTCACCTCGACCCAGCGCGGAATCCGCATGGACAGCGAGGCCCCCACGATCGTGACCGCGATGACGACGAACAATGCGCCCGGCAGCTTGAACAGGTGGGTGCAGACGAACTCAACGCCCGCCGCCACCGCCCCGCCGGCGATGGTGCCGCCGAGAAGGCCGAACACGGTCAACCGGGAGTTCACCCGCACCAGGTCGATGGTCGGCGGCATGACCCGCGGCGTCACCGCGCTGCGCAGCACGCTGAACGACTTCGAGAACACCATCATGGCCAGCGCGCACGGATAAAGCACCCACGACGGATAGCTCCCCGTGGCGCCGTCGTAGTTCATGATCAGCAGCAGAGCCAACCCCGTCCGCAGGGCGAACGACGCGGCGAGCGCGACGCGCCGGCCGTGCTGCAACCGGTCCAGCGCTGGGCCGATGAGCGGCGCGATGACCGCGAACGGCGCGATGGTGATCAGCAGATACAACGCGACTCGGCCCTTGCTTTCCCCGGTGGCCGCCGCGAAGAAGAGCGTGTTGGCCAGTGCGACCGCCATCGCGGCGTCCACCGCGAAGTTGGCCACCACCGGCCACGTCAGCGCGGTCAGACCGGACTTGTCGGCGCCGTCGGCGGTGGCGGCGCGTTGCACCATCCAGTACATCCGCGAACCCATCTCGCGGCTGCGTTGCGCGGCGGCGCGGGTGACGGTGATGCGTTCGCCCGTGGGGGCGGTGCGTGGGGGTGTGCTGTCGCTTCGATCCGGCTCCGGCTGATGACCGATGGGCGGCAGGTAGCGGTTGGCGCTCGGCATCGGCGGCGGGCGGCGCGACCGGCGGTAATCGGCGTCGTCGGCGGGGTAATTGGCCATGCCCGGGTGTTGTTTGCCCGCTCCGTTGCGGGGCCGGCGACCCGGACTGGAGGCCACGCGGCCCGGATCGTCACGCCGCCGTCCAGACACGTTCCGATTCTCCCCTATGCCGACGACATGCGTCTGCAGGTAACGGGGCGTGGCTCGCCAACCTAGTATTGGAAACGCAATGCAGGAAGGGGACAGGGTGACCGGGCCCATCGAGGAATCCGCCGTGGCGACCGTGGCCGAGTGGCCTGAGGGGTTGGCCGCCGTGCTCACGGGCGCGTTGGACCAGGCCAGGGCCGCCGTCGTGGAGTTCAGCGGGGCAGAGGCGGTCGGCGACTACCTGGGCGTCAGCTACGAGGATTCGGCCGCTGCCACGCACCGGTTCCTGGCGCATTTGCCCGGCTATCAGGGCTGGCAATGGGCCGTCGTCGTCGCCGCGCATCCCGGCGCCGACCACGCCACGGTCAGCGAAGTGGTGCTGATCCCGGGCCCGACGGCGTTGCTCGCGCCGCAGTGGGTCCCGTGGGACCAGCGGGTCCGCCCTGGGGACTTGAGCCCGGGGGACCTGCTCGCCCCCGCGGCCGACGACCCGCGGTTGGTTCCCGGCTACCTGGCCACCGGTGACGCACAGGTCGACGAGACCGCCGTGGAGATCGGGCTGGGCCGGCGGTGGGTGATGAGCGCCTGGGGCCGTGCGGAGGCTGCCGAGCGATGGCACACCGGCGATCACGGCCCCGATTCGCCGATGGCGCGCTCCACCAAGCGGGTGTGCCGCGACTGCGGTTTCTTCCTGCCGTTGGCGGGCTCGCTCGGCGCGATGTTCGGGGTGTGCGGCAACGTGCTGTCGGCCGACGGTCAGGTCGTCGACAAGCAGTACGGTTGCGGCGCGCATTCGGATACGCCGGCTCCGGCGGGAACCGGTTCGCCCGTGTACGAGCCGTACGACGATGGCGTGCTCGACGTCGTCGAGGCGCCGACCGAGGTGGCCGAGGCGATCGCGCCGGCCGAGGAGGAACCCGCCGTGGTGACTGAGGCGCCCGAGCCGGCCGAGCCGGACGTGCGCTCGCAGATCGAGCCCGAGGTGGAGGCATCGGCGCCCGAGGCACAGGAGGCCCAGCCCGAGCAGGCCGAGCAGCCCGAGGCGTCGGAGGCTCAGGCCGAGCAGGCCGAGCAGCCCGAGGCGTCGGAGGCTCAGCCCGAGCAGCCCGAGGCGGACTAGCTCTTTTCGGCGGCCGCCTTGATCCTGGCGAGCGAGGTGTTCATGCCTTCGACCAACTCGCGCTCGAAGTTGGTGGTCCCGCCGAACAGTGTGTTCACCGACAGGTTCGAGAAGGCGGTCACGCCGTTCTCGGCGTGACGGCTCTCGATCACCCGGGTGCCGGCGCCGGTGGGCTGGAGCTCGTAGCTCCAGATGGTGTGGTTGACGTCGACGCGAAACGCGAGCTTGGTCTCCGGGATCACCTCGACGACGGTGCAAGTGGTCGGCCAGAACATCCGCTTACGGCGATTGATGTTGAGGCTGCGCATGCCCTGGCGCAGCGGCCCGAAGGTCTTCATCCAACGGCATTGCGGGCTCCACTCCGGCATCCGCCGAAGATCGGATATCAGCCCCCACACCGTGGAAACCGGTGCGTCGATATCGATTTGCGCTTGCAGTAGCGGGGCTACCATCGGTCCTCCCGGTTCGTGATGGGTGCGAGAACTAGCCGTGGTCGAGATAGTTGTCGAGTCCGGTCTGTGCGCCGCGCTCGCCGCGGCGGGCCGCGGCGAGCTGGAACACGAAGATGCCCGTCCCGAGCACGCCCACTCCGAGCCCGGCCAGCGTCAGCGGACGCCAGCTGTGCAGGGCCGGCACCAAGAATGCGGCGGCCGCCGCCGCCAGCCAGCCGAGTGCGCCGAGGGCGATGAAGGGCCATGCGTTGAGCAGCGCGGGTGGCAGCGGCGGCGCCTCGCGGTTCTGGCCGGTTTCGTCGGACATCGCGATTAACATAGCCCCCGCCCCGCGCGGGCGCCCTGCCGCCCACCCGCGCCTGGTGACCGAAATGCCTGGCAGCGCGGTTTCCGGTCCAAAAATCGGTTCGGAGATCGTCGGTCCATGCGGCCTCGCGGACCAAAGGCCGTCGTTCACCGGTTCGTATCCCGATTGCTTGAGCTTCCGTGTAACCTCGCGCCATGCCTGACAGCGATGCGCGGCTGGCGAGCGACCTGTCGCTGGCGGTCATGCGGCTGGCCCGCCAACTCCGGTTCCGGAACCCGTCATCGCCGGTGTCGCTGTCCCAGCTGTCGGCGCTGGCGATGCTTGCCAACGAGGGTCCGATGACGCCCGGCGCGCTGGCGATCCGCGAACGGGTCAGGCCGCCGTCGATGACCCGGGTGATCGCGTCACTGGCCGACATGGGCCTGGTGGACCGCGCCCCGCATCCCGTCGACGGCCGGCAGGTGCTGGTCTCGGTGTCGCAGTCCGGCGCCGAGCTCGTCAAGGCGACGCGGCGGGCTCGTCAGGAATGGTTGGCCAAACGGCTGGCGACGCTGGACAGCGAACAGCGTGACACTCTGCGCAACGCGGCCGACCTGATGCTGGCCCTGGTCGACGAAAGCCCGTGAGCGATGCAACCGCTGGCCCGAACGTTCAGGACGTCGACGATCCCGACGACCCCCGGCTCGACGATTTCCGGGACCTGAACAGCGTCGATCGCCGCCCCGATCTGCCGACCGGCAAAGGCCTGGTGATAGCCGAAGGGGTGCTCGTCGTCCAGCGCATGCTCGCATCGCGGTTCACCCCGCACGCCCTGCTGGGCACCGATCGCCGGCTCGGCGAGCTCGCGGACGACCTGGCCGGTAATCCCGTGCCGTTCTATCGGGCCTCCGCGGACGTGATGGCGCGCGTGGTGGGCTTTCACCTCAATCGTGGTGTGCTGGCGGCCGCCCGCCGCGTGCCGGAGCCCAGCGTCGCCGAACTGGTCGAAGGCGCCCGGACCGTCGCGGTGCTCGAGGGCGTCAACGATCACGAGAACCTGGGCTCGGTCTTCCGCAACGCCGCCGGACTGGGTGTCGACGCTGTGGTGTTCGGCAGCGGCTGCGCCGACCCGCTGTACCGTCGCGCCGTCCGGGTCTCCATGGGCCACGCCTTGCTGGTCCCGTATGCCCGGGCGAGCGACTGGCCCGCCGATCTGAAACTGTTGAAAGAGAACGGATTCCGGCTTCTCGCGATGACCCCGCAGGGCGATGCCTGCACCCTGGCGGAAGCCATGGCGGCCGCTGGCGACGAACGTGTCGCGGTGGTCGTGGGCGCCGAGGGGCCTGGGCTGACGCCGGCGACGCTGCGCATGAGCGACGTGCGGGTGCGCATCCCGATGTCGCGCGGAACCGACTCCCTGAACGTCGCCACGGCGGCCGCTTTGGCGTTCTACGAACGGGGCCGCTCGGCGACCATGCGGTCCGCGGAGTGGCCCGGCAATCAGGTTAGGCTCGGCGGGTGACCGACGATTCCCCGCCCTGGGCAACGGGTTTGACGGTCGCCGGGTTCGTCGCCGCAGTGACCGGGGCCGCCATCGTGGTGCTCAGTCTGGGGCTTATCCGGGTGCATCCGCTGCTGGCGGTCGGGCTCAACATCGTTGCGGCAGGCGGGCTGGCGCCGACGCTGTGGGGTTGGCGGCACAAGCCGGTGCTGCGCTGGTTCCTGCTGGGCGCGGGAATCGGTGTCGCGGGGGCGTGGCTGACGCTGCTCGCGATGACGGTTGCGCGGTAGCGCCGTGGCGGGTCGCCACCATCGTCCTAGCGCTGTCCGCCCGAGCGCACCCCGAGCAGCACGTCTTCCCAAGCCGGGATCACGGGCTTGCCGCGCCGGGTGTGCACCGGCGGCTCCTGCGGCGCCGGCTCCTCTTGCGGAGCGGCGGCGGCAGCGGGCTTCACCGGCTCCTCGAAGTCGACGTGGGCGACCCGCGCGAGCGGGCGTAGCGGACGGTCGAAGTTCGGGTCGACCAATTCCTTGGCCGCGTCGTCGATCGCCGTGACCGTTCCGCCGTGCGCGCCGGGGGCGAAGCAGAAGTGCGCGATGTTGTCGGACCGGCCGGCCTTCCAGGCGAGCTGCACGGTCCAGCGGCTGTCTTCGTTGCGCCAAGCATCCCAGCTGAGCCGGTCGGGTTCCAGGCCGCGCGTCACCAGGGCCGCGCTCACGGTTTCGAGCAGGCTGAGCACCGCGGGTCCGTCGGCGAGTACCGGGTGGGCCGCGGTTGCCAACTCCGCGGCGCGAGCGCGCTCCAGCAGCACCGGGTGCGCGAAGCGGCGGACCCGCGAGACGTCGGAGCCCGACGCCGCGGCCACCTGTTCCACGGACGCGCCGGCGCGGATCCTGGCCTGAATCTCTTTGGGGCTCAGCATGTTGGTGACCTGGATGTCGAGCGGCGGTTGCTCAGGCGGCACGATCTCGCCGCGCACGACGGCCTTCAGCTGATCGTCGACCGCGAGCTTGAAGGTTTCGACGGGATCGCCGGCCTCACAGATGACGTGTTTGCCGCCGGCATCGACCCCAACCATTTTGAGTTCCCGCATGGCTTCTCCTCGCAGGCTCCGTGCAGGTCGACGGACCCGTCACGTGCGCACTCTAGTGCAGCTAACACCGATAACCTGTGCTGACACGCTGGGCGGTTGCGTGCTGATTGCGAGGGGGTTACAGGCGCTCGACCACCCAGTCGACGCATTGCGTCAGGGCGCTGACGTCGTCGGGGTCGACCGCCGGGAACATCCCGACCCGCAGCTGGTTGCGCCCGAGTTTGCGGTACGGCTCGACGTCGACGATGCCGTTGGCCCGCAAAGTCTTCGCAACGGCCGCGGCGTCGACGTCGTCGACGAAATCGATGGTGCCGACTACCTGGGAACGCAAGGCCGGATCGGCGACGAACGGCGTGGTGTAGGTCCGCTCCTGCGCCCAGGAGTACAGCCGCTGCGACGAGTCGGCCGTGCGCTTGACGGCCCACTCCAGCCCGCCGTTGCCCAGCATCCAGTCGATCTGCTCGGCCATCAACGCCAGCGTGCCGACCGCCGGGGTGTTGTACGTCTGGTTCTTCAGGCTGTTGTCGACGGCGATCGGCAGCGACAGGAAGTCGGGAACCCAGCGGCCCGACGCGGCGATGGACTCGACTCGCGCCAGCGCGGCCGGGCTCATGATGGCGAACCACAGGCCGCCGTCGCTGGCGAAGTTCTTCTGCGGCGAGAAGTAGTAGGCATCGGTCTCGGTGATCTCCACCGGCAGTCCGCCCGCGCCGGAGGTGGCGTCGATGACGACCAGGGCGTCGCCCGCGCCGGCCGGACGCCGGATGGGCACCGCCACCCCGGTCGACGTCTCGTTGTGCGCCCAGGCGATCACATCGACCGAGGGATCGCTCTGCGGCTCCGGTGCGCCGCCGGCTTCCGCCTTGATGACGATCGGGTCGCCGACGAACGGGTTGTTGGCGACGGCCGAGGCGAACTTCGCGCTGAACTCGCCGAAGGACAGGTGCAGCGAGCGCTTTTCGATCAACCCGAACGCCGCGGCGTCCCAGAACGCCGTCGCGCCGCCGTTGCCCAGGATGACCTCGTAACCGTCCGGCACGGAGAACAGCTCGGCCAGCCCCGCCCGGACCCGGCCCACCAGGTTTTTGACGGGCGCCTGCCGGTGCGACGTGCCGAACAGCGGGGCCGCGGTGGTCGTCAGCGCCTGCAACTGTTCGGGCCGGACCTTGGAAGGGCCGCATCCGAAGCGGCCGTCGCGGGGTTTGATGTCAGCGGGAACCTCGAGCTGGTCAGCCATGCTCATCAGGGTAGTGAGCCGATGTGACCGGCGACGCGGCGGTCCGATGGTGCGGGCCCGTGACCCGCGCAAAACGCCTGGCCGTGCCGCCGCGGTGTTTCACGCACTGTGAGGCAGGGCACACCACAAGCCTGACCACTGGTCAGGACACAGTGTCCGCGGGGGGTCTAGAAGATATCCGGTACCTGCGGTACTGTCTGGACACAGCACGTCCAAATGTAAACCTCGCTGGGGAGGCTTGGATATGGCCAGGACACGCATGGTTCGGCGCTGGCGCCGCAATATGGAAGTGCGCGACGACACCGAATACGTCAACACGCTTGCCACACTGTCCGAGGGGTCGGTGCGGCGAAACTTCAACCCGTACACCGACATCGACTGGGACGCACCGGAATTCGCTGTCACACAGAACGATCCGCGGTGGATTTTGCCGGCGACCGACCCGTTGGGGCGCCACCCCTGGTACCTGGCACAGCCCGACGAACGCAAGATCAAGATCGGGATGTGGCGCCAGGCCAACGTCGCCAAGGTCGGCCTGCACTTCGAGTCGATCCTGATCCGCGGGCTGATGAACTACACGTTCTGGGTGCCGAACGGCTCCCCGGAATACCGGTACTGCCTGCACGAATCGGTCGAAGAGTGCAACCACACCATGATGTTCCAGGAGATGGTGAACCGCGTCGGCGCCGACGTGCCGGGCATGCCGCGGACGCTCAAGTGGCTCTCGCCGCTGGTTCCACTGGTGGCCGGCCCGCTGCCGGTGGCGTTCTTCATCGGGGTGCTCGCCGGCGAGGAACCCATCGACCACACACAGAAAAACATTCTCCGCGAAGGGAAGTCGCTGCACCCGATCATGGAGCGGGTGATGGCCATTCACGTGGCCGAAGAGGCGCGACACATCTCGTTTGCCCACGAGTTCCTGCGTAGGCGGGTGCCGCAGCTGACCAAGCGGCAAAGGTTCTGGACGGCGCTGTATCTGCCGCTGACGATGAAGATGCTGTGCCGGGCCATTGTGGTGCCACCCAAGGCGTTCTGGCAGGAGTTCGACATCCCGCGTGACGTCAAGAAGGAGCTGTTCTTCCGGTCGCCGGAATCACGAAAGTGGTTGAGCGACATGTTCGCCGACGTCCGGATGCTGGCCCACGACACCGGCCTGATGGAGACGCGCTCGGCGCGGCTCATGTGGCGGCTCTGCAAAATCGACGGCAAGCCGTCGCGCTACCGCAGCGAGCCGCAGCGCCAGCACCTGGCCGCGGCGCCGGCCGCCTAGGACCGCACGGGTAATCGCCTATGCCGCACGTTATTACCCAGTCGTGCTGTAACGACGGGTCCTGTGTTTTCGCGTGCCCGGTGAACTGCATTCACCCCACGCCCGACGAGCCCGGCTTCGCCACCTCGGAAATGCTCTACATCGATCCGGTTGCCTGCGTGGACTGCGGTGCGTGCGTGAGCGCCTGCCCCGTCGGCGCGATCGCGCCGGACACCCGGCTGGATACCAAGCAGCTGCCGTTCGTCGAGATCAACGCGTCCTTCTACCCGCCGCGGCCGGCCGGTGAGAAGTTGCCCCCGACGTCGAAGCTGGCCCCGGTGATTCCGGCCGCGCAGGTACGGGCGGGCCGTCGGCCGCTGACCGTGGCCATCGTGGGATCCGGGCCGGCGGCGATGTATGCCGCCGACGAGCTGCTCACCCAGGATCGAGTGCGGGTCAACGTCTTTGAGAAGCTGCCCACTCCCTACGGGCTGGTGCGCGCAGGGGTGGCTCCCGATCATCAGAACACCAAACGGGTCACCCGGCTGTTCGATCGGGTCGCCGGTGATCGCCGATTCCGCTTCTACCTCAACGTCGAGGTCGGTACCCACCTCAGTCACGCCGATCTGCTGGCCCACCACCACGCCGTGGTGTACGCCGTCGGCACCCCCGATGACCGCCGCCTGGAGATCGAGGGCATGGGCCTGCCGGGCACCGGAACCGCTACCGAACTAGTCGCGTGGATCAACGGCCATCCCGACTTCGCCGATGTCCCAGTCGATCTCGGCCAAGAGCGGGTGGTGATCATCGGCAACGGAAACGTCGCACTGGATGTGGCCCGTGTGCTCACCGCCAATCCTGACGACCTGGCCCGCACCGACATCTCCGATCGTGCCCTGGCGGCGATACGAGCCTCCGCGGTCCGTGAAGTGGTGGTCGCCGCGCGGCGCGGCCCCGCCCAGTCGGCATTCACGCTGCCCGAACTGATCGGACTCACGGGCTCGTCCGACGTCGTGCTCAGCGCGGCCGACCACCAACTGGTCGCGGCCGATCTCGCGACCGTCACGGACAGCCTGACCAAGCGCAAGCTGGACATCCTGAGCACACTCGGTGACGATGCGGCACCGGCCCGACACGGTGGACGCCCGCGAGTCAGGTTGGCCTATCAGCTCACCCCCAACCGTGTGCTGGGTGAGCACCGCGCCACCGGCGTGGAGTTCACCCGCACCGGCACCGACGAGCTGTGCCAACTGAGCGCGGGCCTGGTGTTGACGTCAATTGGATACCGCGGCAAGCCGATTCGCGACCTGCCGTTCGACGACTCGGCGGCCGTCGTCCCCAACGACGGTGGCCGCGTCGTCGATCCCGACTCAGGGGTGCCGGTGTCAGGTGCCTACGTCGCGGGCTGGATCAAGCGGGGGCCGAGCGGGTTCATCGGCACCAACAAGTCGTGTTCGTTGCAGACCGTGCACGCCCTGGTAGCGGATTTCAACGCCGGCGAGCTGAGCGACCCGGTGGCCGGACCGGACGCGTTGGCCGAGCTGGTGCGGGCCCGGCAGCCCGACGCCGTCGATGCCCGCGGCTGGCAGGCCATCGACGCCGCCGAGCTCGCGCGCGGCGGCGCCGACGGGCGGCCGAGGAGCAAATTCACCCAGGTCGCCGACATGCTGGCCGCAGCTGCCGCCGCCGCGCCGGCACCGCCGGCGCGGCGGGGGCTGCTGGACCGGCTGCTCGGCTAACCCGCGCCCTGCCCTGCCATCGCGGCCTGGATCTCGTCGTAGCCGACCTCGCGGACCGGCTGGCCCATCGACCAGTGGTGGCCGAACGGGTCGGCGACCACACCGTAGCGGTCGCCCCAGAACTGATCGTCCAACGGGGCGACCACGGTGGCGCCCGCGTCCAGCGCGCGCTGGAACTTGGCGTCGACGTCGGTGACGGTCAGGTGAATCGTCACCGGGGTGCCGCCGAGTGACGTCGGTGTCATCGACTTGCCGCCGCACATCTCGGGGAAATCGTCGTTGAGCATGACCAGAAAGCCGTTGATGCGCAGCGCGGCGTGGACGAGCTTTCCGTCTGGGCGCGGCACGCGCCCCAGCTCCTCGGCGCCAAACGCCTTGACGTAGAAGTCGATCGCTGCGGCGGCGTCATCCACCACAAGGTGCGGGGACAGGGCCGGTTCGACGGTGATCGCCATTGTGATTCTCCTTGCTGTCGGTCTCCCAGGCCCGCCCGGGACGGGCAGGCTCGCGAGTTATGACTTCCCCCGCGACACAAACTCATCGCGGCGACATCATTTAATCGCCGGGCACCGACAACTGGGGCCGCCTCAGGCGTGGGTGAGGCTGCGGTCCCAACCTTCGACGGACTCCGGGCTGCGCGGACCCGGTCCCACATAGATCGCCGACGGACGCACCAGCTTGCCGAGCCGCTTCTGCTCGAGGATGTGCGCACACCAGCCCGCGGTGCGCCCGCAGGTGAACATCGCCGGCATCATGTTGGCCGGCACTTGGGCGAAGTCCAGGATCACCGCCGCCCAGAACTCGACGTTGGTCTCGATGGCGCGGTCCGGGCGGCGCTCGCGCAGCTCGGCCAGGGCGGCCTGCTCCAGCGCGACCGCGACCTCGTGGCGCGGCGCCCCCAGCCGCTCGGCGGTCGCGCGCAGCACGCGCGCCCGCGGGTCCTCTGCGCGGTAGACACGGTGCCCGAAGCCCATCAGCTTGTCGCCGCTGTCCAGGATCTTCTTGACCAGACCGCGGGCGTCACCGGTGCGCTCGACCTCTTCGATCATCGGCAGGACCCGCGCAGGCGCTCCACCGTGCAGCGGCCCGCTCATCGCCCCGATCGCCCCGGACAACGCCGCGGCTACGTCGGCGCCGGTCGAGGCGATCACCCGCGCGGTGAACGTGGACGCGTTCATCCCGTGCTCGGCGGCCGAGACCCAGTAGGCGTCGATCGCCTCGACGTGCCTCGGGTCCGGCTCGCCCTGCCAGCGGGTCATGAAACGAGCTGTGACGGTGTCGCATTCGTCGATCACCCGCTGCGGGACAGCGGGCTGGTAAATGCCGCGGGCGGACTGCGCCACGTAGGACAGGGCCATCACCGAGGCCCGGGCCAGCTGGTCGCGGGCGGTGGCGTCGTCGGTGTCGAGCAGGGGCCGGTACCCCCAGATCGGCGCCAGCATCGCCAGGCCCGCCTGCACGTCCACCCGCACGTCGCCAGTGTGGATGGGGAGCGGGAACGGCTCGGCCGGCGGCAGGCCGTGGCCGAACTTGCCGTCGACGAGCAGACCCCAGACGTCACCGAAGGTGACCTGCTGATCCACCAGGTCCTGTATGTCGACGCCGCGGTAGCGCAGCGCGCCGCCGTCTTTATCCGGTTCGGCGATCTCGGTGGTGAAGGCGACGACGCCTTCGAGGCCGGGGACGAAGTCTTCGGGGACCACAGTCATAGGAAAATTCTCGCACCCCACTCTCGGGCCGACGCTACCGGCCGGTAGCAAGCCCCGGTAGCGTTGGCGCGATGGCAGGACCAGACTCCGAACGCCTACAGCGCATGCGCGTGGAATACGGGTCGGCGGAAAAGGACGGCAGTCCCGATCTCGACACCGATTGGCTCGACGACGGTTGGGTTGCCTTGTTGCGCAACTGGATCGACGACGCTGAGCGGGCCGGCGTCGCCGAGCCCAACGCCATGGTGCTGGCCACCGTCGCCGACGGCAGGCCGACCAGCCGGACGGTGTTGTGCAAGAGCGTGGACGCGTCCGGGATCACATTTTTCACCAACTATGACTCGGCCAAGGGCGCCGAGCTGGCGGCGACGCCGTACGCGTCGGTGACGTTCCCCTGGTATCAGCTGGGCCGGCAGGTTCACCTTCGCGGTCCGGTGACCAAGGTCACGCCGGAGGCCACCGAGGACTACTGGTCCAAGCGGCCGCGCGGCTCTCAACTGGGCGCGTGGGCGTCGCACCAGTCCCGTCCGATCGCGTCGCGCGCGGCGTTGCTCGACCAGCTCGCAGAGGTGACCGCGCGCTTCGCCGACCGCGAGCGCGTGCCGGTGCCACCGGGTTGGGGCGGCTATCTCCTTGCTCCGGAGTCGGTCGAATTCTGGCAAGGCCGGGAGAACCGCTTGCATAACCGGATCCGGGTCACCGGCGGCCGGATCGAGCGGCTCCAGCCCTAGCCGACCCCGCGGGTCGCTGCGACGCGACGGAGCCGACCCCGGGCAGGCACGCGAACGCAACAACGACTACCTTCACCTATAAGCACCTAGTCAGGGCAGCCATACCAGCCAGAGCGCAAAGGGGTTCTCGTGGCCGACACCGACGACACCGCAACTCTGAAGTACCCAGGGGGCGAGATCGACCTGGAGATCGTTCGCGCCACCGAGGGCGCTGACGGGATCGCGCTCGGTTCGCTATTGTCCAAGACCGGGCACACCACGTTCGACAACGGCTTCGTCAACACCGCCGCCTGCAAGAGCGCCATCACCTACATCGACGGCGACGCCGGCATTCTGCGCTACCGCGGCTACCCGATCGAGCAGCTTGCCGAGAAGTCGACCTTCATCGAGGTGAGCTACCTACTGATCTACGGCGAGCTGCCGGACAAGGACCAGCTCGCGGAGTTCACCAAGCGGATCCAGCTGCACACCATGCTGCACGAGGACCTGAAGCGCTTCTTCGACGGCTTCCCGCGCAATGCGCACCCCATGCCGGTGCTCTCCAGCGTGGTGAACGCGTTGAGTGCCTACTATCCCGACGCCCTCGACCCGATGGACAACGCCCAGGTCGAGCTGTCGACCATCCGCCTGCTGGCCAAGTTGCCCACCATCGCCGCGTACGCCTACAAGAAGTCCGTCGGCCAGCCGTTCCTCTATCCGGACAACTCGCAGTCGCTGGTGGAGAACTTCCTCCGGATGACGTTCGGGCTGCCCGCCGAGCCCTACCAGGCCGACCCCGAGGTGGTGCGGGCGCTGGACATGCTGCTCATCCTGCACGCCGACCACGAGCAGAACTGCTCGACGTCGACGGTCCGGTTGGTGGGGTCGTCGCGCGCCAACCTGTTCACCTCGATCTCCGGTGGCATCAACGCGCTCTGGGGGCCGCTGCACGGCGGCGCCAACCAGGCGGTGCTCGAGATGCTCGAGCAGATCCGCGAAAGTGGCGATGACGTCAGCGAGTTCGTCCGCAAGGTGAAGAACCGCGAAGAGGGCGTCAAGCTGATGGGCTTCGGCCACCGCGTCTACAAGAACTACGACCCGCGGGCACGGATCGTCAAGGAACAGGCCGACAAGATTCTGGCCAAGCTCGGCGGCGACCCGCTGCTGGAGATCGCCAAGGAGCTCGAAGAGGCGGCGCTCACCGACGACTACTTCATCGAGCGCAAGCTCTACCCCAACGTGGACTTCTACACCGGGTTGATCTACCGGGCCCTCGGCTTCCCGGTCCGGATGTTCACCGTGCTGTTCGCGCTGGGCCGGCTGCCGGGCTGGATCGCGCACTGGCGGGAGATGCACGACGAGGGTGACAGCAAGATCGGCCGCCCGCGCCAGATCTACACCGGCTACACCGAACGCGACTACACGACCATCGACGCGCGGTAGTGGCGATCGCGAGCGCGGCGTAGCCGGGCGAAGCGGGTCGCCACCGTCGGGCTAGTGGCGATCGCGAGCGCGGCGTAGCCGGGCGAAGCGGGTCGCCACCGTCGGGTTAGTGGCGATCGCGAGCGCGGCGTAGCCGGGCGAAGCGGGTCGCCACCGTCGGGTTAGTGGCGATCGCGAGCGCGGCGCCAGCCGGGCGAAGCGGGTCGCCACCGATTGGCTAACCGAGCGACGCCAGCACCGCCATGGCGGCGTTGTGCCCGCCGATGCCCGACACCCCGCCGCCGCGGCGGGCGCCCGAGCCGCACAGCATGATCCGCTCGTGCGCGGTGGCCACCCCCCATTGCCGCGCCGGGGTGTCCAGCGGGTCGTCGTCCTCGGCGAAGGGCCACGACAAGCCGCCGTGGAAGATGTTGCCCGCCGTCATCCCCAGTGTGCGGTGCAAGTCCAGGGTCGTGGTCGTCTCGATGCACGGCCGGCCGTGGGCGTCGCTCATCAAGACGTCCTGAATCGGTTCGGCCAGAACGGAATCCAGCGACGCCAGCACCGCATCGGACAGCCGGTCCCGCAGGGCGCCGGAGTAGCTGCCGTCGAACAGCGAGTGCGGCGTGTGCAAACCGAACACGGTCATCGTGTGCGCCCCCGCATCACGCAGTCCGGCCGACAAGATGCTCGGGTCGGTCAGCGAATGGCAGTACGCCTCGCACGGCAGGGGAGTGGGCACTTCGCCGGCGGCCGCCCGCGAATATGCGGTATCCAGTTGCGTCCATGCCTCGTTGACGTGAAACGTCCCGGCGAAGGCCTGTTCGGGGGTGACGCTGTCGTCGCGTAACCGGGGTAGGCGCCGCAGCACCATGTTCACTTTGACCTGTGCGCCCTGAGCGGGTGGCGCGGTTCGTTCGCCCAGTAGGCCGGCCAGTGCCGCCGGCGTGACACCCGCGAGGACGAACCGGGCGCGGAGCAGGTGCTCCTTGTTGCCGGCGCGATAGCGCACGACGCCGTCCGGCTCGACGGCGTAAACCTCTGCGCCGGTATTGATTTGGGCACCGTGACCGGCGGCGGCCGCTGCGAGGGCCGCCGTCAGCGCGCCCATCCCGCCGACGGGAACGTCCCAGTCGCCCGTCCCGCCGCCGAGCAGGTGATACAGGAAGCAGACATTTTGGATCAGCGACGGGTCGCCGAGGCGCGCGAACGTTCCGATCAGCGCGTCGGTCGCGATCACCCCGCGCACCACGTCGTTGCCGACGGCGGCGGTGATGGCATTTCCGATCGGCTCGTCGATCAGGGCGCGCCACGCGGCCGCCGCCTGGTGATCACCGCTTCCCAGGACGTGCCGGCGGGTCTGCTCGCGGGTGCGCAGCGGTTCCAGCAGCGTCGGCCACAGCCGTTGGGTCACCAGCCGGCAGCGTCGATAGAAGGCGGCGAACGCCGGCTCATCGGGGCCGGCGCCGATCGCGGCGAACGTGGCACCGTCCGCCCCGATCAGCAGCCCGCGGCGGCCCTCGGTGGCCGGGTCGGGCGTGTAGGAGGAATACCGGCGTCGGGCCAGCCGTACGGCGGCGCCCAGGTCCTCGACGATGCGGGGCGGCAACAAGCTGACCAGATAGGAGTACCGCGAGAGCCGCACCCCGACACCCTCGAAGGCCTGCGCCGAGATTGCGGCGCCGCCGACGTGTCCCAGCCGCTCCAGCAAGCGCACCCGCATGCCCGCCCGCGCCAGGTAAGCCGCCGCGACCAGGCCGTTGTGACCGCCACCGATGACGACGACGTCGACGTCTCCCGATTGGGGGCTCAGCTCAGGTAACCCTCGACCTCGTCGGGCGGGCGCACCTCGGCCTCGCGCGGGTCGCCGCCGGTCTCGCGCAACGCCCGCCGTTGCCGCAGCAGGTCCCAACACTGGTC
Organism: Mycobacterium seoulense; assembly: GCF_010731595.1. Taxonomy (NCBI): domain Bacteria; kingdom Bacillati; phylum Actinomycetota; class Actinomycetes; order Mycobacteriales; family Mycobacteriaceae; genus Mycobacterium; species Mycobacterium seoulense. The sequence continues at coordinate 3,350,422 of NZ_AP022582.1, read as the reverse complement.
GAGCTCGACCTCCAGCCGGCGCAGGCGATCATGCTCGTCCGATTCGGAGATGTCGCCCTGTTGTAGCTGCGCCCGCAGGGCTTTCTCCTCGGCGACCAGGTCGCGGATGTGTGCCAGGGTGTCGCTGTCGGTCGGTTTCTTGCCGTTGCCCATCGCTCCAGTGTGCCCGACCCGGCGGCGGCCGAAGCCCTGGGCGCCGTCGCCCCGGCACCCGCCGCTAGCTCGGTCCGGGGAGGCGCAGCACCAGTCGCGCGCCACCCAGCGGACTGCTTTCCAGTGCAGCGGTCCCGCGATGCAAGTGGGCCTGTTGGGCCACCAAGGCCAGCCCCAACCCCGACCCCGAATGCGAGGCGGTCGACCCGCGGGAGAACCGCTCGAACACCACGTCGCGTTCGTCCTCGGGCACGCCGCTGCCGTTGTCGTCGATGGCGATCTCCACCCCGGCGCGCGAGCTGACCGCCGAGAGCTGCACGCGGGTGGCACCACCGTGCTTGACGGCGTTGGCGATCGCGTTGTCCACCGCCAGGCGCAACCCGGCCGGTAACCCGACGATGATGCACGTCGGCGACGGCACCAGCGACACGTCGAGGTCGGGGTAGATGCGCATCGCGTCGTGGGCGGCGCGGTCGAGCAGCTCGGTGATGTCGACCGGCACGTGATCGTCGGACGTCGACAGTTCGCCCTGGGCCAGCCGCTCGAGGGCGCTCAGGGTGGCCTCGATCCGCGACTGGGTGCGGATGACGTCGCTCAGCACCTCTTTGCGTTGGTCGTCGGTCATGTCCAGGGTGGACAGCACCTCGAGGTTGGTGCGCATCGCGGTCAACGGCGTGCGCAGCTCGTGCGAGGACACGGCGGCGAAGTCGCGGGCCGAAGCGAGCGCCTCCTTGGTCCGGTTCTGCTCGTTCCAGATGCGCTGCAGCATGCCCCGCATGGCTTCGGCGATCTCGACGGCCTCGGTGGCGCCGTGTACCTCCACGCGCGGCGCCTCGTCGCCGGCGTCGATCGACCGGGTCTGCTGCGCGAGCTGTTTGAAGGGCCGCACGGCGAAAGCGGCCAACAACCAGGCGAACACCGCCGCCGCGACGATGGCGAAGCTGCAGATCAGCAGCACCCGGCGGTGCAGGTTGTTGGTCTCGGCGAGGGTCGCGTCGTACGTCGCGCCGACGGCCAGCGACGTGGGCTCTGGCGCGGGAATCTCCACCGTCCGCACCCGGTATCGCACGCCTTTGACATAGGCGTCGGCGTAGTCGACGCCCAGCTGGGGCAGCGTCACGTCGGAGTTCGACTTGACCAGGTCGCCCCGGCGGATCGTCATGATGGCGTCGTTGTCGTTGGGGGAGCGCGGAATCTCGTCGAGACCGCGCGGCAGGAAGGGGATCGCGAATCCCGCGGCCTCGTCGAGCCGGCGGTCCAGCCGCTCCTTGCGGTCGTTGGTGATGCCCACCCAGACGACGACGCCGACGATGAGCACGGGAATTGCGGCGCCGATGACCGTCGCGACCACAACCCGGGCCCGTAGCGAGGGCGTACGCGTCAAAATTCGGGACAGAACATTCATGGCCGCTCGACTGGCTACTGCATGCGCAGTACGAACCCAACTCCTCGGACGGTGTGCAGCAGCCGGGGACCGCCATTGGCCTCCAGCTTGCGGCGCAGGTACCCGATGAACACGTCGACGACGTTGGTGTCGGCGGCGAAGTCGTAGCCCCACACCAGCTCCAAGAGCTGCGCGCGGGACAGCACCGCGGTCTTGTGCTCGGCCAGCACCGCCAGCAGGTCGAACTCCCGCTTGGTCAGGTCGACGTCGACGCCGTTGACCCGGGCCCGCCGGCCGGGGATGTCCACCTCCAGCGGGCCCACGGTGATGGTTTCCGAGGAGGAGGTCGCGGTCGCGCCGCGGCGGCGCAGCAGCGCCTTCACCCGCGCGACGAGCTCGGCCAACACAAAGGGTTTGACCAGGTAGTCGTCGGCGCCGGCCTCGAGGCCGGCCACCCGGTCGTCGACCGAGCTGCGCGCGGACAGCACGCAGACCGGGACGTCGTTGTCCATGGCCCGCAGCGCCGTCACGACGCTGACGCCGTCCAGCACGGGCATGTTGATGTCGAGCACGATCGCATCCGGCCGGGTCTCGGTGGCGCTGCGCAAGGCTTCCGCGCCGTCGACCGCGGTCGACACCTCGAATCCGGACAGCCGCAGGCCGCGTTCCAGCGAGGCGAGCACGTCGGAGTCGTCGTCGACGACCAAGACGCGGGGTGAGGTCCCAGCAGTGTCCATGCCGCCCATTTTGCCTGATTGCCGATCGCGGCGGCGCCGTGGCCGGGCCGCCGGTGCCCAAAAGGTTACGTTTTCGACGCTGCGCCGCGACTGGCCGGTGATGTCCTCTGGTCGGCACCGAAACATGTTGCGGGGGTTTGCTATTCGCGTCCGCTGGGGCGCGGTGTCAGGCGAGGGGCGTTAGCGGGCCCGGCGGTTCCGTTGGCGCCGCGCGGCTTTCATCGCTCCGTTGCGAGCCCGCTCAACCGCACGGCCAGCTGCCGTCGCACCGCTGGAACCTCGGCGGCCAGGCGCATTCCCGTGTTGCGCAGGGGGCGCAGCGGACGCGGCAGCGTCGCGACCCGGGTCAGCCGTCCGGTCAGTTGTAGCACCCGCTCGGCGCGTCGGCGCTGCGTGGCGCTGTAGGCGTCCAGCGCGGCGTCCGGGCCGCCCTGCAGGACCTCGGCGAGCGCATCGGCCAGCGCCACCGCGTCGGTGATCCCGAGGTTCATGCCCTGGCCCCCGGCCGGGCTGTGCACATGGGCCGCGTCGCCGGCCAGCAACAATCGGCCCGCCCGGTAGCTGTCGGCGACGCGGTGATGGATGTGGAACCGCGACCCCCACACCAGCTCGGTGACGACCGTCCGCCCCGGCCCGAAGCCCCGGGTGTCCAGCAGCGCCTGCACGAACTGCGCCGACGGCAGCTGCGGCGCGTCGGCGGTCGGCGCGACGACGCGGAAGAGGTCGCCGGGCAGCGGCGCCAGCACCGTCAGTCCGTCTTTGGCGTAGAACAGGATCACCTCGTCGCGGGGCGCCTCGCCGGTCACCCGCACGTCGGCGAGCGTGAAGGACTCGGCGAATTCCCCACCGGCGAAGCCGATTCCGGCTTCGGCACGAACGGTGCTGTGCATGCCATCCGCCCCGACGGCGTAGCGGGCCCTGACGGTGTCGTTGTCGTCGAACGTGGCGGTCACACCGCTGGCGTCCTGGGTGATGTGGCGCAGCGCCTTGGGGCGCACCACGTCACCGCCCAGCTCCTGGAGTCGCTCGAGCAGCAGGCGCTCCGTGTCGGCCTGGGAGAGCATCAGGGTGTACGGATGCTCCGTCGGGAGCTCGCTGAAGTCGACGGGGAACAGGATGCGCTCGCCCTCCCGCATGGTGAATCGCGGCGCGATCAGGCCCGCCTTGACCATGCGCCGGGCCACATCGAGCTCTCCGAGCACCTCGAGGGTGCGGGCGTTGACGGCGGCGGCGCGCGAGGTGTTGGCGCCTTCCGCCACCTGGTCGACCAGAGTCACGCGAATCCCGCGGACGAGCAGCGCGGCGGCGAGCGTGAGGCCGGTAGGGCCTGCGCCGACCACCAGGACGTCGGTGTCTTTCATGGCGGGCTCCTCTCTAAGGGGTTAGTCAACGCTTGTTGGCATAACTCCATGCTGGCGCGCCGCTTGCACTATGTCAACAGTTGTTGGCCTACAATTGTTGACATGAGGCGATCATCGGACGAAACCAAGGCGGCGATCCTGGCGGCGGCCCGCGAGCGGTTCGGCGCGGTCGGGTTCCAGGGGGCGACGATCCGGGCCATCGCCGCGGACGCGGGGATCGACCCGGCGATGGTCATGCGGTACTACGGCAGCAAGGACAAGTTGTTCGCCGCGGCGGCCGAGTTCGACCTCCGGTTTCCCGACTTCGCCGCGACGGACCCGACGCAGGTCGGACGGTCGCTGGTGCGGCACTTTCTCGAACGCTGGGAGGGCGACGAGGCGCTGGTGATCCTGCTGCGGTCCAGCGCCACCAACGGCGAAGCCGCACAACGGATGCACGAGATTTTCGGGAACCAGATCCGGCCGCTGGTGAGCTCGCTCGTGCCCGCGGCGGAAGTCGGTGTGCGCGCCGGCCTCATTGCCACGCAGATCCTGGGAATGGCGTTGTGCCGCTTCGTGTTACGTCTTCCTCCGGTCGTAGAGATGACCCGCGACGAGATCGTCGACTGGCTCGGCCCGACCATTCAGCGCTACCTCGGGCTGCCGCAGGGATGACTCGCGAGAGATAAACCGCGGTCACGTTTTACGGCGTGGAGCTCAGGGCACGCCGATGCGCCGGTAGCGCTGCAACCGGGTGGCCAGCCGCTCGCCGGCGGGCAGCGCGCGCAGCCCGTGCACCTCGGCCGCGATGGCGCGCGAGAGTCGCTGGCAGAACTCGACCGGTTCGTCGGCCGCGTCGGGATGCTCCGGCACGATGGCGTCGACGATGCCCGACGCCAGCAGGTCCGCCGACCGGATGCCCTGTGTCGCAGCGAGTTCGGCGGCGTGCGCGGTGTCGCGGAAGACGATCGCGCTCGCGCCTTCCGGCGGGAGCGGAGCCAGCCACCCGTGCAGCGCGCACAGCACCCGGTCGGCGGGCACCATCGCCAGCGCGGGCCCGCCGCTGCCCTGGCCGAGCAGCACCGAGACCGTCGGGGTGTCCAGGGTCACCAGCTCGGCCAGGCACCGGGCGATCTGTCCGGCGAGCCCGCCCTGTTCGGCCTCGGCCGACAGCGCGGGGCCCGCGGTGTCGATCACCAGCACCAAGGGCAGCCGCAGCTCGGCCGCCAGCGCCATGCCCCGCCGGGCCTCGCGCAGCGACGCGGGGCCCACCATCCCGCCCGTCACCCGCTGCTGCCCGAGCACCACCGCGGGCTGGCCGGCGAAGCGGGCCAGCGCCAGCAGGGTGGTCGCCGCATCTCCGTGCCCGGTCCCCGACAACAGCACCCGGTCGGTGGTGCCGTGGCGCAGCAACAGCCCGACACCGGGCCGGTCCGGGCGTCGCGACGCCACCACCGAGTCCCACGCCGGGACGTCGGGTACCGGTTCGGGCGGGGCCGCCGGGGGCAGGGGCCCGGGCGGGTCGGCGATGACCGTGAGCGCGCGGTCGAGCATCCGCCGCAGCCCCTCGAGCGGAACGACGTCGTCGAGCACGCCGTGGCGCCGCAGGTTCTCGGCCGTCTGGACTCCTTCGGGGAAGGGTTCGCCGTAGAGCAGCTGGTACACCCGGGGCCCGAGGAAGCCGATGAGGGCGTCCGGCTCGGCGACCGTCACGTGGCCCAGCGATCCCCATGACGCGAACACCCCGCCGGTCGTCGGGTTGCGCAGGTAGACGAGGTAGGGCAGGTGGGCCTGCGTGTGCAGCCGGACGGCGGCGGCGATCTTCACCATCTGCAGGAAGGCGACCGTGCCCTCCTGCATGCGGGTGCCGCCGGAGCTCGGCGAGGCCAGCAGCGGCAGGCGCTCGGCGGTCGCCCGCCGCACCGCCGCGGTGATCCGTTCGGCGGCCGCCACCCCGATCGAGCCGCCCAGGAAGCCGAACTCGCAGACCACCACCGCCACCCGGCGCCCGACGATGCGGCCCTCGCCGGTCAGCACCGATTCGTCCAGGCCGGTGGCCGCCCGCGCGGCGGCCAGCTCCCGGGAATATTCCTCGCCGACCGGCACGGCGACCGGCTCGCTGTCCCATCGGATGAAGGAGCCCTCGTCCAGCACCGCGTCGCGCAGCTGAGCAGCCGTAATACGACTCACGACACGAGGCTATATAGGGTGGCAGCCATGATCGGTGTTACCCAGGCCGAAGCCGTGCTGACCATCGAGTTGCAGCGTCCCGAGCGCCGCAACGCCCTGAATTCGCAGCTGGTCGAGGAGTTGCGGGAGGCCGTGCTGAAGGCGGGCGACGGGGCGACCCGCGCGATCGTCCTGACCGGCCAGGGCACCGTGTTCTGCGCCGGCGCCGACCTCAGCGGCGACGCCTTCGCCGCCGACTATCCCGACCGGCTCGTCGAGTTGCACAAGGTCTTGGACGCCACGCCGATACCGGTGATCGGCGCCATCAACGGCCCCGCCATCGGCGCCGGGCTGCAGCTGGCCATGCAATGCGATCTAAGGGTCGTCGCGCCGGAGGCGTTTTTCCAGTTTCCGACGGCGAAATACGGCCTGGCGCTTGATAACTGGAGCATTCGGCGGCTGGCGTCGCTGGTCGGTCACGGCCGGGCCCGCGCGATGCTGCTGGCCGCCGAGAAGCTGACCGCCGAGGTGGCGCTGCAGACCGGGCTGGCCAACCGAGCGGGCACGCTCGCCGATGCGCAGGCCTGGGCGACCGAGATCGCCGGCCTGGCGCCGCTGGCGATTCAGCACGCGAAGCGGGTGCTCAACGACGACGGTTCCATCGAGGAGCCCTGGCCCGTGCACAAGGAGCTCTTCGACAAGGCCTGGGGCAGCCAGGACGTCATCGAAGCCCAGGTCGCCCGCATCGAGAAGCGACCGCCGAAGTTCCAGGGGGCCTGAGAGCCATGCTGCGGGGGGCGCTGCGGCTGGCCGCCGGCACGGCGTCGCTGGCGGCCGGCAGCTGGCTGGTGAGGGCGCTGCACGGCGCACCGGCGGCGCTCGGCGCCCACCCCGCCGCGATCAGGGCGGTGACGCAGGGATCACCGAACTGCCGCGACGGCGTCTTCGTCAACCTCGACCCCGGCTCCGATATCGCGATGAATCGCGAGGAGATGCGGCTCGTCGCGTGGGACCTGATCGGCAACCGTGGCGTGAGCCGGCCGGCGGCGCCGATCCCGTTGGCCGCGCCGGCGCTCTTCGACGGCGATCCCCGCCGGCTCGCCGTCAGCTGGTTCGGCCACTCCACGGCGCTGCTGGAAATCGACGGTTACCGGGTGCTCACCGACCCGGTGTGGAGCAATCGCTGTTCACCGTCGGACATCGTGGGGCCGCAGCGGCTCCACCCGCCGCCGGTGCAACTGGAAGGGCTGCCCGCCGTCGACGCGGTGGTGATCAGCCACGACCACTACGACCACCTCGATATCGACACCGTGCTCGCGTTGGCCCGCACGCAGCGGGCGCCGTTCTTCGTGCCGCTCGGTGTCGGCGCGCACCTGCGCGCCTGGGGGATACCGGAGCATCGCATCATCGAGCTCGACTGGCATGAGAGCGGCCGGGTCGACGAGCTCATCGTGACTTGCCTTCCGGCCCGGCACTTTTCGGGCCGATTCCTGGACCGCAACACCACACTGTGGGCGTCGTGGGCGTTCATCGGCCCGAACCACCGCGCGTATTTCGGCGGCGACACCGGCTACACCAAGAGCTTCGCGCAGAGCGGCGCCGACCACGGACCGTTCGACCTGACGCTGCTGCCCATCGGCGCCTACAACACCGCGTGGCCGGACGTCCACATGAACCCCGAGGAGGCGGTCCGGGCGCATCTGGACCTCACCGACGCGGGGCTGCTCGTGCCGATCCACTGGGGCACCTTCCGGCTGGCCCCCCATCCGTGGGCCGAGCCGGTCGAACGTCTGCTCGCGGCCGCGGCGCCGGCACGGGTCGAGGTGGCGGTTCCCGCCCCCGGCCAACGCATCGATCCCTCCGCTGCGGTGAAATCGAATCCCTGGTGGCGGCTCTGATCCGGGGCCCGGCACCCGTAGCGGGCTAGAGTTCCGCCATGACGAAACGCGCGGCCGCGGCCGCTGTCACCGTGCTGCTGGGCATGACCGGATGTGGGCCCGCGCAACCGGTGTCCAGCCCGCCCGCGCTCTCCGACGCACCGCCCAACGAGGTGTCCGGTGTGGCGATTCCCGCCGGGCGCATCGACGAGGCGGTCGCAAAGGTCGATGGCCTGGTCGGCGACCTGATGAAGAGCACCGGCGTCCCGGGAATGGCCGTCGCCATCGTGCACGGGGGAAAGGTGCTGTACGCCAAGGGATTCGGCGTCAAGGACGCGACCAAGGGGCAGGGGCAGGACAACCGGGTGGACGCCGACACCGTCTTCCAGCTGGCCTCGGTGTCCAAATCGGTCGGTTCGACGGTGGTCGCGCACGAGGTCAGCGACAACGTCGTCGCATGGGACACCCCGGTGGCGTCCAAGCTGCCGTGGTTCATCCTCGGCGATCCCTACGTCACCAGCCATGTCACCGTCGGCGACCTGTACTCGCATCGCTCCGGGCTGCCCGACCACGCCGGTGACAAACTGGAAGACCTGGGCTACGACCGTCGTCAGACCCTCGAACGGCTGAAGTACCTGCCGCTGGGGCCCTTTCGGATCAGCTATGCCTACACCAACTACGGCGTGACCGCCGCCGCCGAGGCGGTGGCCGCCGCCGCGGGCAAGTCGTGGGAGGACCTGTCCGACGAGGTGCTCTACCGCCCCCTGGGAATGACGTCGACCAGCTCGCGCTTCGCCGACTTCGTCGCAAGGCCCAACCGCGCGGTCAATCACGTCAAGACGGCCGGCAAGTGGGAGGCTCGATTCCAGCGGGACCCGGATCCCCAGTCGCCCGCGGGCGGCGTGAGCTCGTCGGTCAACGACATGGCCCGCTGGTTGATGATGTTGCTGGGCAACGGAACTTACGACGGCCGGCGGATCGCCTCACCGGAATCCCTGCTGGCCGCCACCAGCCCGCAGATGGTCTCGGCGCCCGCGACCACACCCAAGGCGCGCACCGGGTTCTACGGATACGGGTTCAACGCCTCGGTGGATTCCTCGGGGCGCACCGAATACAGCCATTCCGGCGCCTTCGATCTGGGGGCCGCGACGAACTTCGTGGTCATGCCCTCGGAGGACCTGGGCATCGTCGCGCTGACGAATGGCGCGCCCTACGGCATCCCCGAAACGCTGACCGCCGAATTCATGGATCTCGTCGAGTACGGCCAAATCCGCGAGGACTGGGGAGCCCTGTACCAGAAGGCGATCGGCTGGCTGAACAATCCGGAGGGCTCGCTGGTCGGCAAGCAGCCACCGGCCAACCCGGCCCCGGCCAGGCCGCTCGGCGATTACGCCGGCGTCTACGCCAGCGACTACTGGGGCCCGGCCGTCGTCACCGAGCATGACGGCGCGCTGCACATTGCGATGGGCCCGAAGAACCGGATGGTCACCCTGACGCATTGGGACGGCGACACCTTCACCTTCGGATTGACCGACGAAAACGCCCCACCCGGAACGATTTCCAAGGCCACGTTTTCCGGTTCGCCGGCCACTACCTTGAACCTGGAGTACTACGACTCGGACAAGCTGGGAACGTTCACCCGATGATCGCCGGACTGACCGACGCCGAGGTTGCGCAGCGGGTCGCCGAAGGCAAGAGCAACGCGGTCCGGGAGCGCGCCACCCGCAGCATCCCGGACATCGTGCGGGCCAACGTCTTCACCCGGATCAACGCGATCCTGGGGGTGTTGCTGCTGATCGTGCTCGCGACGGGCTCGCTGATCAACGGGATGTTCGGCCTGCTCATCGTCGCCAACAGCGTCATCGGCATGGTCCAGGAGATCCGGGCCAAACGGACGCTGGACGCGTTGGCCATCGTCGGGCAGGCGAAACCGTTGGTGCGCAGGCATTCCGGGACCCAAACCCGGTTGCCTGCCGAAGTGGTGCTCGACGACATCATCGAACTGGGACCGGGCGACCAAGTCGTGGTCGACGGTCAGATCGTCGAGGAGACGAGTCTCGAGGTCGACGAGTCGCTGCTGACCGGCGAGGCCGACCCGGTCGCCAAAGCCCCCGGCGATGTGGTGATGTCGGGGAGCTTCGTCGTCGCCGGGTCGGGTGCCTACCGCGCCACGAAGGTCGGGCCGCAGGCCTACGCCGCCAGGCTCGCCGAGGAGGCCAGCAGGTTCACCCTGGTCAAATCCGAACTGCGCAACGGCATCAACCGGATCCTGCAGTTCATCACCTACCTGCTGGTGCCAGCCGGTCTGCTGACGATCTACACCCAAATGTTCACCACCCACGTGGGCTGGCGGCAGTCGGTGCTGCGGACGGTGGGTGCGCTGGTGCCGATGGTGCCCGAAGGCCTTGTGCTGCTGACGTCGGTCGCGTTCGCCGTCGGGGTGATCCGGCTCGGCCAGCGTCGATGCCTGGTGCAGGAGCTGCCCGCCATCGAGGGGCTCGCCCGGGTCGACGTGGTCTGCGCGGACAAGACGGGCACCCTGACCGAAAACGGCATGCGCGTCGCGCGTGTCGAGGAACTCGAAGCGGCACAGCAGCACACGGTCACCGACGCGTTGGCGGCGTTGGCCGCCGCCGACCCGCGACCCAACGCCAGCATGCAGGCGATCGCCGAGGCCTATCAACGGCCACCCGACTGGATCGCCACGGCGACCGCGCCGTTCAAGTCGGCCACCAAGTGGAGCGGGGTGTCCTTCGGCGAGCGCGGCAACTGGGTGATCGGGGCGCCGGATGTGCTGCTCGAGCCGGCGTCGGCGGCTGCCGAACAAGCCGAGCGGATCGGCGCGCAGGGGTTGCGGGTGCTGCTCGTGGGCACCGGTGACGTGGCCGTCGACCACCCGGGCGCGCCGGGCCGCGTCACACCCGTCGCGCTGGTGGTCCTCGAGCAGAGGGTGCGCCCGGACGCCGCGCAAACGCTGGATTACTTTGCCGAGCAAGGTGTTTCGGTGAAGGTGATCTCCGGCGACAACGCGGTGTCGGTCGGCGCGGTCGCCGGAAAGCTCGGGCTGCGCGGCGAGACGATGGACGCGCGCCGGCTGCCGTCGGACGCCACGCAACTGGCCGACACGCTGGACACCTACACGACCTTCGGCCGGGTGCGGCCGGACCAGAAGCGGGCGATCGTGCACGCCCTGCAGTCGCACGGGCACACCGTCGCGATGACCGGCGACGGCGTCAACGACGTGCTGGCGCTCAAAGATGCCGACATCGGTGTGGCGATGGGCGCCGGCAGCCCGGCGTCGCGAGCCGTCGCGCAGATCGTGTTGCTGGACAATAGGTTTGCCACCCTCCCGTATGTCGTCGGCGAGGGCCGTCGGGTGATCGGCAACATCGAGCGGGTCGCCAACCTGTTCTTGACCAAGACCGTCTACTCGGTGCTGCTGGCGCTGCTGGTCGGCATCGAGTGCCTGTTCGCCAAGCCGCTCAAGGCCGATCCCTTGCTGTACCCGTTCCAGCCGATCCACGTCACCATCGCCGCGTGGTTCACCATCGGGATCCCGGCGTTCATCCTGTCGCTCGCCCCCAACAACGAACGCGCCAATCCCGGCTTCGTGCGGCGGGTGCTCAGTTCGGCGCTGCCCTCCGGGCTGATCGTCGGCACCGCAACCTTCGCCTCCTACCTGCTGGCCTACCACGGCCGGCACGCGACGTTCCAGCAACAGGAGCAGGCGTCCACCGCGGCGCTGATCACGCTGCTGATGACGGCGCTGTGGGTGCTCGCGGTGGTCGCGCGCCCCTACCAGTGGTGGCGGATCGCGCTGGTCGCCGGGTCCGGCCTGGCCTACGTGGTGATCTTCAGCCTGCCGCTGGCCCGCAAGGCATTCTTGCTCGACCCGTCCAATGTGGCGGTGACGTCGGCCGCCGTGGGGGTCGGCGTCCTGGGTGCCGCCGCGGTCGAGGCGATGTGGTGGATCCGCGCCCGGATCCTGGGCGTGCACCCGCGGTTGTGGCGCTGACCACTCGGATCGCCCGCCGGCCGGCTTTCACCGGGCAAGTAGGATTTCGGCGGGGAAAGGACGGGTACATGGGATTCCTGGACAAGGCCAAAGAACTGTTGTCGCAGAACGCCGACAAGGTCGAGACGGCGATCGACAAGGCCGGCGAATTCGTCGACGACAAGACGCAGGGCAAGTACTCCGACACCATCCACAAAGTGCAGGAACAGGCCAAGAAGGCGGCCGAATCGGCGGCACAAGGCGACCACCAGGACTGAGCTCATGGCGAAACTCTCCGGATCCATCGACGTCCCGCTGCCACCCGAGGTGGCCTGGAAGCATGCCTCCGACCTGTCCCGGTACAAGGACTGGCTGACCATCCACCGGGTGTGGCGCAGCACACTGCCCGACGACATCGACAAGGGCACGGTCGTGGAGTCGATCGTCGAAGTCAAGGGCATGTACAACCGGATCAGGTGGACGGTCGTTCGGTACAAGCCACCGGAGGGCATGACGCTCAACGGCGACGGCGTCGGTGGCGTCAAGGTCAAACTCATGGCCAAAGTTCAGCCCGCCGAGGAGGGCTCCGTCGTCAGCTTCGACGTCCACCTCGGTGGCCCGGCACTGTTCGGGCCGATCGGCATGATCGTCGCCGCCGCGCTGCGCGGCGACATCGACACGTCGCTGCAGAACTTCGTCACGGTGTTCACTCGGCCCGACCCCGGCATGAACGGTTCCGGCGGCGGCCACCGCTGACCGAGCAGCGCCACGCTAGCGTGACGCCCACGGGGCCGGTCCCCGGTCGGCTAATCTCGCTGACATGACTCGCCGGCTGCGCCCTGGTTGGCTGGTGGCGCTTTTCGCGCTGGTGATCTCGGCCAGCGCGTGGCTGCCCTGGCTGACGACGGCGGTCAACGGCGGGGGCTGGGCCAGCGGCATCGGGGGCGCTCACGGCAACTTGGAACTTCCGCGGGGGTTCGGCGCCGGCCAGCTCATCGTGCTGTTGTCCTCGGCGCTGCTGGTGACCGGGGCGATGGTGGGTCGCGGCCTGGCGGTGCGGCTCGCTTCGGTTGCGGCGCTGGTGATTTCCTTGCTCATCGTCGCCCTGACGGTGTGGTACTACAAGCTCAACGTCAATCCGCCGGTGTCGGCCCAATACGGCCTCTACGTCGCCGCGATCGCGGCGGTCTGTGCGGTGGTGTGTTCGATCGCCGCCGTCGTCGCGGCGCTGGCTTCCGGTCGGTCCGGTCGCTGAGGTCTCTACGGCGACGGGAACTCGTGTGTCCCCGACGCGGAGCTGTCGGCGGGCTCGTTGACGCCGAACACGAACGGGGCGAACACGATTTCGCGGCCGTCGGGGTCGCGGTAGGTGATCGCGCCCGTCGCCTCCCAGTACGGATGCTGTTCGACCGGTTCGATGCCCGCCGCTTGCAGGCGGACGATCGCCGCCTGCTGCGCCTGCCGGTCGGGGAAGTACAGGCACAGCTGTTCGTGGGGGTCCACCGCGACGGGCTCGACGGATTCCACGATCTCCAGGGTCAGGTTCCAGCTGGGCAGGCCGAAGATCGCGCCGTTGCTGCCGTAGCTGTCGCCGAACGTCTCGTAGAGCGGCAACCCCACCAGCTCGCGGTAAAACCGCACCGCCTCTTGGAAGTTCGACGACCGGCGCGCGAAGCGAATGCCGCCGATCGACGCCAGCTGCATCGGCCAGTGCGTGGTCCGGCGGGGCTTGTGGACGTCCATCACAGCCCGACCGCGGTCGCCGCCGACTCCGCGGTGTCCCAGCGCCGGAGCTGCTCGCCGGGCGCCCACGTCGCATGGGTGCCGCTGGAAATGCGCTCCGGCAGTTGAATTCTGCATACCGGGCCGTCGGCCACGCGCGCGGCGTCGAGAACCACGCAATACGAGGCGTCGGTATTCATGTCGGTGGTCAAGGTGATCAGGTAGCCGTCGTCCTCGCCGGTGGCACTCGCCGGTGGCACCGCGCCGCGGCGCCATCGCCGTCTCGCTGCCGTAGACGCCGTCGCCGAAGGAGAATTCCTGTTGGCTACCGGTGCGCAGATCGTGTTTGACCAGCCCGTCGAAAAGGAACCAGCCCGGTTTGCCCGTGGCGGCATAGGCGTAGCGGTAGTCGCTTGCGGCGTAGTCGGGGTTGATGGTCCCGAACTCGGTGACCGACTCCGACAGCCGCTCCTCGCGCACGGCGCCGGTGGCCAGGTTGAAACGCCACCGGTGCAGCCGGGATTGCAGCCGATCCAGCGCCAGGAACCGGAACAGCTTGTCCCACTTGGTGCCACCGTGGTCAATCGGCGAAGGGTCGCCCTCGAAGAAGCCGTCGAGCACGATCTCGTCACCGTCCTCGTAGGCGTTGACGAAGTGCAACACGAACGTGGGGTCCGCCTCGAACCATCGGATGTCCCCGGTTCCGCCGCGGCGGGGCAGGACCGCGAAACGCGACGGCAGGTCGGGGTGAAAGCCCGGCAGGTGCACGTCCTGCTCGAGCAGGACGGGGTCCCAGAACAACGGAAAGTCGTTGAGAATCACATAGTTCTCGGTGAATGCCATGTCGTGCGGCAGCCGCGGCCCGGGCAGGGGGATGTCGACGTAGTGGACGAGCTCGCCGTTCTCGTCGACCACGCCGTAGCGCATGTACGGGTCGCGCTTGCTGTAATTGAAGAACAGCAGTTCACCGGTTCTGCTGTCCACCTTCGGGTGCGCGGACACACCCCACTCGGTGGGGAAGCGCCCGTTCCAGGTCTCCTTGCCCAGGGTTTCACCCGACCACGGATTGACGCGGTAGAGGTCGCCGCACTGGTAGAAGCTGGTCAGCGCGACGCCCCGGTGCACGATGACGTCGGTGCTCGACGCGTCCTTCATCAGGGTGCGAGCGCCCCAGCCGTCCTTGCGCTTGGCCAACTGCACGGGCTCGGCCAGCCCCGGCCAGAGTGGCTCACCGGCCTCGTTCTCCGCCAGGAAGCCGTCGGTGCGCACAAAGCGGTTGCGATAGAAGGCTTTTCCATCGCGGAATCCGACGATGTGCAGCATGCCGTCGCCGTCGAAGGGGTGATACGTCTTCAGGGCGGGGTGCAGCGGATTTTCGGTGTTCCGCAGGTAGATGCCATCCAGGTCGTGCGGGATCTGCCCTTCCACGGCGGTGAGGTCGTCGGTGTTCCACTCGGTGGTCTGGGGACGCCACGGCCCGGTGCGGTAGGGGTGGTCGTCGTCTTCGGGCAGTGTGGACAAGAACTTGCCGACGAGCTCAACGTCCATGTCGCGCGCCTTCCGCCGTGGCGACAACGAAACTCACGGTGGTGGCGGTGCTGCCGCCGAAATTGAGGGTGCCGAACGTCCTCGCCCCGTCGACCTGATACTCGCCGGCCGCGCCACTGACCTGTTTGGCCGCGTCGAGCAGCATGCGCACGCCGGAGGCCCCGACCGGGTGGCCGCCGCCGATGAGGCCGCCGCTGGGATTGATGGGGAGCCGGCCGCCGAGCTCGATCTCGCCGTTTTCGATGGCCTTCCAGGACTCACCGGGGCCGGTCAACCCGATGTGGTCGATGGCCAGGTACTCGCTGGGCGTGAAACAGTCGTGCACCTCGTAGCCGTCGACGTGGTCGAGCGTCAGCCGGGCGCGCCGCAACGCATCGTGCACCGCGGCCCGCACGTGCGGAAGGATGTAGGGGTCGTCCGCGGCTCGGTCCAGCTTCTGCCGCAGGCCCAGCCCCACCGTCCGGTGCCCCCAACCCTCGATGCGGCCGATCGGGCGCGCATCCGGGTGATCGCGCAGATAGGCATCCCCGACCAACACCAATCCTGCGGCACCGTCGGTCATTTGGCTGCAGTCAAAGCGCCGCAACCGGCCCTCGGTGACGGGGTTGGTGGTGTCGTCGTCCGTGATGGGGTCCGGGACCGTCCATGCCCGGGTCTGAGCGTTGGGGTTACGCCGGGCGTTCGCGAAGTTCAGCTGCGCAATGGCGCGCAGATGTGCGTCGTCCAAGCCGTAGCGTCGGTCGTATTCGTCGGCGACCGTGGCGAACATCGACGGCCACACGTACCGCGCGTCGGCCCCCTCGTGACCCGTCCACGCTGCCGCTCCCAGGTGTTGCGCCGCGGTGTCACCGGGCACGGTCTTCTCGAGCTCGATGCCCACCACCAGCGCGGTGTCATAGGCACCGGACCGCAGATCGGCCATCGCGGACAGGGCGGCGACGCTGCCCGACGCGCACGCGGCCTCGTGCCGGGAGGCCGGGGTGTCCCAGAGATCGGGGCAGACCGTCGCGGGCATCGCCCCGAGGTGACCCTGGCGGGCGAACATCTCACCGAAGGCGTTCGCCACGTGGACCACTTCGATGTCGGCGGCGTTGATCTTGGCCGAGGCCAGCGTGGCCTCGACGATCTCGGCGGTCAGGGCGGCGAAGTCGCGGCCCTCTCTGGTGAGGTTGCGGGCGAAATCGGTTTGGCGGCCGCCCAGGATCCAGATGCCGGCTGAGCCATCCATACGCCGCAGGCTACTCCTGGACGGCCTCGTCGTTGGGTCGTATCCGCGAGCGGGTCATGGTTAAGGAGGGCCCGCAAAATGAGGGCGGCCCCGTCGGCTCTCGGGCTGAACCGACGGGACCTAGGCGAACGCGAAGGCCGGCCGACGCGTGCGCCTCTCATGGAACATTGCCCCGTACCGCGGCGGACAAACATGCGGGTTACGCGTGACGGCGTCGCACACGGGTTCAGATGGCGCCCTCGACGAGCTCGCTGCCGTCCGATCGGAGCGCCGCATCGGTCCGTTGTCTGCGGGCGTCGGCGGAGTCGAGGGCGGCCAAGTCGATGCCCTTGGTCTCGGCGGCGGCGAGGACGGCCAGGGCGCTCACCGCGGCGGTTGCGGCCAGGTACCACGCGATGGGCACCGCGGACCGGTAGGTCTCGAGCAGGCGAACCGCGATGATCGGCGCCAGCGAACCGGCCAAGATCGAGGTGACCTGGTAACCGAGGGAAACCCCCGAATACCGCATGCGGGTGGGGAACATCTCGGCCATGGCCGCCGGCTGGACCGCGTACATCAGGCCGTGAAAGACCAGACCGATGACGATCGCCGACATGATGACGGCGTTGCGTCCGCTGTTCATCATCGGGAACGCGAAGAAGCCCCAGGTGCACGCGCAGAGCGCGCCGATGAAATAGATTGGCCGCCTGCCCAATCGATCGCTGAGGCTGCCGGCCAGCGGGATGACGGCGAAGTGGACGGCGTGCGCGGCCAGCAGCCACCACAGGATCGTCTTGGTGTCGGCGTGCACGTGGACCTTCAGATAGGTGATGGAGAAGGTGACGACGAGGTAGTACATGGTGTTCTCGCCGAGGCGCATGCCCATGGCGGTGAAAACGCCACGCGGATAGCGCTTTAGCACCTCGATAACTCCGAGGCGGCTGGCGTTGATGCGGTCGTCCTGACGCTGCGCTTCGTAGAAGATCGGCGCGTCGGTCACCTTGGTGCGGATGTAGTAACCGATCAGGACCACGACCGCGGACAGCCAGAACCCCACGCGCCAGCCCCAGCCCAGGAACGCCGCATCCGAGAGCGTCGAGGTGAGCACCAGCAGCACCACGGTGGCGAGCATGTTCCCGCCGGGGACGCCGGCCTGCGGCCAGCTGGCCCAGAACCCGCGGTGGGACTTCGGGCTGTGCTCGGCGACCAGCAGGATCGCCCCGCCCCACTCGCCGCCGACGGCGAAGCCCTGCAGGAAGCGCAGCACCACCAGCAACGCCGGGGCCCAGTAGCCGATCTGGGCGAAGGTGGGCAGGCAGCCCATCGCGAACGTGGAGACGCCGACCAGCAGCAGGCTGAGCTGCAGCAGTTTTTTTCGGCCGTACCGGTCGCCGAACTGGCCGAAGACGATGCCGCCGAGGGGGCGGGCGGCGAAGCCCACCGCATAGGTCACGAAGGCGGCCAGGATCGCGTCGAGCTCGTTGCCGCCCCGGGGGAAGAACACTTTGCTGAAGACCAGGGTGGCGGCGGTGCCGTAGAGGAAGAATTCGTACCATTCCACCACCGTGCCCGCCATGGACGCGGCGACCACGCGGCGAAGATACGCTGGGCTTTGGATCAGCTTGCCGCGCAGATCATTACGCACAGTCATCGGTCGCCCTCCTTGGCGGGCCGCGCACCCGGGCAGCCGGGCCGTGTTTGCCGGGGTTGGCCGCAGCGCTAGCCGACGGCGATGACGGGTGTGCTGGCGGATGGGAGCGTACCTGGCCCCAGGGGCCCATCGCACGGTGTTCGGCGAGATGCTCCGTGGCGGTCAGGCACGCGCCTGCGCGGTCACTGCGATCGGGCGGGTGATGACCGGGGGCGGGCTGCGTTGCGACACGGTCACGGATGCGTACCTATCGTCGCATCACTAGTCACAACTGCCGCGCTGATCACTATCGTCACATGAGCCAACTGCGGACGTCAATGCGGTGTCCCGCCGCTCGAAAGGTGTTACATGTCGGCGATTCTTCGAAGTGTGTCGCTATCGATGGCGTCGGCGGCCGCTGTCGGACTCGTCTACGTGGTCGGTCCCGCACCGTCGGCCAATGCCACCCCATGCGGCGCGCCGGAAGCGAACGTCGACCCACCCGCCGCGCCGCCGGCGATGCCCGCACCCCAGCCGGTCGTCCAGCCACCCACCGGGCGCAGACCCAGCCACGCCAACGACCAGGCGCCGCTGCCCAAACTGGGCCCGCTGATCTCGTCGTTCCTCAAGCCGGCGATCCCTCGGCAGGTCGCCCCGATGAGGCCGCAGGCGGAGGTGTTACCGCCCGGTCCCAATCCGCCGGCCCCCGGCCTCGCACAGCCGCCGAACGCCGGTCAGTTGCAGCCGAACGCGGCCCCGGTCCCGCCGCCGCAACCCGCGCCGGCGCCGCCCCCCTCGATCGCGGGGGCGCCGACGTCGCTGGTCGACTGGGTGACCGGGCCCGACGGCCCGAACAAGACTCTGCAGCGGTTCAGCATCTCCGGTACCGACCTCGGAATCGCCTGGGACAACGGGGATCCGGCGAACCGCCAGGTGCTGATGGCCTTCGGTGACACCTTCGGCTACTGCAAGGTCAAGGGCCAGCAGTGGCGCTACAACACACTCTTCCGCAGCTCGGACCATGATCTGTCGCACGGCATCCACATCGCCGAAGGCGTCCCCAACGACCGGTACTCGGGTTCACCGGTGTGGGCGCCGAGCCTGTCCAAGCAGGTCGTCAACACCATCCACAAGGCTGCCCACGAGACCGGGATCATTCCCACCGCCGGCATCGCGATCGGCCGGACGCAGTACATGAGCTACATGTCCATCCGGCAGTGGGGCCGCGACGGCGAATGGTCGACGAACTACTCGGCGATCGCGCGGTCCAACGACAACGGCCAGAACTGGGGGATCTTTCCCACCTCGATCCGCACCGCCTCAGCGGACGCCATCCCGGGAGCCGGGTTCACTCCTGGCAACGAGAACTTCCAGATGGGTGCGTTCATGAAGGGCAACGACGGTTACCTCTACCAGTTCGGGACCCCATCGGGACGCGGTGGCGCGGCCTTCCTGTCGCGCGTGCCCCCGGGTCAGCTGCCCGACCTCACCAAGTACCAGTACTGGAACGGCGACGAGGGCGGCCGCTGGGTCCCGAACAATCCGGGTGCGGCCACACCGATCTTCCCGGGGCCGGTGGGCGAGATGTCGGCCCAGTACAACAACTACCTCAAGCAGTATCTGGTGCTTTACACCAACGGCGGCAGCAACGACGTGGTGGCACGCACCGCCCCGACCCCGCAGGGGCCGTGGAGCCCGGAGCAACCGCTGGTGTCGTCGTTCTCGATGCCGGGTGGCATCTACGCGCCGATGATCCACCCGTGGTCGTCGGGGCGCGACCTGTACTTCAACCTGTCGCTGTGGTCGGCGTACGACGTGATGCTGATGCACACCGTCTTGCCCTAATCGTGATCGTGTCGCACCCCCAATAGTCGGTATACGTGTCGCACCCTGAATAGAGCGGGGGCCTAGCGAGAGAGGAGATCGCCGATGATCACCTTCGACAACCCGGCCACGTCGACCGCCAGCAAGCCGCGGCGGCCAGACATCGAGGTCCGTATCGAGGGCGTGCACCGCAGGGGCGGCGCCGTTCGGTTGGGCATTGTGCTCGACGGTCGGATGGCAACCTAACCCCACGGGTCGGCCGCCGGCCGCATTGGCCGGGGCAAGATGTAACGCGTGAGTTGGGCCAAGCGCGAGGCGAAGGCGCTCGCGGATACGACACTGACGGGCGACGCGTTGCTCGCCGAGCTCGAAGACTATGTCCGCGTGCACAATCCGGGACTGACGGACGTTCGGCTCGAGCGGGCGACCGCGACCGAGGAGTACGACAACAGCGTGGAGCCGCATCGACGGTGGTATGTGGTCACCTACCTGGCCGACGATGGCGAGGGTTATGGGATCAAGCCATGAGCTGTCGCCGTGAGTGGCGCCCACTTTGACCGTCATGCGTCGCCTGTTACCGGCCAGGATCGGCGAAAAGATCGGCGCTGATCTTGGCCAGCGCCGCGCGCACCATCGTGGAACGGCGGGAGGGCATGCGGTCGGGGATATCGCCGGCGCGACAGGTCCCGGCTTGGCTCGAAGTAGTGCGGACGTCAGCGGCGTTTCGGTGAGGCCCCTGGGTGTGAGGGTGGTGGTTGGTCGCAATCGGTGCATATGGGTTGGGCATGGATGTTGCTGGCCAATCGGCGTTTGTGCTGCACCAGATAGCAATGGGCACAAGTAGATTCATCGACTTGTTGAGGGAGAACCTGGGTTTGGAGTGCGTCACGGGAGAGGTCGGCGCCCGGCAGCTCGAGGGTTCGGCGGTGTCGATGTCCTCGCTGAAAAGCGAATCCTGGCAGCTTCGCGTGCGAGGCGCAGCACGCCGAGTGAATCCTTTTCTGGGTCTTCAGGGTTGGAGCGTGGTTGGTCGTAGTCGGTTGCCATGGAGATTCGCCTTCAGAAGAAGTGAGAACTGAATGCGTCTGAGCTCATTCTTGGCTGGGGTGGAACCGCCCGGCGAGGTAATCGGCCCGGCAGGCGTTGCGCGCGAGCTTGCCGCTTGTGGTGCGGGGAATCGCACCAGCGGCTACGAGTTTGATGTCGGCGACACGGATGTGATGCTGTCGTGCGATCGCGGCGCGCACAGCGTTGAGGATCGGGGCAGGGTCCGCGCGCCCGGCACCGGCTGCGCGTTCGGCCACGATGACGACCTGTTCTCCGGTGCGGTCATCGGACGATTCAATCGCCTCGCGGGGAACGGAGAACGCGGCGACGTACCCGCTGCGGATGGCGGCCGAGGCGTCGCTGACCGTGGTTTCGATGTCGTGGGGGTAGTGGTTGCGGCCGTCGATGATGATGAGGTCTTTGATCCGCCCGGTGAGATACAGTTCGCCGTCGATGTAAACGCCGAGGTCTCCGGTTGCCAGCCAGTATCCGTTGTCGGGGGCCCCCTCGGCGTGGCTGCCGTGTTGGAGTCGCGATTGCAGCTTATTGGCGAATACGCGCTGTGTTTCATCTGCGCGGCCGAAGTACCCGCGGCCAATATTATTACCGTGCAACCAGATTTGCCCGATCATGCGGTCGGGAACTTCGGCCCCGTCGGTGTCGGTAATCACCGCCCACTGATTGGGGATCGGTTGGCCACACGAGACGTGGGAGACGGCGCCTGGGCTTGTCGCGGCGACGGGAATCGCCCGGCCGGCGCCGAGCTGCTCACGATCCAAACAGATTGCACTCGCCTTGGCGTCTTGGGCGATGCTGGCCACCGAGAGGGTTGCTTCCGCCATTCCGTAGGACGGCTTGATCGCCGCGGCCGGCAGACCGTAGGGGGCGAAGGCGTTGGTGAATTTGTCGATGGCCGACATCGTCACCGGCTCGGATCCGTTGAGCAGGCAGACGACGTTGCTCAGGTCGAGGGTCTCGCCTTGTGGGGGGAGACCACGTTCGGCGGTCAGTTCGAAGGCGAAGTTCGGAGCGGCCGCAAACGTCCGCCCGTACCGGGCCTCAGCGCCCAGCTGCTTGATCCATCGGTAGGGCCGCCGGAGGAAGGCCATGGGGTCCATCAGCGTGATGGACTCTCCGAACAGTGCGGGGAACATGATCATTATCAGACCCATGTCGTGATACAGGGGCAGCCAGCTCACGCTACGGATTTTGAGGTCAAGTCCGCCCGCGAGGATCATCTGTATGACGTTGGTGCACACGGCGCGGTGGGTGATCTCCACCCCGGCCGGCGTGCGCGTCGACCCTGATGTGTATTGCAGATACGCCACATCATCGCTGTCACGGGTCACGTCGAAAAATGTCGCGCCCAGTGATTCTGGGACTGCATCGACGGCGATCAATCGCGGACGTGCTTGTGGTGGCAGCGTCCTGATAAACGTGCGGATCGGCTCGGCGGCCGCGGTGGTGGTCAACACTGCGGCGGGTCGAGCGTCTGCCAGCACTGCCGCTAACCGCTGGGCGTGTCCGGACAGAGTCGGCGCGAAAAGTGGGACCGCGACGTTGCCGGCGTGGATTGCGGCGAAGAAGGCAGCAACGTAGTGCAAACCTTGCGGTGCAACGATCGCCACCCGGTCACCGGGCGAGGTGACGTGTTGCAACCGGGCGCCAATCGCGCGCACTTGTGACCATAGATCGTTCCAACTCAGGTCGACGGCGAGGCCGTCGCGCACCCTGGCGTAGTCGATGAAGCGATAGGAACGCTGGTCGCCGAAAGCCGCCCGGTTGCGGTCGAGGAATGAAGTCAGGGTCACGCCCTCGGGCAGCACAATAGTGCCATCGGCAAGAACATATTCCGCGAGATCGCCAACTTCACTGCCAATGCCGTTGCGCACCAATGGATCGTCGACCACGACGAGCAGAATATAGCTGCGCTAAGGATCTGCACCCTCTCGGAGAGCAGTGAAAACCATCACACCCACTGCCGCGCGGCGTTTGTGACAGCACGCGTCTTCGGTTGGTGGACCCAGCACTGGTGGAGGGTGGCGGATATGCGGGGCGCGATCTGGTTGGAATCGATTTCCCGTCACGTCCGAACTGATTGAGTGAACTTTGCGCTGCTGCAGGCGATTCTGACAAATGTTCTTATTGGTGCCGAGCGGATGTGAGGGCCGACCCACGAGGCCGATCGGATTGAGCCGATGAAAGCCGCGCGGCGCTATTGCGCCACTTGCTACCGGGGCCCAGTTTGGCAGTGCGCCGATAGCGCAGCGGTGAAGATCTTGACGATATCCTGCAACATATCCCGCAGGTCGTCGTCGGTGATGCCGCGCAGGCGCGAGTCGGCCGCACATCCATAGATCCCGGCGGTGAGCATTGTCATGGCCACCAGATCGGAGTCGGTTCTTCGAGCGCCGAGCAGCAGATCGGTGAAGCTGTCGACAATGTGGTGGAGATCTGGGTGGGTGTTGATCAGCTCGGTCATGACCGGATCGCCGTAGACGACGTTGGCCACTTGGCGGTGTCGGATGACAAGGTCGACGACACCGCTCAGGGCGACATCGCGGCGCGCTTGCGGCGTGGGGAGCATGTCGGCGATGCGCTGAATGTGTGCGAGGTCATCGAATATCGGCTCGGCGACTGCAAGAACGATGTCGTCCTTGGACTGGAATTGGTAGTAGACCGAGGCTTTGGTAACGCCGAGCCGCGCGGCGATCATTTGGATGGAAGTGCCGCGAATGCCATGTTGGGCGAACAGCTCAAGGGCCGCGTCAAGCACGCGCTCGCGCGCGAAACCGCGAGCAGCCACTGGTTTGGCCATTCCGAACGCCTCCTTTCGTGCAGGTTACCCCCAGAACGCATGGTGACTTGGACCACCCTGACGGCGGCGACGTTGTCCCGCTCACATACTCTACCCTTCGGTTGATTGAACTCAAACGATCGTATAGGTTCAGACTGCCGACCGGCTGTTGCTGAGGGAGGCATGCGGCCGTAGGGAGGGGTTGAATTGAAAGTGCTCCAACGTGTTTGGCTGCCGTTGACGATGGTGGTGGTCATCGCCCTCGGTGGTGTGGCCGTCAGCCGGATCCGGAGCATCTTCGGCTCGGACCCGGTGCTGGTGGCGCCGATGAACTTCGCCGGAGACGCCAAGCGATTCAACCCAAAGGTGGTGCGTTACGAGGTCTCCGGTCCCGCCGGTGCGGTCGTCGACATCAACTACACCGACCTCAAAGCGCTTCCGCAGCGGGTGAGTAACGTCGCCCTGCCCTGGTCGTTGACCCTGTCCACAACAGATCCATCGGTCTCCGCGACGCTGGTCGCACAAGGTGATGCCGACTCCCTCGGCTGTCGCGTCTATGTCGATGACCAACTGCGCGCTGAGCGCGTAGTCGACGGGTACAACGCCCAGACGTACTGCATCGTGAAGTCGGCATGAGCGCGCCGGTGTCGGAGGCGGTGACCGAGGAGCTCCGGGTGCCGGTCCACCCTCGCGCGCATTTCGGGGGCATCGCGCTGGTGATGCGCAAGCTCTCGGTGCCGATCATCGTTGCCTGGATTGGGTTGGCCGTCTTCCTGAACGTCTCGACTCCGCAGCTCGAGAAGGTCGGTGAGTTGCGCTCGGTGTCGATGAGCCCGAAGGGCGCGCCCGCGGCTGTGGCCATGCAACGGATCGGGCGGGTGTTCGAGGAATACAGTTCCGACAGCTCGGCGATGATTGTGCTCGAAGGTAAGGACCGGCTGGGTCCGCAGGCGCGTGAGTATTACGGGAAGCTGGTCGCCGCCTTGCGCGCCGACACCGCGCACGTCGAGCACGTCCAGGATTTCTGGAGCGACCCGCTGACC
Source organism: Mycobacterium seoulense (assembly GCF_010731595.1). NCBI lineage: Bacteria > Bacillati > Actinomycetota > Actinomycetes > Mycobacteriales > Mycobacteriaceae > Mycobacterium > Mycobacterium seoulense. Next base: position 3,325,950 of record NZ_AP022582.1, on the reverse strand, counting down.
GCCTCGGGCGTGCAAAGCGGCGACGGAAAGGCCGCGTACGCGCAGATCAACCTGGTTGGCAACCAGGGCGAGGCCAAGGCCAACGACTCGGTGGCAGCCGTGCACAAGATCATCGACCAGATCCCGGCACCCCCCGGCGTGAAGGCCTATCTCACCGGCGGTGCGGCGTTGGCCGCCGAGCAGCAAGCGATCGGCCACAGCAGCATGAAGTCCGTGGAAAAACTGACCATGGTGGTCATCGTGGTCATGCTGTTGGCGTTCTTCCGCTCCATCATCACGACCCTGCTGATCATGGCAACGCTCGGGATCAGCGTCGCAACCGTCCGCGGGACGATCGCATTCCTGGGCTATCACAACATCATCGGGCTCTCGACATTCGCCACCAGCCTCGTGGTGACGCTGGCCATCGCCATCGCGGTCGATTACGCGGTCTTCCTGATCGGCCGCTATCAGGAGGCGCGCAGCCTCGGGCAGGATCGAGAATCGGCGTACTACACCATGTTCGGCACCACGGCCCACGTCATCGTCGGCTCCGGGCTCACGATTGCGGGGGCCACGTTCTGCCTGAGCTTCACTCGGCTGCCGTACTTCCAGACACTCGGTGTGCCGTTGGCCATTGGCATGCTCGTGATGGTCGCGTTCGCGATGACCTTCGGAGCAGCGTTAGTGGTGGTGGCAAGCAAGTTTGGCCTGCTTGATCCCAAACGTGCTTTGCGCTCGCGCGGCTGGCGCAAGATCGGTGCCGCGGTGGTGCGTTGGCCCGGACCGATTCTGGCTGCCAGCCTGGCGATCTCGCTGATCGGGCTGATCGCTTTGCCCAGCTACAAAACGAGTTATGACGACCGTAAGTTTCTGCCGGCGAGCATCCCGTCGAGCCAGGGCTACGCAGCAGCCGAGCGGCACTTCGCCCCGGCCCGGCTCAACCCGGAGATGCTGATGATCGAGACGGATCACGATCTGCGGAACCCGGCCAACTTTCTGGTGATCAACAAGATCGCCAAGGCGGTGTTCAAGGTGCCCGGGATCGGGCGCGTCCAGACGATCACGCGGCCCGACGGGCAGCCCATCGACCACAGCACGATCCCCTACGCCCTGTCCCAGCAGAGCATGTTGAGCAAGCTCAATGAGCAATACCAAGGTGACCGGACGGCCGACATGCTCAAACAAGCCGCAGTCATGCAGACGAACATCGACACGATGGAGAAGATGCAAGGCATCACGGTCCAGATGGCCGAGACCACCAGCAACATGGTGACCAAGATGAAGGACATGTCCGTCACGCTCGCCCAAGTGCGCGACCAGCTGGCGAATTTCGATGACTTCTTCCGGCCGCTACGCAGCTACCTCTACTGGGAGCGCCACTGCTACGACATCCCGGTCTGCTGGGCGTTGCGTTCGATGTTCGACGCGCTCGACGGCATCGACTCGATGACCGACAGTATCCAGGACTTGATCCCGGACATGGAGCGGCTGAATTCCCTGATGCCGCAGATGGTTGCGTTGATGCCGGCCATGATCAACGCGATGAAATCGGTCAAGCAGATGATGCTGACGATGTACCAGACACAGAAGGGGATGCAGCAGCAGACCGCCGAGATGCAGCAGAATTCCCAGGCGATGGGGGAGGCGTTCGACGCAGCAAAGAACGACGACTCCTTCTATTTGCCGCCGGAAGCCTTCGACAACGCGGACTTCAAGCGTGGCATCAAGCAATTCGTGTCCCCGAACGGGAACGCGGTGCGATTCATCATCGCCCACGAGGGTGATCCGATGTCGCCAGAGGGCATCGAGAAGATCGATGCCATCAAGCAAGCCGCCAAAGAGGCGCTCAAGGGCACACCGCTGGAGGGGGCACGAATCTACCTGGGCGGCACCGCATCGACCTTCAAAGACATGGCCGACGGCACGAAGTACGATCTGATGATCGCGGGTATCGCCGCGCTCGCGCTGATCTTCCTGATCATGCTGATCATCACCCGGGCCATTATTGCGGCGGCGGTGATCGTCGGCGCGGTGGTGATGTCGTTGTGTGCTTCATTCGGCATCTCAGTACTGCTGTGGGAGCACATCATTGGGCTCGAACTGCACTGGATGGTGCTGCCCATGGCGATGATCATCCAGCTTGCCGTAGGCGCTGACTACAACCTGCTGGTGATCTCACGATTGAAGGAGGAAGTCACCGCGGGCGTCCGGACAGGCATTATCCGCACCCTGGGCGGGAGCGGTCCGGTGGTCACCGCCGCCGCGATGCTGTTCGCCTTCACGATGATGACCATGGCGGTCGGCGAGCTGCGGGTGATCGGTCAGGTCGGCACCACCATCGGCCTGGGATTGATCTTCGACACCGTGATAGTCCGGTCGTTCATGACGCCGGCGATCGCCACCCTGCTGGGGCGGTGGTACTGGTGGCCGCAGCGGGTGCGGGTGCGCCCTTTGCCCGCCCCATGGCCCAAAGTCGAACGCTTGCACACGGATTCAGCGTTCGGAGTGACGCCATGAGGTTGTTGGCCGCATTCGTCGCGACGACTCTCACATCGGTGATAGTGGCTGCACCCGCGGCCACCGACCCCGACACCGACTTCGGCAACGAGCTGCACACCTACGGCATCTACGGGCAGCGGGACCACAACGCCTGGATCGGCAAGACCACCTGTGAGCGGCTGCAACGCGGAATCGACAAGGATGTCTATGCTTCAGCCACATTCGTCGGCAGCAACCTCGCGCATGGCGCCACCACCGGGCAAGCCTGGCAGTTCCTCGCCGCAGCGCTGGGGACTTACTGTCCTGATCAGCTGCGGCGTTTCGATGTGGCTACTCAGTAGGCGGGAGACACCCGCGGCTTTGGCGCGCAAGCTCACTGAATTGGTGGCTTCCCTCGCAAACGCAGTGGCGTTGGCCTCGGCGACCGTGGCGGGCGCCACCGACGACTACCTGATTCGCACCTTATGCCCAGACCACCTGCATCGCAGAGCAACTCCTGGCCACTGCACGCGACGTCGAACCGGTCTACTACGAGCGTTACAGGGTTGACGATGAGAACAACTCACCTGAGGTGCAACCCGGGCCCCGGGGCCACAGCGACAGGTTCTACTCGATGAACTACAACCGCCGGCGGGCCGATTCGGAGCACAAGGCCACCGACGCGTTCACGAGCAGCTCGCGTGAAAGTGGCCGAGTCGGGCGAAGCGATTCTTCAAGAACAAAGGTTTCGCAGCGCATTTCACCGAGACCTGCGACCACTACCCGCCCGACGATATGTCGGTCTGGAATTGGTCAGGCGTCCAGGAGAGTTCAAGCCTGCGCTCCACCCATGTCGACCGACGGGCGTACTGGCCACCGGCCGGGCAGTCTTTAGCAGATTGGGATGCAAACCAGAGGGGTGCTTCAGTGCAAGACGCGTTGATGCGAGCCGGAATCCTGCAGGGCGTTCCTCCCGACGCTGCGGCAGCGTTGGTTGGCGAGCTACAGCAGGTTTCATTCCCGCCGAAATGCACCGTCTTCACACAAGGGGAGCCCGGGGTCGACCTGTACATCGTGCTGGCAGGCAAAGTGACGATCCATCAGACAGCAACCGACGGCCGTGAAACATTGATTACCGTGCTGGGCCCCACCGACATGTTCGGCGAGCTCGCCCTCTTCGATCCCGGCCCGAGAACGTCGACGGTGACGACCTTGACCGACGTGACCGCGCTACGGATGGATCGTCGTGCACTTCGGACCTGGATCGCCGCCTACCCTGACGTCGCACAACAGCTGTTGCGGGTGCTGGCGCGGCGGCTGCGGCGCACCAACGACACGCTGTGCGACTTGATCTTCACCGATGCGCCGGGCCGGGTGGCCAAGCAACTCCTCGACCTGACCAGCCGGTTCGGAACGTCCACCGAAAAGACGCTCAGCGTCCAGCTTGAACTGACCCAGAAAGAACTCGCCCAACTGGTCGGCTCGTCGCGCGAAACGGTCAACAAAGCCCTCTCGGACTTCACCCAACGTGGGTGGATCTATCGAGAAGGCAAGACGCTGGTCATCGTTGACCAGGCGAAACTTGCCCGTCGCACCCGCGTGTGACTACCCCTGGACCGCCTTGAAGTCACGAATTCATCGGTTCTAACCCGCGCCGCCGGGTGTCTAGGCGTATGTGGCCGGCAACACCATACTCAACGCCGATGTCAGCGTCGTCGGGCACAAGAGCATGGCAACCATGGCGCTGGTCTCGATCGGCGTCATCTTGGGGATGCTGCTGCTCGTCTACCGCTCGATCGGCACGACCATCCTATGCCTCGTGGTGATCGGCATCGAACTATTTGCCGCACAAGGTGTTACGGCCACCGCAGGCGACCTGAACATCATCGGCCTGACCCCGTACGCGGTGAGCATGGTGACCATGCTGAGCATCGCGGCGGGCACCGATTACATCATCTTTCTATTGGGTCGCTATCACGAGGCTCGGGCCCTGGGCCAGGATCGAGAAGAAGCCTTCTATACGGCCTATCAGGGCGTGTCGCATGTGATCTTGGGTTCGGGTTTGACCATTGTGGGCGCCTGTGTGTGCCTGACGGCGACCCGGTTGCCGTATTTCCAGACCATGGGTCTGCCGTGCGCGATTGCGCTGTTGGTGATCGTGACCTCGGCGCTGACCCTGGCGCCGGCCGTCCTCGCGGTGGGCTCGCGATTCGGGCTCTTCGACCCGAAAGGCAATCTCTCCAAGCGCAATTGGCGCAAGGTCGGGACCGCCGTGGTGCGCTGGCCGCTACCGATCATCGTCGTGACGGTGATGATCGCCATCATCGGTTTCGTCAGCCTGATGACCTACGTGCCCAATTACAACGATCAAAAATTCACACCGCCGAATATGCCCGCCAATGTTGCGTATGCGGCCGCTGATCGGCACTTCTCCCAGGCTCGCATGAATCCCGAAATGTTGATGGTCGAGGCCGACCACGACCTGCGGGACCCGGCGGACATGCTGGTCGTCGACAGGATCGCCAAGAGCGTGTTCCACCTGCGTGGTATCGAGCGGGTGCAGACCATCACCCGGCCGCTGGGGGCGCCGATCGAGCACAGTTCGATCCCGTTTCAGATCGCGATGCAGAACTCCGGGACGCTGCAAACGGCGAAGTTCATGAACGACAACATGGCTCACATGCTCGAGCAGGCCGACGAGCTGGGTAAGACGATCGCCACCATGGAACACATGTATAGCGTGATGCGCGAGCTCACCGCGACCACGCACAGCATGGTGGGCAGGACCCACGACATGGTGGACACCACCAACCAATTACGCGACAGGATGGCGGATTTCGAAGACATGTGGCGGCCCGTCCGCTCCTACTTCTACTGGGAGCGGCACTGCTTCGACATCCCCATCTGCTGGTCGCTGCGGTCGGTCTTCGACGCCCTGGACGGAATCGACGAACTCGCCGACCAAATCGAAGGGCTCGGCGGTGATCTCGACCGTCTCGACCAGTCGATGCCACAGCTGCTGGCCGATTTCCCGTCGATGATCGACACGATGAAGACGATGCGCGACTTCATGCTCTCCACCCACAGCACGATGGCCGGCATCCAGGCCCACCAGCAAGAAGCCGCCGAAGGCTCCACCCTGATGGGGCAATACTTCGACGAAGCCAAAAACGATGACTCGTTCTATCTGCCACCGGAAGTCTTCAAGAGCCCCGACTTCGAACGCGGCCTGAAGATGTTCGTCTCGCCCGACGGCAAGGCCGTCCGGTTCATCATCACCCACCAAGGCGACCCCGCCACCGTCGACGGCATCAAACATGTCAAGGGCATCAAGGACGCCGTCGCCGACGCCATCAAGGGCACCCCGCTGGAAACCTCGAAGGTATATCTGGCCGGGATGGCATCGATGTACAGCGACATGCAAGCGGGGGTGAACATTGACCTGATGGTCGCCGGGATCGCCGCGCTGATCCTGATCTTCGGCATCATGCTGCTCATCACCCGCAGCCTGGTGGCCGCACTGGTCATTGTCGGCACGGTCGCCGCCTCACTGGGCACCGCCTGCGGCCTGTCGGTCCTGCTCTGGCAGGACATCATCGGCCTGGGCATGCAATGGATCGTGTTGCCGCTGTCGATCGTGATCCTGCTCGCGGTGGGCTCGGACTACAACCTGCTGGTGGTGTCCCGGCTCAAGGAGGAAATCCACGCCGGGCTCAACACCGGAATCATCCGCGGCATGGGCGCCTCCGGACGGGTGGTCACCGCGGCCGGCATGGTGTTCGCATTCACCATGATGTCGATGATCGTCAGCGAGCTGCGCGTGATCGGACAGCTGGGCACCACCATCGGCCTGGGTCTTCTGGTCGACACCCTGATCGTGCGCTCGTTCATGACCCCGTCGATCGCCGCCGCGCTCGGGCATTGGTTCTGGTGGCCCCTCAACACCTACCGCACCAAGCGGGCCCCGCGCGCCACGGACGAGGAGCACACGGCGCCCATCCCGCAGCTGACGGCCCCATGAAACTCACCTGCCGGTCTGTCACACTGTCGACGACAAGGTTGTCGGTTGACGGATCAGGGCCCATGACAGAAGCGGAATCAAAACTGCGGCAACGCACCGAGGGGCGCCTGGACCGGTCCCGCGATCCGGCCATTCTCAACGCCGCCCTAGCGGCCTTGACAGAACACGGGTATCACGCCACCAACATGAATGACATAGCGGCACGGGCAGGTGTGGGCAAGGCCGCCATCTACCGGCGCTGGTCCTCCAAAGCCGCGCTGATGACCGACGCATTGGTGTACTGGCGCCCCGACCTCTGCAGCGTCGACGTCCCCGATACGGGCAGCCTGGAAGGCGATCTGGACGCCCTCGTCGAACGCGTCAAACGCACCGACAGCAACCTGGTCAGCAACGACCTGGTGCTGCGAGTCGCTATGGAAGCCGCACACGAACCCGAACTCGCCTCGGCGCTCGATGACCTCATGCTCGGCAAAGGCAAACGCACGATTACCGCGATCCTGGCGCAAGCCGCCGACCGCGGCGAAATAGCGGCCGGTCGCGACTGGTCACTGGTGGCAGACGTACTCTTGGCGATGGGTCTGCTGCAGGTTGCCCGCGGACAAAGCGTGGACGCGAATTTTGTGCGCGAGGTGATCGATACCCTGATCCTGCCCGCGGTCCGCACACCAACAAACGGATAAAACTTCAGCGCCGATGTGACCGATCCACCGGCGCCTCCAGGCCCGAGGGCGTATACCGAGTGTCAACTGCTGGCAGACGAGCGCCGCATGTGGCGTTGTGTCACTGATCCGGTTCGTCGGCGGTGCCGGGATATTTGGGTGTCCACCGCACCTGTGTGATCCGTTGCGCGAGTTCTTGGTCGCGGCGTTCGGGGGCCACGCCGTCGGCTACCGCTTGCTTGGCCACCGCGTGGGCGATCCGGACGGCGACGTCGGGCACGTCCGCCCACTCCGGCAGCAGCGGTTTGTCGGGGTCGTTTAGCGCCGGTGACAGGTCTCCCAACGTCGCGGCGGCGACGCGCATCATGTCGTCGGTTACCCGGGTCGCCTGCGCGGCGGTGACTGCGAGCCCTACTGCGGGGAAGATGTAGACGTTGTTGCATTGGGCGATCGGACGTGTGGTGCCGTCGCGCTCCACCGGCGCAAAGGGTGAGCCGGTGGCGATCAGGGCACGTCCGTCGGTCCAACGGTCCAGTTCGGCGGGGTGCGCCTCGGCGCGACTTGTCGGATTGGACAGCGGAAAGATGATGGGCCGCTGGGTCTTGCCGGCCATTTCCCGCACGATGTCTTCGGTGAAGGCGCCCGCGGCGGTGGACAGGCCCAGAAGAACTCCGACGTCGACGTTGTGCACGACATCCTTGAGCTGAGCGCGGCCCTTCAGCCCCCAACCTGCCACCCGCCCGGCAGGTTGCGCGAAGTCACGCTGGCCATCTGTGAGGTCGGCGCGATCGTCAGTGAGTAGCCCAATCACATCGACGACCCAGATCCGTTGTCGAGCATCCTCTTCGGACAGGCCCTCGTTGACCATCTCCCGCCGGATCATGTCCAGGACACCGATACCGGCTGAGCCCGCACCTAGCATCACGACCTGCTGCTCCGACAGCGGTCGGCCGGCCACCTTCGCTGCGCCGTGCAGCGCGCCAAGAGTCACCGCGGCGGTCCCTTGGATGTCGTCATTAAAGGTGAGCAGCCGGTCGCGATAGCGGTCCAGGATCGGCTGTGCATGCGCGGTTGCGAAGTCCTCCCACTGGAGGAGCACGTCGGGGAGCTGTTGTTGGACCGCGCTGACGAATGTGTCGATGAATGCGTAGTACTCATCGTCGGCGATCCGCCGGTGACGCCAACCGAGATACAGCGGATCGTCGAGGAGCTCGACGTTGTCGGTGCCGACGTCGAGCACGATCGGCAGGGTTCGCGCGGGGTCGATTCCGCCGATAAGTGTGTAGAGCGAGAGCTTGCCGATCGGGATCCCCATACCGCCGATGCCCTGATCGCCCAGACCTAGGATCCGCTGCCCGTCGGTCACCACAATGACGTCAACGTCACGTCGGGGCCTATTGCTCAAGATCTCATCAAGACGATCGTGGTCGGGATACGATATAAACAAACCCCTTGGCCGTCGGTAGATTTCGCTGAAGCGCTGGCACGCCTCGCCAACCGTGGGGGTGTAGACGATCGGCAGGCTTTCGCGAATGTGGTCGTGCAGCACGCGGTAGAACAACGTCTCGTTGCGGTCCTGCAAAGCGCGAAGATAGATGTGTTTGTCAAGATCGTCACGGCGCGAACAGAATTCACGCCAGCAGTGCTCGGCTTGCTCGTCGAGAGTTTTGACTGCCGTGGGTAGCAGGCCCAAAAGTCCAAGCTCGCGCCGCTCCTGCTCGGTGAAGGCGGTGCCCTTGGTGGTCAGAGCATCAAGAAGCCTTGCTTCACCGCGTGTTTGGTCAGACACGATAAGATTCCTTCCTAGTCACGCAGTAAAACCATCTCAACCCTATTGAGACACAACGAAGCTGGCCGCTCAGGCGATCGCTCAAGGCGTGTCGTCAACGTGTGAGCTCGAGAAGTAAACTGCGACCTCCTGATCGACGCAGAACGCCTCGGCGGTCGTTCCACCCCGACGGAGTGGCGCATGGGCCAACCAACCGCGCGGTCGGCGCTGAGCCGGGGCAATCGCGGATTCCGCAGCCGGCTTCATGCCGCTAACGGTGCCGCGATTGCGGTGCGGCAATTGGGGGCTAGTCGCACACTTGGCGCCAGCGCGACTTGCGTTGCGGTCAAGCTGCTGCCTTGATGAGCTCCCGCGTTCTTACGGCGCGTCGCCCATAATCAAAGCTGCCGAAACCGTGTAGCCTGCCCGCCGTCCGAGCGGGGGTGAGTTCTCGCCGCTGCGAGGTATTAGCGCGGTTCATCGCCAGCGGACGCATTCCGCCGCGCCTTACCCGGGTAGCCGAAGAATTTCTCGAAGTTCTCGTCGTTGATGGGTTGCGCGGAGTTGCGTTGAGCGGCTGCGCGTAACGCATCCAGACGCCTCTGCGCCGAATCAACCTCTTGCGGAGTGCCGAGCCGCCGGCATTGTTCAAGCTGGCATTGGACGGAGGCAATTTCGATTCGTAGCCGTTCACCGGCCTCCACGAACGTCAGCAGGTCGTGGTCGTCCTCATCCAACCTGTCGCGGTCCGTCCGTATTTGGGCCGTTCCTTCGACGAAGTCCGTCATCGTCATCTCCATCCCTGTACGCGCCTCTGGGGCCCATCATATAAGCGACAGGATGGCGTTGTTCTATATAACTAAATAATTATCTGGTTATTGGTGAGGTGATCGATGCCTACGATGCAATCCGTCGATGATGCAATTGTGCCAAGCGGAGGCGAGCTCGGTCCTGCGACTGTCCACCTGGGCGTTTGAGGAACAGCACCATCGATCGAGCGACGGCCAGTGCGCTCTGGTAGGCCAGGCGCTTGGCGGCGAAACGGTTGCGCGACTTGGAAAACGTGTTCCGATCCAACTCCAAGTGATCGGCGGCCTCGACGTTGCTGCCACCGTCGGCGCACGCCGCCACGATCCTGGCCCGCAGAGCGGGCCCGGCCGCGCAGTTGCGACGCTGGCCCCACCTTCCAACTCGGCACGTCATCATCGGTCGACGCACCCGTCGAGACGTTGGCGGAGAGGCACGAGCATCGCATGCCGCACGTCGGCGTGGTTTGTGATCGCGAGAAGCCGAATAAGAGGGAACAGGGACGTAGGCAAATTCGACTCGCTAGTCTAATCTGTTTAGAAACCAAAAATCTGGCCGGCGGGCATGCCGACGAACTACGCGACAGCCGCATGACGGACCGCTGACGAAGCGCAGAGGATATCGGATGAGACGTCTCATTTTCAGTGCCGAGCACGAGCAACTCCGTGCGACGACTAAGAACTTCATCGAACGTGAGGTCGCGCCTTACGCCGACGAATGGGAGATGCGGCGCATCGTTGACCGATCAGCGTTCATCGCCGCCGGCAAATACGGTCTGATCGGCTTCAATATGCCTGAGGAGTATGGCGGTGGCGGCAGCGACGACTTCCGCTTCAACGCGGTGATCAACGAGGAGCTGTCGAAGTTCGGAACCCGCGTCCCCGCTCTCACGCTTCAAAACGACGTTGTTGGCCCGTATTTCAAGTCTTTGGCGACTGATGAGCAGAAGCGCCGTTGGCTGCCGGGAATCGTTAGCGGACAAACCATCGTCGCGATTGCGATGACCGAGCCGGGTGCGGGTAGCGACCTTGCCGGGATCCGCACCACCGCGGTGCGGGAGGGCGACGAATGGGTCCTGAACGGGTCGAAGACCTTCATCTCCTCGGGAATCAACGCAGATCTCGTCGTCGTCGTGACGCGAACCGATCCCTCTGCCGGCCACCGGGGGTTCTCGCTCCTTGTGGTGGAGCGTGACATGCCGGGCTTCATCCGCGGTCGCAAGCTCGACAAGCTCGGTCTGCACACACACGACACTGCCGAGTTGCATTTTGAGAACGTTCGGGTGCCCGTGGCGAATGTCTTGGGCGAAGAAGGCCGCGGGTTCTACCATCTGATGCACAACCTTCCCTCTGAGCGACTGTCGATTGCTATCTCCGCGATTGCCGGCGCCCGCGAGACCTGGCGTCAGACGCTGCAATATGCGAAGGATCGCAAAGCGTTCGGTCAGTCCATCGGCAGCTTCCAGCACAACAGATTCTTGCTGGCCGAGATGGATACCGAACTCGAAGTCTCCGAGCAGTACATCGACCGATGCCTGGCCGCCGTCGTCGAGGGCGACCTATCGGCGGTCGAGGCGGCAAAGGCCAAGTGGTGGTGCACGGAAGTTGCGAAGAAGGTCGTCGACGGCTGCGTGCAGCTTCACGGCGGCTACGGCTACATGAGGGAGTACCGGGTGACCAACGACTACGCGGACGTACGCATCCAGACCATCCTCGGGGGGACGACCGAGATCATGAAGGACCTGATCGGGCGTGACCTCGGGCTTTGACTTCGCAGCAGACGACATGACGTCGCTACACATCTGCGACCAGTTGATCGAGATCAAGAGGGTGTCGATATGGATAAACCCCTGACGGGCGTACGAGTCCTGGAAATAGCGCAGTTCACCTTCGTGCCGTCGGCAGGTGCCATACTCGCCGACTGGGGTGCTGACGTCATCAAGGTGGAGAATCCGCTGACGGGCGATGCCCAGCGTCAGCTTTTCATGGCGTCGCACGGCGAGTCGTCAGAGCAATCGAGCCAGTTCACACCCCACATCGAGGCACCCAATCGAGGTAAGCGGAGTATCGGGCTGGGTCTGACATCCCCGTTGGCGCGGCCAATCTTGGAGGCGCTGCTCCGGCGCAGCGACGTCGTCCTCACCAACCACCTGCCTGTTGTCCGGTCCAAGTTGCGTATCGATGTCGATGATGTTCGGAGCATCAATCCCGACATCATCTACGTGGTGGGTAGTGGATTCGGCGGTCGTGGTCCTGGCAGGGACCGGCCGGGTTATGACTCCACCGCATTTTGGGCGAGGGGAGGAAGTGCAGACGGCGCGACGCCGTGCCTCGCCGATCGACCGACCTATATGCCGTGCGGTGCGTATGGCGACAACGTCGGCGGGCTGGCTATCGCGGGCGGCGTGGCCGCCGCGCTCTACCGGCGTCGCATGTCCGGACAACCGTCGGTGATCGACGTGTCACTGCTGGGCGTCGGGGCATGGGCGACGCAGTTCGATGTCAACATGGCGCTGATGAGCGGCGGGCACCTGCCAAAGGTGGAACTCGACACGCCCATGGCAGGCAATCCGCTGGTCGCGAGCTACCGCACGCGCGACGGCCGGTTCATTCAGTTGACAATGCTCGACCCGTTGTCTTATTGGTCGGAGTTCTGCATGTGCATGGGCAGCCCGGAAGCCGCCGCGGACAAGCGCTTTGCGACAATCGACGGTATCGCCGAGAATATCCACTCCGCATGTCGGATCGTCGCGGAGTTGATCGGCCGGTATCCCCTCGACGAATGCGAGCGACGGCTCAACGGATGTAGTGGCGCGTGGACGGTGTGGCAGGACAGCTGGGACCTCGCCAACGACGAGGACCTGGTCGCCAACGGTGGGATCGTCGAAGTCGTTGACGCGCAGGGTATTCGGCGCAAGCTGGTGGCGAATCCGGTTCAGTTCGACGTTGCGACTGTCCCATCGAAGCGGGCGCCGCAATTCGCCGAACACACCGACGCCATCCTGCGCGAGATCGGGGTTGACGATGTCACGTTCGGCGAGCTCAAGATGGAAGGCGTCATCGCTTAAGGTGGCCGCTCGCCTCTGAGAGTTCGTTGTCGCGCTGTACTAGCCTGAGTTGGAATCTACTGATACCGCGGTCACCCCGTCACGCCCAGCATCTAGATCATCCAACTATATATATATATATATATTATATATCTGTCTTATGGGCAACGCGCCGACCTCGTGAAAGTATTCACTCGATCTCTGGATGCGCATGGAGGCCCGCGTACGCTTGGCGGCGACAGGCTGGGTACCACCTTTGACGCTCAAACATGTTGCTGCCATCGCGAACTGCGCTATCGGCCGCTGCAGGCGATCAGTTCCGGGTGACGCGAATTCGGAAGGGCTGGATTATCTCGTCTGCGCCGGTATACCGTAATTTTCTGCAGTAGATTCGGGGTCCGTGAAAAGGTTGCAGGGCAAGCGGGCGGACATCTCAGAGGCGTGTTGTGACTTGTACACGCGCAGCGGGCATCGCGCACGCCACTCGGAAATCCGAGCTGCGAGAGGGCAGTTAAGTGGTCGCCACTGTCGCCTCCTTGATCGACCTGCTTGACGTCCGACTCGTCGCAAGCGATTGCTACGTAGGGATCACGCCCGACATTGGTATGCCTCGGGTCTTCGGCGGACAGGCCGCGGGTCAAGCTCTGATGGCAGCGGCCAAGACCGTCGAGGAAAAACGTGTCCCGCACTCTGTTCAGACCCACTTCCTCTCCACGGGGCTAATCGGGCCGCCGATTGAATTTCACGTCGAGCGGTTGCGCGACTCCGGCTCGCTGTCCAACCGGCGGGTCATAGCCGAGCAGCAGGGTCGACAGCTGCTTTCCCAGCAGGCCGCGTTCCACGTTCCAGAAAACGGACCGGAGCATCAACTGGCTGCCGAGGCTGTCGACGGTCCTCCGTCGGCTGGCGCGGGCCTGCGTCCATTTCCCGAGGACTGGCCGGAATTCTATCGACGATGGTCTTCTCTGGAAGTCGACTGGTACCCGGATTCGCATGTGCGCGGACCTCTCACGACAACCGGCCGGGGTACGCTGTCGCGCCAATGGGTGCGGACATCGGCACCCTTCGACGCTCCCCAAGCGGTCCACAGTGCCATCGCCACATGTGTCGCTGGCCTGACATTGTTGATGAGCGCCTTTACGCCCCACGAAATCAAGCCCCATCGCGATATCAAGACGTTCACCCTCGATCATTGTCTATGGTTTCATCGCCCCTTCCGCATTGATGAGTGGCTGCTCCTCGAGCAGGTGTCGCCCAGTGCCTCGGAAGGCAGGGCGTTCTGTATGGGCCGGCTCTTCGGTGGGCGGCAATCACGTGGCCTCTGTGACCCAGGTTGGTCTGGTTCGAGAGTGGTAACTCATGACTTTTAGTTCTTGCCAAGATAATTGGAGGAGCCACAGATAATAGTCGACGCAGCCGAAACAGCGAATGCAAAGACCTCCGAAGACGCCGACGGGACCGGCTACGGCGCATCCGACGCGGCGATCGACGACGCTCCTATCCGAGGATGCTCGTGCTTGAGGGATCGCTCCTAGATCCGGACGCACCCGCCATCGTCGCAGTCGGCCCGACGGACGCCGTACCACGGGCAAGGCCGAACTGCTCGATATGGCGGGCGCGGCGTGCGATTCCTCGATGCGCAAGAAGGTCCCGCGGGAGGACTCTGTTTGTATCGGCGCTTTCTTCCAGCAGCACACTTACGTCGGCCGGCGGTCGGCGGCATGAGCAGATCGTCAAGTCACCGTCGGAACCCACGCGGCGATGCGATCCCACAGCTCGTAACGGTGGCTGGCGAAGTTGTGGCAGTGACCTGACTTCGGCACGAGGTGCAGTGTCACGTCAGCAGAGCCCGTATAGTTGGCAGGTTCGGCGTACGAATTGGGCGACACGTCAATCGCTGCGCCGAATCCTAGGAACACTGGAACATTCACCTGTGGCGCGTAGCGCTCGACGAATCCCGGCGTGGCGACCTCGGCGCCCGCGCGCACCGGCACCCGACTTTGCGCGGCGGTGTCGGCGTCGATCACCTGCTGTGGTACCTCTCCGGCATAGAACAGGCCCTCAAGATATGACCGCGGAACGGTCATGTGGCTGTCCTGCGGACTGGCACCCGAGAGCTGGCAAGCCAGCGACATTGATTGCTGGACCCGGCTTTCGAGATCGGCGGCATCTGTTGTTTCTTGGTAAATGTTGGTGACTTGTACCCCGTACCCGAGCAACACCACCGCGTCGTAGATACCGGTGTTGGCCTGCACCATCGTGGTCAGGCATGCGCCCATTGAGTGGCCTACACCGACCAGAGGGCCGGCCAGCGGCGAAACGCCGTCGATGAGATCGCCATTGCGCAGGCCTTCACGGACCTGCCGGGCCACCTCCGCGTCGCCGGCAGCCAGCAACTCCAGCCCTAGCTGGCCGGATGCGATTGGGTCAGTGCTCTCGCCGACGGCGAGGTGGTCCAGGGCGAGGACGATATAGCCAGCGGCGGCCAGGTGCTCTCCGAAGCTGTAGCCGGGGTGCCCGTCAATCTGCATGTGCCAATAGCGCTTGTCGTAGAGCCCGCCGGCCAGACACAAGAGCGCCGCGACCGCACCAGCCGGCCGCGGCGGCAGGAAGGCCCATGCCGTCTGGGTCAGCCGCTCACCGGTCTCGATACTGGCCGTCACTTCGAACGTCAATGGCGTTGGCATGGCACAAATTGTTCAAACCGCAGCTACCGATGTCCAGTGCGTTTTGTGCATCCCAACGTTGCGTAAACCGCAGCGCGCGACGAGTGTCGAGTGTCAAACTGGCGCCATGGAACTGCGCCACCTGCGTTGTTTTGTCGCGGTCGCTGAAGAGCAGCACTTCGGCCGGGCAGCCCAGCGTTTGCATCTGACCCCGGCACCGGTCAGCCGCGCCGTGCGGGCGCTGGAGACCGAACTCGGGGTGGACTTGTTCATTCGCGAACACCATGACGTGCGCCTGACGGCCGCGGGTTTAGCGCTTTGCGAACGAGCTGCTGAAGTCGTGCGTCATGCTGACTCGCTGGGCGACTACGCGCGATCGTTAGGGTATGAAGCGCTCGCAATAACGGTTGGCGCATTTCATCTTTCGCCACCGACGGTCTTAGACCGCACGGTGGATGCGCTGCGCGACCTGACAACGTCGAATGTCGAGGTTCAACTCGTTGAACCGGACCAGCTGCCGCGCCGGCTTGCGGCCGGCACGCTGGATTTCGCATTGGTGAACCCGACGTCCGACTGCGCCGGGCTGCCGTACCAGCAGGTGGCCGTTTTCGACTACGTGCTCGTCATGCGCGGCGACGACCCGCTCGCCGCGCGTGACCACATCGACTGGGGGGACCTCGCCCGACGTGAAGTGACACTGCCGCCCGATACGCCGTTCCCCTCGGTGCTCAACAACCTGCACCACTTCATGGTCTGCCACAGCGTGACACGGTTCGACCGCATTGACAGCCTCGACGTGGCCGCGATGGCAAGCCGGATCCGCACTCATCGCACCGTGATTCCGTCGCTGAGCCTAGAGGCCGGCGGGCCGTGGCGGGTATTCGACGACCCAGCGTTCGCGGTGCGCCCGTTCGGCGAACCACCGCCGCCCTACGTCCTTTCGCTGGCGTGGAGCCCCCGCGCCCCGCAGCGGTGGGGCATCGATCCAGGGGACATCCTTGCCGCGATCGCCGGCCGCAATCCCGCATATAACCACGCAGACAGGTAGGCGGGTCTCTCGCCTTCCGAACCAGACTGTGAGTGCGCCGCTCCCAGACCCCGGAAGGACCCGACGAGCTAATCCCGGATCAGGACTCGACATACATAGGCCTTCGCCCTGACATGAGCCGCTTCGCTCCTTCGTTGCACTGACCATTACGGTGCTGCACCCGAACGGATTCACCACCGAACTGATCGAACCCTGCGAACAATTCTGCTGCCACGCCTTATCCCGCACCGCGCGGGCGTTCGCTAGTCGGTAGGACTCGGTGCCGGTCTCAATGATGTTGCTGGCGAACGTCAAACGGTCCACGATCGCCGCGCACAGCCGCAGATCGGTGAAGGTCTTGGTCCAGCTCGAGAAGGAGTTGTGCTCGCGATGGCGACGTTGGCGGTTTACTCGCGCTCGGTGAGAACCTGGAAAGGCATCTCCGTAGCGCGACGACCGTGGCGGCCCACCTCCAGGGCCGCCCGCGCCAAGCCACGGTCAACTCCGTCGGCGACCCGGTCAGGTCGACAGCTTCGAGCGCCGCATGATCGCGGAAGTGGTCGGCCGCTTAGTCAGCCCAGGTAACCGGGACGCCAGGCGCCGAGCACTGCCTCGAGCTCGTCTCCGGCAGGATGTTTATCAACCGACGACGTAGGAGCCGTTGACCGATTCGTTGTTGTTTGCATAGAAGCAATCCTGGACTCGTCCGCGAGGTCCTATTCCCCTTCGATGACTGCCCAAGGGCTGGAGTAGCCCTCTACCCGATGGCGCTATCGGCCTAGGTAGAGATCGACCCACGTGCTGCCGTCGCCAGGAATGTCGTTCGGCGAACCTGGCTGACCGCCGGTCGGTATCGGCCGCCCATGCGCCGGGTCCGGGCAGAGATAAGGCGTTCCCTGACCGCACATCCCATTTCTCAGATGGGAGGGGTACATCTCCCAGTTGTCGTTATCGTTTTGCAGGCCAATCCAAATGAACACGATGTTGTAGGCGAAGTACCCGATGTTGGTCACGGCGGCGACGGCCAGGATCTGCAGGGCGGCCTTGGTCTTGCTGGATACATTGAGCCGCTCCACGCCCCGCTCGACCACCGACTGACCGCGATCATCGCGGTAGAACCGCAGCACCATCAACGGCGCCCAGCCAAGGGCGCCCCACACGATCGGTTCGTAAAGAGGGAACTGATGGGTCGTGCCCTTCAACAGCGTCAACCAGCCGACGGTGTCTGGATATGCAATGACGTGCAAACTGGTGAGGGCCACCTCGTTGAGATCCATGACTGCCATGAAGGCAATCGACCATGCAATAACGCCCAGCTTGCCTGTCTGTGGCCACCGCCTCATCACAAATTTGCGCAGGAACGCGCACCCGATCATGCACAGCGCAGCGCTCCAGATGAAGCCGACCCCGATGAGGATGGTGGGCTCGGGCATGAGGTTGCCACGCGGGGACACCCACCCGGGCATGTCGGTTGTCCACGAGCCAAAGTTCACCATCAACGACGAGTATGAGAACTGCGGCAGGATGTAGTTGAGGATCGGATCCCATTGGATTAGCAGCAGATAGGCGATGATAAGGATGGCGTCAAACGTCAAGCGCCTTTCGCGAATACACTGACGTCCTACGTAAACCAGGGTGCCGACGACCGTGATCACCGTGAACACCTGGAACGCAATGCAGAATTTAAGGTCGTTACCCAAGTCGGGGTTGTGGTCACCGATCGGTGTCGGTGTGGCGCGCCCCCCCAGGATCCAGCTCGCCGCGACATAGATGGCCAGGCCGACAAACGTCGCACCGACTGTCGCCCACACAACGATCGGGGGGATGGTGCGGACCCGCGGCGCCCTCTTCGTCTTGGCGGCAACGGACCACCCACGCGACGGTTCAACTTCGACCGCAGCCATACAACGCCTCCTTGCGTTATCGCGATAACCGTCCGAGAGTTAGAATCTACCATTTATTAGAAAATTATCAATAGCGCTGGTGAGCGTGAGTGCCATCGGCGCGGCGCCGAATCTGTCCGTCGTCCTTTTCTCAGGCGGGCCGAAACCGAGTGCGCGAGAGCTGCTGCCCTAGGCGAGATTTGAGATGCCTATATCGCGGAGAGGTCAACTAGCTTAGCTAATTGCGCAGAGAATCTGTCGTAGAACAGGAACAAGTGATCACCACCGACAGGCCAGCGTGGGCTGATTGATCTTGTACTCGACTGCGAGTGGACGCTCGACGGTATACGCGTTCAGGGTGGTGTTGTCCGGGAAGTACTGCCGCAGAAAACGATTGGTGTCTTCGTTGCTGCGCTGGCGGAGCGTGAGCCACTATCGTGGCCGATGTCGCCGGCTTGGCGCCACACACGGCAACGCAACAAGCCCGTCGACACCTTTAACCGCATGCGATGATCCCTCGCGACCGCAGATCAGCGATCTGGTTGTCGTCGATGCCGATCTCGCTCAGAATTGCGGTCGTGTGCTGACCCACGGTGCAGCCTCCGCTGGCCTTTGTCAACGACCGGGAGAACCGGTAAAGCGGTGCCAGCCGAAGATGTTTGTCGAAGATGGGACTGTCAGCTTCCACCGAATACCCAGCATCGCGGCACGTGTCGCTTTGCAGGACGATGCCCGAATTGCGGTCGGCGACTTCGACGCATCCGACGTCCTGTGCGGTCAGCTCGTACTCCCACTCGAGTTTGGTCTTCGTCAGGAAGACCTGTTCCAAGACGCGTGCCAAGACATCGTCGTTGCGTGCCCGTGATGCGGTATCGACGAAGCGCTCGTCGCCCAGCAGGTCGACGTAGGCCTGCATAGCCTTCGCGAAAGGTTCCCATTCTCGCGCCAGGGGAGCGGCGAGAAACACCCAACCGTCGGCGGCGCGGTACAGCCGGTAGAGGGCCGTGAGGCCGAGGAACTCCGCGTCGGCTGTCGGCACCGGCGGCTGGTCGCGATAGCTGACGTTCGACCAGATGAGGGCGTTCTGAACCGTGCCCAGCATGGTGGTTTCGGTGTGGTGCATATCGATGCCGCGCCGCTTCGCGTAAAGGCACACGAGCAACGCGGAGGCGACACCCAGCGCGGCGATACCGTCGGCCTGCACCGCAGAAATCGTTCCGCCGGAGAACAGCGTGGCGGCCGTGCGGTGCAGGTCATCCAAGTCGGTCGGCGGGTGCATTGCGTCGCCGCTGTCGAGAACGGCCAGACCGGACGCCGCGGCGATGGACGGTGCGTACGCGGGTCGATGTCCGAATGGCCCATCGAGGCCGTAGCCGGAGGTGCTCAGGACTACCAAATCGGGGTTTATCGCCTTGAGCGTAGCTTCGTCGATCTTGGCTCGTTCAGCTGCTTGCCCGCGGAAGCACTGAACGACGATGTCGCAACGCTTTACCAGCTCGTATATCAGGCTGAGCCCCTCTGGTTTGGTGAAGTCGACCGCGCAGCTTTCCTTGCCTTGCAGCACCTTTGCACCACCAGCCTCCGGGAACGGAAGCATGTTTCGGATGTTGTCGCCGTCGAGCGGTTCGACTTTGATTACCCGCGCACCGAGGTCGGTGAGCAGCGTGGCGCCGTAGGGCCCGGCGAACATCGAACCGAATTCGAGGATCGTCGTCCCATGTAGAGGAAGTCCCGCAGCGACCTCACCGGCCGCAGGGAGGTTGGGCGGCTCCCGGCGCAACCCCCACACCGACGCATTGTGCTGTCCTACGCCCGGAGCTGGACGCAACGCCGCGAGTGGCTGGCCATCGGAGTGGATCAACGTCGACGGCTGGTGCACCGGGCCAAGCTCGGGGTCGTCCACAGTCACAGCTCGGCCTTGATGAAGAGTCTGGGGATGGTTCAGTGACTCGCTGGGTGTGCGGAAAATCTCGGCACTTAGATTTTCGTTTGCATCGAATGCCTGCTGCCATTCCGCGAGAGTGCGCGCCCTGACCCGCTCGATCATCAGGTCCCAGAATTCCGTGCGCAGTTCTTGCGTGGGTAGCGTGGGAAAACCCTCCCATTTTGGGTTCGCAAGTTCGGTCAACAAGTCGAGCTCTGTTAGCCAGGCATGCATCAATCGCGGCGATACCTGGGCGAACTGCAACCAGCGACCGTCTTTGGTGGGGGCCGCCAAGACCGAATACACCAGGGGGATCAGCGGGCGGCTCTGTTCGTCGTACACCGCGCCCGCTGGTTCGAAGGCGCCCGGATACCGGTCGAGCACTAATTCGTGGAACCAGTTCCAGGTATCGTTCGCCCCCACGCCCGTTACGAGATTGGATTCGACGACTTGACCGCGACCGCTCGAATCCCGCTCGATCAATGCTGCCAGGATTCCTTGCACGGCGGCGTGGGCCGCGCCCCAAGACGCATAGGGGGCCGAGACGTAGGCAGGCCCGCTTCGTGGGGTGACGCCACGCTTCTCGTGCATGATGCCGATCTTGGCCAGGACCAACGCTTCCCAGCCCTTGTAGTTTCGCCACGGGCCTTTCGACCCCCACCCGGTAATCGACGCGTGCACAAGTCTGGGGCAGCGCTGTGTCACCAATTCGGGCGTGAGTCCGAGGCGGCTCCCGTCCGCCGGCCGCGCGGTCGTCACGAGCACATCGGCGTTTTCTAGCAGCTGCCAGAGTCGTTGACGGTCGTCAGGTTCGTGGACATCGAGGGTGACCGAACGTCTGCCGCGTAGCAGCGCGGGCCATCCCGGGAGCTGTCGGAGGGAGCTGCCGTCGGGCGGTTCAACCAGGATTACGTTGGCGCCGCAATCGGCGAGGAACTGCGAGGTGTATGCGCCCGCCAGGGTGGTGGACATATCGACAACCAGCAAATCAGCGAGGGGCGGCCGGCCCGGTGCCGGAGTTACTGCTGCCATAAACGCTCCTCATGGGGAAAGACGCATGGTGTGACGTGTGTAACGCCAGGATGACACCCGAAACGGTTAAATGTCAAAACATTTGATGAACTGTCAAGACATTACTCGCGAGCCTCTCCGGCGCCCGAGGCAGCGCCATCGACCCAACCCAGATGCGCGGCGAGGGTGCGCACGTCGAAGACATCGCTGTCGGGGACCTGTTGGCGGACCGTCTTCGACTTATCTTGTGGTGCAACCACTATCGGGCACGAGGACGCCTGGCGACAATCTAATGGATCAGTGGCTGCTCGGTGAGTTCGGCGACGACCCGAACCGCTACACGGACGCCAAGTCTCGCAGAAACTACACCGGCACTTCACCATTGAACGTCGGGTGTGACCGGGAATCTCCATGTGTCAGTAGTGCTTGTCGTACAACCCTCCCGCCAGACGTGCCAGGATCGCCGGTGCCTCCAGTGGTTGGGCCGGGAGGAAGGCTGACGCCGCTTGTGTGAGCCGTTCGCTGCCGATGACGTCGGAGACGTCGAAATTCAAGGTAGGGGCATTGATGGTCCATTCGCCGGTTGTTCTCAGGGGGTGCTCAGCAGCGGGATCAGCGCCGCGGTATCGGCGACGCTGCGCAGCAGATCGTTCAGGTGCGTGCACGTCGACGTGCCGGCCAGCTCCTGGCGGACCCGGAAGTGCAGCTCGTCCAGCCTCATTCCGGTGATGCGAGTTGCGCTCGCAACGGCGCCTGGACATTCCTGCCAAGGCAGAACTCTGGGTATCGCCTGCGAGTGCAGTATGACCCCCGTGTCTGCATCTACCGATGCATCGAGCGTGTATTCGTGGATGATGGTCTCGGTGCTGTCGGCGCGGACATAGCTGTCGCGAAACATCGCACTGATCGACACCTTTGAACTATCCGAGCAGGGTTGAACGTCAAGTCGGCGCCGTCGTCGCATCCCGTGAACAGGCAGCGGGGCCATGGCGTGCCAGGCGAGTGGATCGGCCGGGTCCTCGAGCGCAGGGGCCGGCGGGCCGGTCACGACGGCGGGGTCACCGCCCTCGAACGAGGTCATCAGCAGACCGCCGGTGACGAAGCCGGCGCACCGGTCGGCGATCGGCAGATAACCTGACTTCGCTGCGACTCCGAGCACTCCCGACGCTGACAGCGCATGACCGGAGATGAGTGTGGCGACGGGGACATCATCGAGCAACGTATAGCGCAAGTCGCGGCGTCGCCGCAGATCGGGCGCGGCCTTGTCAACCGCAGCGCGAAAGCCGCTCATCGCCGGCGCCCCACTGAGATTCATGTTGGCAACGATCGGTTCGACCTCGAGGTGCTGAACGACCCGAGCGAACGTCTCGACCGTCGCTTCCAGGCGGGCGTGGCCCACCTCCGTCGTGGTGCCGTCGCACGCCGTCTTGACGTCGCGTGCTCGGCCCGACAAGTAGACCGGATCTATGGAGCCGGTTTTGCGCGTCATATCGATGGAGCTGGTTCGCCGCACTGAGCCAGGCAGTAGTCGCGGCGTCCCTTGGGTCGGCTCGTGAATTCCATGCAACGGGTGCAGGCCGAAACGTGGCGTGCCTAAGTCGTCTCCGCTCATACTTGGGCTAGTTAGGCGATGCTCACGCTCTTGGTCCACAGGAACTCGTCCAGCCCTTGCCGACCGCCTTCCTTGCCCATACCGCTGATGCCGATACCCCCGAAGGGTCGGTGCACCCCCAGGTTAATGGCGCCGTTGATCAGGACTTCTCCAGTCTCGAGCGCTTCAACGACACGGTGGGCGCGTTTGAGATTGTTCGTGAACAGGCACCCGGACAGCCCGTAGGGGGTCCTGTTCGCGATCTCGATGGCTTCGTCTTCGGTGTCGAACGGCATGATCGACAGCACCGGACCGAAGACCTCTTTTTGCGCCAGTTCGGAATTGGGGTCGACGTCTGCGAACACCGTGGGCTGCAGGAAGTATCCGTCCGCGAGGTCACCGCCGATGCGCTCACCGCCCGTGATCAATCGTGCGCCGTCCTGTTTGGCGCGGTCGATCATGCCCACGATCCGCTCCAGTGCTGCTTCATTCACGACAGGACCGCTCAGGGTGTCCAGATCGAACGGGTCACCCACTTTGATCATCGACGCGATCGCCGAGACTCGCGCGATGACGTCGTCATAGAGCGGTCTTGCCACGATCATTCGGGTCGGAAGGGCGCAGCCCTGGCCGCTCATCAAGCCCACCGACATCATCGTTCCGTAGCCGCAGGCGAGGTCAAGATCAGCGTCCTCGAAGATGATGTTGCCGGATTTGCCGCCGAGCTCCATGACTGCCGGCTTGATCTGCTCGGCACAGGTCGAGAG
Organism: Mycobacterium seoulense; assembly: GCF_010731595.1. Classification (NCBI taxonomy): domain Bacteria; kingdom Bacillati; phylum Actinomycetota; class Actinomycetes; order Mycobacteriales; family Mycobacteriaceae; genus Mycobacterium; species Mycobacterium seoulense. Next base: position 3,302,320 of record NZ_AP022582.1, on the reverse strand, counting down.
GATCTTGCGCGCCGTATCCGGGCCGCCGGTAAAGGTGACTTTTTTGACGAGCGGATGGGCGACCAGCCTCGCCCCGGCTTCAGCGGATCCGGGAACCACGTTGATGACGCCGGCGGGAATACCGGCCTCTGCAGCGAGATCCGCGTACAGATTGGCGCTGAAAGGGGTGAGCTCGGACGGCTTGATCACCACGGTGTTGCCCGCGGCAAGTGCCGCAGGCACTTTCATCGCCAAGGAGATGAGGGGGCCGTTCCAGGTGATGATCACGCCGATCACCCCGTAAGGCTGACTGAGTGTATAGCTGAACTCACCGTGGGTTCGGAACGAGGACGCGATGTCACTGCTGATCTTGTCGGCCCAACCCGCGTAGTAACGCGTCCACTCGACCGACATCGCGACGAGCCCGCCCACCAACCCCGACGGCGTGCCGTTGTCAAAGGTACCGAGGCGGGTGAAGTCGTCGGTGTTTTGCTCGATCAGGTCTGCAAAGCGCATCAGAATACGCCTGCGCTCGGCCGGATTGGTCTGCCGCCAACCAAGAAACGCGCCGTGGGCGGCCTCGACAGCCTCGTCGATCTCGGCGGCGCCTGCCATGGGGATCTCGGCGTCGGGTGTCCCATCGCACGGGTTGATGTGTTGGTAGGTGCCTCCAGACGCGGTATGCCGTTTTTCGCCGCCGATCCTCAGCGAGACTTCCGGGCGCGGCGTTGCAAGTGTCGACGTAATCATTGGCTCTCCCGTTGTGTGTTACCGAACCGCGAAGCCGGCGTCGAGGGGCCAAGCGGTGCCTGTGATGAATTTGGCCGCGTCGGAAACCAGCCATGCGACAGCTTCCGCGACATCTTCGGGTTGCAGGATCTGTATCGGAAGGACGTTCTGCATGGCGGTCAGCGCCGCGTCGTTGGCTTCGAATAGCTTGGCCATCGTCTCGTTCATCACCATGCCGGTAGCCACCCCGGTTGGGTGGATGGTGTTGACTCGGATTGATTGTGGCCCAAGGTGGTTGGCCCACACCTGCATCAAAGCTACGAGACCGCGTTTGGCGGCGGCGTAGGCCTGGCCACCTGCACGGTCGGTGCCGGTGGCCTTCAAACCAGCGCTCGAGCTGGTGATCACGATCGATCCGCCGCGGCCGCCGTCGATCAGAGCGGGGATCGCCGCCTCGACGGTGTTCCACACACCGACCAAGTTCACGTCGATGATGTCGCGGAAGATCTCGCGTCGCTTCGAGCCTTCACTGAGTCGCACGATTCCGGCGTTGGCCACCACGATGTCCAGGCGCCCGAATTCGGCGACACCTTCGCGGACAACAGCGTTGACGGCGTCGGCGTCGCGAACGTCGGCTTGGCGGGCCACAATTCGTCGGCCACGATCCTCAACGAGCTTGACTGTCTCTTCGAGGTCAGCGGGGGTCGCGTTGGGATAGTCCATGGAGTCGATGTCGGCGCAGATGTCCAGCCCGATGATGTCGGCGCCTTCACTGGCCAGGCGGACGGCGTGCGCGCGACCTTGCCCTCGAGCCGCGCCGGTGATGAAGGCGACTCTGCCTTCGAGATTCCCCACGAGTTTTCTCCTCTGACCTCAGTGCGGCGGGCTGCCGGTGTGGATGCGTGCCAATCTCAAACCGTCTTCGGAGTCGTCGACCTCGACGCTCCAGTTGCCGCACGAGCACCAGGCACGGAAGCGCCCGTTGTCGGGCAGGATCGCCTGCCCGTCACAGTCGCCGCCGGTGTTGGCGATGCTGGCGAAAAATTCGAGCGGTTTCTCGTGCAGGGCGCTGTCGTCGTCAGCCACCAGTGGCTCCGTTGTACGGCCGGAAAATTGGAAGCATCCAGCCATCGGCGATGGGCGAAAAGTCCACGCGCAGCGCCATTCCGATCGTCAAATCGGTCGGCGCGATGTCGACGACGTTGCTCACCAGTCGCGCACCCGGTGCGTCGGGCAGGTCGACGACCGCTGGTACCAACGTCAATTCGGGCATGCCGGGAATGCCGTGCACAACCGCGAAGCTGTAGACGGTCGCATCGCCACTCAGCTGAACCCAGTTGACGGCCGTGAACTGGCATTCCGGGCAGAACGGTGTGGGCGGCAGCCGGAAGGATCCGCAGTCGGCGCACTGCGGGGCGACAAGACGTTGCTCTTTGGCTGCCTGCCAAAACGGTTCGGTGTGTTTGTTGACCGCGATCCGGATGTGCTCGCCGGGAAGGGTTGTCGCCAGTGTGGCGGGGGCGCGCTCATGCGGCGCGCCCCAGGATCAGACCGCTGACCGGCAGACTGGCCGGCCCCCCGGTGATCAACGCGAGTTCGGCGTCGGTCACCTGGTTGATGGCGGTGCCGCGCATCTGCTCGACTCCTTCCATGATATGGGTCATGCCAACGATGTAGGCCTCCGATAGTTGACCGCCGTGTGGGTTGAGCGGGATCGAGCCGCCGTCGTAGCGAATCGCCCCGCTCTCCACGAACGCGCCGCCCTCCCCCTTCTCGCAGAATCCGTAGTCCTCGAGTTGCATCAGCACCATCGGGGTGAAGTGGTCGTAGAGCAGCGCCACGTCGATGTCGGCGGCGCTGATCCCGGCCTGCCGGTAGAGCCGCTCGGCGATCGGCTTGTTACCCGAGGAAGCGAAGTACTCATCGGGCATACCCATCCACGCGAACGCGCGACCCCACTGCTTGACTCCACCATGGGCGGCGGCGACCACTGGGACCGGTGGTTGGCGCAGATCGCGGGCACGGTCGGCGCTCGTCGTGATCACCGCGACGGCACCGTCAGTCTCCTGGCAGAAGTCGTAGAGGCACAACGGTTCTGCGATCATCCGCGCGTTGAAATAGTCTTCGAGCGTCAGTGGTTCCCGGTGAATCGCCTTGGGCCGGTTCAGCGCATTGGCCCGCGTCGAGATCGCGATCTCGGCGAAAGCCTCGCGCCGCGTGCCGTAGAGATGCATATGCCGACGCGCCAACACCGACATCAGCTGACCCGGACCGAACAGCCCCGACGGCTGCAGGAACGAGTTGATCGCGTCGGGCTCCATCGCCGAGAACACCGCTCCCAGACGCTGTTTGGACTGCTGCAACGCCATCACAGTGACGACCACAGAAGCATCGCCGGCGACAATCGCCGCACGCGCCAGCCCGATCGCCCCGGCCGAACCACCGCCGCCCGAGGTCAGCGCCGCGGTGAACCGGACCTCCGGTATGCCGAGGGTTTCCACGAAATCGCCGGTGTCCATCTTCTCGGCGTACCCGGCGCTGGCACCCGAGTAATAGGCAAAACCGTCGATGTCGCGCACCGATAGCCCGGCATCCTCACAGGCGGCGAGGATCGCCTCACCGGCGAGTTCGGTTACGGTCTTCGGCAACGACCCGCCCCGCTTGTAGTAGGGCGTCGCGCCAATTCCGACGATGGCGACGTCACGCAGACCATCCGAATTGCCCACCAGTTCAGATGCTTTCGGCTGGTACGGGCGGGACGTCGGGGAACAGCTCGAAGAACGCGCCCTGCGTGATGCGCAGCCGTGTATCGTCGCTGACCCCGTCGAACAGCGTCTTAAGCGTGTCCTGGGTGTGGCCGAACGTGCCCTCCATGTGCGGATAGTCGCTGCCGAACATCACGTTGCGATACCCCATGTGGTCGAAGGCCGCCACCGCGGTCTCGTCGTGCTGGAACGACGCGTAGACCTGGCTGTAGAGGATCTCCTTCGGGCTGCGGCTCAGCTTGGGCCGCACCGCCATATGGTGCTGGCGATACCCCTCCAGCAGACGGTCACCCAAAAACGGAACCCACGTCGCGCCGCCCTCAGAGATCAACACCTTCAAGTTCGGATGCCGGTCCAGTGCACCGCAAGCCACCAGCTTCATGGTGGCCCGCTGCCCGGAGAATGTCGTCTCGGCGTAGTTCATGATGGCCCCACCCGGGCCGCGATATACCTGACCCGCGCCGCCGGTCACACTGTTGCCGGCCTCCACGGGCACCGGATCGGTGCCGATATGGAACGCGAGCACCATGCCGGCCTCCTCGGCCGCCGCCCATAAGGGCTCCCAGTCGTCGCGGTGCCAGTCCGGGGCGCTCGGGTGCGGCGACGTCGGCAGGAACACCGCCTTGAACCCCTTGCCGGCCGCCCACTGCAGTTCCTCCACCGCGTCGTCCACCACCAGCGTCGAGACCTGCGCTGTGACCACATAGCGCGGTGACACCGCACAGATCTCCTCAAGCGCCCACTCATTGCTCGCGCGCATGCACGCCTTCAGCAGCTCCGGCGTCCGGAACGATGAGGCCCACATGCCCAGCGACGGAAAGATCACCTCACCCCACACGCCCTCCTGATCCAAGTCGCCGAGCCGCGCCCGGGCATCTCGCAGGCCCTGCGGCTTCGAGGCCAACTCAACGAAGGCCACCATCGCCGACGACGGCAGCTTCCGCCGAAAGATCTGACCGTCGACGTAAACCGTCTCGTACTCACCGTCGGGATCCTTCTCCGACCGCGGACACAACTCGGCCAACCGCTTCGGCAGCCGGGATTGCCAGAGATCGTCGGGTTCCAGAAAGTGTGAATCACCAGAATTCGTCCAGATCTTGGTCATGCCTGCCTCCAACCGGGTACTGGCTTTTGAAAAAGCATTTTTCACTAGGCTAGGAGGCTGGGTGTCACATGTCAACGGCGATTCCACCGATCGACGGATTGAATCCCCAGCGCTGGCAGGTTATTGTGCGACACAAGCCACGTACATTGGCTCGGAATGCGATGCAGTGCCGAAAACCGACCTTTCGCAGGAGTCGCGTCGAATGCCCTCGACCTCCGACGCCCTTGCCGCCCCCGAACCGACGACACCGCTGGCTGGCATCCGCGTCGTCGACCTGTCCACCACGCTGCCCGGCGCGTTCTGCAAGCAGTTCCTGGCGGACCGCGGGGCAGAGGGTTTGATGCTCGAGGCGCCCCTGCGGTTTTCGTCGCTGGTCGGGCCGAGTCGGTCGGAGATCAGGGCGCCCGGCGGACGTCTGGCCGGGCGGCACACGGTCGCGGTGCTGCGGGTGTTCGGCTACGATGACGCAACAATCGCGAAATGGCAGGACGCCGGTGTAATCCATTGTGGCTGAGACTCGGACGATCAGTCGCTCATCGGAGCGACAGCACATCATCGACGCTGCCTACCGGTGCTTGGATCGCAGTGGCGAGTCGCTGACATCCATCACCGAGATACTCGATGAAGCCGGTCTCGGCACGCGGGCCTTCTACCGGAACTTCAGCACCAAACACGATCTTCTGTTGGAGATGTTTCGGAGGGATCGCAAGGCGGTGCAGGAGCAACTGCGCGAGGTAGTGGCGCGCGCGGAAACCCCGGTGGAGGCCCTGCGGTCGTGGATGACGCACATGTTCGAGCTGGTGTCGAATCCGCGCAAGCGCAAGAGGGTGGCGATTTTCTACTCCGAGGAACTGCGGCGCACTCCAGGTTATGCGCGCGAACTCGAAATCGGGATGGCGGCCGATCAGGCATCGATCGCCGCCATACTTCACCGAGGCAAAGCAGAAGGAATCTTCACCGCGTGCAGTCCGGAGGTGGATGCTCGGTCGATTCGGGCGGCTTTCGAGGCCGCACTTCTCGACCGGTTTCACCAGAAGTCGACGACAGACGTCACCGACGAGGTCGACTATCTGCTGGGTTTCGTGCTGCGCGGTCTGGGCGCCGCTTAGTCTTTCAGCAAGGAAGCGAGCTTCGTGCCGATCGTCTGAACATGTCTCAGCGCCCACTCTTTCGGCATCCCACCCAGCGACGCCCAGAAGAACACGGTCTCGGTAGTGTCGCTCGCCTGAGAGTTCGTTGTCACTACGCACCAGCCTAAGCTAGAATCTACTGATATATAGAAAGTATGGTCACGACCGATCTCTCGATGCGTGTCTCGCGATACCGATCGCCCAGCGTTCACGCACGGTGCCAGCAAAGGACGGTGTCAGCACATGGGCTCGAGTGAATCATTGAGGGGCAAAGTCGCCGTCATCACCGGCGGCGCCAGCGGGATCGGTTTGGCTACGGCACGAAGGCTGGCGGATCGGGGTTGCAAGCTCGTGCTGGCCGACATCGAACAGGCGGCTTTGAACTCAGCTGCAGCGGAACTGCCTGCCGGCACCGAGGTGTTGCCAGTCCGTACTGACGTCTCCAAGCGTGCGGACGTCGAGAGCCTTGCAGCGCGCACAAGTCAGCACTTCGGCCCCGTCGACATCTTGTTCCTCAACGCCGGCGTGGGAGCCACGGGGCCGCTGGTCGACGCAACGCACGAGGACTGGGAGTGGATGATCGGCGTCAATCTCTGGGGTCCCATTCATGGTGTCGAGGTGTTTCTCCCATCGATCGTGCGGGCCGCCCGGAGTGCGCACATCATCTTCACGGCATCGTTCGCGGGCCTCGTCGCCAATGCAGGACTGGGTCCCTACTCGGTCACCAAGTACGGTGTTGTGGCGCTCGCCGAGACGCTGCATCGTGAACTGCGCGAATCGCTGGTAAAGGTCAGCGTGCTCTGCCCGATGAAGGTCGGGACGAACATCGAGCACTCGCATCGCAATCGCCCGGCTCACCTCGGCGGTCCGAATGCCGCCTCCGATGTTGACTTCGACGACCCTGGATTTGCGGGCCGCATCGTGTCGCCCCACGACGCCGCGAAGATCGTCGTCGACGCAATCGGTTCCAACGAGCTGTACTTGTTCACTCACGAGGAGTGCCGCGAGCCGATCGCGCGCCGATTCCGAAAGATCGACGCCGCGTTCGAGACGTCCCCGAGTCGAGCGTGATGGCCGACGGCACGCATGCGCGTTCTGCCCTCATCACCGGCGCCTCTCGCGGGATCGGATTGGCTATCGCACGGCGCCTGGCCGAGCGGAACATGGCGCTTACCATCACCGCTCGCAACGAAGAAGCCCTGGTGGCGGTGCGCGACGAACTCCGCGAATTAGGCGCGCCTGCAGTACTTTCCGTCGCCGCGGACATCGCTGATCCGGATGCCCCGGTCGGTCTGATCCGGCGGCACCGTGACGAATACGGCGACATGTCGGCATTGATACTCAATGCCGGCGTCGGTACGGCAGGGTTGATCGCCGACTACCCGCTGAAGCGACTCGACAAGACCATCGCGGTCAACTTCCGGAACCCCTTCGTCCTGATCCAGGAAGCCTTGCCGATGCTCCGCGCGGCGGTCGCTCGGCATCCGTCTGAGGGGGCCAAGATCATCGTGCTTTCCTCGATCACCGCCATCTACGCCGAGGCCCAACTGGCTGCGTACGGCGCCTCGAAGGCCGCGATTGCCTCGCTGGTGGACACGCTGAACGCCGAAGAGTCGGGCACCGGCATATCTGCTACCGCGATCGCGCCTGCCTACGTCGACACCGACATGTCGGAGTGGGTACGTGGCCGCATCGCGCCCGAGGAAATGATCCCGGCCGAAGACGTGGCGACCTTGGTCGAGTTCCTGCTGAGGATGTCGGCGCGCTCGGTCATCGGTCGGGTCGTGATAGCGCGGGCAGGCACCGACGGCTACGAGGCGTAACGCCCGAGAGGGCCGCCGCGTCGCACCCGTGGCGGCCCTCTCGGGCGTGCATCTAGAGCGCGTCGACGTCGAAGGTGGCCAGCTTGGCGGCTGAGACGTCAGTGATCTCGTCCCACTTCGCCGCAACATCGTCGATGCTCGGCGCCGCCCCGGTGAAGGTCACGCCGTCGGTCTGGAACAACACGGCGCGCTGCACCTTGCCGCCGCCCACGATGAACACCGAAGCGCTGTCGGAGTTCTCCTCCGTCATCAGGTAGCCCACCACGGGCGCGACATACTCGGGTGTCAAGCGCTCGAAGACCTCCGGTGTCATGATGTCCTGCGTCATGCGCGTCGCGGCGATGGGCGCCACGGCGTTGGCCATGATGTCGTATTTTGCGCCCTCCTGCGCAAGCGTATTGATCAGCCCGACAAGTCCCAGTTTGGCCGCGCCGTAGTTGGCCTGGCCGAAGTTGCCGAACAGCCCGCTGGTCGAGGTGGCGACGACCACGCGGCCGAAGTGCTGCTCGCGAAAGTGCGGCCACGCGGCGCGGATGACGTTGTACCCGCCGTAGAGATGCACCTTCTGCACGGCGTCCCAGTTGTCGAACGTCATCTTGTGGAAGGTGCCGTCACGCAAAATGCCCGCGTTGCTGACGACGCCGTCGATCTTGCCGAATTCATCGAGCGCGGTCTTGATGATGTTTTCGGCACCCGCTGGCTCGGCCACGCTGTCGTAGTTGGCCACTGCGCGCCCGCCGGCGTCCAGGATCTCCTCGACCACATCGTCGGCCATGTTCTGCCCGGCGCCGCTGCCGTCGCGTGCCCCGCCGAGATCATTGACCACAACGCTGGCACCCTCTCGCGCGAGCGTCAATGCATACTCGCGTCCCAAGCCGCCCCCGGCTCCGGTGACGACGATGACCCGATCCTGCACTCCTGCCATGAATGTTCCTTCCTGATGATGCCGAACGGCGGATTTGATGGTGGTTCACGCTTCGACGACGGCCAGCGCATGGCACCGGCTGCGATAGAAAACGATTGGTTGTACATCGTCATGCCGGGTGATGTCGGTGATCTGCAATATGACGATGCTGTGATCCCCGGCCTCGACGGCCTGGTAAAGACTGGCCTCGATCCACACACTGCACCCGCCAAGGAAAACGGCGCCGCTCGGAGATGAGACGACCGTGACGCCGGAGAAGCGGCCGCCCGTCTTCGCTGACAGTGACGGGACGGCGCCGCTGTGACCGTGGCTCAGCACGCTGATGCCAAGGCGGCCGCACGTGCGAAGGCGAGGCCAGGTCGACGAACTGTTCTGCACGCACACCGAAACCAGGGGCGGGGCAAGCGATACGGGCGTAAACGCACTGAGGGCCATTCCGCACGGAGCGGAATCGACCATGGCGCCGATGAACACGATTCCCGTGGGGTGACAGGCGAATACATCTCGCAGCAGTGCGTGGTCGAACGACGAAGCAGTCACGGCAGCCTTCGGGCAAGATTCGGTACGGCAACAGAATCTAGCACAAGGTAGAATAGCGGCGCTGGCGTGTTCGGTCGTCATGCGTCGCTTACCGGGCTCCGGCAGCCGCTCGAATGCATGCGGTGGCAGTAGGCCGCCACCCGCGGCCGCGGACCCTCAAGCGAGGCTGCGCGGACGTGATCGACGGCGTCGGATGCTTGTTGCGTTCCGTCCTAACGAAATGCTAGTTTCGACTATATAGTAGAAAGTCATCTGGCTGCTGCAGTTGGCCGTGCCTGAGAAGGAGGTTGCTCAATTGAGCACCCCAGTGATGCCGATCATCGATACCGATACACATCTGAGCGAGCCGCCCGATCTGTGGACGTCGCGGCTGCCTTCGAAGTGGAGCGAGCTCGCTCCCAAGGTGGTCTTCGACGAGCGCCGGGGCGAAGACATCTGGATCATCGGGGGGCGCCGACTGTCCGGGGTGTCCGGCTATGCGATGGCCGGGTGGCACGAGTATCCGCCAAAGCATCCGCCGTCCGCGGAGACGGCGGACCCCGCCGCGTTCGATGCCAAGGAGCGGGTGAAGCGGATGGACGCGATGAAGATCGCTGCCGAGGTTCCGTACCCCAACCTACTGGCGTTTTCCATGGACGCCTTCATGGGCTACAACGAGCCCGAACTCGTCTTGGATTGCATCCGCGCCTACAACGACTTCCTGACCGAGTTCGCTTCTGTGGCTCCGGAACGGTTCGTTTGCCTTACGACGCTGCCCTTCTGGGACCTGGACGAGGCGGTGAAGGAGATGAACCGGTGCCACGACAATGGGCACCGCGGAATCAACTTCATAGCCAAGCCCTACAAGTTGGGCCTGCCGCGCCTGCGGGAAGACCATTGGGCCCCGATCCTGAAGGCGGCCGAGGAACGTCAGCTCTCCGTTAACTTCCATGTCGGATATCAATCTCAGACCGAAGAGGACTGGGTTCGCATGATCAAGGACGTCCAGGGCCCGGCCGACTACGCGCAGGAGACCACGATGTCGTTGATGGGTCTGTGCGAGAACGTGTCCGAGCTGTTGCTGTCCGGAGTGTGTCACAAATACCCGGGCCTGAACTTTGTCAATGTCGAAAGCGGCTTCGGGTGGATCCCCTACCTGATCGAGAGTGCCGACTGGAACTGGAAGAACTCCGGTGCTGCGAAGGCTCATCCGGATCGCGAACTTCCCAGCCACTACTTCCGCAACCAGATCTACACCACTTACTGGTTCGAACGCGAAACCGTGCGCTACATGGGCGCGGCGTACGCCGACAACCTGATGTTCGAGACGGACTTCCCCCACCCGACGAGCCTGTCTCCCGGGCCGGCCTCGACCGCGATGTCTCCGCGCGACGTGGTCGACGAGACGCTCAACGAATTGCCCATCGACGCGTGCCGCAAGATCTTCTACGAAAATGCGGCCCGCCTGTATCACATTGACGTAGAAGCCTGTCTTCAGGATTAGCGACTTGCCTCGGTCTGGTCCGAAATGGGCCAGACCGAGGTTCCAAGGGAGTGATTAGGTGGCCGTCGCAACAAATCACGACATCGAGCCCGCCGCTCCGGGCGCCAAGGAGGTGTGTGATGCGCTATTCGCCTTCATCGACAGAGAAGTCGCGAAAATTCAGCAACCCATCGAGGCGGCTCTGCATGATCCGCGACTGTACTGGCGCGAGGACGGGCGCATCGCCGACGAGGTAGTTCAGGCCCGTCGGGCTGCGCGGATGGCTTCGGCCGAGGCCGGCTTCTACACGATGTTCTGCCCTACCGAACTCGGCGGCGGCGGGCTGAGTGCCGAACTGTACTTCGAAGTATTCGAGGCTCTCTGTCACCGGTATGGCTCACCCCAGACGCAGCTGGCCTTCCAGGTCCTCGCACACGCGAGCACAGGTCCGACGGCGTTGTGGACCTACGCATCCGACGCTCTTAAGGCTGATCTGGTGCCCAAGCTCCTGCGCGGCGAGGTACAGGGATCATTTGCGATGTCGGAGCCCGACGCAGGCTCCGACGCCTGGATGATGACCACCACCGCTGTCCGTGACGGAGGCCACTGGGTCCTCAACGGCACAAAGCAATGGGCCTCGTGGGCTCCGACCGCTGACTTCTTGATCACGTTCGCCATCACCGACCGCGAGCGCTTTGCGGCGCGAAAGGGAGGATTGACGGGCTTCTACGTGCCCACCGATGTTCCGGGATACGACCTGTACTCGATCGTCAAGGTGTTCGACGAAATCGGCGGCGAAGAAGCAATCCTCACCTTCAACGACGTCCGCATCCCGGATCAGTACCGGCTCGGTGAAGTTGGCGAGGGCTTCCGTGTCGCGATGGAGGGCTCTGGCCTGCTGAAGATGACGAAGCTCGCGCGGCTGATCGGTCTGGGCCGGTGGGCGAACGATAAGGCCGTCGACTATGCGAAGGTACGCAAAACATTCGGCAAGACGCTGAGTGAGCATCAGTCGATCCAAAACATGCTTGCCGACAACTGCATTGACATTTACACCTCGCGTTTGGCGTCGCTCGACGTGGCGCGCAAGCACGACGCCGGGGATCAGGCACGATTTGAGTCCGCGATGAGCCACGCGCTCGTCGCCGAGGCGATGTACCGCGTGTACGACCGGTCAATGCAGATCCTGGGCGGGATCGGCCTGAGCAACGAAGCGGCGATGATCCATGGCTGGCACACGACACGCGTGTCGAGAATCAGCGAGGGTCCGCCAGAAGTTCAGCGGCGCACCATCGCCAAGTATCTCCTGTCGGGCGCCTATAAGTTCTGACTCCCTGTCACGTCGAGTTGCCAGTGCTCTCGGGCACTGGCCTCACTCAAAGCAACTGTGACGCAATGGCGTTCGCAGAAACATCGAATCGGCGCGTCCTCAACGCAAAGCAAGAAGGGAACACATTCCATGGTCGACGCATACATCGTAGAGGCTGTTCGATCGCCCGTCGGTAAGCGCAACGGCGGGCTGGCCGACGTCCACCCCGCGGAGCTATCCGCCCAAGTACTCGCCGCGCTGGTGGACCGAGCCGGCGTCGATCCCGCCGTCGTCGACGACGTGATCTGGGGTTGTGTTGGCCAGATCGGCGAACAGTCCAGTGACATCGCACGCACCGCGGCGCTGACTGCCGGATGGCCGGACACGGTCACCGGCGTGACGGTCGATCGGCAATGCGGATCGAGTCAGCAGAGTTTGCACTTCGCCGCCGCCGGCGTGATCGCCGGGCAGTACGACGTCGTGGTCGCCGGGGGAGTGGAGTCGATGTCCCAGGTGACCATCGGTTCTGCGGCCGAATTCGGCGCCGGCCCTTTCCCCGAGCGGTTTCAAGCACGCTACGGAATCCCAAATCAAGGTGTGGGAGCGGAGCTGGTCGCCGAGCGTTGGGGACTGAGCCGAACACAACTCGACGAGTTCTCCGCTCAATCCCACCAGAAGGCCGCGGCCGCACAGGATTCGCACGTTTTCGATGACCAGATTGTGCCCATTCGACGCGCCGACGGTTCCGTCGTGACAGCCGATGAAGGTATTCGGCGCGGAACTTCGGTAGAAACGCTCGCTGGTCTCAAGCCGGCCTTCAAGGAGGACGGCGTCATTCACGCGGGCAACGCCTCACAAATCTCGGATGGCTCGGCGGCGCTGCTGATCATGTCGGGGGAGAAGGCCCGGGAGCTCGGCTGCACGCCGATCGCTCGCGTGCACACCGCCGTGCTCGCGGGCGCCGATCCGGTCCTGATGCTCACCGCACCTATTCCTGCCACCCAGAAGGCGCTGCGCAAGTCTGGACTTAACGTCGGCGACATCGGGGTGTTCGAGATCAACGAGGCGTTTGCACCGGTGCCGATGGCATGGCAGCTCGAGATCGGCGCGGACGAGAAGCTGTTGAACCCGAACGGCGGCGCGATCGCGCTCGGCCATCCCCTCGGGGGCTCAGGTGCCCGACTGCTGACGACCATGATCCATCACATGAGGGCGAACAACATCAGGTATGGGCTGCAATCGATGTGCGAAGGTGGCGGGCAGGCCAACGCGACCATCGTGGAGCTGGTGTGACAACGTCGGAGGCCGTGACCACGAATGCGGCACTCATCCGGAGGTCCGGACGGGTCCTCGTCATCACTATCAACAGACCCGACGCCCGCAATGCGGTGAACCAAGCGGTTAGTACGGCCGTCGGTGATGCGCTCGAGGCGGCGCAGCAGGATCCGACAGTCTGGGCGGTCGTGGTGACCGGTGCCGGTGACAAGTCGTTCTGCGCAGGGGCCGACCTCAAGGCGTTGTCGCGCGGCGAGAGCGTGTTGCATCCGGACCATCCAGAATGGGGGTTCGCCGGACTCGTCCATCACTTCATCGACAAGCCGGTCATCGCCGCCGTCAACGGGTCAGCGCTCGGCGGCGGCACAGAGCTGGCGCTTGCGAGCGACCTGGTCGTGGCGGAGGAGCGGGCCGTATTCGGCCTGCCGGAGGTGAAGCGCGGTTTGATTGCCGGTGCGGGTGGCGTCTTCCGTATCGTCGAGCAGCTGCCGCGCAAGGTCGCACTCGAACTGCTGTATACGGGCAACCCGATTTCGGCTGCCGAGGCGGCACGTTGGGGATTGGTGAACAGGGTCGTGCCCGACGGCACGGTGGTGGAGTATGCGCTGCAGCTCGCCGAGCAGATCGCCGTGAATGCACCGCTATCCGTACAGGCGAGCAAGCGCGTGGCCTACGGAGCCGATGACCGCATCATCGAAGCCGAGGAACCAAAGTGGGCGAGAGTCGCACGGGAGGGCGAGGCACTCCTTGCCAGCGAGGACGCGAAGGAGGGGCCGCGCGCGTTCGCCGAGAAGCGTGCACCCGTATGGGAAGCACGCTAAGCGATGAGGATCCGCGCTGATGTCGCGCATGTCATGGTGCGCGCGATCGACGTGGCCGGCTTTGTCCTCGCCGATGTCTGCCGCTACACCGTTATGAGGGATCGGAAGTCTCCCGATCGGCAGGTCCGCGCCTTCTTCGCCGCGCTTCGGCACCGTGCTGTTTTAGAACTAGCTAGGCCCCGACTACAACGCTGCGCATCACGAACACCTGCACCTCGCGGCAGATATCTGCCGCGAGGTGGCGGCAGGCTTAACGGCGAACCGGCAGCCGACTGCCGGGGTTCAGTTCATCAGTAGCTCGCGCAGGTTGTCACGCATGATCCGGTGCACGCAACCCGGGTCCAGGTCGGTGAGCCCCTCCGCGAATTCGGCTGGCTGGGCCAGCCCCTCCGCGTGGGGATAATCCGAGCCCATCAACACGCGGTTCGCGCCGATGCGCTTGACCAGTTCGGGCGTGTTGTCCTCGTGAAAGGGAACGACATAGACATTGCGCTTGAACATCTCCGATGGGCGATCAGGGAGCGTGCCGCCCGGCCAATCGCCAAAACGTCCCCACCACGCTGCCTTGTTGAGCGTCTTCAACAGATAGGGGACCCATCCACAGCCATGCTCGACGCTGATGACCCGCAGTCCCGGGAAGCGGCCGAACAGATTGTGCAGGACCATCGCCGCGAGCGTGGTCATGATGGGAATCTCGACGTGGAACATCGCGAACTGCAACGCCGAGGTGTCGCGCGTTCCCGGCCGGGGCTTCTCGCCCCACACGGTCGACGCGTCGAAGAAACCGGCTGACACGTGGAACCCAACCGGCACTTTCGCCTCCTCGAGGCGCGCCCAGAACGGGTCGAACTTGGGATCGGCAATCGAACAGGGCTGTGCTCCGCCACCCGGGGCCGGTCGCAGATAGACGACTTTCACGCCCGCCTTGAGCAGGCGGTCCAGTTCTTCCACGGCCAGGTCCGCGTCGGCCAGCGACAGACACCCCGTGCCGAAAATGCGGCCATTGCTGCCGAAGCCCCAGTCTTCCTCGACCCAGCGGTTATACGACCTCAGGTTGGCATACAGCACCTCGGGGTTGTCGAGCAGATCCTGCTCGATCCCATTCGCCATCGACGGGAATAGGATCGTGCCCTCGACGTTCTGGCTGTCCATCAGCTCCAGCCGCGCCTGCTGGTCATGGAAAGCCGGCAACATCGACGATTCGTCCCGCGCATCGTCGAAACCGCCCAGCTCGGGATTATTCAGGATTTCCTTGAACGAACCCGGAGCCTCGGTCTTGTCGAACTTGACGTTGCAGAAGGTCAGAACCTTGTCACCGCAATGCCAGTATTCGTTGCCATCGGGGTGCATCCGGGCCTGGATCGCGACATCCTTGTACTTGGACTCGATATGACGGCTGAAGCAGTCCCGGACCTCATAGAAGTGATTGTCTGCATCCCACAGACCATAAGGCTCGCTGGTCACGTCACACACTCTCCATTCCATTTCGTTTGATCTTGTTCCCAGCGCTCGCGCCGTGGGGCGAGAGGGCCAGAGCACGTCGAGCATTCATATAGTTAGCCTATAGAACATCATATCGGTAGCCTATAGAACGATCAGGCGCGCGTCAATGGCTTTCTAGCGAGGCACAGATTCTTGTACTAAGTAGATTACTCCGCCGGTGGGGCGCACAGATGACCCTCGACAGGGTCGTCGAACAGCTTGAATCTGGTACGCCGAGAAGCGTTCACCCGTATGGAAAGCGCTTAAGGGGTGGATGGATTGACAAATAAATTCTACTATATGGTAGAATCTAGCCGTCAATCGGACTTCAGATAGGTCAAGCACATGCATGTTGGCAAGAGTGTCTTCTTTCAGAATCCCGACGAGGATCGTTCCGACTCGGCGCTTTACAAGCATGAGATAGCGCTGGCAGAACAGGCCGAGCCGCTGGGCTTCGAGTCGTTGTGGATCGCCGAGCACCACTTCGGTGGCTACGACGTGTCGCCAAACACGTTGCAGCTGTTGACTTATCTGGCGGCCAAGACTAAGCACGTCCGGCTGGGACCTTCGGTGGTGGTGCTTCCGTGGCATGAGCCGCTGCGGGTCGCTGAGGAGCTCTCGGTGCTTGACCACCTGTCGAACGGTCGTCTGTTGCTCGGCATCGGCCGCGGCCTGGGCCGTCACGAATTCGAGGGCTTCCGGCTGAACATGGGGGAGTCGCGCCAGCGTTTCCAGGAGTATGCACAGGGCATCCTCAACGCCTTCGACACGGGAGTCATCGAGTCGGACGGTGAACTCTGGAAGCAGCCGCCCGTGCAACTTCGACCCCAGCCGCTGGCTCCGCTGCGCAACCGCACATACGCATCTTCGGTGTCGCCTGAATCGATGGACATCGTCGCTGAACTCGGTGCGGGTATCATGGTGATCGCCCAAAAGCCGTGGGATGTAACGGTTGCCGACGTCAAGAAGTACAACGAGCGGTTCGTCGAGTTGAATGGTTACGAGCCGCCTAAACCGCTGCTGATGTCCTTTGTGATCGTGCACGAGTCCTCGTCCGCGGCACAGGAGCTGCACGAGCAATATCACTATCGGTACGCGAAATCGACGTTCGATTGGTACGAGTTCAGCAATCCCGGCCTAGCGAAGGTTCCCGGTTACGAGTATTACGGCAAGTTCGCCGCCAACATCGAAAAGCACGGGGCGGATAGCTTCGTGAAATTCCTCGCCGAATTGCAGGTCTATGGCACTCCGGACGAGGTGGTGGAACAGTTGACCGACCATGTTCGTCGCATCGACGGCGTCGGGATGACTTCGGTACTGTCCTTCGCGGGAATGAGCCCCGAAATCGGTGCGGCCAATCAGAAATTGTTTGCAGAGCAGGTGCTGCCGCGCCTGAAGGGCATCGACACGGAGCGTGCTTTCCCACCCGTTGCCGTCCCGGCGCATGCCTGAGGGCGTGGGCTCGGCAGGAGAAGACGGCTCCGAAGTCCGCATCGCGCCGCTCCCGCTCGAGGAGCGCGATAACGCGACGAACGAGCTGCTCGATAAAGTCGGGCCGGGTCGTGACCTCAATCTGTTCACTACCCTGGTGCGACACCAGCGGCTGTTTCGGCGCTGGCTGCCGCTGTGCGGAGGCCTGCTCAGCGGGAAGTTGTCGGCCCGTGACCGGGAATTGCTGATCCTGCGGACCGCCGATCGCTGCGGGGCCGCCTACGAATGGGCCCATCACCTGGTGTTTGCCGCGGATGCCGGGTTGACCTCCGAGGAGGTCGACCGGGTCCGCGCCGGCGCCGACGCCGACGGCTGGACGCAACTGGAGTCGGCGCTGCTGAGAAGCGCCGACGAACTCCACGATGAGTGCGAGATCTCCGCATCGACATGGTCGGTCCTGGCGGCGCACTACGACCAGGAGCAGCTGATCGAGGTGCCGATGGTGGTTGGGCACTACCACATGCTGGCCTTCGCGGCGCGCTCGTTCGGCGTGGCGATTGAGCCCGCCTACCGGCCCGTCTCAGCGGCGCGCGCCGTCGAATGACCCAGGAGCGAGTGCCCTCTTACCGGTGACGCGCGCCCAGGCCAGCTTTCGCCGGCGAAATGTCGACCGGACGCCGTTTAGAACCATTCCGCCTTCATGTCGACGGTCGTGCTGTCGAGGGTTTCGAGCAGCTCGACCGGACGCCGTTTAGAACCATTCCGCCTTCATGTCGACGGTCGTGCTGTCGAGGGTTTCGAGCAGATTGAGCTGGGGATCGACGCGGGGCAGTTCGTAACGGAAGAAGAACCTGCCGGCCTGCACCTTGCCAGCGTGAAAGTCAGTGTTCTTCGGCGCGCTGATGATCAACAGCTCGAGCCACATCCACGCAATCACCAAGTGGCCGAACGCCTCGAGATAGATCGCGCTGTTGGCCAGCGCCAGTTCGCGATCGGATTCGCCGACCAGTTTCGTCGTTATTTCGACGAGACGGACCCACCGCTGAGCCAGCTGATCGGCGAGGTGCCCGAGCTCCCCGCCCAGCGCGGTCGCACCGTCAATCGCCTTACCGATACGGTCGGACACCAAGGCCAGGCTTGCGCCGTCGTGCTGAGTCACTTTGCGGCCGAGCAGGTCGAGGCTCTGAATGCCGTGTGTGCCCTCATGGATCGGATTCAAGCGGTTATCGCGGTAGTGCTGCTCCACGTCGTAGTCGCGGGTATATCCGTAACCTCCGTGTACCTGGATCGCGAGATCGTTGGCCGCAACGCACCATTGCGAGGGCCAGCTCTTGGCAATCGGGGTCAGCACGTCCAGCAGCAGCGCCGCTTCTTCAGCCTCTTTGTTGTCCTCACTGCTGGCGCGGGTGTCGATCAAGTATCCGCAATACAACGCGAGGGCCAAAGCGCCCTCGACATAGGCTTTTTGAGCTAGCAGCATTCGCCTGACGTCGGCATGCTCGATGATCGGCACGGGCTTGTCCTCCGCGGATTTGCGGGCCGGAACGCGGCCCTGCAACCGCTCACTTGCGTATCGCACGGACTTGAGGTAGCCGGTGTACCCCAGTGCAACGGCGCCGATGCCGACGCCAAGCCGAGCCTCGTTCATCATGTGGAACATGTAAGAGATACCGGCGTTGGGTCGGCCAACCAGGTACCCCACCGCACCTGCTGAACCCAACGGGCGATGGGCACCCTCACCGAAGTTCAGGACGGTGTTCGTTGTGCCGCGGTATCCCATCTTGTGATTGAGTCCACCAAGGGAGACGTCGTTTCGTTCTCCGATCGCGGCATTATCATCGACCAGGAACTTGGGCACGATGAACAAGGAAAGCCCTTTCACCCCCGCCGGCGACCCGGCGATGCGCGCGAGGACCAGATGCACGATGTTCTCGGTCATCTCGTGCTCACCGCCCGAAATCCACATCTTGCTGCCGAAAAGTCGGTAATGGCCATCATCGGTGGGTTCGGCGCGGGTGCTGACGTCGGCGAGCGACGACCCAGCTTGCGGCTCGGACAGACACATGGTGCCCGAAAACCGGCCGGCGAGCATAGGTTTGACGAAGAGCTCGTGGTCACGCGTGCTCCCATATGTGGCCAGCAAGTTCGCATTGGCCATGGTGAGCATTAGATAGGCTGCGGTACTGACATTGGCGGCGTGAAACCAGGCGAAGCCGGCGCTTGCCACGGTGACCGGTAACTGCGCGCCGCCGAGTTCGTAATCCATGCTCATGCCGATGAGGTCGGCGGCCGCGAATGCATCGAGCGCTCGCTTCACCTCGGGGTTGACGTGGACGTGACGTCCATCAAAGGTCGGTTCCCTGGTGTCATTGAGCTTGTTGTGCGGTGCGAAGTACTTCTCGGCGAGTTGCTCGCAGAGGTCGAGGACCCCGTCGAATGTCTCCCTGCTGTGGTCGGAGTAGCGCTCACGCTTCGGCAGCTCGTCCACACCCAGCCACTCGTAGAGCAAGAATTCGACGTCGCGCCGTGAGATGAGGTCGTTGGGCATGGACGCTCCCTACTTTTCGATCGTGGCGGCACAGCACATGGCGCCGGTGACGAGCCCGCCGGTGCCGGTAGCCAATTAGACTGTTAAATCAGGCGACTGCAGCTTCTGACGCCACTGTTCTCGCAGTGCGAATTTCTGCACCTTGCCGGTGCCAGTCTTCGGCAGCGCCTCGAACACTATTCGCTTGGGCACCTTGAACCCACCGAGTTGCTCTCGGACGTGTCTTTCGATGTCGGCCTGGTCCGCGGTTGCTCCCGGATGCAGGGTGATGTGTGCAACCGGAACTTCGCCCCAACGATCGTCGGGCACGGCGACGACGGCGACCTCGAGCACCGACTCGTGCGAGGCGATAGCGTTTTCCACTTCGATCGAGGAGATGTTCTCGCCGCCGGATATGATGATGTCCTTGCTGCGATCGCGAAGTTCGAGATAACCGTCTTCGTGGAGTACGCCGAGATCTCCGGTGCGGAACCACCCGTCGGGCACGGCAGCTTCAGTCGCCCCGGGGTCTTTGAAATAGCCCGCCATCACATTGTTTCCGCGGATGGCGACCTCGCCCATGGTTCGCCCGTCCTTCGGTACGTCATCACCATTCGCATCAAGGACCCGGACGGGTTGCGAGACGATGTTGCACACCCCCTGCCGGGCTTTGAGTCGCGCGCGCCGCGGTGCGTCGTATGAATCCCACGATCGCTGCCACTCGCAGATGACGACCGGCCCATAGGTTTCGGTGAGACCGTAAAGGTGCACGACGTCCATGTTGAGCGCGGCGAGTCGCGCCAGGATGGTGGGCGTCGGGGGTGCTCCACCGGTACCGATGAGTAGATTGCGCGGAGGGACGAGCCCATGGGCCGCATCGCCGTACGCGATCGAGTTCAGGACCACGGGCGCGCCATTGAGATGAGTGACCCCCTCGTCGTCGATCAGGCGCCAAATTTCGGTGTGATCGACCGATCGCAAGCAGATGTGGGCCCCGCCCGCAGCGGTGACGGCCCATGTGAAGCACCACCCATGGCAGTGGAACATCGGCAATGTCCACAGCATCTTCGATTTGTTCTCCAGGCGCATCTGCGTGGCCATCGCGACAGACTGCAGGTATGCCCCGCGGTGGTGATACATGACGCCCTTGGGCTTGCCGGTTGTGCCACTGGTGTAGTTGAGCGAGAGCAAGGCGTTCTCGTCCGTGATCGGCTGGATTCGAGGCTCCGCCTCGGCGAGCAGCTGTTCGTATTCGTCATTCTCCCCGCCGCAACACACCAGTTTCATCCGCGAGTCGACGATGTCCGATACTGCGTGAGCCAGTGTCGACAGTGAACTGTCGTAGATGAGGACGGCCGCTTCCGCATGGTCGATGATCCAGGCGAGCTCAGGCGCAGACAGCCGGATGTTGAGCGTGAGCAAAGGTGAGCCGGACCACGGCACGCCGTAGTGCGCTTCGAGCAACGCGTGGCTGTTCGGCGCAAGAATCGCCACGGCTTTTCCGCCGGCGAGGTCGATGAGCGCCCCGGCCAGCCGCGTACTGCGGTCGAGCAGCTCGCGATAGCTGAACGTGCGTTCACCGTCGACGACGGCCGTGTTGTCGCCGTAGATGGTGGCGGCGCGACGCAAGAAGCTGACGGGCGTCAGCGGCTCGAACCAGAATTCACTTTGCACAAGGCTTCGGCAATCTGTTCGTGGAAATGGATCAACCCCAGTTCGTTCTGGCCGAACACCAGCGAATCGACACTACCGCTGTTCAACCCCGACTGGATCTTCTTACACATCGGAAAGTCTTCCTGACCGGTGACTTGCATCAGGATGTCGAGATTGAGAATCCACTTCTTGATCGTGTCGTCATTGGGCGGTTCCGGTGCATAGATGCTCGTTTCCACCACCGAGCTGCCCGGCGTGTCGTGAGGGAAGATCCGCCATACCTCGAAATGGTCGAGCTGATGCACGACGAGAGTATTGGGAAAGACGGCGTAGTGAATCGTGGCATGCGGCGGAAACTGCCAGGTGCTCTGGTCCTCGCCGATATCATCAATCGATTTTCGGACGCCGATGCTGCGGCAGTGCTGGTCGAAGGCGTCGAACAGCTGGGGGTGCGAGTGGTAGAGCCGCGATATCGAGGAGTTGTGCAGCGAGAAGACGTGATATGTCTCGAGGAAGGTGTCGATGATCATCTTCCAGTTGCAGTCTTGAATTGCCTTGCGTGTCTCGACGTGATGGAAGTTGGCCAGCCCAAAACTGTCCAGATCCTCGCTCAACCGACCTAGGTAGGCGTTGGCGTCCACGGGGGCGCCGTCGAGCCGAGCCAGAATCAGACCGTGCGCCTCGTCGGAGGAGACCTCCGTCAGATTGGACGACTCACCGTTGAAGTAATCCTGGGCTATCGGTCTGCGCATCAGCTTGCCGTCCAGCGCGTACAACCACGCATGGAACGGGCAGCTCAGATTTCGCGCACCCGTTCTACGGCAGCCGGGCTCGACGACCGGCGCACCCCGATGCCGGCACGCATTGATGAATACCCTGGCGCGCCCGTCTTTGGCGCGAGTCACCAGCAGCGGCACACCATCGATATGCGTCGCCAAGACGGCCCCGGAATGCGGAACGTCTGCAGTGAGCGCTACCACCACCGGGTGACGCCTGAACAGGATTTCGCGTTCCTGCTCCAGCTGTTCGCTCGATGTGTACTCGCCGGCGGGCAACATCCGCGGGCCATCGCTCAGTTGTGTGGACTTCGCCTCAGCGAGCTTGCGGAAGCGCTCGATGAGCTCGTGCTGGACAGCGACCTGCATTGTTACGATCCTCGACCTCGGGGAGCCTGCCATTGCTATTTTCTATAGACGAGTAGATTCTAGCTGTAGCTAGGTGGTGAGGCAAGCGGAGGGACGACAGCGTCGCCACTCGATTGGCCGTTGTTGACGCGGAGCAACTTGACTTATCCGAGACCGCGTCGAACGCCGCCGGGATCCGCAGCTCTTGCGAATTGGCTCGCCCGCGTCAACACGTTCGGCGAACATGCCCGCACACAGCCGCAAGCCGCTGGCGGTGTTTTTTTCAATCAGGTTGCGCCCGCGCGCGTCCTGCGCGCCGCCCTCGGGCCGGCGACGTGCCCGAGATCGGGCCAGCGCAGTCCGCAGATGCCTGCCGCTTTTCGGTTCACGCTTCGATTCTGGCTTCCAATCGGGTTTGCTCTGCGTTACATTTCACATTAAGAGTTATTTGTTTAACTAATCACAGGGGAGGTGCTCGTGGCCACATTGGATGTCGAGCCGCAGCTCAGCGGCATGGACAGACTCAAGAAAGCGCCGCGGGTGCGGACGTCAACCCCCATCCTTGTGTGGGCGACGATCGGCGCTTTGTTCATGGTGCTTGCGGCATATATTGCGGCGAGTTGGATCTTCGGCGGTCGCGCCACACCCACCCCGCTCGGCAAGGACGAGCCGACGAGCGGCGAGATCGCGTTCAATATCGGCGCTCAGGTGGCAGCCCTCGTCGCCGTCGGCATCGCGCTCTTCTTCGTGATCCGCAGATGCATCAGGGAACGGCGCGTCACTTTCGATCTGATGCTCATGATCGCCTATGTGATGCTCGTCCAATGGGATCCGGTGCTCAACTACGTGGTGCCGACGTTCTCCTACACCTCATTGATGATCAACTTCGGCTCGTGGACGACCGACGTGCCGGGCTGGGTGTCGCCGGGGGCCAACCTGATGCCTGAGCCGACCGCCGCGATCGGCATCGGGTTCATGTGGAGTGCAGCGCTGTGCATGCTCGGGTGCGGATTCCTGCGCAAAGTCGTGATGAGGCGGTGGCCGGAGACCGGCAAGCTCGGCATCATCCTGTGGTCGGTCGGCTTCATGGCTGTCATGGACATCCTCATCGAGAGCGTTCTGTGCTTCGGTCACAACATCGCCTACTTCAACACCGTGGGTTGGCTGACGTTGTGGCAGGGGACATCTCATCAGTTCCCAATCTACGAAGCGCTCGTATGGGGAGGGCTCGGGTGGGCGCCCCTCATGGTGCTCCGGTTCTACCTGGACGACCGTGGTCACTCGGTCGTGGAGCGCGGCGTTGATCGCCTCAACGTGTCCTACAAGACGAAGGTCCTCCTGCAGATTCTCGCGCTGGGCGCGGTGACCAACATCTGCTACGTGAGCTACAACATCGTCATGATCGGCATCAGCCTGCAAAACGACAATGATGCCTCGGCGGTCTACCCGTCGCACCTGACCAACTCGCTGTGCGGCCCGCAGAACAAGTGCACCACTCCGGGGACCGGTATGTCGATACCTACGGGCGGCAAGCCGGCATCGCCGAGCGACGTGCCGGGCAACGGACGGACTTGGGTCGACGTTTATCTCGGGCGCTGACCCAGCCGCGCCTGCCAGCGCGAGAAAAGGACGCGGTGGGGCGGTGGTGTGACCGCGAGTCGTGTTGCACCACCGCCCTATCCATTCTCAAAGGAAGGGCCCACGACCATTCAAACCAGCGGACGCGGTCCTGCTCACTCGAATTTTCCTGGATCGGTGTAGGTGCCCGGGGGTGTAGACAAGCGAAAGTGCCCGTCCTGCAAGGGATAATTGCACTGCTCTACGGTTCAAAGATCCTGACGATAAGGCACTTCGCAGGTGAAGAATGTCGCGGTGGCATCCATCGCGGGTGAAAGTCTCGGCCGGCGGCCATGATGTCGTGTCGCATGCCCGGATGGCCATGGTGCGTGAGCTCGCCGACCGGACAGGGTTATCGGCGTAGGTCACCGCCGCGTTGGCAGACACCTACCACGGCCCGTGGGGTGTACGCGCCTGGGATCGCCGGCGGTCAGCATCCGGGCGCCACCGCGACCTGAATTGTTACGGTCCTTGACCTCTGAGAGCCTGCCATTGAAAAATTTTCTATAGCAGAGTAGATTCTGCTGCAGCTAGGTGGTGAGGCAAGCGGACCGGACATCGAAGCCTGCGTTGGCACCTGAACTTCGTCGAAGGGTCCATCCGATGACTTCGTCAGTCGTGAGTTCAGCGAGCAGCTCTACTGTTGCGCGTGCTGCTCGTCCTTTCCGGGTAGCGCTCGTGGTCTCTGAGGACGAGCGCGCGGCGATCGCGAACCCGGCGCAGAGCGGGCGCAGTTCGCTGCGGGGGCCCGAGGATCGAATTTTCGTGAGTCCAGCCACACTCGTGGCGGCCAGCGACCTGCGGCAAGCCAAGAAGCGAGTCGTTGAGGAGCGCGCGGCGCGGTGTGCGCGCGGACATCGGCAACGTCCGATTCTGTTGGCGGTCAACGTATGCATCGAAGTCGACAACGCCGCGGCATGCCGGCGGATGGACAACGGGACTAATGCGATGGGCGAGGGGCTGCCCTATACGGGTACGGCGCGTGGATTGGCCGGCTTGGTCTTCGATATCGATCACCTCGATCTCGCAGACGGCCTCATGGTGCGTTCTCCTGCGGGGTGGACTGCGGCAGCCTACGCCGCGATTGCCGAGGAGTTGGGCAAGCGTGGTTACCAGGCGCTGGTGATGGTCGCCGATCCCGAGATGCCCTGGGCGCGATAACGAAAGGCTTCTTAGGTGAGGGCCATTCGGCCGTAAGCCTCGGATACGCGCGATACCGCGGAAGGTGGGCGAGTCTGCGGGGCATCCGCGGGTGGACGCGTGCGGGCGAGATGATGGATCCCTTTCGCGCCTACCCACAATGAGAACCATTTGGTGTCACGGTCTGCCGCCCGAATGACGTCTCCCAATCGGATAGAATCTGTTTCTGATTCGATAACTAAAGGGTGGCAAGATATCGACTGCATAACTTGTGAGCCGATGGTCAGCCGACCGTTTCGAAGGGACGATGATGGAACTGGAAACGCTGCTCTACGCGTTGGATGGCCACGTTGCGACCATCACGCTCAATCGACCCGACCGGCTGAACGCCTTCAATCAGCATATGTGCGAGGATTTCTCGCAGGTCTGGCGCCATGTTCGGCTCGATGACGAGGTGCACGCCGTGGTGGTGCGAGCGGCTGGTGAGCGCGCTTTCTGCACGGGCGTAGACACGGACGACACGCTGGAGATGGTGTCCCGGCCCAATCTGTGGAGCCGCGAGGATCCCAGCAGTTATCTGTCCCCCAAGGCTAATCAGGTGTGGAAGCCGGTTATCTGCGCAGTGCACGGAATGGCGGCGGGTGGCGCGTTCTATTTGCTCAATGAGGCGGACATCATCATCAGCTCCCACGATGCGACGTTCTTCGATCCGCATGTGACTTACGGGCTTGCTGCCGTGCTCGAGCCTGTGGGGCTCGCCGCCCGGATGCCGCTGGGTGAAGTGCTGCGGATCGCGCTCATGGGCCTCAACGAGCGAATGTCGGCCAGCCGTGCCATGCAAATGGGCTTGGTATCGGAGGTCACCGAGCGTGAGGAGCTTTGGCCACGTGCCGACGAGATCGCTCACCAGATCGCGGCCAACGAGCCCCTGGCGGTGCAGGGAACGGTGAAGGCGATCTGGGACTCACTCGACGTCGGACGTACCGATGCCATCCGCAATGGTGTGCACTACACGCAGCTAGCCAACGGCGTGGAGACCGTGAAGGTGACTCGCGGTGGAGCTGGCAAGCCGCAATGGAGGTTGCGGTAGTCCCTGCGACTCATCGAAAGTCCGAACCTCCATCCACGTTGAGATCTGCCCCTGTGGTGAAAGAGTTGAGTCGCGAGCCCAGCAGCGCGATCATCGGCGCGATCTCCTCGGGGCGCCCGGCGCGGCCGACGTATCCGAGAGCATCGCCGAAAACCTGCTGTAGAAGCGCGCCGACATCCTCGGCAGTGCGCGGCCCCGTGGGCTCCCGAGGCATCGCCTCGATGAAGTTGCTGACCTGCTCGGTCATGAAGGTCCCCGGCGAAACGGTATTGACCAGAATGCCCTCACGGGCAAGTGTCTGGGACAAGTTCTTGGTCATACTGGTCAATGCAGCTTTGGCGGCTGTGTAGGCGATCAGCCTGGGTGATTGCCGTTGCACGGAATGCGCTGAGATGTTGACGATGCGCCCCCAGTCGGCAGATCGCAGCAGCGGGAGCGCAGCGCGGCACGTCCGCACAGCGCTGAGCAGAATCAGGTCGAGCGCTCTCGTCCAATCGTCATCGGACAGCTCATCGAACCCAGCCACGAGTTCGAGGCCGGGGCCCACGGTGTTGATCAGGACATTGGCAGTGTCCCAACAAGATTCGATCTGCCGGAAGGCCGCGTGCACGCTTTGCGCCTGAGCAAGATCAATGGGCACCACGAGCGCCTCCGGGCTACCCGCGGCGCGAAGTTCGGCCGCCACCTGCTCGAGCCGTCTGCGACTGCGCGCCAGAATGGCTAGTCGTGCCCCCTCTTGCGCGTAGACGTGCGCGGTTGCCAGCCCCATGCCTGCGGTCGCCCCGGTGATGATCACCCGCGCGTCCTTTACGGCCAGTTCCATACTTAGCTTTTCTCCCTCGCCCCGGCGACAGCATGCGCGCTGAAAGTGGTGCACGCGCACCGTGGCGAGGGCGCGCATGCATCGCGCTACAAGATGTTATATAGTTTACTGATTCACCGAAGGATGCGGAATCGCGGCCCCAACGGAACGACTGGCCGACAGGACGAATGCGCTAGGGGCCGGCCTATATCTGGACCGCATGGTCCCGGATGGTGATCCCGTCGAACAGTGCTGAGATGAGAAGGTCGGCGACCTTTTCAGGGGATCGCTTGGCGCGGTCGGGCCATTCGACGGTCCAGTTCAGCGATCCCATGATGAGGAGCCTCAGGGTCTGCAGGTCGAGGTCGTCTCGAATTTCGCCAGCGTCGCGCGCGTCGCTGAGGAGTCCGTCCCAGAGCTTGCCGTAGGGCCGTTGGTCGACGCGGATGTGACGCTTGCGCAGCTCGTCGGGAAGCTGGCCGAGGATGCGTGCATTGGCTGCCGTGTAGTCGACGGCCTCGATCACGGCCTCGGCGTGCGCATGAATCGCGGCGCCAAGACGCGCGGTCGCCGAGGCTTCGGGGCCCAGGGCTTCGACGGCCGAGACGACGTGTTCGTGCGTCTTCTCGAGTCCGACGCGCAGCATCTCTGCGACTAGCGTGTCCTTCGAGTCGAAGTAGTAGTACAGGCTGCCTTGTTTGACCTCGGCGGCCTCCGCGATGTCGGTGAGGCGCGTGCCGGCGTATCCGTTCTGGCTGAACACCCGTGCGGCGGAATCGAGGATCCGTGCCCGCGTTCGTGCTGACTTCGCGAATGGCACCCTGGTCCGGCTCTTCGTTGTCACCGCCCGAGTATACGAGAAACCGCGCATTTCTCCGGTCGCCGTCGACGCATGCGGTGGGTCGGAGCGGCTTCCGCGTCGCTCGGCACCGGCCCGTCGTGCACGATTGCGGGGGGTTGCAGGATAAGCTTATATTCTATTCGCTAGTAGAAAGTAGGTGTTGATCGGGAAGGGGTAAGCGGTGCGGATGGACGATTCCGTAGCGTTGGTCACTGGGGGCGCTTCCGGCCTGGGGCTTGCAGCCGCCGCAGCGTTGCGAGACAGTGGCGCGACAGTCGTCATCGCCGATCTGCCGTCTTCTGCGGGTCGGGCGGTTGCGGCCGACCTCGGCGAGGACGTTCTGTTTGCGCCAACGGACGTGTGCGACGAATCCACTGTCGAAGCGGCACTCGACCTTGCGCAGTCGGCCGGCGACTTGCGGATAGTCGTGAATTGCGCCGGGGTCGGTATCTCTCGTCGCGTGCTCGGCAGAGAAGGCGCGCACCCGACGGCGGATTTCGCCAGGGTGATCGGCGTCAACTTGATCGGCACGTTCAATGTCATCCGGTCCGCGGTCGCCCGGATGACGACCACCCCGCTCGACGCCGAAGAGCGGGGTGTCATCGTGAATACCGCATCGATCGCCGCCTACGACGGGCAGATTGGCCAGGTCGCCTATTCTGCCTCGAAAGGGGGCGTCGCGGCGATGACGCTGCCGTTGGCCCGCGATCTGGCGAGTCACGCCATTCGCGTGATGGCTATCGCGCCGGGACTCTTCGAAACGCCATTACTCGGCGTCCTGCCCGATGAGGCACTCGGCGCGATGACCCGAGTAATACCCCATCCCAAACGTTTCGGAAGGCCGAGCGAATTCGGCCAGCTCGTCGTGCATATCACGCAGAACCCGATGCTCAACGGTGAAGTGGTGCGGCTCGACGCGGGCCTGCGAATGCCAGCCCGCTAGCGGTGACGAACCCGCGGGCCGCGCCCGGTTCGCCAACCCGTCGCCTGGACGCCGACCGTGGCGAAACATGGCTACCCTCGTTCGGTTGCAGGCCGGGCCGTCGGACCAACAGCCAAGGCGTCGAAGGCAATTGAGTCAGACGCATTTCGGAAGTCCAAGATGACGCTCCGCCACGATGTTGCGGTTGATCTCGGTAGTGCCCCCGCGGATCGTGCAAAGTGGTGCATGGCGGCCCTCGTACTCGATCCAACCATCCGCGGCTGCGCCAGCCTCGCCAAACCGAAGCAGACCCGCCGCTCCGGCGCGCTGTTGGAACCAATGGGCAGCCTTTTGATATGCCGTGGTCGCAAAGAGCTTGGTCATCGCACCTTCGACTACGGGCAACTCACCGCTCGCCGCCAGCCACGCCGACCGCTGTGTCAGCAGCTTCGCGACTTCATTGTCCATAGCGGTCTGGGCCATCTGCTGTCGTATGGCGGGGTCGCGCACCGCACCGGTGTCTTCGGCCCACTGCCGAAAATGCCGCAACAGCGCAACACCGCCGTTTGTCTCACCGACGACGCCGCGTTCGAACGACAACCCGACGCCCATCGCCGCCCAACCATTGTTAACGCCTCCGAGGACCCACTCATCGCCCACGCGGACATCGTCGAAGAACGTCGCGTTGGTGCGCTCGGACCCGATCGTCCACACCGGTTCCACTGAAATGCCGGGAGTGTCCATGGGAAGCACGAACATGGTGAGACCGCGGTGCTTCGGCAGAGTCGGGTCCGTGCGCGTCAGCAGCAGGATCCAATCGGCTTCGTGGGCCATCGTCGTCCACATCTTGGATCCGTTGATCACCCACTGGTCGCCATCGCGAATCGCGCGCGTCGACACCGAAGCCACGTCACTTCCGCTCCCCGGCTCGCTGTAGCCAAGGCAGGCATAGGATTTCGCAGAAAGCAACGAGGAGAGGATGCGTTCTCGATGGAACTCGGACCCTAGCCGGTTAACCATCGCGGAAACGATCAGCATCACAGAAAGTGCGTCGTAGGGCACCGTCGCCTTCTCGAGCTCGTTGAAGAGGATCCAGAGTTCGATCGGATCACCCTTGCCCAGCCCCGGTACGGTGCGTTCGAGCAGCCCTCGCCGTGCGAGCTCCTGATACAAGGCCGGGCAGGCGAATGTGCCGGTGCGATGGTGTTCACCGCGACGATCTGGCGTGTAAGTGAGGGCGATGACGTCCTTGATCTCCTGACGGAATGCCGCCGCCTCAGTGGAGAGATTGAAATCCATTGCCGCTACCGCTTTCTCGACGTGTCATCGGTAGAGACTGCCCCGAACAATCGGTCTGCCAAGTGCTGGTACTGAACAGCGGGGTCGCCGAGCACGAGCGACCAGCCGCGCGCTCGGCGGTAGTACAAACCGATGTCGTACTCGTTGGCAAACCCGTACCCGCCGTGGTAGTGCAGCACACGGTCGGTGACCTGGGCCGCCACTTCGGTCGCGAAGAGATAGGCCATCAAAGCAAGCGATGTCGGATCGTTGACCTCGTTGTCGTCGACATCGGTGGACCTCGGCGCGGTGGAATCCGAAGTGTCCATGGCCCACGCCGCTTTGAAAGTGAGCAGCCGGGCGCCATCGATAAGCCCCGGCAAATCGGCCAATCCGTGTTGTACCGCTTGGAACGTGCCGATCGGCCGGCCGAACTGCTCGCGTGACTTTACGTACTCCACTCCGGTGTCGAGGCTCTTCGCAGCGATGCCGACCAGCGATGCGGCGGTGAGTATTTGCCACTCCGACAGCGCACGTGACCACACCGACTTGTCGCCTAGGTTCGATGCGGTGTTGTGGTCGAAGGTCCGAAAGGCCACGGGCATGCACGCGTGGTTTGCCGGCGCCACTCCGGGGGGCTCGGCAGACACGGCTACCGTGACCTCGTCACACGGGCCGACGACGGTGCGGGCGACCGCCCCGGCGGGAATGAGGCCCCAGTCGAGTCCGCCGGTTGCAGACTGCAGCGCGATCGTCGCAAGCTCGTCCCCGGCGAGCAGTTCAGCGGACGGCTCGGGCAGGGCGCGCAAGGCTACCGTGTGTTCGATGATGGGAACGGGCGCTACCGATCTCCCAACGCATTCGCCCAAGACCACGAGGTCGGCCATGGTGGCTCCGCCGCCTCCTTTCTCCGCCGCGACCCCCATCGCCGGCGCATCCAGAGCGCACAGCTTCGACCACAGCTCGGAGTCGAAGCCAAGCGGCTCCGCTCGCCGGACGACGATCGGTTCCGAAGTCTTTGCGAAGAACTCGGAGAACAGTTCTTCGACTGCTCGCTGATCCTCGCTGAGGCTGACCTTCAACGCGCCGGCCCGCTCGCGGCGACAGCGGTGGTCGCGCTACTCAGCGATCGCGTGCGGGGCAGAGCAGTGATCGTCGAGCGGTCGAAGGAGGAGGATCCTTCGATGACCATGGCCCGACGGAGTTGGAGTATCGGGAGAGAAGCCAAGGCTGACATTGCGCGTGCCCCGTTCGGAGCATCCTTCCACGAGGGTGAGGCCAACTCGAGTTCGGCCTCACCCACCTGCACGGAAGTGATCTGCGAACGCATCTGGCAACGAGTCACCTCGTCGACACCGGGGCTGTTGACGATAGGTGGGATGTAGCGAGAACAAAAGGCGTACCCGATGCTGCCCGCCTGCGCGATCTTGTCCAGCGCGACGTCGTCGACTGGCTTCGCGTTGCGTATTGTGCCGCGCGCCAACACCGTTCCGTACTCCGACATTTCCCACGATAGGTCGCCGGAATCGTCTCGTATCGGGCTGAAGTCTGCGCCCAGCTTGGCGAAACCCGTGAACTCGCGGCCGACGGTGACCGGCCGAATCTGGTCGACCCACATCACGGGCCAGAAGTTCCCTCTGGTCGTCCCCTCCTCGCCGTTGTGGGTCACGCTGATACCGACGCACAGCTCTTCGTAGCCGTGACCTGCGAGGTAGTCCACCTGGTCGAATGAGCGCCTGCTGATGACGACCGTCGGCTGCTCCGGGAGGTCGAGCTCCGCCGGTACCAGTGGACGCACCGCGACCGGATCGGTGACGAAGGTGATGTCGAGCGCTCGGAGATATCCCCACTGTGATACCTGCGGAAGCTCCGTCGGCCCGAACACGATGGGCATCTCATAACGCTCGCCCGGGTGACATGTGAACCCCTGATCGGCTGACGACATCTCGAGTATTCCTTCCCTAGGTGGATCAAAATCTACCGAAAGTTCGATAATGCGACAAGAGGCGGTGGGAGTCCATTTCACCCTAGAATCTGTCGACAACTAGAATCTGCCAGTGCGGCGCTGGAAGCATCCCGCCGGTAACACCACCCCGCGATCAAGGAGAGTCATGGACGTCGACCTGGTTGCTCCGAATGACGTCGGCGCCCTGGCCGCCGCGAAGAAAGCGGAAGCGGCCGGATATCGCGGAGTGTGGATGCCCGAGATGAAGCACGATCCGTTTCCGCTGCTGGCGATGTGCGCGCAGGACACAAGCACGGTTGCCCTGGGCACCAATATCGCCGTCGCGTTCGCTCGCAACCCTATGACCACAGCGCTGCTCGCGAACGACTTGCAGCTCTACTCCCGAGGTCGATTCATGCTGGGGCTGGGCTCGCAAGTGAAGGCTCATATCAGCCGCCGGTTCTGCATGCCCTGGTCAGCTCCGGCCGACCGGATGCGCGACTACGTCCTGGCCATCCGGGCGATCTGGGGGAGCTGGCGAACCGGCGAGCGACTTGACCATGAGGGGAAGTTCTACCGACATACGCTCATGACCTCGTTCTTCGATCCGGGGCCCAACCCACACGGCAATCCGCCGGTGCTTCTGGCAGGCGTTGGCCCCAAAATGTCGCGTGTTGCGGGGGAGGTCGCCGATGGCTTTCTCCTGCACAGCTTTACAACCGAGCGGTACCTCAGGTCCGTGACGTTGCCTGCGCTTATCGAGGGCCGGGCAGCCACGGGTCGAGACGATCTGGATGGTTTTCAGATCAGTGGAGCGGTGTTCGTCGTAACGGGTGAAACCGCGGCCGCTCGGGCGGCCGCCGATGCGGCGGTGCGCAGCCGCATTGCTTTCTACGCGTCCACCCCCGCGTACCTTCCCGTCCTGCAGACCCACGGCTGGGAAGTGATCGGTGATGAGCTGCGGGCCATGATCAAGGCTGATCGCTGGAGCCAATTAGGCGAGGTTATCGATGACGAGATGCTCGACGCCTTCGCCGTTGTCGCCGATCCGCCGGATGTGGCGCGGGCGTTGACGGACAGATTCGGTTCCGTTTTGAGCCGGGTTGCCCTGGCTGCGCCATATGACACCTCGGAAGGGCTCTGGCAGCCGATCGTCGAGGAGTTGCGCGACTGGCGGCGTTCATGACTTGAAGCCCCTGACAGGGCTACAGGGAATTCTTTGAGCCCGCGTGTGCTTCACGAACCTCAGTCATCGGCTCGCCGGCCGTTTCCTGCGGCCTCGTCCCTGGCATTGCTCAGCCGTCCCGATCAGTTCGTCTCCGAGCTGAGTGGTCTCTGCGAGCGTGGTCCGGGCGCGCAGACCGAGGTAGCCGTACGCGATCTCGACGGCCCGCTCCCTGGCCGCTTCTCGTGACGGAAGTGCAGTGATCACGGGGGAGAGGTACCAGTCGATGTGCCGGGTGCCCATGAGTGCATTCGTGGCCGATTGCCAATGCTGGTCGCCGCCGTCGCAGGCAGTGCCGTCACATCCTCGCCGTATTCGCCTCGTCAGCGTGCAGTGTCGAACAGCTTGAGCCGCGAGCGCACCCGGCGCTCGAGGAAGTCGTCGAGCACGTTCTCGAAGACCGCGTTGTCGTCACCGGCCACCATGTGGTGCGCACCGGCAACCGACGCGAACTCGGCGTGCGGCACCAACTCTAGGAAGCGCACTGCGTCGCCGACGCTGAGCACATCGGACTCGCCGCCGCGCACCAGCAGAGTCGGCAGCCGCAGGTCCCGCGCCGCCGCACCCAGCCGGGCTGGGTCAATGAGCTGATCGCGCTGCACGGCCTGATCGTTCGGCGACGCCATAAACGCAGGGTCCCAATGCCAGTACCACCGGCCGTCCCGAAAGCGCAGGTTCTTTTTCAGGCCGTCGAGGTTGCGCGGCCGCGGTCGGTGAGGAACGTAGGCCGCGACGGCATCGGCGGCCTCCTCCAGCGTGCCGAAGCCGGCCTCGGCGTGCGACACCATGAATTCGCGGATCCGGCTCGTCCCCGCTGGTTGCAGGAACGGCGACACATCCACCAGGACCAAGCCGAGCGCGAGATCGGGCCGGACCCCGATCGCCGCCAACGAGGAATTGCCGCCTAGCGAGGCACCCACATAGACCGGTGGGCGGCCGAGGAAGTCGCCCACCCGGGTCACATCGTTGGCGAACCGGTCCAGCCCGTAGTAGCCGTCCGGGGACCAGCTGCTGTCGCCATGCCCACGCAGGTCGACCGTGATGGCATACCAGTTCTTGGCGCCAAGATCGGCAGCGGTCGAACCCCAGGAATGCCTGGTCTGGCCACCACCGTGCAGCAACACCACTGGCGGATCCGACGGATCACCATAGGCATCCGCGACCATGGTGACGTCACCCGCCGGAATCTTCAGCGCCGCGTGTGGTGGCCGGCGGCCGGTGTTGGTCATGTCGCTCCTCAACTAGTCGCTGGGTGTGAAGCCACCGCGTAAACCGTGCCAGGTTCTCGCAATACGCTCACACTGCCCACTCATCGTCATACGAGCTCACTCGCCTGGCCCCGAGCACGCCGACTCCGCCCTGGCTGGAGATGGCCGGTGCGACGGTCACCTGGCTGTTGCGGACTGGCTCTGCAGGTGGCTCCTGTCCCTAATCATGTTGCACTCCTGATGTTTTCGCCCAGGCCTCGGACATCTCGCGCCGCAGCACCTTGCCGGTCTCGGTGGCCGCAGATGATCGACGATTTCGATGCGATCCGGGATGGGCGACCCGGCCCGAGACTGCCATCTCGAGCAGCAGCGCAGTGCTCAGCTCCTAACCCTTCGCTAATCCGGCATATAGTTATATCCGTATCAAGGGCCACGAGTCCACTTCCGCTAAGGAGGCACGGAAACAGGCGTCGAGTCGCTCGGCATGGCCCATGGGGAGCAGCTCGTCCTGGCAATACGTGGACCCCTGGGTGCAGCCGCTCTGTTATCCGCAGTTGTCGACGAAATCTTGGGCGCTCTGGCCAAATTGAGCACTGGGATCTCCTCGATGACCGCGTGCTGCTGTCCAATAGTCAACATGACCAGGTGGTAGGGCACCGAGAACTGTCGATTGTCGAGTGCCGGATGGGTTCGAATGGAGTACATCCGGGTCGGCCGCTCCTCCGGGCTCAGCGGGACTGTCCGTTGACAGCGACCACGGGTTCACCCCAAGGGTCGCGGCAGATGACTGTCAGATGGTGATTCACCGATCGGTATATCCCTGGAATTGAGCAGCTTCTGCTGCGCATGTGCACGCCTTTTGGCTGCTAATATGACAGTCCTATGTCATCAATCGCAGAAGAACGGTCCATGACGAAGGAAATCAGCGCAGGTGAGGCTCGACCGCCGGACGGCGACTGGCTGGGCACACCGTACCTGCGGTTCGAGCGCGAGGGTGCGCTAGCGATAGTCACACTGGATCGTCCGCACGCGCGCAACGCCATGACAGCGGCGATGTATTTCGGTATTCGCTACGCAGTCTCGCGAGTGGCTGCAGACGACAACTTGGCCGGTCTGCTGATCACGGGCACCGGCGACGTGTTCGCCCCCGGCGGCGATCTCGGGCACCGCGCCGAGGACAACTGGATGGAATTGGCTTTTGCCCTGGGAATGGACGTCACGCCTTTCGAGGCCTTGCGTCAGTCGCCCAAGCCGGTGGTATCCGCGGTCAACGGCCTGGCGCAGGGCGGCGGATTGCAGATTGCGATGTGCAGTGACATGGCGGTGGTGAGCGAGCGTGCGACTTTTCGCATACCGGAGTTGTACCGCGGCATTGCTGATACCTACTACAGTCAGATGCTCGCACGGATCATTGGACCGGTTCGCACGCGGGACCTGATGTTCACCGGCCGGGTACTGTCGGCCGAGGAGGCGCTCGAATGGGGGATGATTTCCCGCGTCGTTCCTCACGCCGACTTGCTGACCACCGCGCGCGAGATACTCGCTCAATGCTGCCGAACCGCACCGCAGGCGCGCGCAGTGGTCAAGGGCAATCTCGACAACTACATGGGGCTGTACGACCGGATCAACATGTACCAAAGCGTCCTGGGGCCCGAGGCGCGAGAGGGCTTCACGGCGTTCAAGGAGAAACGGTCGCCGGAATGGGTCCATCCCGCGCTTCGCGTCGAAGGGCGGCTGTGACGACGATGGCGACGCACCACGGCGCCGCATCCCGCCTCAGGTGTTGGCCTCGGCCGTCACGACGTCGCGATCGACGGTACGGAACGTGAAGTCCGAGAAGGACTGCGAGCGCTTCCGGCCAGCCACTGGCTCATAGCGCTTTCCAGCAGGCTCATCCCCACCGTGGCGGGCATCGCGCACTCGGCATCAGGGGCCGAGAGCCCACGCCGTCTCGCGACCACGTCGGCGACCACCAGCGTGGTGATAGTCATGTCGCCAGGCTTGCCAACCTTGATCAATCTGCTTTCGGCATCACTTCTTCGGCCACCCAGTGCAGATGATCGAGATAGGCGCTGAAGTCGGCCACCGGTGGAGGATTCACCCATGTGTCGGTGACGCCCAGGCCGGCGAGCATGTTGCAGTTGTCAATGACCTGCTGAGCGTTCTGACCGAATTGCGAATGGGGGTCGTCGTTGATTTCGTGCGCCAAGCCGATATTCAGCGAAGCCAAGCTGAAGAAAAGCGCGAACGGACGGCCATCGTAGCCAGGCTGCGACTTCAAGTAATCGAGCTTGGCCGGGAAGTCCTCGGGCCGGGTCTGCCACGGCGCCCAGCCATCTCCGAATCGGGCGGCTCGACGGAGCACGGCCTCGGCGTCGCCGCCCATCCAGATCGGTGGGTGGGGCTTGTGAATCGGCTTTGGGCCGAACGCGATGTCGCGGAATCTGACGAATTCGCCGTTATAGGCGGGCGTGTCGCTGTGCCACATTTCGAACATCGCCGCGAGGTATTCATCGGTGAGCCGACCGCGTCTGCGGAAGGGGACGCCGATGGCGTCGTACTCTTCTTCGAGCCAGCCTACCCCCACCGTCACCTGCGCACGGCCACCGGAAAGCCAGTCCAGCGTCGCGATCGACTTCGCCGCGATGACGGGGTTGTGCAACGGCAGAATCGTGACCATCGATCCAATCGAAATCGTCGATGTGGCGCCGGCGATGTAGGCCTGCGCTGTCGTGGCATCGAAGTAGTGATTGCCCGACAGTTCTACCTGCGATGTGGGTGTCACGAAGTGTTCCGGGATGAATACGCGCGCGAAGCCCAATTTCTCGGCGGTACGTGCGACGTGCGCGATGTCGCTGCCGGCAAGGCCACACTCCCACGGCTGGGTGAGCGCGGCCACGTGGACGCTGTTGGGCAGGACGACGCTGAACCGCATGGTCAGCCTTCCTCGGATCGGTCGACAGGGTGCGCACCGGATCGAAATCACGCGGTGTATTCGATGGGCCTGAGTATGGCAGTTAACTGGCATCAGCCAATACGCTGCGATGCGATGGGCGTGATGGCATCGCGAGTGCAGGCGGTTGAGGAGTCCGCGATGAACGCGGCAGTTGCGTTAATCGCCAAGGACACCCACGACGCCTTCTCCCTTACCAAGCTGAATTGTCGGAATGCACCTACGTCGAGCGGTCTGATCTGACGCGCTTCAGTGGGCGTTGACAGTGTGACAGTTGGCTGCCATAGTGCGTGAGATGTCCACCTCGGAACTGCCAAGGGGGTTGTGTCGGTGGCCAAGAGCCTTTTTCTTGTGATGACCAATCCCGTTGAAGGCCAAGACGACGCCTTCAACGAGTGGTACGACATACGCCATGTGCGCGAGGTGCTCGCGCTGCCCGGAGTGGTAGCCGCACAGCGTTACGTCCTCTCGGAGGTGAAGGTGCGCGAGGAAGACTTGCCTGCTCCTTTGCCGCCGCCTGCGCACCGATATCTGGTGATATACGAATTGGATCGCGAGCCCGACCAGGTCATGGCCGAGTGGCTCAAGGGCACCGCGGCCGGAACGCTGACGCTGGGCGAAACGCTGGACCTCAATACGGTGTCGGTGACGGGCTGGACTCCGCGGGGTGAGCGCAGGGAAGCTGACAACTGATAGCCGGATTTGGCGTCGACGATCATAGGCGCAGCGCGTTTGGAGCCGATTCGATCCCGACCGCACCATCCCGCATGACGACACCGAGCAGAGGCTGACAGCCGCGGCTCACGCGCCCAGCCGAGAACATGCAACCGGGCCGTTCGTGGTTACCCGCGATGAGCGAATCCGCGGTACTCACGACATGGATGACCGAATGCGGTGCAGCGCTTGCGCCGATGGTGGCCCCCGTGACGCCTACCTCGATGACGGGGTCCCGCCGCGTGTGCGCAGGCGTCGCCGGAGGTCTGTTTGCTTATTTTCGATCAGAATTTAGATTTTGCTTCCCATCGTGTCGAACACGTTATACATTTCACAGATAGGGATTCGTTGTTGAATTCGTCACGAAGGGGCGTGCGCATGACGACGTTGGAAAGAGGGCCGCTCGCGAGTGCTGGCCCTGACAAGCTGATGAAGACGCCGCGGGTGCGGACCACGGTTCCGATCGTCGCTTGGGCGACGGTCGGTGCGGCGTTCATCGCCCTGGCGATCTACGTCGCGTCGAGTTGGATCCTCGGTGGTCGTGCGACGCCTACGCCGATCGGTGCCAACAACCCGAAGCTGGGCAGGGATCTGGCCTGGAACATCGGCGCCCAGGTGCTGACGATCATTGCCGTCATCGGAACTCTGATCTACGTCGGCAGGCGATGCATACGGGAGCGGCGGGTCACCTTCGACGCCATCCTCATAGTCGCCTACCTGCTGCTGATCCAATGGGATCCGATTCTGAACTACGTCACGCCGCAGTTCTCGTACTCGTCGCTGATGATGAACTTCGGGTCGTGGACGACCGACATGCCCGGCTGGGTGTCACCTCATGGCAACCTCATGCCCGAGCCGACCATCCTGATCGGCATCGGGTTCATCTGGAGTGCGTCGCTGTGCATGATCGGTTGCGGTTTCCTGCGCAAGGTCGTAATGAGGCGCTGGCCACAGACCGGCAAGCTGGGCATCATCCTGTGGTCCCTCGGCTTTATGCTGCTCGCCGACTTCGTCATCGAGACCGTGCTGTGCTACGGGCACATCATCGCCTATCCGAACACCGTGAGCTGGCTGACGCTCTTCAAAGGCACATCGCACCAATTCCCCCTCTATGAGTCGCTGGTGTGGGGTGGACTTGCCTGGGCGCCGCTGATGGTTCTGCGGTTCTATCTAGATGACCGTGGCCATTCCGTCGTCGAGCGCGGGGTCGACCGCCTCAATGTGTCCAACAAAGCAAAGGTGGGCCTGCAGATCCTGGCCGTCGCCGCGGTGACGAACATCGGCTACCTGAGCTACAACATCGTGATGATCGGGATCGGCCTGCAGATCGACAATGACGGCCACGCTGTCTATCCGTCGCACCTGATCAATGGGATCTGCGGGCATGAAACACCGTATCCATGTCCCGATCCCGCTGCGGGACGGCCCATTTCGACTGGTGGTCAACCCGGCTCGCCTCGTGACATCCCCGGTGACGGCCGCACTTGGGTCGACGTATACCTCGGGGGCTGAGGAAACCTACTAAGCGGCCGAACGACGATTCAACTGCCCTACTTAACCTGAGCAAGGACGTATGACGATTCACTCCTCCCAACGTGGTCCCGTGATCAACAATCACAACCTCACACTCGGCGTCGTCGACGACTACCATCCCGTCGGGGATGAACTGGACATCCTGCTGGGAGCCTGGCGAGCGCGTCTGCCGGTGCTGCTGAAGGGTCCGACGGGCTGCGGTAAGACGAAGTTGGTGGAAAGTGCGGCACGTCGACTCGGACTGGACCTCGTCACGGTGTCGTGCCATGAGGACATGCTCGCCGCAGATCTGGTGGGGCGTTATCTGCTCGAGGGCGCGGACACCGTCTGGCAGGACGGACCGCTCACCACGGCGGTTCGTGGTGGTGCCATCTGTTATCTCGACGAGATCGTCGAAGCCCGCGTCGACGCAACGGTGGTGATTCACTCCCTTGCAGACCATCGGCGACAGTTGTTCATTGATCGACTCAATGAAACACTCGATGCCCCTGAATCATTCATGCTGATCGTGTCCTACAACCCTGGATATCAGACGTTGCTCAAGGACCTCAAGCCCTCAACGCGTCAACGCTTTGTGGCCGTGGAACTCGACTTCGCACCACCGGAACTCGAACACCAAATAGTGAAGGAGCAGTCGGGCGCCTCGGACGAGGCCGTCGCCACACTGGTGCGACTAGGTCAAGCAGTGCGACATCTGAACGAGCCGAGCATGTCGGAGATGGTGTCGACTCGGGCCTTGATCGCGGCGGCACGGCTGCACGCCAACGGACTTTCGCTCAATCGCGCGGCACGCAGCGCGATCGCGGCCATGCTGACCGACGACGCGACGGTCACGAGGTCGATCGCTGAACTGATCGATGCCTACATCGACTGATCAACCGACCGTCGCCGGCTTGCAAATGCTGGCCCGTGCGGTATCGGGACGCCTGGTGTGTGTCAAGGCCACGACCGGGCAAGACGAAGGCGTCCATATGTCGGGAAACACGATCGCAGTCGACGGCGGGCGACTCACCACGCTGACCCGGGCTCGAGTAGTCGTACAAGCCGCGATGTACGGTGCCGGATCATTTGATCCGCGGGTCCTGCGTCACCTCATCGGGCGGTCTGGCGCGTGCACGCGCTACTGCGCCATGGAAGGTCTGCGTGCGCTCTCGCTGACCTCGGATCGATTGCCGCCCTTTGTAGCAGCATTAGCGGCTGGGCTGACGGACATCCCCAGGACCAGTTCAGCCGAAGAGTCGATGCGGATAGCATTGGCGCGAACCCAGATTCCTCCTGCACCCGAATTCTTCGGTCAGCTCAGACCCGCGCGTGCGGTATTGGCGGCGACAGCGCGTACAGGCCGGGAGCACGACGGCGACGTGAAGATGCGCAATGACTCAAACGCCGATGAGGCGGACGATCCCGACACCAACAGCGACGAGGCCAAGTCCCTTGATCTGCTGAGTAATCCGCTGACGCCGAACCACCCGATGGCCAGGCTGATCCAGAGTCTGTTCAAGCATTCTGGTGGCAAATCTGCAGATGCGGCATCCCAAGCCGGCGGCGGAAAGCCGGTGGCCAAACCGAGCAGGCGGCCCAGCGGGGGACGCCGAGTCAACATCGGCCGCCGCATCGCCTCGGCCGCTCACAGATTCATCGGCGGCAATTACAGCGGCGACGCCCGCTATCCGGAATGGGACGAGAGTTCGAAGCGGTATCGCAACGACTGGGTTACCGTGCACGAACTCGAGCCATGGAATCCGGATGGCTTCCGTGACCACACGGCACTCGCTCGCATCGAGGTAATGAGGGCACCGACGGCGCTTACACGCAGCCTCGCTCGTAACGTGCTGGAGATTGCGCCACACGGGCGCAACGAATTCGGTGAACAATTGCACACCGATGGCGTCGTCGACCTAGCATACTGGCGCCGAAGCAGATCCGGCTCTCCGCCGCTGCCCTTCATCGGGAAGAAGCGACAGCGACCGGGCGTCGCGGCGTTGGTACTTTTGGACGTCAGCAGTTCGACGCTGGACACGACGGCGCGCGTGGACGGGGAAACCGGATCGGTGTTCGACCAACACCTCAAGATGTCCTATCGCATTACAACCGCGCTCGATGCGCTCGGAGTGCCTGTTGGTTTCTACGCGTTCCGCAGTTGGGGCCGCGAAATGGTCCACGTGATGCCGATCAAGGGTCTACGAGAAAGCCTGTCGGCCTTGACCATCGAGCGAATCGGCCACCTGAGTCCGGCGGGCTTCACGCGGATCGGCGGTGCCGTTCGTCATTGCACCGCCATCTTGGAACGTCAGACCGAAGCAATGAAGCGGGTGGTCATCCTCGTTTCGGACGGGCACCCCTACGATGACGGCTACGACGGCGCCCAGGCCTCGGGCGACACCCGCCACGCCATGAGCGAAGCCCGCTTGCGGGGCGTCGGCTTCGTATGCGTCGGAGTTACGGCACCGAACAGCAATGAGTCTCACGTTCAACGCAACGCGCTTGACTCGGCCTCGGCGCTGCACGTCGCTAACATCAGCGGGATCGAGCGCCAACTCGGAAAACTCATTCGCCAAGCGCTGGCTGATGCGCGTCGCCGTGGAGACCATAGTTCGTTCACCGTGCCGGCGTGACGTTTCTTCGGCTGAGCAGTGCACGGCCCTGAGCCCGACTGACGGTAAGCCGGACACAGCGATTGGTGGATGTTCACAAGTGAGCCGCCTTGTCACACTTTCGACTGTGAGTTAGATTCTACAAGACACCCAGAGTGATGTACGGCACACTTCGACGGCAGATGAGGGACCATGACGACCGCTGACGCAATTCCACAGATCGACACGGACGGACTGCCCATGGACGTCGCACGCGATCAGGCGTGGCGGGCGACCCAAGTGGCCCCGCTGATCGCCGTCGCCGATGGATATGCGGTGACCACCCGTCGCGGCGCGGAAGATGTGCTCAAGCACCCCGACCCGTTCTCTTCGGCCAAAGCGTTCGACATGCTGCAGAGCCCGGTGCCGCTTGTGCCCATCGCCTATGACCCGCCGACGCAGACGCGCTACCGTCAGATCTTGCAGCCGTTCTTCAGTCCGCGCGTCATCAAACCGATGGAAGCCGAACTGCGCAGTCAATTCATCGCGCTCATCGACCCGATCGCGCGGTGCGGCCATTGCGATTTCGTCAGCGAGGTCGCTCAGGTGTTCCCAATCCAGGCATTCCTCACGTTCTTCGGATTGCCGCTCGAGATGCGCGACCAGTTTTGGGAGTGGAAGAACGCAGTGATCGGCCTCACGGGGGCCGGTTTCGCCGCCGACGGCGACGCCGCTCAAGAGGGCATGATGAAGGCGCTCGAGATGTACACGTACTTCACTGAACTGATTCCCCAGCGCCGCGGTAAGGGCGGTGATGACGTCCTGAGCCAGATATTGGCCAAACAACCACCCGACGACCTCACGGATGCCGAAGCCGTCGGCCTCTGCTTCTTGTTCGTGCTCGCCGGGCTGGACACCGTGACGGATACGCTGGGTTGTGCAATGCAGCGGCTTGCGGAGAGTGCGGACACGCGGCAGGAGATCATCGACGACCCTGCTCTGATTCCCGCCGCGGTGGAAGAGCTGCTTCGTCTGGATCCGCCAGCCCCGTTCATCCCGAGGGTGACCTCCGCCGAGGCTCACATCGGGTCGGCGCGGCTCTGTGCGGAAACACGTGTGTCGACGTATCTCGGCGCCGTTAACCGGGATCCAGCCGTATTCGAAAACCCGCACGATATCGACTTCCACCGGCCGGAAAACCCGCACATCAGCTTCGGGATGGGACCACACCGCTGTCTGGGTTCGCATCTGGCCAGA
The DNA here is from genome assembly GCF_010731595.1 of Mycobacterium seoulense. Taxonomy (NCBI): domain Bacteria; kingdom Bacillati; phylum Actinomycetota; class Actinomycetes; order Mycobacteriales; family Mycobacteriaceae; genus Mycobacterium; species Mycobacterium seoulense. Next base: position 3,259,142 of record NZ_AP022582.1, on the reverse strand, counting down.
CTGGAATTGAGCATCGTGTACGAGGAGTGGCACAAGCGGATTCCGCACTACCGGATCAAGTCCGGCACCACACCCAAAGTGCACTGGCCTCATGGCACTGTCGGGCTCGAATCGCTTCACCTGGAGTTCGACAAGGCAGAGGGATGAAGCTCAACCTCGACGGCGTCGCCTGCACCGGCCACGGACTCTGCTACTCTTTGGCTCCGCATCTCTTCGAGGATGACGACCAAGGCTACGGACATGTCGTCGGCGGCGGCGTGGTCCACGACGATCATCTCGCCGAGGCACGTTCGGCGGTATCCAACTGTCCGGAACGGGCCATCAGCTTTGTCGAAGATTGATCGGCGATCGAGTCCCCGATGGCACCTCCGGCGTCGTTTCCTGCGCCGTCGCAGTGACCGATGTTGTTGACGCTTCGTGCCTGGGTGAGCCGGCCCGATGAAACCGATTGATGGTCGTGTTGCCGTCAGCTGCTGACGCCGCGAAGTCTTCGGCCACTCACCGTGGTAGCGGCGTTCTGCGGCTCGGCCTGCAGATCCCCAATTTTTCCTACGGCGCACCGGTTTCCGAGCTCTACCCAGCCGTGGTCGCGCAGGCCCAAGAGGCCGAAGCCGCTGGCTTCGATGCGGTGCTGCTGATGGATCACTTCTACCAACTTCCGCATCTAGGTGCGCTCGAGGACCCGATGCTGGAGGCGTACACCGCCCTCGGGGGACTGGCCACGACCACGCGGCGGGTGCGGTTGGGCACGCTCGTCACCGGGAACACCTACCGGAACCCTGCGCTGCTCGCGAAGTCGGTGACCACCCTCGATGTGATGAGCGGCGGTCGGGGATTCTTGGGCATCGGCGCCGGCTGGTTCGAACTTGAGCACAGGCAGCTTGGTTTCGAGTTCGGCACCTTCACCGACCGTTTCGAACGCCTCGAGGAAGCGCTGCAGATCATCCCACCGATGCTCCGTGGGGAGCGACCCACATTCGAAGGCCGCTGGTATCACGCTGAATCAGTGTTAAACAACCCGCGCATTCGCGACGACATGCCTATTCTGATCGGCGGCAGCGGGGAGCAGAAGACATTCGCGTTGGCTGCTCGCTACGCCGACCATCTCAATGTCATTGCTCCGTTCGACCGGCTGCCGGGCAAGGTCGAAGCCCTCATGCGACGGTGCCAGGAGCACGATCGCGATCCGGTCACCCTTGAGACGAGTGCTCTGATAACAGTCGTCGTTACTGACGCCGCCGGCGCTTCTGAAGCATTTGCGCCGAATTCTCGCGTGGCCGTCGGGAATCTCAACGACATCGCTGAGCAGATCAAGCGATACGTGATCGACGTCGGAATTTCCGGGGTGGTCGTTAACCTGCCGTCACACGGCTATACCCCGGGACTGATCACCGATGTGGGTGAGGTGCTCGCACCCGTAGTTGGTATGTGAGTGGGACGAATCGATGGCCTACAGCATGCCGCTGCAGAAGTTGATCAAGCCGTTCACGGGGTGCCGTGGCGATTCGCTTGGTGGAGATCATTTTCGACGAAGCGTCGGGTGCGATGGACCGCTCCGCACATCGCGACAATACTGGGCTACAGACAGTGAAGATTCGTGGTCAACTATTGGCACCCTTTGCACACCGGGCAAGGAGCTCATTTCTTGACCGGCCGGTAATGCGTCGGGCCGACGCACATCGTTATCGACGTGCCTGCGCTTCGAGCTGGTGGTGGGCAACTTCGCTTGCGGCGTTATCCACTGTCTGCACAACGCTGTTCAAGAATCGGTGCGCATACTGCTGGGACTTCGGGCCAACGCCGCTGGTGTGAGTCGAGGCCGAAGATCAGGCCGCCACACTCCACTGTCAGCAGTCAATTGAGGTAACACGGAGTCAGGACCGAGCACGCGTTCTGGGAGTTGCTGAAGAAGACGGCAGAGGACGCTGCTGAGTTGCCGTCAGTGCCCGGACGTGACTTCGAGGTTGGTCGGCGAAGGCATGGGTCTCGTGAGTCGGGTAACGCTAAAGGCATTGCGCCTCGGAGCGTCACGCCGTGCCCAGGGTGGCAACTGTTCAGCGGCGGACGTCCATGCCTGCGTCGACCTTGAGGACGCTGCCGGTGAATGTGCGGCCGAGATCCGACAGCAAGAAAAGGATGGCGTTGCTGACGTCTCTGGGCTCGATCATCGGGAAGTCCGGCAACGCCGTTTGCATCGCGGTGGCCATGTGTGGCGTCTGCTCGATCACCTTGAACAGCGCTGGGTTTTCCAGGACCATAGGCGTCGCGCAGTTCGTCGGCGCCACAGCATTAACCCGGATTCGATGCGCGGCAAGCAAATTAGCGTATGCTCGGACGAGTCCAACAATGGCCACCTTGGCCATCACATAGGCGTCGGAGCCTCCACCGCCATCGGTCATGTCCAGCAGTGCCGCCATCGAACTAGTGGCAATCAAATGTCCGCCCTCGCCACGTTCCTTCATGTGGGGAATCGCGACCTGGAAGGCATTCCAGACACCAATCTGCATGACGTCGATGCCCAGCCGCAATGACTCCGAGGCGTCGACCTCGTCGGGGTTGGTGAGGATGATCCCGGCATTGGCCAGCACCGTGTCGATATGCCCGAACTGCTCTACACCTGCGTTAAACGCGGCCTGAAGGGCCGACTTATCCCGCACGTCGGCCGCCTGGAAGTGCATCTGTCGGCCCGTTTTCTCGACGAGCCGTGCCGTCTCTTCAAGGTCTTCCCACGTGCCCAACTTGTAGGGCACGGCGTCGATGTCGTGGCAGATGTCCACGGCGACGATGTTGGCGCCTTCTTCTGCGAGAGTGACTGCATGCGAACGGCCCTGACCGCGTGCCGCGCCAGTGATGAAAACAACCCGACCGTCGAGCAACCCCATGATCTATGTTCCTTCCTGCCGGACACGCATCGAGGCGCGTGTCAGCCGCACCAATCCGCCGCGCGTCGAAGCGTCACGACGCATGAGAAGAAGCCTACCATGATATAGAGAAATGTTTATCTGATTGTCCCCCGGGCCCTGCCACCTCCAGGGCTGCTGACTGGATGGGCACACTCTTGAGAAACCTTTCGACTTCACGTTAGGTTTCTAAAACGTGCTCACGTGCTTTGACGATTCACAGCGACGAGGTTTCCATGCCAACCGATGATTCGATGCCAATGGTGGACTCCGACGAGTCTGCGATGACCGGAGCCCGCGACGAGAGATGTGTAGGGCGGGCATGGCGCTTGCCTTCCATATCGGCACCGATCCGGTGCCCGTCGAGGCCGACCGTGACGGGCAGGTGATACTGCCCGAGCGTGGGCACTTTCGCGCCTCGTGTTCGTGCGGCAACCGCAGCGTCGGGGTCGACGACTCCGACGAGCGCTTGAGGTTGGCCACGTATCCACACCGGCCACACGCCAGACTGAAAAGAGAGACATTTCGTGGGAATCCTGGCGAGCAAATTGGCCTTCACCCGTCGACCGACGGCGTGCGTGCGGCCGGATGCCGAGTTCTTTGGGCTCTACGACTCCGACGGAAACATCTGGAGTTCTGCAGCGTCCTCGCTGCGGCGAAGTTCGGCACAGTGAACTCGTGACGCCGCTATGACCAGAACCGACTTGGGCGCACCCGATTTCAGGATGCATCCCCTGCACGGTATTCACGAGCCGACGACGGGCACGCCGCCGCGGCGACCGGGTTCGGTGCGGCGCACGAGTTCCATTGACATAACGCGTGATCCGGGCTCGCTGGATCCGGTGCATCTATCTGGTTGGGCACGCGACCTCATGACCACGCACGACGGAACTGCCGTCGAGATGGCCCAAGCCCGAACGCGAGTGACCGTCGAGATGCTCGCCCGCGTGGTTCAGCAGATTGACGTCGAGCCCGCGGTCGCGTGCATGCATCTGGTCGGTGCCCCGGCGATGAGCGGGTTCCGAGCCGCGGTCGACGAGACGGCTCCGCAATTAAGGGAGCGACGCGACTTGCGCTACACGTTGCTCGACGATGTCCCGGTCGCCACCCTGATCTCGGGGCATGCGTTGTCGGCGTCCGGCGCGCTGGGGAACGGCGCCACATCGGGCTATCTCCCGGTCGCCGACCAATGCGCGGGCTTCGTGACCGGCGGTCTGCTGATGACCTCATTCGAGGCTGGAGACCCTGCCGTTGTGACCGGACCGCCGGCGCCGGGCCTCGAGGACCCCGACGACCCGCTGGCTTGGCACGAAATGGTAGCGCTCCCTATCCACGGGATGCGTCGTCGCCGCAGGCTGGACGTGGGAAACCATGGGGGAGCAGCCGAAATAGGAATCGATGCGATGTTTCGCGACACTTACGTCCGGGCCGACGGCACGGAAACCATCATCCACGAGTACACGGTCGAGGCAGTGGTGGATTCCGATACCCAGACCATCTTGAGCTCGCAGGCGGTAGCCCGGGTGCTCCCCTGGCAAGAATGTCCGGGCGCCGTCGCCAGCGCAACCCGCCTCGCCGGAATGAGGTTGGATCAGTTGCACTTTCGCATTCGGCATGAACTTCACGGAACGTCGACGTGCACCCACCTCAACGACTTGCTGCGCAGCATCGGCGACGTCGCAGCACTGGTCGCACTGCTACCCGCCGGCTGAGGTTTGGGGCAGCCGCCTCCGATCGCCGTTCTTCTGTAGCAGGCTGGCGCTAGATCGAACCGCCGCGTTCACCTCGGCGACGCGACACGGCTTCACCGCGGCGAGAACGCTCCAGGAAGAAAGGCCCGCAGCAGTCCCTCGTCGCCTCCGTATTCGGCCGGTCCAGGCTCAGCGATGAGGCTAAAGCAGATGCGAGTCACCCAGTGAGCCATCGTCTCTGGAGCCACATCGTCGCGAACTTCACCCCTTGCCGCGGCGGCGGCGAATCGCTCGCCGAGTCCGTCTCGTAAACGGTTCTGCCACTTCTCGGACGCTGAAGCCGCATGAAAGGTGCGCCCCATTTCATCGTCGAAGGTCAACATTCGCATGGCCGGCGATTCTCGCGTTACGGCGAGGCCGACTATGCAGCTATTCACCAGCTGGTCGGCGAACGATTCCCCTGTGTCCCAACAGGAATCCGCCGCATCGAGCACTGCGGTCACGGCGCGCAGAAAACACTCGGCCAGCACGGCGTCGCGATTCGGGAAGTAGCTGTAAACAGTGCTGCGGTGTACCCCTGCCTTGTTGGCAATGTGCGTCATCTTCGTTCGGCCCACGCCACGTTCTGCGTAACACTTCTCTGCGGCATCAAGCAACCGTTCGCGCGCCTGATCGTCGCTCGTCGGCAGATCTGCACCCCATGCCGGGGCCCGCGCCGCAGCACTCCGTGTCGCCATACCGGCCATTCAACCGCTCCTCGACTTCGGACCCAAGCTTGACTTGACCGACACTTTATCCTAATTTGTCGTTCAAGGGACATGTCTGCCGGTAGTGTCGTCAGGGTGGACGGGCTGTTGGATCGCCACGTACTCGGCAACTAAGTCACGGACGGCTGGTTTACAGGCGCCAGTCGCCACGGCTGGAGGGAGCTACGTGCATGACGGTAACTGCCGAGGTACAGGCCTTCGAATTCCAGCGCGGGCGTGCACGAGCACATTTTTCCGCCGGTGGTGTCGGTGTCCCCCTTCCGTAGCGACGAGGACGCAATCGCGTTGGCAAACGACACCTCGTTCGGGTTGGCCAACTACGTGCACACCACGAATCTGGCGCGCGCTCACACGGCAGCCAGGGCTCTGCAATCAGGCACCGCGCATCGGCTTCGGCTCGCCTGCGCTACCTCATTAGTCCTGGTACAGCATTGACACCTAAGGAGTTTCATCATGTCTGACTTTTTTGCCGGCAAGGTCGCGTTCATCACCGGCGCGGCCCGCGGCCAGGGCCGCGCACATGCTGTGCGGCTCGCCGGCCACGGCGTGAACATCATCGCGGCAGACATATGTCGCGATCTGCCGGGCATGGATTATCCGAACGCGACTCAAGCTGATCTCGACGAAACCCGAGATCTGGTGGAAAGCGCCGGCGCCAAGATCGTGACGGGCATCGCCGACGTCGCCGACCAGGCAGCTTTGAAGGCCGTGCTCGACGACGGACTCGCCCACTTCGGTCGCCTCGACATCGCCATCGCCAATGCCGGCATCGTGCGCTACAGCCCAGACGACGACCCGATCGTCACCTGGAACGACATCATCAACACCAATTTGACCGGCGTCTGGAACACCTGTTTCCTGGCCCGCCAACCCCTCATCGATGGCGGTCGAGGAGGCTCCATCGTCATCACCAGCTCATCAGCCGGAATCAAGGGCACCGGCACGCACATGACTGGTGCTCTGGCATACACCGCGGCCAAACGCGGCATCGTCGGGCTCATGCAATGCCTTGCCTTGGACTTGGCTCCGCACAACATCAGGGTCAACACCATTCACCCGACCGGCGTGGTCAGCGGAATGACGATGAACGACGCGATGGCGCAGATGGTCGCGTCCGGCGACCCAGGACTGCTGGCGATGCAAAACGCCCTGCCGATCGAAATCTTGCAACCCGACGACATCGCCGACGCCGTCGAGTGGCTGGTGAGCGAGAAGGCCAAGTACGTCACCGGCATCGCTCTGCCCATCGACGCCGGCTTCACCGTGCGCTGAACCTGGTGGCGGCCGACTCACGATCGACGAAAGGCGCACTTTCATGGGACGCATGACCGGCAAGGTCGTTCTGGTCACCGGCGCAGCACGCGGTATGGGACGCAGTCACGCCATTCGACTGGCGGAGGAGGGAGCCGACCTCATCCTCGTCGACATTTGCAGCTCGATCGATGGAATCGGCTATGCGATGAGCTCGGCCGAAGACCTGGCGAGCACGGTGAAGGAAGTGGAGGCCTTGGGCCGGCGGGTTCACGCCGCTCGCGTCGACGTCCGAGATCGACAGCTGATGCAGGACGTCGTCGGAACGGGTGTTGAGCGACTCGGACATCTCGACGGCGCTGTGTCCAACGCTGGTGTCTTGACTTGTGGAACATGGGAGTCAACGACCGACAAGGATTGGCGAACTGTTCTGGACGTCAACTTGATTGGTACCTGGAACACCTGCCTGGCGTCGATCCCGCACATGCTGGAACGTGGCGGCAGCCTGGTGAACATCAGCTCGGCGGCGGGCATCAAGGGAACTCCATTGCATCTGCCTTACACCGCAAGCAAGCACGGGGTGGTCGGGTTGAGCATGGCGTTGGCCAACGAACTCGCCAATCACGCGATTCGCGTGAACACCGTCCATCCCACCGGTGTCGAAACCGGTATCGAGGCACCGAGGTTGATGGAAATGTTGAGCGGCGAGCGCCAAGATCTGGGGCCGATCTTCCAGAACGCGATGCCGACGTTCTACATCGATGCCGTCGATGTCAGTAACGCCGTGCTCTATCTGCTCTCCGACGAAGCCCGCTTCGTCACCGGCACTCAGTTGAAGGTCGATGCGGGAGTGACGATTCGTTGATACGAAAAGGGTTCTGGCTACCTAAGCCAGCGTGAAGGAAATATGAGCGTCAGCACGACAAAAGTGGACGCCGAGGAACGGCGCCGACGGGGCATGGCGTTGTATCGCGACATCATGGCTGTTGAGCCGACCGAGCCAGCAACTCCGAGGGCAGCCACCCTGATCGACTTCGTGTTCGCCGAGATCTGGTCACGTCCCGGAATCGACCTTCGTTCCCGCCGACTGATTGCCGTGAGCTGCGCTGCAGGTGCCGACGCACACAGCACGCTTGCCGACCACTTCTACGCCGCGCTGAAGACGAGCCAGTTCACGGTCGATGAACTCGACGAGTTCATCCTGCACTTTGCGGTGTACTGCGGCTGGCCGAAGGCTGAGGTCACCGAGACGATTCTGAAGGAGCAACTGGTTCGGCTGCACGCCGAGGGCGTCGCTGTAGTTTCTCGGCGTCTCCCGCAGCCACTCAGCGCAGCACCAGCCGACCAGGAACTCCGTAAACTAGGCGGCGAGCAGTGTTTTCGAGAGGTGAATTGCTGCGATGCGCCGCCGCGGGGTGTCCCCTACTACGAGAGCGGCATCCTCAATTTCGTCTTCGGTGAGCTGTGGAGGCGCCCAGGGCTGAACCGACGCGACCGCCGCTGGATCACCTTGGCGTGCGTGGGACTGGACGACACCATCATCCCCATTCAGTCACACGTGTATTCGGCCATGAAGTCCGGTGACATCACCTACGACGAAATGCGCGAGTTGGTGTTGCAGTTCGCTGCTCACTCTGGATGGCCGAAAGCGCAGTTCATGCAGCAGTCGGTGGACGAAATGTACGAGCGGATCAACGGGGAGGCCTCGATCGAGCCGTGGCGAGAAGACGGTCTCGACGGCACGGGTCCGGCGTAACCGCCAGGCGCAGGGCGCGGGCGGCCGACGGACCGCCGTGCATAGAGGCCCCGATCGACACCCCTTCGCGATCGGCGGCTAGGCGGCGACCGGCACGGCTTCATCGTCGGGGCCTGTTCGTCGTCGGCATTGATGGCCCACCGCTTTGGCGTTGATTTTAGAGTTTTCAACTATATAGTCGAAAATTGACAACTCGTCGGAGATTTTGCTTTAGGCTCTAGGGCGGCGGCGTGAAGGCGGCACTGCAGCGCGTTCCACGGTCAGCGAGCGCAACGAAAGGCCAATGATGGAAAACACATTCGACACCTCCACTCTCCGTTACGACCCCTACGATCCCGAACTCGACGTAGATCCGTATCCGATGTGGCGTCGCCTCAGGGATGAGGCGCCGCTGTACTACAACGAGCTGTACGACTTCTATGCCTTGAGTCGCTTCGCTGACGTGAAGGACGCCAGCACGGACTGGGACACGTACCGGTCAGGTAAAGGCACCGTCCTGGAGATGATCAAGAGTGGCGCGCCCGTTCCGCCGGGCTTGATCCTTTTCGAGGATCCGCCAGAGCATGATCGGCACCGCGGTCTGCTGGCGCGAGTCTTTACGCCGCGTCGTGTCGCGGAGATCGAGCCGAAGGTTCGCGCGTACTGTGCGCGCGCGCTGGACCCGATGGTTGAACGCGGCGGATTCGACTTCATCGCCGACCTTGGCGCCGAGGTGCCGATGCGCACCATCGGAATGATGCTGGGCATGGCCGAGTCCGATCAGGTCAAGAATCGTCAGCGCGTGGAGGAGGGATTCAGCGCCGCGGGCGAAGGCAGCGATTGGATCATGGAGATCCTAGACCCGGAGACATTCGGCGAATACATCGACTACCGAACCAAGAACCCCTCAGACGACCTGATGACGGACCTGATCAACGCGACCTACAGCGACTCCGACGGTGTCGTGAGACACCTCGACAAAGAGACGATGATGACCTACATCGGGTTGCTGGCCGCCGCTGGCAACGAGACGACGGTGCGTCTGATCGGCTGGGCGGGAAAGGTGTTGGCCGAACATCCCGATCAGCGACGCGAGCTGGTCGCCGACCCCAGCTTGATACCCGATGCGATCGAAGAACTCCTGCGCTATGAGACGCCCTCGCCGGTGAATGCACGCACCCTTGCTCGTGACGTCGAGCTCTACGGCGTCACGGCGCCGGCAGGTAGCGTGATGATTCTGCTTCACGGAGCAGCCAACCGCGACGAGAGGATGTTCGCCGAGCCGGACCGCTTCGACATCCACCGCGCCAACAAGAAGTCGCACCTCGCGTTCGGGCACGGTATCCACTTCTGTTTGGGTGCCCATCTGGCCCGACTCGAGGCCCGCGTCGCGTTGGAAGAGGTGCTCAAACGTTTCCCAGAGTGGCAGGTCGACTGGGACAACGCGGTGCAGGCACACACCTCCACGGTTCGCGGGTGGGAAAACCTACCCGTGGTCGCTGGCTGAGGACCCCAGATGAGGGTCATCGTTACGGGTGCCAACAGCGGCGTCGGCAAGGCTACGGCAGCCGCGCTGGCCGCGGCCGGCCACCAGGTGGTGATGGCCTGCCGAACACCGAGCAAGGGCGTGGCCGCCGCGCGTGACATGCACGGCGACGTGGAGGTCGCTCGCCTTGACCTGGCAAACCTGCGCAGCGTGCACGAGTTCGCCGCCTCCATTGACTCGGTCGACGTGCTGGTCAACAACGCCGGTGTACTCGGCGTGCCGCTCACGCACACCGCTGACGGTTTTGAAGCCCATATGGGAACCAATCACCTCGGGCACTTCGCGCTGACCTGCCTGCTGGCCGATCGCATCAAGAACCGTGTCGTGACCGTCTCCAGCGGCACGTACGTGATGGCGAGGCTGCATCTGGAGGACCTGAACTGGGAACGCCGTGCGTACAACGCTTGGTCGGCTTACACCGAATCGAAACTAGCAACCGCCGTGTTCACCGTGGAATTGGCGCGCAGAGGCGTCACCGCACACCTCGCCGACCCCGGTATCAGCCAGAGCGCCATCGTGTCCGACAGGTCCGGCTTCGCCGCGCGGGTGGTCAGGTACCTTCAACCTCGAATCGCCCAGCCCGGCGACCTCGCGGCGCGGTCCACCGTGTTGGCAGCCATCACGGACCTGCCTTCCCCCACGTACTGGGCTCCGCGCGGCCTGCTTCACCAGTGGGGCAGGCCAAAGGTCGTCAAGTTGAATCGCAAGGCCTGCGATCCCGAGACCGGTCGCCGGTTATGGGACATCTCGACCGCACTCACCGGTTGCGATCTGCCACTCACGCGAAAGTTACCTTGAGTTAAGGCGTTTCGCCCTGTGGCGTGCCGCCGACCCCTTCGCATTGCTTGTCGAAGTCGGGGCAGGAAACGGACGATTCTTCTGCGGTAGATGCCACCAGCGGGGGATCTGGTTGGCGCGACTGTGCCGCGGTTCGCCCACGGCGAGAAATGCTTGATCGTCGGGAGGCGATTAGAGAGAGAGTCTACGCAGACCAAGGAAAATTCGACTCGCTAATATAATCTGTCTTAAAACCAAAAATCTGGCTGGCGGGCTTGCCGACGAACTACGCGACACCCGTATGGCGGATCGCTAACGAAGCGCAGAGGGTATCGGCATGAGCGACGAGTGTGGAGGCTTGAAGATCGACGCGGCGTCCTTCACGGATCTTGCGGGCGTCGCGGAAGCTGCCCAAACGCTGGAGCGACAGGGCTACGACTGCTGCTGGTCGCCCGAACTCAACCACGATCCGTTCCTGCCGCTCGTGCTCGCGGCCGAACATACGCGCACCCTTGAGCTCGGAACTGGGATCGCGGTCGCCTTCGCTCGCAACCCGATGACGGTCGCCAACCTTGGGTGGGACCTTCAGTCATACTCGCAGGGCCGCTTCAACTTGGGTCTCGGTTCGCAGGTCAAGGCGCACATCGAAAAGCGGTTCGGCATGCCTTGGAGCCAGCCTGCCCGTCGCATGCGAGAGTTCGTTTTAGCTCTGCGCGAGATATGGTCGTGCTGGCGGAATGGCACCAAACTAGAGTTCGAGGGCGACTTCTATACCCATCGACTTATGACGCCGATGTTCACCCCAGAGCCGATGCCGTATGAGTTCCCGAGAATCTTCGTCGCTGCAGTGGGCGATACGATGACCGAGATCTGTGGAGAGGTCGCCGATGGCGTGCTTGCGCACTCATTCACGACGAAGCGCTACTTCGAAGAGGTGACCACGCCGGCGCTGTTGCGCGGTTTGCAGCGTGCTGGCCGCGAGCGGCGCGAAATACAGGTCTCCTGCCCAGTTTTCGTGGTGACGGGACGCGACGACGCCGAACTAGCCGCCAATGCCAAAGCGATGCGTAAACAGATCGGCTTCTATGGATCGACACCTGCCTATCGCAAAGTGCTGGACCTGCACGGGTGGGGTGAGCTGCAGACCGAACTGCATCACCAGTCTTTGCAGGGGCAGTGGGATCAAATGGGAACACTCATCGATGACGAGGTGTTAGAGGCCTTCGCGGTCGTCGCACCCTTGGACAAACTTGCGGCGAAGATTCACGACCGGTGCGACGGGCTCATCGACCGCGTGCCGGTTAGTTTTCTATCGCCTATCGGTGATGAGGCCACGATCGCTCTGGTTGAGCAGCTACGAGGGGCACCGGTTGATTGACACGAGGGTGATGCGTCAGTCTGAACTGAGTTTGGCTACAGCAGGATGCTCACGTCACAGCCGGGACTGTGCTAGGTTTTCTTTGTGTGAGCACCGAAACACCGGTTTTGACAGTCGATTACGCTCACGTACGAGTCGTGACGCTAAATCGGCCTGCCGCTAGGAACGCACTCGACCGCGCACTGGTCGAGGCGGCGTACGCGGCGTTCACTGAGGCTGACGCCGAAGGCTCGGTGCGCGCGGTGGTGCTCACCGGCACCGACCCGGCGTTTTGCGCCGGGGTGGATCTCAGGGAGGCCCAGCGGCACGGCGCTGAGTACTTCTCCATCTTCGAATCGCACAACTGTGTCGCCGCGACGGCGAGCATGCGAACGCCGATCATCGGGGCCATTAATGGTGCCGTGTTCACCGGCGGGCTCGAAATGGCCCTGGGCTGTGACTTTCTCATCGCATCCGAACGAGCGGTCTTCGCCGACACGCACATTCGAGTAGGGATCCTGCCCGGCGGCGGGATGACAGCGCGGTTGCCGCTGTTGGTCGGTCCGGCCATCGCGCGGCGCATGTCAATGACCGGAGAAGTCATCGGGGCGACTCGCGCCGAGCGGATCGGGCTGGTAACGGAAGTCGTGCCGCACGAACAATTGATGGACCGCGCGCTCGAGCTGGCGCGACAGATTGCCGACGTGCCGGAGCGAACGATGTTGGGCCTCAAGGAACTCTATTCCACTGGAGCCGCCACAGTGATCAACCCCGCTTTGGCGGCAGAGCAGCGGATAGGGCAGGCATACGTCGGGGGCTTCGACAATATCGAAGACCCGTTACGAGCGGTAACCGAACGCAACAAGAGCCAGCTCACGTAGACATTTTCGGGGACCGTCGAACGTCCCCGTGCAGCATCATTACTCGGCTCCGCAATCGATGAACGAGCAAATGGCCTGGACCGTTTCGGGCGGGCAATCCCCCGCCGCGCACCCCGCGCTGGACTTCGATCAGCGATTCGGACTCGAGTATGCGGAGTGCCTCCCGAAGGGTTGGCCGCGACACCCCGAACCGTTCCATCAACTCCGACTCGGGCGGCAGCATAGTTCCCTCGGTGATCTCACCGTGGTTGAACATCCTGCGCAGTGCGGCGGCCGCACGATCAGCCATCTTTGGCTCTCGAAGGTGTGTAGTGGGCGAGGATCGCTGATCGGAACCACCAAAGAAGACGCCTTTGACGACCGGCGGCCGATCGGCATGGTCGAAAATTGTGAACTGACAAAGGGACTCGTCGATTTCGCGGTGGCCCCAGTCAACAGGTCATGGATTAGCCGATGCCGACAAAACCGATGCCACGGACGCCCCGCCGACATGGAAAGCGTCCGCCAAAGCGCCCAGCTGTATCGGATCTTGCCGGCCGACAGCACCTACGACGCGAACTCCTTCAACATGAATCGACGGCCGCTGGGCGATCGCGAGCAAGGCCGCTTCGAGCCGACGGGCCCGAGCTCGCGGCAAGATCCCCCAGCGTGACTTAGCTTAGGCTTGCGTGGCCCTGCAAGCGAGCGACGACCGGAAGCTGGCCGCGGCTCTGGGGGATCTGAGGGTCCCAAAATCGTTGAGCTGGTTGCAAGTTTGCCGCGAAGCGATGCCCGAAGATACCTCGTGCCGATCTGGCCCGTGAGCGTTGCGAATCGCGATCCGCTACTTGAGGATCCCAGGCAACGCCGCGAACTCTTGGCGGATGAGGTCCTCAACGGCCTGTCCGCGCGTATTCAGCCACCGGTTGATGGCCCGGGTGAGCAGCAGCATGCCCACCGACGCGAGCAGCTCGCATTCTTCATTCGGCGCCGGAAGGCCGCGCCGCTCGGCGACAATTTTCGCGATCACGTCAATGTTGGCGGTGTGATTCTGTTGTTCGCGGCCCAGCAGAACGGCCGATGACGCTATGGCGTCGTAGTACTGACTGATCCGCGTCCGGATGCGTTTCAATGCGGGAGCGAGGAGCGCGAACGAGTGCTCCATTGCTTGGAAGTCGGAGATTGAGTCTGGTTGGGCGAGATAGACACCACCAAACGCGCGGATGAAGTCAAACTCTCCCGAGAAAAGCACCGATTCCTTGGTCGGAAAGTAGCGAAAGAAGGTCCGGGGGGATACACCTGCGGCCTCAGCGATCTCATCGGTGCTCGTTGCGTCATAACCATATGCACCGAAGAGCTGCAATGCCGCCTCAAGCAGTGCAGTGCGCACGCGCTCCGCGTGCGCACCGCGAGGCGAGCGATCCCCACGGGGCAACTGTCACCCTCCCGCGTCAATATCAACTCGATGAAACTATAGCCACAGCGTTAACACAAAGCAGCCGCCACGGCGACGTCGGCGCGCGACCCGCAGCGCCTGCGGCGAAGGCCTCGTATGCCCTTCCATTCCGCAGGCGAGGCGCGTGGTCCGTATGTCCGGGCGTTGACGGTGGGTTGCTGGTTGCCCTGCCAGGGCCGGCTCAACGAACCACTGTATGGCACGCAACTGTCTAGTGTAATGAGGTGCAAGCTCCAGCCTTGCCTTTGCACGCCTGGCGGGGTTTCCTCCTGATCAGCTGTGCTATCCCGGGATTTGCATTGACGATATGGCACCGAACTGTCATCGTGTTTCTATCCGACAGTCAGCGGAGGCGTGGTAAATGACCGATCTCGAGGCTGCGCAGCCGTGGGCGGTCGGCGCGACGCATGATGTTGTCCCAGTGAGGGGCCCTCGGCCGGTGCTGGTGCGGGCCGGCATCGGCGTGGCTTTCACGGCGATCGCGAATTTTGTGTATTCCTCCGGCGAGGGACGTTCAAGCACAGCGTTTCTTCGATCGGTGCACCGACGAAAGTCCTTGGGGATCAAAGTAAATGCACCCACGCAAGAGTCGACAAGTACGACGGTCAACTGACATATCCGACTCTGCCCCTGAAGGGCTTCCACGCCCTCAAGGACTTGCGTTCACCCCAATGGATGCATCCGGCTGCCGCGTCGACGGGCGGCTGTAGAGAACTAGACAGTTCAGGAAGGAGAATTGAGCATGGCCGACGACGTGGCTGTCGAATACGTCGACATCCCCACAAAAGTTCGGCTTCGCGATATGGGTGCGGTCCGGCCGGCAATCGAGGCATGGTTGCGCCGACGCGTCGGAGACGACCTCGAGGTGCATAAAGTGGATCAGCCCGACACCGCTGGCGTCGCCAACGAGACCCTGATGATAAGCGCCACCTGCGCATTGAACGGCGAGTGTGAGGAGGCCAGCTACGTCATGCGAGTCGGCGCGACCGAGCACTTATTCATGGGGATGGATGTAAAGACTCACTACCTGATTTACGAGAAGCTTTCGCAGGAGCCGCAGATCCCGTCGCCACCAGTGGTTGGTTACGAGCCAGACACGAGGGTGTTCGGCCAGCCTTTCTTCGTCATGGAGAGGGTGGAGGGCCAGGTGCCACCGGACAATCCGCCCTTCAACGTGAGTGGCTGGGTAGTCGAACTCCCACCACAGTCGCAGCATGAGTTGTGGCGCGGCGCCATCGAGGTGATGGCCGAACTACACGGGTTGGATCCGGCTGAATTCAGTTTCTTGGCGCGGCCAAACCTGGGCCGCACGGGACTCGAGCAGGAGCTGAACCATTGGCTGGCGTATGCCAAGTGGTGTGGAGGTGATGAGCTTCCAATGGTTAAGCGCGCTTCGGAATGGTTGGTCACAAATCTGCCTCAAGGCGCTCCGCCCGGGTTCTCCTGGGGCGATGCGCGACCCCAGAACATCATCTACCAGGGAACGTCCGTGGCGGCCGTGCTCGATTGGGACATGGTCTCCCTGGCGGGGCCGGAGTGTGACTTGGCCTGGTGGACGTACACGGATCACGCCGTCACCACCGCGCGCGGACTGCCGCGTCCTGCGGGGTTTGGCTCGCGGCGCGACGCGATCAATCTTTGGCAAGAGCTCATAGGTCGCCCGGCTGAACACCTCGACTGGCACCTTGTGCTGAACGCCCTGCGCATCACGCTCGTGATGGTGCGCCTGCCCGCCATGCTGCTGGCGACCGGACAGCTAACGCCGGACCAGGCGCGCCAACTCAACGAGAGCGGCAACATGGACTGGCTGGACGGCCTTCTCGACGGTCCGCCGCCCCCGCGTTTTGGATCGCGCTGGTCCGGGTGGGACGACTAGGCGACGCCGGCATGGAGCCCCCAAACCACCGTGAGTAAGGAGATTTCGTGACCGTCCAGGATTTGTCGAGCGGACTGCCGGCCGCGCAGGAGAGTGTCGTCTCGGAGCGACCGACTGAGCCGTTCTGGGCGGAGAATCTTCTTTTCGCGTTATACGACCCTCGAGCAGATCTCGGCTTCTGGCTGCACTTGGGCAGCGTGCCCAATGAGTGGGATATGTGGGAGGACCGGGTGCTGGTCTGTCTGCCTGGCGATGAGGGCGTTCTGACGATGTGGGGCTACTACTACACACCCCAGCAGAAGAAGCCGGCGGGACCGAACCTGGCGTTTCGATGCATTGAGCCGTTCAAACGCTGGAAGGTCACGTTTGACGGCTTCGCACAACACGTTTCGAACACCGATATGCAGAATGGGCTGGTCCCGGACGGCCTGCGCAAGCGCCTCGTCATCGACTTGGAGGTCGACTGTGTGACGCCGGTGTGGGACGCGCACACTTCGGCTCACGGCGAGGGCGGCAAGGGTGACATGACCAATCAGGGCTGGGCAAAGGAGCATTACGAACAGCTCTATCGCGCCCGCGGCCAGGTGCGGGTGGACCAGACGATCTATGACATCGATGCGACGGGCTGGCGTGACCACTCGCGCGGCCCGCGCGGAGGCGGCACCGGCGAACCGTGGGGCGGTCACGTGATAGCGAGCTGCCTGTACGAAAGTGGGAAAGCATTCGTCTTCTCGTCCTACTGGCGTCTGGACGGGCTGATCACGTTGCAAGGTGCAGCGGTCGTTGACCGCGACGGCAGATTCTGCACCGCTGAGGTGCTCGAACCGCCGAGGCTGAAGGATCTGCAGTTCTCGGGTGAGCGCCTGCCTATTCGCCTGCGCTGGGATGGCGGGGCGATCGACACTGTGCTGGAGACCCGACGCTCCATCTGGATGTCGATGCAGAAGTACCTTGCGGTCGGGAAGGATCTGGAGGGGCCGGGGCTGATGTATGTGCTGAACTTCGGCCCCTGCGAATGGGATGGGGAAGTCGGCCAGGTTTATATCGAGCGGTCCGACGCGCTCAACTCCCCGGCCAAACGGGTTTGGTCAAAAGCCTAGGCCGCCCTTGGGTTTCAGGGCAGACCCGCTTCACAGCTACCCATGTTCGGCGCGGCCGCTGGGATCGATGAGTTTCGCCAAGTGCTTGCAGACAAACGGTATCGCTCGATTGTTATGCCAGCAGTGGGTCGCGCGGTAGGCCGAGGATGCGTTCGGCGATGAGATTGCGGATAATCTCTGAGGTCCCGCCGGCGATCGTGAGACAGCGGCTGTACAGGTAGTCATGTACGACCTCGGCCTGCTCTCCGACGAGGACAGCAGGGGTGACAATGCAAAGAGCCAGTTCGGCGACGCGTTGCGCGTGTTCAGCGCCGTATAGCTTCGCAATGTTGCCTTCGATCGTTGACCCGGAATCGAATACCGCTCGGGCCGCCCGCCGGAGATTCAGCGCTGCAAGACAATACGACTCCACGAGTAGGGCGCCGACTTCACGCGCGAGGCCTGTGTCGCCGCTGCGGTACTGCTCCAACAAATCGGCGAGCTTGTCCGCAGGCAGGGTCACTGAACCACCACCGAGGGATACGCGTTCGTTGCCGAAGGTCGCCATGGCGACTTTCCAACCGGCGTTCACCTCACCGACAATGTCGCGGTCGGGGACGAAGACGTCGGTGAAGAAGACCTCGTTGAACAGCGTCGCGCCGGTGATCTCCTTCAGGGGGCGGATCTCCACACCCGGTGCCGCCAGATCGATGATCATGGCGGTGATGCCACGGTGCTTGGCTGCGCTGCGATCGGTGCGCACCGTGGCCAGACCCCGCTGGCAATTCATCGCATCGCTTGTCCACACCTTCTGGCCGGTCACCGACCAACCGCCCTCGACGCGCTCGGCATTGGTAGCGACCGCGGCCGCATCAGAGCCCGCTCCTGGCTCACTGAACAACTGACACCAGCGCAGCTCACCCTCGAGGCTGGGCCAGATCAGCCGCTCGACCTGCTCCGGGCTACCGTGCTCAAGCAAAGTCGGCACCACCCACTCGCCGAGTCCGAGGTGCGGCTTACCCAGTGCGCCGAGCACTTCCTCGATGATCAGCTGCTCCACCGAGTCCGCGCCGCGCCCGAACGGCGGCGGCCAGTGCGGCTGCAGATATCCGCTGCGGGCCCATAACTTGGGTCTGCTGTCAACGTCGGCCCGCACCAACTCCGACCGGAACTCCTCGGCGGCCAGCCGGTACTGTTGGGCTTCGGGCGGCAGATCTAGCGCGTGATGCAGTCGCACCCCAGCGCGTTGCGATTCGATGACCTTGTCGTGCAATGCTTCTCGCCCGCCACAGAACGCCAGCAAGATTGTGGCCCGGCGAATGAAGAGATGGGCGTCGTGCTCCCAGGTGTATCCGATGCCGCCGTGGATCTGAAGATTTTGCAGCGCGACGCGCTGATAGGCCGGCAGCACATGTCCGGCCGCCATGGCCACCGCCAGGTCGGCTTCTGGTCCGTGCCTGCGGGCTGCATCCCAGGTGACCGCAACGGCCAGTTCCGAATCGACCAGCATGTTCGCGCAGTGGTGCTTGATCGCCTGAAACGACCCGATGGGCCGATCGAACTGTCGTCGATCCTTGGCATAGCTGGTCGCCATTTCGGTGCAAGCGGCCAAGCCGCCAACCGCCTCGGCCGCCGCCAGCAGCCGAAGCGTGCGCACGGCGCTGGCAGCAGCACCGACCAGCACGTCGGCGACGGGGGCAGCGGATAGTTCTAGGACGACTAGCGGGCGGGTGAGCATGTCGTTTGTTTCGCCGACCTGGACGGAAACGGCGTCGCCATCTTCGACCAGCACGATGTCTTCACCGACGGTGATGAGGTAGACGTCGCTGCCGGAGTCACCGAGAACCGCGATGTTTGTTCCCGTGATGGTCGAATCCGACCGAATCGCAGTGTTGGTCGTACTGACGCCTGCGATCAGCTCGCCCGACGCGAGACGGGGAAGCCAGCGTTGTTGCTGCTGTTCGCTGCCGAACTCGGCCATTAGCACCGATGCAGCCACCGTCGGCAGGAACGGCCCACCGATAGCGGCGCGGCCGAGCTGTTCCATCACCACCGTGAGCTCGGGAAGGCCGTAGCCTTGGCCCCCGAACCGCTCGTCGATGTGCAGGCCGAGCCAGCCCGCCGAGGCCATCTCCTTCCAAAGCTCGTCTGCGGCCCACCAACGGTCAGGTCGGTCCGGATTCAGCAGCATGTCGCGCGCAGCCGCCATGCCCCCGCGCGCAGCCACCACCGCCGCGGCGAGGTCCGCGAAGGCGCGGTGGTCTTCCGTTATCGCCAAAGACACGACCAAGAACCCTCTTTCGTTACCAGGAGTTGCCGAACCGGTCGCGGAACGTCACCGACATCGCCGGACGTCGACGCGGCGCGGAGAGCTTTTTGGCGGGAACGCCGAGGTAGATGGCGGACATCGGCACGATCGTGACGGGCAATCTCAGTACTTCCCGAACCCGGTCGATACCGAACGTGGTCAGACCCGTGGTCAGTGTGCCCGCGGTCACCCGTTTAGTGAACTCGGCCACCACCTCGTCCGGATTCCCGGTCAAGTTCATAGAGGAGAACATACTTTCTGCCATCTCAACGCTCCTCCGCGATCGGGTCAGCCGGACCTGCATCCCGACACTATGACAGTCAACTGTCACAGGTCAATGTGAAGGTCTGCTATTCACGTCCGACCGCCGATAACTACCATCTATAGCGTGGAACCCTGTTCGGAACTCGGACTCGTACGGGAGAACTAGTTGTGCAGGGGGCGGAGGAAAGTCGTCGAAATTACCGATGTTATCCCGCAATTGAGTGATGTCGACCGTCATGGCCTTCATCTTGGTAACCATGCTGTGCATCGTGGCCAAATATTTGCTCGATGGTCTTCTGCGGATCTCCGGCCTGTTTACGTGTAATGTCCACAACTTTCTGCATGCCGTTCGTCACGGCGCGGGAAGTAGTAGTAGATGGCGGGGATTGGGTTCGGCTTGTTCTGCTACGTCCGAAAGCCTCGTGCTCGCATACCCTTTGACGCTCAGGACATGAGCGGCCCGCGTCCGAGCGGATTTGAAATCGCCTTCCTCCGGACTGCCGGCCCGCGGCCTTGACTTTCTGGCTATCGTTCGACTGTACGCAGATGACCGGCCATGTCGTTTCTAGGACACGACGAGGTCCAACGTCACCAGCGTGGCAAACACTACGAGGACGTAGCCCTCGAATATGAGGCGCAGTGTGCACGGAGCGGCCCGGATATCCATGAAATGCAGGCCGATCAGCCGCACTTTGGACAGCGCGAGGCCGATGATGACCACGGCGGCCGCCGATGCCACGCCGGCGCCCTGTTCGACCCCAACGGTGAACGATGCGAACGTGAGGCCGATGAGCGCGGCCCATACCAGAGTCACCCGGCGCGTCATTGCCATCACCGCATCAGATAGAAGAGAGCGAACAGTACGACCCACAGCAGGTCGACCATGTGCCAGAAGATGCCGCCGGCCTCGCACAGCATCGTGTCGCGCCCACTCAGCTGTGGCTTGCGGCTGACCGTGATGAGCCGGCTCAGCACCACGCAGCCGATCAACACGTGCGCCAGATGTATACCGGTGAACATGAAGTAATACGAGAAGAACTCGCCGCTGCCGACGGTCTTGCCGTTACCGAACAGATGCAACCACTCCACGGCCTTCACAACGACGAAGCCCAGTCCGCATGCGAGCGCGGCACCGAACAGCCGGAGCGCTGAGCGGTGCACACCAGTGAGGACTTGCTGTACGGCCAATGCGACAAACAACGAACTGCTCAGTAGCAGCACGGTGTTCATGGTGCCCAGGGCGACGTTCAGGCTCGCGTGATCGCGGGCGAAGAGCTCAGGGTTCTTGGCGCGTGAGTACATGAACGTGGCGAAAAACAGCGCGAACACCGTCATGTCGCCGAGGACGAATACCCAAATCCCTTCCTCGCCGGGAATGCGTTTGGGTTCTGTGGCCCGTGCCCGTGTCTCGCGGTCGGCCGTTGCGATCATGCGCCTGTGCGGTGGAGGACGGGCTCCTCGCGGTCGTCTGCCGGTTGCGCGCCAATCGTTGTCAGCAACTGCCAGGTCATGACGAGGAGCCACGCCCCGAAGAACACGGCAACCAGCCAGAACGCGAGCAGTCCGTTCCAGGCGAACACGCCGGTCTTGAACAACACCACGAGACCGCCTGCGGCGAAGATGAAACCGCTCCAAAAGTTGTAGTAGGCCACCCATCTCGGCCAGACGGGGTGCGGCCCCTGGTAGCCGAAGATCGCAAAGCCGATCGCCAGGCACTGGATGGTGGCCGCGGGCCAGTTCATCACGAACGGCAGCCAGCCGAGGTCGTTGAGTGCCTGGGTGATCTCGGGATTGCGCTCGGGGCGATACGACGCCGCGGCGAACGCAAAGGTTGGTAGGACGATCGCCATCACCGCAAGGCCGGTGGCGATCAGCTGCGCGTAGGCAAGCGGGGAGAACCTGCCCTCGAGCTGCCTGATCCGCACGGCGATGAGCGCGCCGAAGGGTACCTGGAGTCCCGCCGCCGCCAGCAGGACGACAAGTCCGGTGCGCTTCACCCCGGTGTTTGTCGACCAGAACTCTGCGACCTCGCCGGCGGACTTCGTGGGAGCCATCGGAGGGAGCAGGCCGACCATGATGATGCCGGGGAATAGGAGCAGCAGGAAGGCGGCGCCGCTCCACGCCATCGTTTTCTGAATGCCGGTCGTCATCACGAACCCCTCATCGATGGTTGATAAGGCATGACGCTACTTAGAGTTTGACTCGAGAGTCAACGAAATTCTGTGTTGAATTAGAAAAAACTCCTCGGCTGAATAGGCGCTCGCGCACCTACGGAGGCTAGTTCACCATGGTGGTGTCGGAGCTTGCCGTCACACGGACAAGCCCCAATGCATCCGAGCCCGCTCGTACTGGCGGTGCGACGGTAGGGGCGGCGATTGCGGCCCTGTGGCTTGTCGTAGCGGTGCAGGCGCTGGTGCGGTGGGTCTTTTCACCTGACTTCGGGCGGGCCCGGTTGACCGTATGCCGACGTGGAATCTGGTGGCACTGAGAGTCTTTGAGGGTCTCAGCCTTGCGCTCTTAGCGGGGGTGGTGTGGTTCTGTGTCGTTCGACCATGGCGGCGGACCGGCAAGCTGAGCCTCGACGGCAAGTTCCTCCTCGGAGACGGCTCATCGATCGGGATGCCCGTGGTAGTAAGCCGACCTGCCGCGCATGTCAGGCCACTCGCGCTCGCCGCCAGTCAGAACGGCTGGTCCGGCGACTCGCGAGGCCAAACTTAGCTGCATCGGACGAGGCAACGATCGGGCCACTGACTATGGCCGGCGGTACCAAGGATAGTGGACACGAGGATGCGTCTGAACGGATCGAGATGATTGAAGCCGCACCAGCTTTCGCCTTCGTATGTATGAGTGACGATTTCCATCCAGGTGGGCCGACTGCCGTTTCGAACCGAATCGGTGCACTGAACTTCGGCGTCGAAGACGCGGCGATGCCGCCGAGATGGTCGAAATCGAAATTGGGTGACGGCGATGTGCTTCAAGTAGTCCAGCTGTTGTCGCTGTGCCGGCGGATTGCGCAAAATCCGGCGCCGGCCGCATGAAGTGGCGAGCGGAGATGCATGGATCCGCAGTCGAGGTGCGGACCATCATTCTGCCGCCAGGATTGGCACCAATCCGCTGCGACCTACGTCGGGATGATGCTCAGGGTGGCGCCGCCGTCAACCGGAAGGATGATCCCGGTGATCCACGCGGCATCGTCGGACGCAAGGAACACGGCTGCCTTGGCGACGTCGAAGGCGCTGCCCTGTTTGCCCAAAGGTACGGTGGAGTCCCGCATCTCCATGACCTTCTCGCGGCTGAGGCCTGTGCGCTCGACCAGTTGATCAACGCCAATCGGCGTTTCCACGGCTCCGGGGGCGATCACATTCACCCGCACATGATGTTTGGCGTACTCCTTGGCGAACGACCTCGACATGGAGTTCAGCGCTGCTTTCGAGGTCGCGTATCCGATGTTCTCCGGCCCGGCGAGAAACGAGGCCAACGACGAGATGTTGATGATCGACCCTGACCCCTGTTCGCGCATGATGGGTCCGAGATGCTTGATGACCTGCCATATTCCGTCGAGGTTGATCGCGAACATGCGGTTCCAGAAGTCCAGATCGATCTCGTCCGTGGCGCCGGTCGAGATAATACCGACATTGTTGTGCAGCACGTCGACGCGGCCATAGTCCGAGCGGACGCGTGCGGCAAGGCCTTCCACGTCTGCCGTCGCGGTGACGTCCACTTCGATCGCCGCCGCGGTACCGCCCTCGTCATGGATCATCTTCACGGTGGACTCGGCGCTCTCCAGCACACGATCGGCCACTAGAACTGTTGCGCCCTCGCGGGCGAACGTGATGCATGCCGCACGCCCGTTTCCGATCGTGGCCCCGGCGGATTGACCACCGCCGACAACGACCGCGACCTTGCCGTCGAGTCTCCCGGTCACTTCGATGCTCCAATCGGCTCGTCGGTCTTGTGGGCGCCGATTGCGCCGGCCGCAACCTGACTGGCATTGGCGGCCGCCGGGAATCCCAGATAACCCGACAGGTGGTAGATGACTTCTTCCAACTCGGCGCGCGTAAGACCGTTGCGAAGCCCGATCTGGAAGTGTTCCCTCAACTGGTCGTTGGCGCGGAGCGCGATCAGGGCACCGATGGTGACGAGGCTACGAGACCGCCAGTCCAGGCCGGGCCGCGTCCACAACGCACCGAACAGATTGTCGGCGCTGAGAATGCCGAGTTCGTCACCGAACCGCGGCTCGCTCTTGCCCTCACCGATTTTGGCAGCGATATCGGGGCAGAGTTGGGCGAACACTTCCAGCCCCGCTTGTATGCGTTCTGACATGAATCTACTTCCTTATCTATGACGGAACCAGGTGAGTGCGGGCCGCTTGATCCGGCAGCGAGGGTCAGGGGGCATGCGAGTGTTTCCCTTGCTGTACGGCGCACGCTGCCAGCGTCAACTCGACGCACCGATCCCATTCCTCGGGACGGGCTTCCTGTTCGGACGACAGAGCCAGCGCCAGGCCTCGAATCAGCCGGCGTAAGTCGCGTGAGGTCACCTCAGAACGCACCCGGCCGGCGCGGATCCCCAATGCGATCAGCTCGTCGCTCAACGTCGCGAGTCGATGCGCGTCATCACCGACGGCATGCGTGTCGACATCGAACACCATGCCGGCGATGCGGTCCTGGCGAATGCGATGGATGACGTCGTACAACGCCTCGGCCAGCGCCGTCCATGGATCGCCCTGGCGTGCCTGCAGAATCGCCTCACAAACGCGCGCCTCGATCCAAATCGTTTGCGGTTCAAGAAAGGCCGAGATCATCGCCTCCCGGCTGGGGAAGACCCGGAACACCGTGGCCTTGCCGATGCCTGCCGCGCGCGCGACATCTGCGTGAGTGGCAGTGCCCTTGGCGGCGAACAACTCTCGCCCGGCATGGACGATGCGCTCGTAGTTGGCGCGTGCATCGGACCGCTGTCGTCGCGCTTCGGCTGTCGGTGGCATAGGTGGACCTCCCTGGCACGGCACCTACGCAGGTTAACATGAAACGGACCTAGGGGTCCACTTGTTCCAGCACCGTGTCGATATGCCCGAACTGCTCTACACCTGCGTCGAACGCGGCCTGTAGGGCCGACTTATGCCGCACGTCGGCCGCCTGGAACTGAATCTCTCGGCCCGTTCTCTGGACGAGTCGAGCTGTCTCTTCGAGGTCTTCCCACGTGCCCAACCTGTACGGCACGGCGTCGATGTCGCGGCAGATGTCCACGGCGACGATGTTGGCGCCTTCTTCTGCGAGAGTGACTGCATGCGAACGGCCCTGACCGCGTGCCGCGCCAGTGATGAAAACGACGCGACCGTCAAGCAAACCCACGATCTGTGTCCCTTCCTTCCACCGAGACGCATGCCAGCTGGACCTGGCTGATTAGTGCCGTGTGAGCGCGAACGAGTCGGCGCGTTCGACAAGTACGCAGGAACCGGATTGACCCACACGTGCTTGAAGGACTTGTTCGCGACATCGCTCAGGTATAAAATTCGAAGCACATATAGAATATGTTCATAAACAGATTCTGGTAGAACACTGAGCCGGACGGATCTCAGCCGGGTCCGGCGGGGCACGGCGCAAGGGAGCGAAGGATGCCGTTACAAGACACCCATCAGATCGTGTCGGTCGATGACCACCTCATCGAGCATCCACGTGTGTGGCAAGACCGCTTGCCGCAGAAGTATCGGGAGGCCGGACCCAAGATCGTCGAGATCAACGGCCAGCATTTGTGGTCGTATGACAACACGCTGTATCCGACGATCGGGCTGAACGCGGTTGCGGGCAAGCCACCGCAGGAGTGGGGCACCGATCCGGTGCGCTACGAGGATATGATTCCCGGTTGCTACGATCCTGCGGCGCGGGTGGCGGACATGGACCTCGATGGGGTGCAGGCGGCGTTGTGCTTTCCCTCCTTCCCGGGGTTTGCGGGGGGGACGTTTTATCGGGGTAACGATCGCGAGCTGGCTCTGCTGTGCGTGAAGGCGTGGAACGATTTTCACATCGACGAGTGGTGCGCGACGGCGCCGGACCGGTTCATTCCGCTTGGTTTGCTTCCGGTCTGGGACATCGACGCGTGCGTCGTCGAGGCCGAGCGTCTGGCCTCGAAGGGGGCGCGTACTGTGTCGTTTCCGGACAGCCCGGTGTCGTTGGGTCTGCCGTCGTTTCACTCAGATCACTGGGACAATCTGTGGCAGGTGTGCTCGGACGCGGGCATGCCGCTGGCACTGCATTTCGGGTCGGGCGGTTACGTTCCCGGATTCTCGTTCTCGGGGACGAGCACATTCCAGAATGATCTGGCTAACCAAGACGTTTCGGCGCCCTTCGCGGTGGCGATTGCGTTGTTTGCGACCAATCTCATGTGGTCAACCGTCGATCTGCTGTTCTCCGGCAAACTGCAGAAGTTTCCGAACCTTCAGATCTCGTTATCCGAAGGCGGTATCGGTTGGGTGCCTTACATTTTGGAGCGCACGGACTACGTGTGGGAGCGTCACCGCTACTACCAGCCGATCGATTTCGACGCGCGCCCTTCTGATCTGTTCCGTTCCCACTTCTGGGGCTGCTTTATCGATGATGAGCACGGATTGACCAACCGCCATGCGATCGGTGTTGATCGCATCACCTTGGAGATCGACTTCCCGCACTCGGATTCGAACTGGCCGAACTCGCGCAAGCGTGCGGCCGAAGTGCTTGCCACGGTGCCCGATGACGAATGTGCGCTCATCGTCGAGGACAACGCGCGGCGCATGCTCAACTTCCCAAGGACGGCCGAGCCGCAACCCGCCGCCAATGTGTAGCGGGTGAAGACAACGGGAGGCCGAATGAGGGTCGCGGTGGACCCGCAGCGATGTCGAGGACATGCACGCTGCTTGACGATAGCGCCCAACGCCTTCGAATTCCTCGACCTCGAAGAGCGAGCGGTGACGAGCCAAAACGGAATCGCGCTCGAGGACAAAGATTTGATCCGAAGAGCCGAACAGGAATGTCCCGAGCGGGCGATCACGATCGACGACCTAAAGGACGCGTGATGACGACTATCGACTCAGGCACCGAGGCCGCCTCGACCGACCTCGACCACCATTCGGCGTACTTCCGGGAGAACAATTTCGCGATCTACTATGAGTTTCGCGATCGTTGCCCGGTTTTGCACTCGACCGCATGGGATGGGTTCTGGCTGTTTCTCGGGTACGACGCGATCGTCGACGCCGCGCAGGACGCCGAGTTGTTCGGCAATGGCGTGGAGAAAGCGGTGCCGGCGCTGTCCCCGGATCCGTTGATTCCCATCGACATCGATCCACCGCTGCACGGCGCATGCCGCCGTATCGTATTGCCACGCTTTTCCCCGGGCGCTGCCCAGCGTTGGAGGCCGCGAATTCGCCAGTTAGCGGCGGAGTTGGTCGACGACTTCATCGAGACCGGCCGAGCCGACATCGTCCAACAGCTGACCACCCCACTGCCAGCGCGCTGGATCCTGCAGATGTTGGGTCTGGACGACAGCCGTTGGCCGGAATGGGTGGAGTGGATCCATTCCGCCATTCATGACCGCTCGCACGACCCCGAGCGGGCCAGCAATGGCGTCATGAATATTTACGGCGCCATCGTGACCGCGATGCAGCATCGGCGGACCAACGGTTTCGGCGACGACTTGATCAGTGTCATCCTGCAAGCCGAAGTCGACGGCGCGCCGCTCACCGAGGAGCAGCGGATCGGGTACATCTTCCTCCTGCTGCTTGCCGGTATGGACACGACGAGCGGACTGACCGGTAATGCGCTGGTTCGGCTCGAAGAAGATCCGGCATTGCGTCAGCAGTTGATTGACGATCCCGAGCTTCTCGATGCTGCGACCGAGGAGTTCCTCCGGCACGACACTCCCACGCAGGGGCTCTATCGAGTCGTCAAACGGGACTGTGAATTTCACGGTCACAAGCTGCGTGCGGGAGACCGGGTCATGTTGATGTTCGCCTCGGGCAACCGCGATCCGAAGGTGTTCGACGAGCCTGAGGAGATCGACCTGACCCGTTCGCCGAACCGCCACCTCGCGTTCAGCCTCGGCGCTCACCGTTGTCTCGGCTCCAACTTCGCCCGGGTGATGTTCCAGGAGATGATCTCCGAAATCCTCGCCCGTCTACCCGATTTCGCGATCGACGGCGAAATCGTGCGGTTTGAGGACGCTGGTGAGGTCTACGCTGTCCGCCATTTGCCCATCCGTTTCACGCCGGGTCCTCGTCTTAATCCCGGTTCGGGGCCATGAGATGTCACGAGTCGGTTTCTTCGGTGTCGGTCAAATGGGTGCGCCGATGGTGTCGCGGCTGCTCGATCGCGGTCAGCACGAAGTCGTACTCTATGCGCGCCGACCCGAGGTATGCGAACCTCATGTCGCGCGTGGGGCTGGTTTGGCCGGCTCGCTCAAGGAGCTCGCGCGAGCCAGTGACGTGTTGATCGTGTGTCTGTTCTCTGATCTGCAGCTGCGTGAAACGGCTTTTGGCGAGGAGGGTTTCCTTGGTCATCTGCCCGAGGGTGCGATCTTTGTTTCGCATACGACGGGTAGTCCGGCGCTCGTCGCCGACATCGCCCAGACAGCGCCGCATATTCGGGTGGTCGACGGGCCGATCAGTGGAGATTCGGAAGACATTTTTCAGGGCAGGCTCACGGTCCTGTTGGGCGGGGAACCTGACCCGGTCGATACTGCGCGCGACGTGGTGGGTGCTTACGCCGATCCCATCATTGCGACCGGTGCGCTGGGCAGCGCGTTGCTGGTCAAGCTGCTCAATAACCTTCTGTTCGCGGCGAATTCGCAATTGCTGGCGGGTACCGCCGCAGCCGGAGCAGAGTTGGGCTTGGACGAGGGGTCGTTACTCGCCGCGTTGAGTGCGTGTAGCGGCAGTAGCGCGGCCCTTCAGCGTGTGCGGCAGGTCGGCGGTCTTGCTCCTTTCGAGGGCCGCGTGACGCCGTATCTGCGTAAGGACGTCGCGACGGCGATCGCGCTGGCCGAGGAGATGGGTGTGTCGATCGACTTTGTGCGCGGTGTCGCGGAAAAAGGACCACTGGCCGTGACGTGATTCCGCCCGGGGTGTCGCCGATTCAGGCCGTCAACTGCTTAGCAAGTTCACGCTTCGCGACCTTGCCCAAACCGGTGAGTGGAAACGCATCGAGTATGTAAAGCCGCTCGGGCCACTTCTGCTTCATCAAGCCCCGTTCATCAAGGAAACGGCAGATCTCTTCGAGTGTGACATCGCGGTGCTTGGGTGATCGTTGGACGACCGCGCAGACGAGCTCGCCGCGTGCCTCGTCGGCAAGGCCCAGTACGGCGACGGTGTCGATGAGCGGGTGCGCGAGCAGTTCGTTCTCGATCTCGGCGGGAGCAATGTTCTCACCCTTTCGAATGATCAGATCCTTGATCCGACCGGTGATCACCAGCCGGCCGTCGGTCCGCAGGTATCCCGTGTCCCCGGTTCGGAGCCAGCCTTCCGGCGTGACAGATGAGGCCCATTGCCCATCATCGACATAGCCGGGTGTCAGGACATCGCCGCGCACTTCGACCTCTCCCGACTCCGCGATACGGACTTCGGCGCCGGGAACGGCGCGGCCCGCGCTGTGCGACTGCTGCTCAAAGCTGTCCGACGCCGGGCTGGCGGTAATAGCGGGGGCTTCAGTCATGCCGTAGCCGTGCAGTACGGGCACCCCGAGCACGAGTCTGATCTTCTCGTGCAGCTCTGGTGGGCAGGGTGCACCGCCACCGATCAGCATGCGAAGTGTGGGAATGACGGGAGCATTACTGCCCGAGGAGAGCTGTGCGGAGAGCAGCATCTGGTAGAACGCCGTACTTGAGCCAGTGAACGTCACTCGATTGGCTGCAAGCACTGCGGCGATGTCCGGCCCGACCCGCGGCAGCAACAGCACCGAGAACCTCCCGATAAGGGCGCACGAGACATAGAAGATGCCGCCAACGTGTGCGATGGGAAAGTTGATGGTCCCAACGTCGTCGGGCGCGGATCCCAGCCCGAGATACTTCACGTAGCCACGCGCCGCGGTCAACAGCGACTTGTCGCTGTGTCGCACCCCTTTCGGGCGCCCGCTCGTTCCGGACGTGAAGAAGACCCATCGCGGGCAGTCCGACCGGAAGTTCGCTGCAGTCTCTGATGGCTGGTCATCGGGCATGGTCCGAAGGACGTCGAGGAAATCGGAGGGCAGGCAAATCACGGGTGTATTCGATGGTGCGTTGTGCTGTGTGGTCTCGTCAACGATCAACACGTCGGCGCTGGCGATTTCGAGTGCGGCGGCTACCTCACGCTGTCGGAACAAGTGCAGCACCGGGACCTGGACGGACACGCTTCGCGACAGCGCCAGCATCAGGACTGCGGCAGCGCAGTGACTGGGTAGCTGCCAAGCGACGGTCATGGTGCTATTGATGCCGTGTGCGGCCAACCAGCGTGCCGCGGCAGCGGACAGGCAGGACACCTCACCGAGGGTCAGTACCGCGCCGGTGGGTTCGAGCAGGAGGGGGCTGTCGGGGCGCTCCAGTGCACCAGCTTCAAGCTGTTCGACGACCGTGCCTGGGGCCACGTGCGTTCCTCCGTGGAGTAATCTACTTAGTAACAGAATCTAGGATAGTAACGCTGCGTTCCGCACTAGGCACCGTCGATCGCGCGAAATCAGATAAATAGTTATCTATTATGGTTTACGCTAGAGGGTGCCGCCAGCCCAGCGAGAGGACATTCCATGACGACTTCGTCGGTTGCCACTCCGACAGTTCCGTTCAATGCCGAATCCCGCTTGTACATCGACGGGAAGTTGCGGGACTCGTTGACCGGAATGACCGCCGACAACATCAATCCGGCCACCGAAGAGGTGCTGGGCGTGGCGACCGACGCCGGCGCAGAGGATATGCAGGCGGCGATTGGCGCTGCGCGGCGCGCCTTCGACAGCACCGACTGGTCGACGAATCACGAGTTCCGTCAGCACTGCCTGATGCAACTCCACGAAGCCCTCCAGGCGGAGAAAGAGGACATCCGCGCCGAGCTCGTCGCCGAGGTGGGTGCGCCGCTTTCGTCGACATACATTGCGCAGCTCGAGTGGCCGATCGTTGACGCCGTTCGGTGGCCGGCCCGGTACATCTCGGAGTTTCCTTGGGAGCGGGCACTTCCCGACGGTGTGCTGCTGGGCGCGCCGTATCACCGTAAGGTCGTCAAGGAAGCGGTCGGCGTCGTCGGTGCTATCACGCCGTGGAACTTTCCGTTCGAGATCATCAGCAACAAGGTGGCGCAGATCCTCGCGACCGGCAACACCATGGTGCTCAAACCGGCGATCGAGACGCCATGGAGCGGGCTGCGCTGGGGCCGTATCGTCGCGGAGAAGACCGACATCCCAGCGGGTGTGTTCAATGTCGTTCCAACGTCCGACAACGACGTCGCGCAGCTGCTCGCCACCGACCCGCGCGTGGACATGGTTTCCTTCACCGGCTCGACGGCGGTCGGCAAGTTGATTCAAAGACTGTCCGCCGAGACCATGAAGCGAACTCTGCTCGAGCTCGGCGGCAAATCGGCGTACATGGTGCTCGATGACGCTGACATGGAGGCGGTTCTGCCGGGCTGTATGGGAGCGCTCATCCATTCCGGCCAAGGCTGCGGATTGACCACGCGAATGCTGGTACCGCGGCAGGTCTACGACCAGGCGGTCGAAGTTGCCACTGCGACCTTTGCGGCGGTTCCGGTCGGTGACCCTACCGATCCTGCGACGTTCTGCGGTCCGTTGGTGTCGGCCAAGCAACGTGACCGCGTGTTGAATTACATCGAGATCGGCAAGCAGCAAGGGGGCCGGGTGACAGTCGGCGGGGGAAGGCCTGACGGGCTGGACTGTGGGTACTTTGTGGCGCCGACCGTTTTCGCCGATGTGGACCCAAGTCACCGTCTGTTCCAGGAGGAGATCTTCGGGCCGGTCATCACGATCACCCCCTATGACGGCGGCGACGATGGTCTGGTCGAGCTGGCGAATAATTCAACCTACGGTTTGTCGGGTGCGGTGATGGGATCGCCCGATCGCGCCATGGCGGTGGCCGGGCGAATCCGCACCGGCACGTTGAATCTCAACGGTGCCATGTTCTACGGCGCCGACGCACCGTTCGGCGGTTACAAGATGAGTGGGCTGGGCAGGCAAAACGGTCACGAAGGCTTCGAACAGCATCTTGAGACCAAGACGATTGGATACACCAGCGCATGACTGATGTGCTCAGCGGAATTCGCGTCGTCGAGCTCGCCGCATGGACGTTCGTTCCGGCTGCTGGTGCCGTGCTCGCCGATTGGGGTGCCGACGTCATCAAGATCGAACACCCCGAAACCGGAGATCCGCAACGCGGACTAGTCAATTCGGGAGTTGTCGCCGGCGCGGGCGGCGTCAACCACTTCATCGAACAGCCGAACCGCGGCAAACGCAGCATCGGTCTGGACACCTCCAGTCCAGACGGCCTGGAGGTGTTGATGAAGTTGATCGAAACGGCCGACGTGTTCCTCACCAACCTGCTGCCGGACTCTCGGCGACGCATGGGAATCGACGTCGGCCAGGTGCGTGCGCGGAACCCCAAGATCATTTATGCCCGCGGCCACGGCTACGGCACCAGGGGAGAAGCAGCAACGCATGGTGGCTTCGACCTTGCGGCGTATTGGGCGCGCGGAGGGATCGGTGAGGGCTACGCCGCCGGCAACGGATCCTATCCGCCGCTTCAGCTGCCGGCGTTTGGTGACGTATATGGCGGCCTGTCAATCGCCGCAGGAATCGCCGGGGCCTTGGTGAAGCGCGAGCGAACAGGTGAACCGTCTATTGTCGACGTCTCTCTGCTCAGCGCCGCCATCTGGCAACTCGGACCCAACATCGTCGGCGCGGGCATCACCGGTCAGGACGTTCCCAAGTTCTCGCTCGAGGAGATGCCCAACCCGGGTGTCAATCTCTATAAGACGCGCGACGGCCGGTTCATCGCTTTTGTACTTCTTCAGGCTGATCGGTTCTGGTCTGATTTCTGTACACGCCTGGGTCGCCCGGACTTGATTTCGGACGAGCGATTCGCCACTGCGCCCATGCGTTTCGAGAATCGCAAGGAGTGCATCGCCGAGTTACG
This sequence comes from Mycobacterium seoulense, assembly GCF_010731595.1. Classification (NCBI taxonomy): domain Bacteria; kingdom Bacillati; phylum Actinomycetota; class Actinomycetes; order Mycobacteriales; family Mycobacteriaceae; genus Mycobacterium; species Mycobacterium seoulense. Next base: position 3,226,147 of record NZ_AP022582.1, on the reverse strand, counting down.
GGCGGTCTTCGCAGCGCAAGATCTCGCGCATTGGGAGGAGTCCTTCGCCGGGTTCGAGGGCGTGTGGGACGTGATGCGTACCGCGCGCGAGATCCACGACGACCCCCAGGTGATTGCAAACGGATACCTGCCCCGCACTACTGACACCAACGGCAACGAATTCGCCTTGGCCGGCAGCCCGGTCCAGTTCGATGAGACGCCGTTATCACTGAGGTGCGCACCAGGACACGGTGAGCACACCGATGAAGTACTGGCCGAACTCGGCTACGACGAAGACCAGATCATCGACTTCAAGGTCAAGTCGGTCGTACTTTAGATGGTCGCCACTGTCGCCTCCTTGATCGACCTGCTTGACGTCCAACGCGTCGCAAGCGATTCCTACGTAGGGATCACGCCCGACATTGGTATGCCTCGGGTCTTCGGCGGACAGGCCGCGGGTCAAGCTCTGATGGCAGCGGCCAAGACCGTCGAGGAAAAACGTGTCCCGCACTCTGTTCAGACCCACTTCCTCTCCACGGGGCTAATCGGGCCGCCGATTGAATTTCACGTCGAGCGGTTGCGTGACTCCGGCTCGCTGTCCAACCGGCGGGTCATAGCCGAGCAGCAGGGTCGACAGCTGCTTTCCCAGCAGGCCGCGTTCCACGCTCCAGAAAACGGACCAGAGCATCAACTGGCTGCCGAGGCTGTCGACGGTCCTCCGTCGGCTGGCGCGGGCCTGCGTCCATTTCCCGAGGACTGGCCGGAATTCTATCGACGATGGTCTTCTCTGGAAGTCGAGTGGTACCCGGATTCGCATGTGCGCGGACCTCTCACGACAACCGGCAGGGGTACGCTGTCGCGCCAATGGGTGCGGACATCGGCACCCTTCGACGCTCCCCAAGCGGTCCACAGTGCCATCGCCACATGTGTCGCTGGCCTGACATTGTTGATGAGCGCCTTTACGCCCCACGAAATCAAGCCCCATCGCGATATCAAGACGTTCACCCTCGATCATTGTCTATGGTTTCATCGCCCCTTCCGCATTGATGAGTGGCTGCTCCTCGAGCAGGTGTCGCCCAGTGCCTCGGAAGGCAGGGCGTTCTGTATGGGCCGGCTCTTCGGTGGGCGGCAATCACGTGGCCTCTGTGACCCAGGTTGGTCTGGTTCGAGAGTGGTAACTCATGACTTTTGATTCGTGTCAACATAATTGGAGGAGACACAGATGATCATCGACGCAGACAGTCATGTGTGCGAGCCGCCGGATACTTGGACCTCGCGGATGCCGTCGAAGTGGGGTGAGCTCATTCCGCGGATTCGTTACATCGACGATCTGGAGATGGATGTCTGGTGTATCGGGGACGAGATCGTCAACTCCCTGGCCTTTACCGTCTTCTATCAGGAAGCGGACAATCCGCTGCCGCATCGCCGAGAAGACGACTTTCCCGAGGTGCCGCAACGCGTCGAGGAGGTCCACCCGTCGTCGTGGGATCCAACGGAGCGGGTGAAGGTGATGAACGAGGCCGGCATCAACATGGCAGCGCTCTACCCGAACCTCGGGCTGACGAATCCGGATCGCTATCGCACCATCCCCGGAGCCACCCTCGACTTCCAATTCGACGTTATTGCAGCGTTTAACGACTTCGTCCTGAGCTGGGCTGAGCGGGAGCCGGGCCGGTTTATCCCGCTCGCGGTCGTCCCGTACTGGGATATCGATCGGTGTGTCAAAGAACTGGAACGCTGCGCTGCCCTCGGTCACAAAGGCTGGGTCTTGTCGGGCACACCCGAATACCACGGCGAGCCGCCGCTGTCGGATCGGCACTGGGACCCGATGTGGGATGTCATCAATGCATCCGGGGGCCCGGTCGCTTTTCACGCCGGCACCACGATGAACCCGGCTGAGTACAGAGTCGATCCGACTCAACGCACGGTGGGCGGGGACCGGGTCCGTGCCGTCGTCGATGTGGTGAAGTCATTCCTCGACAACGCCAACGCCTGCAGCAAGCTGCTGATGTCCGGGGTGCTGCCTCGTTATCCCGACATGAAATTCGCCATAGTTGAAAGTGGCGCAAGCTGGGTGCCGTTCCTGCTGGAGTCCCTCGACGTCCACTTCCTCCGGTACCGGCCGTGGGAAAACCGTCCCGAACTCAAGGCCGACGAACTGCCGAGCGAGGCATTCCGGCGCCAGGTCTTCGTCAACACCTGGTATGAGAATCTCCGCCCCGACGACCTCGCGCTGCTGCCGATCGACAACATCATGTTCGAGACGGACTATCCACACCCAACGTGCCTATTCGGCGAAGAGATCCAAGATTCGCTGACGACCAAGCTGAGCGCGCTCAACGAGGAGGACCGCAAAAAGGTGGCCTACCGAAACGCGATGCGTTGCTTCAACATCGCTGAGCACGAGGTCGGTAGGATCCCAGGCGCTGCGCTGCCGATCTGATGGTGACCCAGCGAAATACTGGCGCGTCGCCTGCCGCGGAGCAGGACGGCCGGATCGCTGCCACACATGGATCGATCCAATGCCTGGAGATGCAGCACATCAACATTGCTGCGCGGGACCTCGAGCTCACCATGGCACACTTCACCGATGTCTTGGGCGCGCAGTACGTGTACGACATACCGGCACCCCATTGGCATGCCGTGCTCGTCTACGTTGGTGGCGTGCTCTTCGAGCTCTTTGTACCGGAACATTTTCTGCTCAACGGCAGATATGGCCCCCACTACGTGGGGATCGAATACCAGGTGCACGATCTGAGTGCCACCCGTCACCAGCTTGCCGCCCGCGGTGTGGGCTTGATCAGAGACATCGGGATGGCTTTTCACACCGAACCGGAGCCATGCATGGGAATTGCGTTCGAGTTCTACGACCACAGTTTCCACAACGAGCCCTTCGATTGGAAGGAACCCCTCAAGTCGGCCGACTATTGGCGGCGCGATCATCCGATCGGGTACACCGGCCTGAAGCGCTACAGCGTGGCCGTCGCTGACCACGACGCTGGACTGGCCTTTTTTCGGGACACATTCGTCATCGACGAACTCTACGAGGAAGACCGTCCGTTCATCGCCGGAAGGGTGACAGGTTTTCAGTTGGCGGACACTGTGGTCGAGTTGATCAGCCCGACCGGCGCCGGTGTCATCGACCGTCACCTGCGACGGTGGGGCGATGGTGTGCGGTCGGTTGTCTTCGGAGTTCATGATCTCGGTGCGGCCGCAGCCCATTTCGCCGGCCACGGTGTCGAGCTAGCTCCGGGCGACCAGACCGACACTCTCGCGATTATGCCCGCCGACAATCGGGGCGTGATGATGGAGTTCGCTGCCGAATAGGTGTCCGCATCGGCCCACACCCATCATGCGGATTGGCATGGTGAGCCGGGGTAGAAGAGCGGCGCCCGGTTGCGCGGATGCCGAGCAGCTGCCCAAGCTGAGTACCGGAGTCGGGCTGCGGCATGGCGCGCTTCGCTGACGAGGTCGAGATTTCGTTGTCGAAATCTGCTGCACCACAGTGAATCCAGCCGCGGCGAGCATGCCATCGATCACGACGGGTGGTGAAGCCGCGACTCCCCGTATCGCAACCGCGGTGAGCGGACGCAAAATCGCGCACCGGCCTGTGCGGTCGAACCTCGACACCGACCCGACATCCTTGCACTCGGCACTGAGTTTGACGCCATCGCGGGTTGACCAACCAGCCCGATATTTCAGCTCTTTCGCACCGTAGCGAAGAATGACGTCACGTCGTCGACGAAGAGCTCGGGCTGCTCGAACGCGGCGAAGTGACCGCCGCGCGGCATGGACGTCCAATGCGTGATGTTGTAGTTGGGCTCGCACCAACTACGGGGAGTCTTGAATACTTCCTTCGGAAATGCCGCGATGCCGGTGGGTACCTCTACGCGATCGAATTGACCGCCGAAGGTGGAGAAGAAACTCTCCCAATACAGGCGGGCCGACGACGCCGCCGACGCGGTCGTCCAGTACAGCATCACGTTGTCGAGGAGCTCGTCGCGTGTCAGCACGTTCTCCGGGTGGCCGTCGCAGTCCATCCAACGCCAGAACTTCTCAACGATCCACGCCATCTGCCCGACCGGTGAGTCCACAAGACCGTAGCCGAGGGTCTGCGGCCTGGTTGCCTGTTGGCTCGAATAGCCTGAGTCCCAGCGCTGATAGTAGGCGAGGCTGTCTAGCGCCTGTTGCTCTTCGTCAGTCGGCTGGCCCATGTCCGCCGGCGGAAAGCTGACCGGCATGTTGAGGTGAATGGCGACGCATCTTCCGCCGGCACGGCCCAGCTGTGTGGTCACGGCGGCGCCCCAGTCGCCGCCCTGCGCCCCGTACCGCTCGTATCCCAGACGGCCCATCAGCGTATCCCACGCGGTGGCGATCTTCTCGATGCCCCAACCGGTATTCGTGGGCTTGCCTGAGAAGCCAAAACCGGGTAACGACGGGCACACCACGTGGAATCCCATTTCCGTCAGTGGTTCGATCACCTTGTGGAACTCAACGATTGATCCAGGCCAACCGTGGGTGATCACCAGCGGCAGCGCGTCGCTGCGCGGGGAGCGCTGATGAATGAAATGAATCTCCAGGCCGTCGATTTCGGTGGTGCAGTGATCGAACCTATTCAAAGCCGACTCGCGTGCGCGCCAGTCGTATTCGTTCGCCCAGTACGCAGCCAACTCGCGGGTGTAAGCGAGCGGCATGCCCTGGCTCCAGTCCTCGACGCATTCGACCTCCGGCCAACGGGTTCGCTCCAGCCGCGCCTTCAGATCGTCGAGTGCGGCATCAGGAACCAAAATACGGAAAGGCTTGATGGAGGGCATGCGTCCGTTATAGCACAGGTTGCAGTAATCATATAAATGTATAGCTGTCTGCGGATTCACGACCCGGGAGGATCGACTCCGGTCTCAGGATCTCGATGGCCCGCCCGACGGCGAGTGGTTTGATACCCATTTCTCACGTTGAAACGTGTTGGCGAAACGGCGATCTGCGCTCTCGACCGCCCGCAGGGAGCCAATGCCATGGCTCCAGCGATCAGTAGTCAGCGGGGATCCGGAGCTGGCTGGATTAATGATTACCGGTACAAGTCACGTATTTGTGAGGCGACTGCAACGCCTAGTGCAACGCCGGGGGAACGGGCCGGCCAGCCATCCACCGCTCCGGATAACTCACTCGTCAATTGGTCGGGTGGATGTGCGACAGGTTGCGCTTAGCTTTGCCGGCGTACCCGAAGAACTTTTCGAAGTTCTCGTCGTTTATGGGGTGTGTCGAATTGCGTTTCGCTGCCGCGCGAAGCGCGGCCAAACGCGCTCGAGCCTTCGGCAGGCCGTCCGCGGAGCCGGTCCGCTCGAGATGCACGACGTCACGCTCGACCGCCGCGATCTCGAGGCGAAGCCGCTCGCCTGCTTCTCCAAAAGTCAATAGGTCGTGGTCGTCCTCGTCGAGCTTTTCGCGTGATGGGACGGCGCCTGCCTCATCGTCGCTTGCCATGGTCATCCTTTTCGGGGGACGGCAATCAGTGATGCCCTATCGTACCGAGCTCGGGGCGGGCCGACAGGCACTTCAGCGCGTATGCGCGAGCGCTGCGTGATGGAGGAACTTAGCCAGGTCCTCCCACGGTTCGAGATTATGCACTGAGACCCAATGGTTTCGGTAGCACTGGCCCTTCTCCTCCCATTCGTCGCCCACAGCTCTTGACGGTCTTGATCGTTCATCGTGGCAAGGTCGGCGGGAAACGCTCCGCTGACTGCCGGTATTATGAGGCCTCAGGCGGCAGGTCGACGGGATCGCGTCGGATTAAACCGTCGGGAGACTCGTTCGGTGTGCAAGATATCGAGGATCTCGCTCGGGCGTCCTACAATTTCGCGAGCCGGCGCTTACCGACCGGTGTCCACCCGGTGAGCGAGATGGTGCCCAGGTCCAGCGACTCGCCGAGGGTGAACTTTCCTGCCATCGACCTTGCAAGGAATTCCTGCATCACTTGTTCGGGTTCCCGGTCTAGTTCATAGATCACCAGGTACCGGTGAGTCGGGGGTGGCAGCACGGCGGGCAATTCCTGATCATCGGGAACGTTGACCTCCGAGATCGCATACCGTTGCGCCGCAACCACTCCGGGTACATCAAGGACCTGGGGTATGCCCGTGTTGTCGTACCACTTGTTGAAGGCATCGTCCTCATCAGCGATCGGATTGCTCAGCACGACGAGCACGTTTTTGGCCACGGCGGACACGTTATGACAGTTGACTGCCATAGTCAATTGGGTGACCTTATGCATCCTTGCGTCGGGGCGCCCGTTTCTGACATGGGTAGGCGCCGCGGCTGACCAACCCAATGAGCTGTCCGCCCTGCGCCACTGTCGTTCGCGTCGGCCATTCTTCGCGGGCTAAAGAAAGGATTGGGCAGGATCGGAACGTGCTCCGTCAAAAACGCTTGCTGACACAAGAGTTCAGCGTGCTTGGCCGGTGTGAGCTGCTACTCAACGCGGAGTAAACCGTTGTGCGCCGTCGAGACGCATCACTTCGCCGTTGACATACCCGTTCGTCAGCAGGAAGACCGCAGCATCGGCGAATTCCTCGGGCGTGCCGAGCCGTTTGGGGAATGGCACGTTGGCGGCGAACTTGGCGATGGCCTCTTCTCCGACCGACTCCATGATCGGCGTCTTCATGGTCCCGGGTGCGATGGTGTTGACCCGAATGCCGGCGGCACTGAGGTCGCGCGCGGCGGCGATCGTCAATCCGATCACACCGCCTTTTGCCGCAGCGTAAGCGGTTTGACCGATCTGGCCCTCGTAACCGGCGATGGACGCCGTGAGCACCAATGCGCCTCGTTCGCCGTCGGCCTGGGGTTCCGCAGCTGCGATGGAAGCGGCGACGAGCCGAGCGACGTTGTAAGTCCCGCTGAGATAGAGATCGATGGTCTTGGTGAACCCCGCAAAATCAGCCGGGCTGCCGTCGCGCTGCACGATGCGTTGAGCGACGCCGAATCCACCGTGGGCGACGACGGCATACCGCAGACGACCCAGTTGATTGGCCTGTTCGATCGCTTCCTCGACCGAGTCTTCGCTCGTCACATCGGTACTGACGAAACTCGCGCGGCTGCCCAACTCGTCGGCGAGCGCCTTGCCCTTGTCGGCGGCCAGGTCGGCGATCACCACGCCGAGGCCTTCGGCGTGCAATCGCCGCACCGTGGCCTCACCGAGGCCGCCCGCGCCTCCGCTGACGATCGCGGACGCACCGTTGAATTTTTCGACTGTCACTAATTCTCCTTTTGTGTGGACTGAACCTGTCATAAATTGCCGATCGCCAGGTCCCACGGATCGGCAGCAGTCTGGGGCATCCGGCCGAGCCGACGCGCATAGCCGGCCGGTGTGCCGTAGTCGTTTCTCCAGCTCTGCGCGCGCCGTGTCACGGCTCCTCTCGCCCGCTGACACGGACATGCGAGTCAAATGCTATAACTATATATCGCATTGGATCTGCGATCGCGGCGGGCCCCGTCGCGCAGGAGCGAGGCCCTATGTCCCATGGCTTCTGTGGAGAAGCGCGGCGCAGCGTCCACATCGTGAGCATCAATCGGCGGGAAGCGCTCAACTCCGTCACCGAGGACGTGCACCACGTGTTCGCCACGAACTGGAAGGCGCTCGACGCCGATGACGACGCGGTGCCCGACGAGGCGCTGGCGCTCGGCGAGCGGTTCGCCGCACTGCCGCCGCGAACTTTACGGGTCGTCGAAGGTGGCACTGAACATGCACCTTGCCCGGCTGCACAAGATGTACTGGAGTACGCGTTCGCGGAGAAACTGACGTCGTTCTCGACACCAGAGTTCAAGGAGCGAGTCGCCGCATTCCGCGCTCGAACCAAGAAGTAGCCGCTAGCGGTAGGCGGTGACGCGTGCCGCCGGCGCAGGCTTGCCGTCCCCCGATCGCGCGTGCGGCGGCGACGGCGGTGCCGCGCCCGATTCGCAGCGGCACTGCTTTGTAGCGGGACCGGTCGCTGGCAGTAGAAGGGACACAGATAGTCCACCCGGACCGACGCGGTTCGCATCGGCGCGCCGCCAGTGTTCACCGTCGCGCATGCGGCCAATTCGAGCCCCGCCGACGCCAACGGCGTCGTTGAGGAACGAGTCTATGTGTTGGTGCTGTCAGTCGAGAAGGTCGACGACGGTGGATAATTCCGAACCCGACAGCACAAACTCCTCCGTCTTGCGTAGGTGCTTTTTCCACAGCTCGCCGACCTGCTCAGCATCCCCGGCTTTGATCAGCTCCAGCGCCATGCGGTGCGTCTTTGCCGATCGGCGGATCGCCTGCTCTGCGCGAGCACCTTCCGTGGGCTGTAACGAGCGGTTTGCGTTCACGATGATGTGATGCAACATGTCGCTGACGATCTGCAAGGTCTTGTTGCCCGACAGCCGTGCGATTGCGACGTGGAAGTCTGTCAGTTGGACCACGGCATCGCTGCCTGGTTTCAATTGCTCCTCGGCTTCGACGATCTGCTCCAAGTCCGCGATTACTCTTGCGTTGCGCTGTTTGGCCAGCTGCACCACCATTGGCGTCTCGAGAGCCATTCGCGCGTCGTAGACGTCTTTGAGCGTGACGCCTTCGTACTCGAGAATCAGTCCGGCGTAACGGGCAAGCGTCTCGCGTCGCGGTCGGGTGACCCTGGCGCCGCCACGTACGCCACGCTGGACGACGATGAGCGATTCCGACTCGAGAACGCGGAATGCCTCGCGCAGCGTCGGTCTTGACACGCCGAACCGCTCCATCAGTTCTGACTCCGACGGAAGCATCGTCCCTTCGGCGATCTCGCCACGGATGAACATCCTGCGCAGCACGGTGGCCACGCGATCCGCCATCTTCGGCTCACGAAGGCTGGTGAGCTCCATATCGATCCTTCCACCGATAGTGGTAATCAACTAATTATTTGTAGGTTAGCCGAACGGGGCTGCATAAACCGAGTTACGCGCCCACCCAGTGATCAAGCTCATTTCTGGCACCGCATCGCCCGGCCCATCAGGTCCTTCGTGCACATCTGCTCGGAGATGATCTGGTTGAACCGGAAATCCTTCACACCGAGTCTGCCGTACTTTCCGTCGATCACAGCTGACTTAGCCGCGTCGGTCCGACTTCTCCACATAGGGAAGGCTCAACCGCTCGAAGAATTCCCGCGCGGTGGCGCGGAAGTCGTCATCTACTTCACCTACTTCATCGAAAATGCTGCGGCGTACCGATTCCTCAGTCCAGGTTGATGATCGCAGGAAGTGTGCGTCCGGGTGCATATGTGTTGAACAGGCGGTCGGCCAGCAGCGACTCCAGTTGCAAGTAGGAGCCGCACAGCGCATCGATCTGAAAGCCTCGCTTCACGTATCGATGGAGGTCATGTTCGGCGGTCAAACCGGCCGCCCCGCACACCTGCAAGACGGCGTCGGCCACGTCGCGGTGTGCCCGACCTGCTGCAACTTTTGCGGCCTGGGCCGACAACGCCCCGCCGTATCGCCACGAGTCGTCGAGAAGTGTTCGCGCGCCTTCCAATTTGGCCGCAACAGCCGCTAGGGCATGGAGCGCGGACTGGCGCGAGCCGATCGGCGAACCCAACTGGACCCGGGCGCTGACGTGTTCAACGGCGATGTGCAGGGCCTGGTCTGCCAACGCCACGAGTTCGGTGGCCAGCGAGCGATGCGCCGCCGCGATCGCGCGGCCCCACTCCGTTGACGCATCGGTCAGGTCGCCGTTGGCGGCCCCCTCGACGCGACTCCAGATCACACTTGCGTCGAATGTGTCGAGCCGTTCGCTCCGCAGCTGGTCGGCATCGACGACGGTGACAGAGACCGTTCCCATCCCCCCAGAGATCGGAACCAGGACACGGCCGCGCGGGACACCGAGCAGGATGCCCTTCACCTGGCCCTCGTTCGAACTGGGCGTGGAACCTTGGGACAGCGCAGGCAGCACGACGGCATCGAGTGGCGGATCCGCCAACGCAGCCAGTTCGGCCAGCATGACGCGGTCCAGAGCATCGGTCAGCGCGAGCGTGCGCCCCTGTGCCCGGAACAACCAGCGCACACGCATCTACCGGGTATTCGGACTCGATCTCCGACCAGCCGAGCTCGGCCAGCAGCGGATCGATCGCCACGTGGTCCTGCTTGGCCGCGACTTCGTCGAACAGGCGGAACACCGCCTCTTCGATCATGGGCCACGATTCGTCGGTTGGAGTCGCTCCTCGCGTGCGCATGGTCACGATGCGCGGCTTTCCTTCGGCAACCCGAGAATGTGGTCGGCGATGATCCCACGCTGAACCCCAGCCGTGCCGCCCATGACCGTGGCGGCCCGCGAGTACCACCACTTCGCGCGTGCGGTGTCGAGCTCGTCAGGGCCGCTCCCGGTGCCGACCATCATGTGGTCTCGCATGAGGTCGAGGATCAGGTCGTACACCGCGCGCTCGGCTTCGCTGCAGAGCAGCTTGTCGATGCTGCTCTCGGAGTCTACGGACTCGCCGGCAGCCAGCTTGCGCACGGTGGTGGCGGCACGGGCCTGCGCTGCGATGACCTCGACGTACACGCGCGCGAACCGCTCTCGCTGGGCCGAACCCGCTCCACGGGTCACCATGTATTCGCGCAGCCGTCCCAACTCCATCAACATATTGTTCAGCGCGGCATAGCCGTACATGCCGCGCTCGTACTGCATCAGGAACATCGTCACGGCCCAGCCGGCGCCGATCTCACCGACCAGCCGTTCCGGTGGCACGCGGACATCGTCGAAGAAGACCTCGGCGAGTTCGCGCCGCCCGCTGGCCAACGCGATCGGATGCACCGTGACGCCCGGTGCATCCGTGTCTATGAGCATCATCGTCAGGCCGCGGTGTCTGCTCTCTGGTGATCCCGTGCGAACGAGCACGCACAGCCGCTTGGCCGTGCCGCCGTGACTGGTCCAGATCTTCTGACCGTTGACTATGAACCAACCCGAGCCGTCGTCGGTTGCCCGCGTCTGCAGGGAGGCCAGATCGCTGCCGGACTCCGGCTCGGAGAAGCCCTGTCCCCACCATTCGGAGCCGTCGAGACAGCGGGGAAGGTACTCACGTGCCAGGTGTGGGGCGAACTTCAGGATCGCCGGCCCCATCACCTCCAACGTCCACGCCTGCGCCGGGATGGGCAGCATCGCGTTCGCGAGCTCCTCGTAGAGGACGGCGCGGTGAATCTCGTTGCCGCCCAAGCCGCCAGCCGCCTCGGGCCAGCCGTATCGATTCCAGCCATCAGCGTGCAACCGTGCCATCACGGCTGCATCGTGTTCGAGCCCGGTCTCGGCGGTCGCGTACGCGGCGGTCCGCCAGTAATCGGCGCAGTCGAGCGTGCGTAGAGACTGTCGGAGATCCTCGCGGAAGATCGCGACCTGCGACACGTAGTCGCCACGGTTCACAACGTCGTTGAGGGAGGCCGACACTACGTCACCCCCTTCGGGTCAACCGGCTTGGATCAGTCGCCTGATCAGCTAAACAGTTATCTATAAGAGGTACACTAGGTCGCGCCCGCCGTCCAGCAGGAGAAAGCCTCGGGGCCGGCGCACAATACTAGATCGGGAGAGCGATTGGAGGGCCGCGTCTCTCAACCGACTAGGCAGGGTGCGTGAGCATCTCTCAGCCCGAGTCGACCACGTGTGCATACAATTCGTGTCACATGATGCGAATGCCTTGCCGCGTGATGAATGGAGACGTCTCGCGGAGGCGATGCGCTAGCGATCGAGCCGTCTGACCCAGATTGGCATTCATACGCTCGGTTATCGCGTAGGACGCCCGGAACCTGGCCCCTGTCTCACTCGGCTCACTACGACTCGCCCCGCTGGAGTTTTCCGAAATCGAAACCCGTGCTTCGCTCGATGTCGACACGAACACCTTCGTCGACGAAGTTTGGCTGGCCGTGCACTATTACACCCCGAATCTCGTAGTAGCTCGAATGCTCATCGGCGACACAGCAGAGCTGTTGGCGCGCAATGGCATTTACCGCGACGGGATCAGTCGGGTCCAACCGCAGCAGCAGCGCTGTGGTGCGGAACTCACTATGAGTGAGGGTGGCCGTCGGCCAGCCCTCGGCGTCGACGGTGCCGACCGCCATGACTTCGCAGCGCGACAGGAATTCGTCGATCTCCTCCGCGTCCATGCGGATATCACGCTTCGGCATTGGCGGCGACCACCCTCCGCGAGGGTCGGGAATGATCGACTTCGATTCGGAACACGACCCGCTTACCGTCTTCCAAACGCTCGCGAACGGTGTCGATCACGGCATCGGGTACGTCTGTCGGGCCCACTTCAGGTCGTGCGGGAATGAACGCGGCTGGATCGATCAGGCGGCTACGGCCCCATAAGGCAACGCCCTCGGCGGGATCGTCGTCGTTGACAATGACAACGCAGACGCGTTCGTCCGCGGCCAGATAGCGCGCCTTCGCGGCCTTGCGATAGGTCGTGAACTCGATGGCTCCGTCACGTGGGGTGCCGGTCATGGGGTATCCGATCACCGTGTCGTCGGGTCGCCTCATGAAGAGGAACATCAAAACCGGCCGGCCGTTCACCAACCATCCGGGGTATACGACCGTCAATTGGCAGCCTGGGTGCAGGGTAGGCTGCGCCTGGCCTTACGGGGTTTGCCGAAAAACTCCTGGAAGTTCTCGTGGTTGATCCGGTGCGTCGAATTGCATCGCGCTGCCATGCGGAGCGCTTTCAGGCGGGCTCGGCCTTTCGAGGGGTCGTGATCTGCGGTGGACTGCTCGAGATGTCCAACGTCATGCTCGGCGGCTGCGGTCTCCAAGTGAAGCCGCTCGCCTGCCTCCCCGAACGTCAATAGGTCGTGGTCGTCCTCATCGAGCCTTTCGCGTGTCGGGACCGCTTCGTCGACGCTTGCCATGGTCTTCCTTTCGGCGAACAGCAATTAGCCTCTTACCGCTCCTAAGTCATAGACACCTAAACAATTAGGAGCCCATCTGTGGATGAACGCCCGGATCGCCTCCGCGCTCGGCCCAGGTTGGCCCAGCATGACGTGGGTCGATCTGCCCTCGATCGCAAGCGCGCGGCCGATCGGAACTGCGCCCCGGTCCTCGTAGCGGCCGAAGGGATGGAGCCCGATGCCGATGATTGCGGTACCCAGCGTGCTGCTCATGGTGCTCCTCGAATCGCTGGTTGGACTCCGGCGGACAGTAAGTATATAACTATATATCGGATTCGAGAAAGGCCCCGAGATTTGAGCATTGCACTGCTGCTGGAGATGGCCGTTTCCGGCGATCCCGATCGTCTCGCCGTAGTCGATCGTGGCGCCCGGCTGACCGCGTCGGAGTTGAGTCAGCTCGCGAGCGGGGGAGCTGGAGTCGTCCGCAGCTCCGGCGCTCAGCACGTGGCATACGTCGGCACCGGCGGGCACATGCTGCCGTCGTTGATCTTCTCGTCCGCGCGAGCGGCCATTCCGTTCACGCCGCTGAACTACCGTCTGAGCGCCGAGAGTTTGCACCAGTTGATCGGGCGCCTGCCGGCGCCGCTGGTAATCGCGGACCCGGAGTACGCCGAACTGGTCGCCGACGCGGGTAGACGCGTGATGACGTCCAAGGAGTTCACCGAAGCCGCTCGTGCGGGCGAACCCGTCGAGGAGTTCGCCGATCCTGATGATGTGGCAATCGTCTTGTTCACCTCAGGTACCACATCTGCGCCGAAGGCTGTGGAGCTGACACACAACAACCTGACCGGTTACGTCACGGGCACAGTCGAATTCGGTTCCGCCGACGCCGACGACGCGGCCCTGGTGTGTGTGCCGCCTTATCACATCGCCGGCATTGGTGCGGCACTGTCGAACCTTTACGCAGGCCGACGGATCGTCTACCTACGCAAGTTCGATCCGCGGGAGTGGGCACAGTTGGTGCGCGACGAGCGAGTGACGACTGCGACGGTGGTGCCGACGATGCTCGACCGCATCATCGCCGAGTTGCAGGCCGGCCCGACGGATCTCCCGACGCTGCGCACTCTCGCGTACGGAGGATCGAAAGTGGGTCTGCCGCTGGTCCGTAAGACCATCGCGCTGCTGCCTCACGTGGGGCTCGTCAACGCGTACGGACTCACCGAAACAAGCTCTACCATCGCGGTTCTCACGCCGGAGGACCACTGCACGGCCCACGGCTCGACCGAGGAGGCCGTGGCGCGCCGGCTCGGTTCAGTCGGCAGGCCGGTGCCCGGCATCGAGGTCCAGATCCGTGATGAGACGGGCACTGTACTCCCGCCCGGTCAAACGGGGGAGTTGTTCGTACGGGGGCCCCAGGTATCAGGCCGATACACGGGAATCGGTTCAGTGCTCGACGCCGACGGCTGGTTCCCCACCAGGGACACCGCGATGCTCGATGACGAAGGCTATCTGTTCATCGGTGGCCGATCCGACGACACGATCATCCGCGGTGGTGAGAACATTGCCCCTGCGGAGGTGGAGGACGTGCTCGTGGAGCATCCCGACGTCCACGAGGTGGTGGTGGTCGGCATCGACGACCCGCAGTGGGGGCAGATCATCGTCGCAATCGTGGTGCCCGAGCCGGGCGCCGAACCGGATGTTGAAGAGCTGCGCGAGTTCGTTCGCAAAACGCTACGGGGGTCACGCACTCCTGACCGCATCGTCATCCGCGATGGTTTGCCGACAACCGCGACAGGCAAGGTACTCCGCCGCGAAGTCGTTGAAAGTCTGCACACTGTGGCCGAACAACATTAGTCACCAAAAACCAAGGAGCTGAAGATGATCAAGAACGGAACCCGTCTGCAGAGCCAGGTATGCGACACGCAGGTCATCGTCGTGCGGTCCGCCGACAGCCTCGATGACTTGCGGTGCGGGGGAGAGCCGATGGTGCCCCTGGACGCTGAGAAGTCACCCCATGCCGACCTGGATCCTGCTTTCGCCGGGGGCAGCACGATGGGCAAACGCTACGTCGACGACACTGGCGCCGAAGTGCTGGTGACCAAGGCCGGAGTCGGGGCGTTGAGTGTCGGTGACACTCCGCTGGCACTCAAAGAGGCAAAACCGCTGCCCGCCAGCGATTGAGAAACATGTTGGCTCGGACTACGTCCGCAACCGAGCCCTCCCAGAAAGGGCACTTAGATATTGGGCGGGACGCGTCGCTGGGGTGTCCGGGGCATCTTGCCATACGTCGACTGCGAGTCGTCGAAAAGCGGTTACTCGCTGGACTCGATGTCTGCCTGAACATCGGGATTGGCGTCGAACAGCTCCGGGCGCTCCGCCGGGAATTTCACCATGAGGGTGGACCACCGTCGTGACCCTTGGAGCACGGCACGTTCGCCGTCGACCCGAAAGAGATTGTCTGCGATGAGTTGAGGCATGTCATGCCACCTCGATAACCATTGCCGACCCCATTCCGCCGCCCGCACACATCGACATCACGCCGATTCCGCCACCGCGGCGGCGGAGCTCGTAGATCACCGACGTCAACATCCGTGCGCCGGTCGCGGCGATAGGATGGCCCAGGCTGATGCCGGATCCGTAAACATTGACGATGTCCTCGTCGAGGCCCAGTTCACGTGTGCATGCCACCGCCTGGGCGGCGAACGCCTCGTTGATCTCGAACAGCGCCACGTCTCCTAGTTTGCGGCCCGCTAACTCCAGCGCTTTGGGGATGGCCGAGATCGGTCCGCTCCCAGTCCGATTCGGCGGCACGCCGACCGAGGTCCACGCCAGCACGTTGGCCAAGACGTCCTTGTCAGTGTCTGGTCTGGCCAGTGCGACCATCGCCGCCGCATCGTTGAGCCCCGAGGAATTTCCTGCAGTCACCGTGAACCCCTCGATCTCGGGATGCAGCACCTTCAGTCCGGACAAGGCCTCCAGAGTGGTGTCGCGGCGCGGGTGTTCGTCCTGGGCGAAGGTGACCGATGACCCGTCGGCCTGCGGAACTCGCAGCGGCACGATCTCGTCGACGAAGGAACCGGCGTCGATGGCCTTCACCGCGCGCTGGTGGCTGCGCAGCGCCCACTCGTCTTGGTCCTGACGCGAGAGGCCGTACTGGACTGCGCAGTTGTGTGCCACCGTGATTGACATGTCGAGGGCCGGCGCGTCCGGTGTCGGCGGGTGTGACAGCGGGGACCAGGGGTCCTCGTAGTCCTCCGGGGACTTACCAGTGGTGAACGGTTTGCGTTTGCGCAGCAGCGGTGTTGTCGAAGACGATTCCATCCCGCCGGCCAGGATCGCTCGACTCATTCCGGCCGCGATCTGCCCTGCGGCCACCGCGACCGCAGAAAGACTCGACGCGCATTGCCGGTTGACCGCCATCCCGGGAATGCCGATCAGGCCCAGGTCGACGGCGACGTAGCGGGCGCTGTCTCCGCCGCCCTGCAGGCTCTCGGCGAGCACCAGGTCGTCGAACTCGGCGGCATCAAGTCCTGATCGTTCGATGGCCGCGGCGACCACCGGTTTCGCCAACTCAACGGCAGGCATGTGGATTAGCGTCCCTCTGCGGGCGGTACCGATAGGGGTGCGGGCGGCGGCCACTATGGCTGCGCGCGACGTCGTCGGCGTCATGTGTCTCCCGAAAGGTTCTCGGACTGGCCCCGATGGGTCGTCCTGATTCGCCGTCAGAGTATACCGTTAAATAGATATCTGTATTCGTGGTGTGGCGGGAGTGAAATGAAGTCATTCGGATCGGTCGACGACGCGGTCGAGGCGACAGGGGCCGAACTCGGCGTCAGCCGGTGGTTCGACGTGGAGCAGTCGCGTATCGACGAGTTCGCCGATGTGACCAGGGACCACCAGTGGACCCACGTCGATGTGGAGCGCGTGGAAACTGAAAGTCCCTACGGCGCAACCATTACGCAAGGCTTTCTGACCCTGTCGCTTATTCCGGGCCTGAGCATGGACAACTACCGCGTGGAAAATGCCAGGATGGGCATCAACTACGGGTTGAACCCGGTCGGGTTCGCGTCGCTGCCTCATCGACGGTATCGCGCCCAGCGCGGGGCCCTCCCAAGAAGGGTGGATGCGTTCGGTAACGGTCGAAGCGAAGGGCGCGAACAAGGACTTGACGAAAGCCGTTCGCGTGCTTGGCGATTGTGCCAGGCCCGTGGTGCTGCGTGTGACGTGTCACAGCAGCCTGCAGTGCCTCGGTCCTTGATTTTGGGCGCGCCGGCGTACTCGAATTTCTGCTATATAGTAGATTTGTATCGCGAAATGGTCACCGGGAAGCGGACGGAAATTCTCGGGCAGTCACGGCCCAGAAGAGTGGCCTAGATAGACAGGGATTGCCATGGCAGCTCTGCGTACCCAGACACGAGGCACGCCCAGCAAAAGCGCGGTCGCGTCGAACCTTTGCGGGGTCCTCGCCCTCATCCCAGCCGAACAAGCCGCCGCGGTATTGCGACTTGCACACGAGCGCCGGACATCGCGGACGCCGGTCGGAAGTCGCAGCCCGCTCCAAGAGGGCTGTTGATGGTCGCCAGTGTCGCATCCTTGATCGACCTGCTCGACGTCCGATTCGTCGCAAGCGACTTCTACCGAGGGACCACGCCCGATATCGGTATGCCCCGGGTCTTCGGCGGGCAGCTGGCAGGCCAGGCGCTGATGGCAGCGGCCAAGACCGTCGAGGAAAAACGCCTCCCACACTCTGTTCAGTCGCACTTTCTCTCCGCGGGGCTGATCGGGCCGCCGATCGACTTTCGCGTCGAACGCTTGCGCGACTCACGCTCGTTCTCCGACCGGCACGTCATAGCCGAGCAGCAGGGTCGGCAGCTTCTTTCCATGCAGGCCTCGTTCCACGCTCCGGAAACTGGGCCCGAGCATCAACTGGCTGCCGAAGCGGTCGACGGCCCGCCAAAGGCCGGCGCGGCCATGCGTCCCTTTCCCGATGATTGGGCGGAATTCTATCGACGATGGTCTTCTCTGGACGTCGACTGGTGCCCGGATTCGAATGGGCGCAAGCCGCTTACGACAACGGGCAAGGGTACGCTGCCGCGCCTCTGGGTGCGAACGTCGACACCTTTCGAAGGTCCTCAAGCGGTCCACAGTGCCATCGCCATATGTGTCGCTGACCTGACTTTGTTGAGGAGCTCCTTCAGCCCCCACGAGATCGGGCCCCACAACGACGTTCAGACGTTCACCCTCGATCACTCTGTGTGGTTTCACCGCCCCTTCCGCATTGATCAGTGGTTGCGCTTCGATCATTTGTCGCCGAGTGCCTCGGAAGGCAGGGCGTTCTGCGTCGGCGGATTCTTCGACGAGCGCGGCAACCACGTTGCCTCTGCGACGCAAGTGGGTCTCATTCGAGAATGGTCAGGTCAACACAATTGGAGGAACAACAGATGATCATCGACGCAGACGGTCATGTGTGTGAGCCGCCGGATCATTGGACCTCGCGGATGCCGCCGAAGTGGGGTGAGCTTATTCCGCGGTACGTTACGTCGACGATCTGGAAATGGATGTCTGGTGTATCGGTGACGAGATCGTCAAGCCGACTGACCCAAAGTGGCATTCATACGCTGAAGGGCCGTCGGCTGTCTCCTACAGTCCGCGTCAGGCGTCGGGACTGCGCCCTGCGGTACAACCTGAGGGCTGTGGCCTGCTCCACTGATGCAAATCGTCCCCGCGGAACGAAGTACGTCGGGTGGGGCAGGTCAACCGCGGCCGCCAGCACGAGTCAAAAGTCGGTGCTGCCAAGCCTGCGGGGCTCGATCTGAAGTACACGCGCTCACCCGACCGAGGCATCGTATCGGCGGCAGCGGTCGAGAAGGACCTGCGCTGTGCGATTCGGATGGCTGATCATCATGTCATGGCATGAGTCGACCTCGACGATGGTGTGGACCCCGCCCAGGGCGTCGATACTTCGCCGTTGGGACGCGATGGAAAGCGCGCGATCGCGGGTAGTGAGGATCCAGGTGCGGGATACGTTCGCCGGAAAGTCACTACGGTCCACCGGTTCAGTCGCGATCGATATCGTTTCGGGGTAGAGCCGTGCCATCATGAACCGGCGTTGCTTCTCGGTCATCTCATTGCTGAACGCATAGCGCGCAAGGAAAGCCGGTATTTTCATCGCTTTTCGCTTCCCCACGCCGCGTCGAGCGAACCATGCCATTGGACCGTCGAGCGTGTCCGTGATCGCTTCGCCCTGACGCGGCACGAACGCCGCCGCCAGAACCATCTCACGGACGCGCGCAGAGCCCAGCCGGGCCACCACCCCGGGTACCGTAACCCCCGCCATCGAGTGGCCAGCGATGACGATTTCGCCAAAACCCGCATCATCGATATCGGCGACCACGGAGTCCACCCAGGCGCCGATGCTGGCTGCGGTCAGGTCACCTGGCTTCGAGCCGCGACCGGGAAGGTCCACCGCGAGGATGCGGAGTTTTGGTTCCTGGCGGCGCAATTCCGAGACCGTCAGATCCCAGCAGTCGCCAGCATGCGCTCCACCATGGACGAGAACCAGATCGGGTAGCGGCATCTGAAGTCCTCAGCGGAACCGCATAGCGCGCCCGTTGGCGTCGAGCAGGCGCAGCACGACGGGCTCACCCGTCTGACCCGCTCCAATGAAGCCGACTGTGTTGATCATTACGTGTGAGCCTTGCTTATTGCGGTGGATTTCCAGGCGGCGGGTACACGCCCCTGAGAATCCAGGGGAACCAGTTGAAGCCAAATTCGAGCTCGTCGCTGGCGTCATAGTCGGGGCTGGGATCGGGCGGAATGTTCTCGCCTTCGGTGTTGACTGGCTGCGCTGGCTTGCCGTAAACGGCGACGACAACGGTACGACCTGGATTGTTTAGCGACCAAACTCCCATTTGGCTGTTGGCGCAGTTGGACATGATGGCCAGATCATCTGGGTTGTAATACCACCGGTTGATCAGATCGACGCCGCTGATTGCTATGGACTGATTGATGGCCACCGTTTCGGTCACCTGACCTTGGTAGCCGGCCGCATTGGCGCGATCTTGTGGGTTTGATCCGTCCGAGCCGGTATCACCATCGAGGGCGCGGTTGTTCAGCAGATCCTCGGCGTGACGCTGCGCTGCGAGTTGCAGTTGCTTGTTGGGCCTGACGTCATTGGTGCAGCCTGCATGGTGCTGCACTGTGAAAACGTTGGCGAGGACACCGTCGTTGAATCGTTTGTTGTTCGGTATGAGCGTGTTGTTGTCATTGTCGGCGTGCGCGGTGGGGCTGGCCAGCAGGGTGGCGGCGATCAGAAGGACGGGCAAAGGCAACGGCCGATAGCGCGTGTACAGGCTCCTGCTTGTCTGAACCGTCATCGCAGAACCCCCAGCTGAGCGCAACGCCGTGTACACGTCGCGGTTTGGAATGGTACTAGTAGAAATTAGATAGATATATTACGCTTTGACGGTCATGAAGCAAG
Organism: Mycobacterium seoulense; assembly: GCF_010731595.1. Lineage (NCBI taxonomy): Bacteria > Bacillati > Actinomycetota > Actinomycetes > Mycobacteriales > Mycobacteriaceae > Mycobacterium > Mycobacterium seoulense. The sequence continues at coordinate 3,205,839 of NZ_AP022582.1, read as the reverse complement.
GGAAAACTAGGGCTAAGCTCGCCGTCGCTACGTTCGTTGCTTCAAGCGTTGTCGCGGTGGCAACAGCCCCAGCTGCAGACGCGGACGCGGTCGCGTACCTGCTAAACGTAACTGTTCGGCCTGGGTACGGCTTCGCCAACGCCGATGCGGCCCTGGCCTACGGTCACGGAATCTGCGACAAGATCACCCGAGGTGACAGCTACGCCAGCATCGCGCGTGACGTCAAAGCCGACTTCAACAACTCCGGCGAGTATCAGGCGACGTATCTGATAAGCCAGGCCGCCCAGGAACTGTGCCCCAGCCTCATTTGGCCGCTGCGGAATTCCGCGGGGAACTACCTGCCACCGCCAGGCTGATGCCCGGTATGCATCGCGGCACCTGCCGGACAAAAACGGCGCCGCCCCCGAAACGCTGTGGCGAAAGGCATGTCTCGCAGTTACCAACGGGGTTTCAGCTAGCCGCTAACAGGCGACTCTGATCGTGAAGGTGCCGGTTGTCCTCTGGCCGGGGTTATCTGTGTTGAACCCGTCCGCACTGCCACGGATCGTGTACGTCTGATCGTTCATGGTCACGTCGGCCCTGCCGCCGAGGCCGGCCTCATAACTGCCAGTGAATCCGCCCAAGTCGTTGATGCTGACGGAGTTAGCAGTGAGCGCATCCTTGTTGGAGACGAATGCTTTAACGCCCGCGGCTGGGTTGCCGGTTGCGATCGTCGTTAGTGAACCGAGCAGAATGCACTGGACTGAGTGGATCTCGGGGAGAGTCCGATTGTTGATCGTCACCTGCGCGGTTCCCCCCGGTAGTCGCCCTGACGAAGATAGATTGGCGGGCGACGACGAGCACGCCGCGAGGCCTGCCGCGATCACACCGGCTGCGGACGCGTGGATGAACGACTTCAACACAAGCCCACCTCAGTAGGTTTCGATCTGCAATGCCGCGTACCTCGCGCCAAACGATATGTGCCACCGTCACGGCCGCCCGACGGCAACTTACTCGACAAACCGCGGTGATGGCTAAGCGAGACAAGGTTATCCATACTCTGATGTTTTCGCCACCAGCATCGCCGTTCCGATTCCGACGGAGCTAGTGATCAGCCGACGATCTGGCTCCTTCGTCACCGGCGAGCGTACGAGCATTCGGTGGGGGCGTCCTCCCGTTCGGAACGGCGAAAAACGAGGGCACGAATCCAGCAGTGTCCTAGCCGGTTTCGGCCCGGCACGAGCCGCGGAGAAAGGTCGGGACGATGGTGGCGAACGGCGACTGCCCAGCCGGCATAACACCGTTGGGCGCCTGACGGGGCTAGGGCCGAGGCTTCAACGAAGCACCAAGTAGGTTCCGCAGCACGCCCTCGTCACCACCGTCTTCAGGGTCGGCCGGTTCGGCAACGAGACTGAAGCTGACCCGGACAATCCAGCGGGCCAGGGTTTCCGCCGGAAGATCACGGCGAATCTCACCAGCAACGGCGGCATCCTCGAGGCGCCGCACCAGCGCGTCAGCAAGCTTGGCTCGCCACAACTCAGAACCCTCGGCCGCGTGATAGGCAGCGCCGAGGGCTTGGTGGTCGTCGACCAGCGATCGCATTATCGGTGAGCTGCGAGCGATCTCTTGGCCCACCAGGCATGCCGCGACCAGCTGAGCCAAGAAGGGTTCGTCCGTTTGCCAGCATCGGTAAACGCGCTCCACCGTGACGCCAAGCACTCGCACAAACGAGGCTGCCAGCAGTGCGTCCTTGTTCGGGAAGTAGTAGTACACAGTAGAGCGGTGCACGCCGGCGCGCTGCGCAACGTCGCTCATCCGCGTGCGAACTGGGCCTTTCTCGGCGTAGCAAGCGTCCGCCGCGGCCAGCAACCGTTCGCGCGCCTCCTCCTCGTCTGCAGGAGTGTCGGCACGCCACGAACGTGCGCGGGATGCGTGGCCCTTCGCGGTCACAAGTGCACACTACGACGCACGGAGCACCAGTGAGGCAATGGCCAAGCCGGACGGCTCGGCACTGGCGCGCGAAAACCGGCCTTTTCCGGCGCTGGCCGAAGATTTCTACGCTGAGGGAGCACTTGACGGCGGGGTGGCACGCCGCAGTAGAAGAACGGACCTGCTGCGCAGCAGGGATCGGTCCAGCTGCTCTCCGGGTGGGTGGAAGTTGATTCCATGGCGAGCTAACCGTGGGCAACCGTTGGGCAGCAACCGTAATCCCGATGAGGTTGGGCGCCCGACAGATTGCTTCAAATTCGACGGCAACGCGCCGAATCGTGCAAATTAGAAAATCAGATAAATAGATAGATGGTTTGATGTCGTAACGCAGCCGCAGGCGTCATATGTTCGCAAGTGGTCATCGACGCGACGCGGCCAGCAATGATCCCCCGGTGGGTTGGGAGCGATTGGTTACTGGTGTTGCATTTGGGGGATATTGAGATGGCATACGCGATGACGTTGATGACCGCGGATGCACCGCGGCGCGTCCATCAACCATGATGGCGTCGTCGTTGTCTCGCAAAATTGCAGCTCATAGCCTGTTTTCGAGTGCGGACGTCAGCCGGCTTCCCCGAGGCCCCGGCCGTTGGTCGTCTGATGCAGCCGCGCTGCGATCGACCTCGCCACACGAGCGCTGCTTTTCGGCGGCGATGTGGAAGCATTTATCGCGATCTATTTGTCGTGGTGGCGTTCTATTGTTGGACCGCTCTGCCGGCATTGTAAGACAGAATTGTCGACGCTCTCTAAAGTGTATGTCCGCCCAGATTGACCAAGCGCGCTCTAGTGGAAAATTCTGTATGGCAACTTTCGTCCAAAAAGTCTTCCGAATATGCGAAATATTTGCCGAATGGCAAATTGTTCAATCATAGTGACGGGTCGCCTTTAACTTCCGCCGAACCCTTCCAATCCGCTTGGAGGGCGGGGGCGCCTCCACGCTGGCCCGGGCCGCGAGACCTTGGCCTAGTGGGCGGCTCACATGCAAGAACGGCTAGCTGAGAGCCTTCGACCGGGGGGCGCTGGCCGACTATTTCGATAACGGTTGCCACATTCGGACTAAATTTGTCGGAACCGTCGCAGCAAATCGGCGGTTGTTTATCAGGCGTCGACCAATCCGGCATGGGCGCGAATAAGAGAGGTGTATGTTGCCCTCCATGAAAGCCATGGTGTACCGTCCCGCTGTGCTACCTGTCACACTATTGGAAGGGGGCGGTTTGACTTTCCGCTGGGTGAGCATTGATCGGTCCAATGTCGGTGGCGATTAGATACCGACGAGGGCACTAATGGTTGTGAGAGACACGGCGAACACAGAGCCTTTGGCGGCGTCGGATCCGGCTCCCGTCAGATCTCCGATGGCGGTGTTGGCGTCCCTGGGGGTGCGGCCCACCTGGGACGTTGAAGCGAAGCCGTTGCGCGAGGTCGGCGCCTTCTTCGCGTTGTCGCTCGACATCCTCGTGCAGCTCGTGCGGCCGCCCTTCGCGTGGCGTGAGTTCATCCATCAGTCTTGGTTCGTGGCGCGGGTGTCGATGTTTCCCGCCGTCTTCTTGGCGATCCCGCTCAGCACGCTGCCGATCTTCATCATCAACGTCCTGCTGGTCGAGATCGGCGCCGCCGACGCATCCGGGACCGGGGCCGCGCTGGCCAGCGTCGTGTTCATCGGACCGATTGCGACGGTGCTGGTGATCGCCGGTACCGGCGCTACTGCGATGTGCGCCGAGCTGGGCGCTCGCACCATCCGCGAAGAAATTGACGCCATGCGAGTGATGGGGATTAGCCCGGTCCAACGTTTGCTGGTGCCAAGGGTTTTGGCGCTCGGGCTTAACGGGTTGGTGTTGAACAGTGTTGTGACCATCGTCAGCCTGGTCGCTGACTATCTGTTCTCCGTCTACTTCCAGCACGTTAACCCTGGTACCTTCGCGGCCAGCCTCACGCTGCTTGTCGGGCTTACCGAGACGATCACGGCCTACGCAAAGGCGGCATTATTCGGGGTGGTGGCGGGCCTCATTGCGTGTTACAAGGGCATGACCGTTGGCGGCGGTCCGCAAGGTGTCGGCAATGCGGTGAACGAAACCGTGGTGTACACGTTCCTGGCACTGTTCATCATCAACGGGATCTTGCTCGCGATCACGACGAAGGCGACGATGTGACGGCCGCGCCAGCAGCACTTCGGCTGCCGCGGCTGAGCAACGCCGCGCGCGCCTTCGCCAACAGGTGGAACGAGCTCGGAAGCCAGACCGCGTTCTACGTCAGGGCTCTGGGCTCGGTCTGGGAAGCCATCGCCCGATACAAAGTGGAGATGATGCGCCTGATCGCCAGCATGAGCATGGGCATCGGCGCGCTGGCCGTCATCGGCGGCACCGTGGTGATCGTCGTCATCTTGACGATGGCCACCGGTTCGTATGTAGCCATCCAACTCTTCCGATCGTTATCCGATGTAGGCGTGCAGGCGTTGTGCGGCTTCGCATCCGCCTACATCAATACGCGCATCGCCTCGCCGATCATCGCCGACATCGGCCTGGCGGCCACCGTCGGCGCCGGCGCCACCGCGCAGCTGGGCGCCATGCGGATCAACGAGGAGATCGATGCGCTCGAGACGATGAGCATCCGCGTCGTTCCCTACCTGGTCTCCACCCGGGTGGTCGCGGGCGTGCTCGTCGCGATTCCGCTGTGGTGTATGGCGGCGATGGCCGGATACTTTGCCACCCGCAGTCTCATCATCTTCGGGTACGGCCAGGCTCCCGGTGTCTACCAGCACTACTTCCACTCTTATCTGCAGCCACTCGACTTGATCTGGTCCTTGCTCCAGGTCATCGCCTCGGCCACAGCGATCATGCTGGTGCACACCTACTACGGTTTCTACGCTTCGGGCGGTCCGGCCGGCGTCGGTGAGGCGGTCGGTCGCGCGGTGCGCGCCTCACTGACCGTGGCGATGGCGGTGACGCTGGCGGTGGCGCTCGCCGCCTATGGAGTGTCCGGCAACTTCCACCTGTCCGGGTAGCGGCTATGGAAAAGAAGAAGAAGCGCCGCGAAGCCGGCCTGCACCCCGCGATCTGGACCTTCGTTCTCCTCGGCGTCATCATCGGATCGGTCGCGCTGACCATCGCGCAGTTCAACAGGGACTTGCGGCCCTATAGCCGAGTGACCTTGATGTCGGATCGTGCGGGCCTGGTGATGGAACCTGGCGCGGCGGTGAAATTGCGCGGCGTCCAGGTTGGCCGGGTCTCGTCGATTCAGCCAGGTGATCCGGTGAGACTTCAGCTGGAGCTCTACCCGGAGCAGCTCAAGTACATCCCGGCCAACGTGGGCGCCAAAATCACCGCCACCACGGCCTTCGGTGCCAAGTATGTCGACCTGACCACGCCCGCCCACCCGACCTCGAAACGGCTCGCATCCGGCGCGGTGGTCGAAGCAAGCAACGTGACCGTCGAGGTGAACACCGTCTTTCAGAACCTCGTGGGCGTACTCAACCAGGTCGACGTCCCCAAACTGAACGCCGTGCTCACCGCGGTGGCCGACGGATTTCGCGGGAAGGGCGAGGCGATTGGCGAAGCCACCACCGACCTCAACCAGGTCCTGCTGACGATCAATCCGCGCAGCGAGACCATCCGGGCCGACTACCGCGCCCTGAAGGGATTCAGCGGCGCCTACAGCGCGGCCGCACACGACATCCTCACGACGCTGGACGCTGCCAGCACGACCGGCACGACGGTCACCAAGAACGCCAAGGAACTTGACGCACTGTTGCTCAACGTCAGCGGACTCTCCCGCGCGGGCACCAACCTGATCGGCCCGAACAAGGACAACCTCGTGCACGGCATCAACCTGCTGGAGTCCACAACGCGGCTGCTGATGAAGTACAACCCAGAGCTCACCTGCACGCTGGTTGGCGGGAAGACCGCCGTCGACAGGTTCATCGGGCCGACCGGCGGCGACAACGGATATTCGGTGATCCTGGACGCCGGTTTACTCTTCGGGGAAGACGCATACAAGTTCCCCGACAACCTGCCGATCAACGGCGCCAAGGGTGGCCCCGGTGGCCAGCCCGGGTGCGGATCGTTGCCCGACGTCGCCAAGAATTTCCCGCAGCGCTACCTCGTCACCAACACCGGGTGGGGCACCGGACTAGACATGCGGCCCAACCCCGGCATCGGCTTCCCGGGGTATGTCGACTATCTCCCCGTCACTCGGGGGACACCGCAACCGCCTAGCATTCGGCACCCCGGCGGCCCGGCGCCCGGCCCCGTCCAAGGAACGGATGGATACGACAGTCCGGCACCCTATGGGGCGCCGCGATACGCCCCGGACGGCACCCCGCTGTATCCCGGTCTGCCGCCGGCTCCGCCGCCGGGCAGGCCACGCGAACCTGGTCCCCCGCCGGCGGGTTCGGAACCGTTCGTGCCGCCGGTGCGCACCGGGCAGCAACAAACCTGCGGCCTGGTCAACAACGACTGCGCACCGTTGCCACCGCCGCCTTACAGCCCGGCGCCGTGACCACCGAATGAGACACCAGCAGCGATAGAGGAAGGCAGACATGCGAGAGAATTTGGTCGGTGCCCTGTGGCGCCTGTCCATCTACTTGGTCGTGTGCGTGCTCGGCGCGTTTGCGCTCATCGCGGTCTTCGCCCAGTTGCGCTTCCAGTCGGAGAAGACCTACAAGGCCCAGTTCGCGAACGTGTCCGGCCTGCAGGAGGGAAACTTCATCCGCGTCGCCGGGGTCGAGGTCGGCAAGGTCAAAAGCATCACCGTCCAGCCCGACTCCACCGTGCTCGTCGAGTTCGCCACGGCCGACTCGGTAGTGCTCACCGAGGGCACCAGGGCCGCCATCCGCTTCGCGGACCTTATCGGCGGCAGGTACATGGCCCTGGAGGAGGGCGCCGGGGGAGTCAAGCGGCTTAATCCGGGCACGACCATCCCACTGGCGCGGACCGAGCCGGCGCTGGACCTCGACGCATTGATCGGCGGCTTCCGGCCGCTGTTCCGCGCGCTGGACCCGGACCAGGTCAACAAGCTCACCGGCCAACTCGTCGCGGCGTTCCAGGGACAGGGAGGCACGATCGGCTCGTTTCTCACCCAGGCCGCGGCCCTGACCAACACCCTGGCCGACCGCGATCAACTGATCGGTCAGGTCATCACCAACCTGAATACCCTGCTCGGTTCACTGAGCGGCCAGAGCAAGCAGTTCGCCACGGCGGTCGACTCTCTGGCCGAACTGGTGCAAGGGCTCAAGGGCCGCAAGCAAGACATCAGCAACGGGGTTGCGTACGCCAACGCGGCCGCCGGGTCAATCGCCGATCTCTTGTCACAGGCCCGTCCGCCGGCCAGGAAGGTGGTCCACGAACTCGACCGGACCGCCGCAAACGTGCTGGCCGACCACGACTATTTCGACAACTTCCTCAACACGTGGCCCGACGCGACGCAAATACTCAACAGGCAGGGCATGTACGGAGACTTCTTCAGCTTCTATCTGTGCGACATTCTGATCAAGGTCAACGGCAAGGGCGGCCAGCCGGTGTACATCAAGCTGGCCGGCCAGGCCACCGGCAGGTGCACGCCGCGATGAAACCCTTCTCCGAACGCAATCCGTTGATCGTCGGCCTCATCGGCATCGGCGTCACCCTGGCTCTCGTGTTGATCTCCCTGAACTATGACAAGCTGCCGTTCTCCAGCAGGGGCAAGACCTATTCGGCGTACTTCGCCGAGGCCGGCGGCTTGGTACCGGGTGACCACGTCCAGGTATCGGGTTACCGCGTCGGGCAGGTCTTGGGCGTTGACCTGGACGGACCGCGGGTGCTGGTCAAGTTCAGCGTCGCCAACGACGTCCGCCTCGGTGAGCGCACCGAGGCGGCGATCAAGCTGAAGAGCGTTCTCGGCAGCAAACTCTTGGAGGTAACCCCGCGCGGCGATGGGCAGCTGAGCCGCCCGATACCGCTCGACCGAACCAGGCCGGCCTATCAACTGCCAGACGCGCTGAGCGATCTCAGCAATACCATCAGCGGGTTGGACACCCAGCAGTTGTCCACCTCGCTGGCCGTGCTGTCCGACACCTTCGCCGACACACCGCCCGACTTGAAGCAGGCGGTGCAGGGGGTCGCGCGCTTCTCTCAGACACTGAACGAGCGCGATGCGCAGCTGCGAAACCTGTTGAGCAGCGCCAACAAAGCAACCAAGGTGTTGGCCGACCGCAGTGACGAAGTGGTCAAGCTCGTCGCCAATACTAACGCGCTACTGGTTCAACTGAGAAGCCAAAGCAGTGCGCTGAGCCAGATCTCGAGCAACCTGTCCGCCGTGGCGCAGCAGATCAAGGGCTTCATCGCCGAGAACCGCAACACGCTCAAGCCGGCACTGGACAAGCTCAACGGGGTGTTGGCCATCCTGGACAACCGCAAGGAACGCGTCCAGAAAGCGATCGTCGGCCTAGGCAGATACGCCTTAGGGCTCGGTGAATCCGTCGGCTCGGGACCGTTCTACAAAGCGTATCTGGTCAACCTACTGCCCGGGCAGTTCGTGCAGCCCTTCATCGACGCGGCCTTCTCCGACTTGGGCCTGGACCCCAATGTGCTGCTGCCCTCACAGCGCACCGACCCGCAGCGCGGGCAGCCGGGCACGCCGCCGCTGCCGATACCGTTCCCGCGCACCGGCCAAGGCGGGGAACCACGCATGACCATCCCGGATGCCATCACCGGCAACCCGAGCGACCATCCATGCGGTGTGCCCGGCGTGGCGTTGCCCGGCCCCGGCTGTTATCCGTATCGGCAGCCGCTGCCCGCGCCGCCACCCGGCGGCCCCCCGCCGGGACCTCCCGCGCCGCCGGGTCCGGGCGAAGGACAGTCCATCCCGCCAGGGGGGCCCGTCGAACTACCAGCACCTGGTCAGATACCGCCGAGCCAACCGCCCGTGCTGAACGGACCCGGACCCATCGGCCCATCCCAGCCGGCTGGAGGGGGTGGCCAGTGAGGAACCGTTACGTCAAGCTCGGCGTGGCCATCGCACTTGCGGTCGTCCTTGTCGGCGGCATTGTCACCGTCGTCGGATTGGCGACCGGCATCGGCCATACGCAAGTCGTCGGCTATTTTGCGGACAGCACCGGCCTCTACGCCGGGGACGACGTCGTTATCCTCGGCGTGCGCGTGGGCAGGGTCGAGAAGATCGAACCGCAACCCAGCCGCGTCAAGATCACCTTCTGGTATGACGACAAATACAAGGTGCCCGCCGACGCCAAAGCCGTGATCATCGCGCCGTCACTGGTGACACCGCGAGCCATCCAGCTGACGCCCGCCTACACGGGCGGGCCGACTATGGCCGATCACGCGACAATCCCGCAGGACCGCACCGCCGTTCCGGTCGAATACGACGATTTTCGCCAGCAGCTACAAAAACTGACTGAGACACTCCAGCCCGCCAAGCCAGGCGGAACCAGCACCTTGGGGGCGTTCGTCAACACCGCGGCCGACAACCTGCGCGGCCAGGGGCCGGATATCCGTAGCACGCTCATCAAGCTGTCGCAGGCGATTTCCGCGCTCGGCGATCACAGCGACGACCTGTTCAGCACCTTCAAAAACCTGTCCATCCTGGTCTCCGCCCTGCACGACAGCAGCGACCTGCTGCGGCAACTGAACCAAAACCTGGCCGCGGTGACCGGCTTGTTGGCCAGCGACCCCGACGCCGTCGGCAACGCGGTCCGCGACCTCAACGACGTGGCCGGCGACGTCAGAGACTTCGTCGCCGACAACCGAGAGACGCTGGGCACCGCGTCGGACAAGCTGGCGTCGGTGACCACGGCGGTGAACCAGAGTCTCGACGACATCAAACAGGTGTTGCATGTCGCCCCGACCGCGTTCCAGAACTTCCTGAACATCTACAACCCCGCGCAGGGCTCGTTGACCGGCATCCTGGACGTCAACCAATTCGCCAACACGATCCAATTCCTGTGCGCCGCGGTCGAAGCCGCGTCGCGCAAAAACTCCAAGGAGTCGGCCAAGCTGTGCGTGCAGTACCTGGCGCCCATCATCAAAAACCGCCAGATCAACTTCCTCCCGCTGGGGGAAAACCTCTTCGTCGGCGCCACCGCGCGGCCGAACGAAATCACCTACAGCGAGGACTGGCTGCGGCCCGACTACGTTCCCCCGCCACCTCCGGGAGCGCCCGCACCGGCCGCCGCGCCGCCGCAGGAAAGCGCAACAGACGCGCCGGCCGCGCCACCGCCGGCCGCGCCGGTGCAGACCCCAGATCCGGCCGCCGGCTTGCGCGGAATGATGGTGCCGTCCGGGGGTGGACAATGAGCCGGGCACCACGGTATCGCATGGCCGCGGGCCTGGTGACGGCACTTGCGCTGGTGCTATCGGGCTGCGGCTTCCACGGGGCGAACTCGTTCAAGCTGCCGGGAACCAAGGGCGGCGGGCCCGGTTCGTACACCGTTAAAGCAGAGATGTCCGACATTCAAAACCTGCAGCGGAACTCCCGCGTCCGGGTCAATGACGTCACCGTCGGCACCGTGACCGACATCGAACTGCAGGGCTGGCACGCGTTGGTCACGATGAGCATCGAAGGCGGCGTGGACCTCCCGGCCAACGCGACGGCCACGATCGGCCAGACCAGCCTGCTGGGCTCGGTACACCTCGAATTGGCGCCACCCACTGGGGTGCCGCCCCTGGGCAAGCTCAAAAATGGGTCGTTTATACCGCTGTCCTCGGCGGGCGGATATCCGTCAACCGAACGCACGCTGGCGGCGCTTTCCCTGGTGCTCAACGGCGGCGGCCTAGGGCAGGTCCAGGACATCACCAAGGCGCTGAGCACCGCGTTCACCGGTCGCGAGCAGGACCTGAGAAGCCTGCTCGGCCAGCTCGACAAGTTCGTCGGCTACCTCAACGACCAAAAGGACGACATCATCGCCGCGACGGACAGCCTGAACAACCTGGCCGGTCAATTCGCCGACGAAAAACCGGTGATCGACAAGGCGCTGAAGACGATCCCGGACGCGTTGACGGCGCTGAAGGACGATCGGGAGGACCTTGCCAACGCGCTGGGTGACCTGAGCCGATTCGGTGCGCTTGCCGCCGACTCGGTCAACAAGACCAAGCAAAGCCTCGTGCAGGAACTTAACGACCTCGGCCCGGTGCTGCAGTCACTGGGCGACGCGGGGGTGTCCTTGACCCGTTCGCTGGGCCTCTTCGGCACCTTCCCGTTCCCCAAGGACACGCTGAGCAAATGGCTGCGCGGTGACTACGCAAACCTGACCGGCATCTTCGACTTGACCCTGAGCCGGCTGGACTCGGGGTTGTTCACCGGCACCCGGTTTGAGTGCAACCTGAGCGAGCTGGAGCTTCAGTGGGGCCGCACCATCGGCCAGCTGCCCAGCCCCTGCATGGCGGGAAGCCAGTACAACCCCGGTAACCCGTTGGTCGTGCCTTACCACTTCAACCAGGGGCCGTGACATCATGCTGAACCGACTCCCCCGACGCGTCAAACTCCAGCTGGCGGTTTTCGCGACGGTCAGCACCGCCGCGGCCGCCATCATTTTTTTCGCCTACATGCAGATACCGACCTTCTTTTTCGGGATCGATCGGTATGAGGTCACGGTCAAACTGCCGCAGGCGGGTGGCCTGTATGCCGGCGGGAATGTCACCTACCACGGGGTCGAAGTCGGTCGGGTGCAGGCCGTGCGCCTGACCGATAGCGGCGCCGAGGCGGTGCTGCGGATGGACTCGGATTTCCATATTCCGGCCGATTCCGGCGCCCAGGTGCATAGCGTGTCGGCGATCGGCGAGCAGTACGTCGAACTGCTGCCCCGCAGCACGGCCGGGCCGCCACTGAAAGACGGTGACGTGATACCGGTCGACCGCACGTATGTCCCGCCGGACATCAATTCGCTGTTGGCGGCCACCAACCGCGGACTGAACGCGATCCCACGGGACAACCTGAAAACGGTGGTCGACGAGTCGTATGTCGCAGTCGGCGGGCTCGGGCCGGAACTTTCCCGGCTGGTGAAAGGGACGACTGCGCTGTCGATCGACGCCCGAAAGAACCTGGACGCACTGGTCAATCTGATCGACAACTCCAAGCCGCTGCTCGACAGTCAGATCGACTCATCGGACGGAATCCAGGCGTGGGCCTCACACCTGGCGGCGATCACCTCGCAGTTGCGCAACAACGACTCCTCGGTTGCGGGCCTGCTGCATAAGGGTGGCCCAGCCGCCGCCGAGGCACGCGATTTGTTCGACCGGCTGAACCCCACCTTGCCGATCGTCCTGGCCAACTTGGTCAGTGTCGGGCAGGTAGGCGTCACCTACCGCGACAATCTGGAATCCCTTCTGGTGGAGCTGCCACAGGGGGCCGCCGACATCCAGGCGATCGGCGTGGCCAACAAAGACACCAAGCAGCCCTACCGCGCCCCCTTTCTGAGCTTCAAGCTAAACCTCAACTGGCCGCCGCCGTGCACGACGGGATTCCTGCCGGCCCAGCAGCAGCGGGCGCCCAGTTACGAGGACTACCCGGATGTCCCGAAGGGGGATTTCTACTGCCGGGTGCCACAAGACTCGCAGCTCAACGTGCGTGGCGCACACAATCTGCCGTGTGAGACCCGGCCCGGCAAGCGGGCGCCTACCGTCAAGATGTGCGAGAGCGACGAGACGTACGTTCCGCTGAACGACGGCTGGAACTGGAAGGGTGATCCGAACGCTACATTTTCCGGCCAAGGTGTCCCGCAGTTCAGGCCGGGGGAGGAACCAGCGGGGCAGGTCCCCGCACCGTCGCCGCCCGGTCCGGAACCACCGCCGATCGCAGCCGTCCAGTACGACCCAGCCACGGGCATGTACGTGGGACCCGACGGGCGTATGTACACACAACGAGACCTGGCCCGTGGTGCCACAAAGGAGCAAACATGGCAAAGCATGCTGATGCCGCCCAAGACGAACTGAGCGCGACAGGCCGTCCGTCTACGTCCGCGGCGACGCCGGGGCAGAGCGACGGCGATTCAACGCAATTGCCCAACAGGATCACCTCGAAAGACGAGAACGCCGAGGCGGGAGTCGCCCCGGACGAATCCGATGCGGCCGACGACTATGACACTGCCGTCGATGAAGACGTCGACGACGCTTCCGAAGACGCTGCGCCGCCTAAAAAGCGGGCCACGCCGGTGCGGCTGGCAGCGGCGTTGGGTTTGGTGACGGTCGTGGCCTTGGGCGCGGTGGCCGGATGGTTCGGGTATCGGGGATATCAGTCACGTCAGGCCCAACAGCAACGCGAGCTGCTGGTTCAGGTCGGGCGGCAAGGCGCGCTGAACCTGACCACAATCGACTGGCACCACGCCGACGCTGACGTCCAGCGCATCCTGGACTCCGCGACGGGTCAGTTCTACGACGATTTCTCCCAGCGATCAAAACCTTTCGTTGATGTGGTCAAGAAGGCGCAGTCCACGTCGGTGGGGACAATCACCGACGCGGGTCTCGAGTCGCAATCGGGCGACGAAGCCCAGGTTCTGGTGGCTGTATCCGTTAAGACCTCGAATGCCGTTGCGGCCGAACAGGATCCGCGGCATTGGCGAATGCGGATAACGGTGCAGAAGGTCGGCGGTGGCGCAAAAGTCTCCAATGTCGGATTTGTACCGTGAGCAGGCCGTTGTCCGGCAACCGCCGACACCGGGCTCTGCCAACCAGAAAAGGAACTATCGCAGTGCGGCTCAAAACCGATCGCAAGACCGATCCGGACGCAACCGAGGTCTCCGAGGAGAAGGCTGGGCAGGTCGCCAGCCAGACGAGCGAACCCGAGGCGATCGGCGACGCGGAGACCATCACCAATGACGCCGAAGACCGGGCCGAACCTGCCGAGGACACGAGCGGCGGGGACGCGGAAGACGTTGCCGAATCGGGCGACACGTCCTCTGATGATGCTGAAGCCGATGATGTTGAAACCGAAAAAGATGTCAAAGACGTTGAGCCGCCGGAACGTAAACGCCGAATCAGCCGGATCAAATGGTCGCGGGTGCTTGTCTTCTGGGTGCTTCCAGCGGTCGCGATGATGATCGCGGCGGCCGCGGGTTATTTGAAGTGGCAAGACGCGTGGGTCCGGGATTCGGCGGTCGCCGGTATCGAGTCGGTCGCGGCCGCTAAGGATTCCACCGTGGCAATACTGTCCTACCAGCCCGACACCGTCGATAAAGACCTAACTGCCGCGCGGGACCGGTTGACCGGCAAGTTCAAGGACTCCTACACACAATTGGTCCATGACGTCGTGATGCCCGGCGCCAGAAAGGACCACATTTCGGCGATCGCCACCGTTCCCGCGGCGGCGTCGGTGTCGGCGACTCCCAACCACGCGGTTGTCCTGGTGTTCGTCAACCAGACCGTGACTGTTGGCAATGATGCGCCCACGGACACCGCGTCCACTGTCCGGGTGACGTTGGACAAGAGCGGCGGCCGTTGGCTGATCTCCTCTTTCGACCCCGTCTAGTCGGAAAGCGCGGTGGCCCAAGGGATATGCGCGGCAGCATTACAGGGTCGTCTGTGTCGGGCCGAAATTCTGGCACAACGTGTACGGCGGCGTGATGGAGTCTGCACATCCTTGGGCCTTCACCACGTATGTCGCCCCAGGCCGGTAGAAGTAGTACATGCGCACCGTCTCCTGACCGGACTTATATGCGCAATGCCCAGGCGAACCGTCGCCCGCTATAGATACACACACCACCTGCGAGTTGGGGACGGCAGCTGTGGTGCACGGCCCCGGATGCATCGTGACCAACACCTTGCTCTCTCCGGATACCTGTACAACTTCAGGCGGTGTGAGCACAAAGGAGCACTGTCCGGATGCATCTTCCCCCGACGGCGATGCGTGCGAGACGCCGGCCGATCCGACGGGAACGAGCGCCATCCCGATAACCAGGCGAAAAGCCGCGAGACAGCGAAACATCTTTGAATAATACAAGTCAGCGCCCCGGCTAGGTAGGGTCTGACACGCACGCTTGCGAGTCGAACTACGCTGGCCCCACAACAGATTTCGAGCCCAGCGCGGTATCAATACCCCGTGGAGGCTCGGTGAGCTTCCCATTTTGCTGGCACGGCCACAGATCATTCACACGTGAGTGTTCTCGTATAGCGAGGTCATGGTCGCTGGACCAACCAGATAGATGTTCTCGGCCGCTTATGCTCACGGTTTATCGCTAGGGTTGATGAATTCGGGGCGGCCATCGGCAAGGTTCGGCAATGAATTTTGGCGAGGCGTTTGACTATATCTCGGCGAGATGCGCCAGGGGCTTTTGGCTCAAGCCGCTACGCCACCGGTCAGCTCGCTCGTCCTGTGAGAACCTCCAAGCGGACGAGTCCGCGGGGTCGAAGCGCCTCTGGCCCCGCCATATTGGGCCATCTGACGCTACATCGCGCCACGGCGTGTCCCAGATTCACCGACCAAACACCGACCACGGATCAGCGTTGACGGAGGGTCGGCAGGACCAGAGCCGCCCTTGGCAGAGAAGCCGACTTGTCTCACGGTGACTGCCGCGACGCATTAGCACCACTAACGTCGTCCCGAGCGACGTAGGGCGACATATCGGCGGCCCATCCGGTTGGCACGTCTGCGAGCGGCGGGCGAACGTGTAGCCGGAACCTGATGGATCAATAGCGGTTATCCATAATGTGGCAGTACTCGGAAGAAGTGCCTCGCGGCGAAGTGACATCCTTTCCCAATCCTGGCCAATCCCAACGCCGCGGCTGCGGTTCGCGAGCTACTCAACGCTGTTTGTGCGGTGAGCGAGCCAGGCGGCTGCGCGTTGGGAGGCTCTCCCAAAGCGTTCGGGTACGGTCGCGAGGCGCGTTGCGATCACTTGCGGGTCAACAAGATCAGCAGTGATCAGTGCGTCGACGAAGTTCAAGTCCTTCTCTCGGAGAGCACACAATTTCGCAACACACAGGTCTTCCTTGTCGAGGCACCATCCGATGAATTGAGGTTCGCCCGATGGGGCGGCGGTGTTCTCGTTCTGGACCTTGACCAGTCGATCGCGCCATCCGCCGGGCAGTGTCGAGGTCTGCAGGTCTACGGCGTCGATACTGAAGCCGTGAAGCTGCTCAAATGGGGAGAATTCGCCCGCTGCTCCTTCGATTTCGTCTGCGAGACGGGTGATTTCACCGGTGTTGTCGGCGATCGGGAGAACGTCGATTTCCGCCGATCTGGTGGCGTAGAAGGGCAGCTGATCTTCGGTGTAGGTGCCGAGGATCGCTTGGGAGCCGACGATGATCACTTCAGTCAGGCCCGCGATTTGGCAGGCAGTCCGGATAGCGTGCTCAAGCTGGTCGCGCCGCATCAGCGCACCGTGCGCAAAACGCGGATGCGCTCCTCATCGCGGAGCAGTCCACCCATCGGTGAGACTTCGCGCATCTCGATGCAATCGCGGCTGAGTCCAGTAAGGACGCGATGAAGGCCGGGTACGTCGCCGCTTCTCATGAGTGATTCCCAGCGGTCGAGGTTTCTCATGTGTGGCTGGCCGGTGACGCCGGACCGCAATCGTCGCAGGTTGTGCTCGATCGCGGGTTGCCATTGTGTGAGAGTCGACCGCCTCAGGTGCCTGGCCAGCTCGCGGTGCAGTTTCCACGAGCGGCGTTCGGAACGTGTCAGCTTGGGAGTGACCGGCTGGCGGGTGATTTCGAGTCGGTACCCCATACAGGACAGCAGTCGGTCGAGCTGCTCATCGCTGAGTTCAACCTTGTCGGAGAGGAACTGGCTGATGCTCGGCTGGTGCACACCGCTGAGCCGAGACAACTCGGACTGGGTGGTGCCTGTTTCGTGCATCACCGTCCGCAATACGTCACTCCGACCGCTCATGCCCAACTATAGCATTTTCTACTATAGATAGCGGGGGCCGTTTTGTGCGGTGCCGCACGATGAGGTCCGCACGTTCTACGCCAACTTCGAGTTTTGGACGTCTTCGACCGATCCGCTGCATTTGATGCTGTTGATGAAGGACGCCCGCGCGCTCATCGTCGGCTGATGCAACGCGATTGACTATCGCGAGCCAGGCTGCGCCAGCTGACGCCAACCAATCACCGACCACAGCACCGACCAGAACCAGCCGAGGCCAGTCGGCAGACATCTGAAAACCATCGCTGAACTGCGCAAACACCAAGTGCCCCCGGCAGGATTCGAACCTGCGACACCGGCTTTAGGAGAGCCGTGCTCTATCCCCTGAGCTACGAGGGCGGGGGACGTCTTCGAATACCTGACTGAAACCTAGCTAGGCGGGTTCAGCGGCGTTCGCGGCGTCCAGGTGCCATTCCGGACGATCAGCCTACGCGTCCTGATCTGGCGGGTGTGAGTGTAGCTGGTATGGCGATGACCACGTGACTTCTAGGTGGGGGAGCCTCGTCGTGCCGGCTGGCGTTAGGGCGGCTCGCTCCCGACAAAGCTCATGGGCCTACCGGTTGAACGGTGCCCTCACCGGAATCCGCTCCGGTGGGGCCGCGCGTGAGGGTGCGGCCGCGGAAGAAACCCGGGGCGATCGCCCACCAGCCCAGCATCAGGATCACTCCGAGCGCCAGCGCGCCGACACCGACCGCCGCGACGGCCCCGAACCCGAGGATCGTGATGGGGTGGCCCTCGTCATCGGTCAACCACTCGGGCCTGGCGTACTGGATGAGCCCGTAGACGAAAACGACCAGTAAGACCACGCCGCCCAGCAACGGGACGACGCCGCGCATCACAAAACCCCGGACCGAAGCGGTAAGGGTATGGCGGTAGTACCAGGCGCACGCAAACCCGGTAAGCCCGTAGTAGAACGCGATCATCAACCCGACCGATCCGATCAGCGCGGCCAGCAGGTTCTCGCTGACAAGCGTGAACAGCACGTAGAAGAGGACGGAGACTCCGCCGACCGCGATTGTGGACGTGGTCGGCGTCAGGTAGCGAGGGTGGGTCTTCGCGAACGAGTGCGGTAACGCCTGGTACGCCCCCATCGACAGGGTGGTGCGCGTTGTCTTCAGGATCGTCGTCTGCGTCGACGCGGAGGCCGACGTCAGGATCGATGCCGCCAGCAACAGCAGTGCAACCTTCCCGAAGACGCCGTTGCCGAACAGTTCCGGACCGATGGAAGCGAACACGTCTTTCGAGTTGTGCGGGTTCCCCAGCCCGATGCCCGCCGTCCCGACACCGGCGAACGCCACGGCCGACACGGTGACCAGGGTGTAGGTCGCCAACAGCAGGAAAGTCGAGATGACGGCGGCGCGGCCAGGCGTGCGGCCGGGGTCGTCGGACTCCTCGTTGCAGGACACGGCGGTGTCCCAGCCCCAGTACATGAAGATTGCCATCAGAATTGCGGGGGCGGCGGTCGTCCCGAAATCAAGACCGCCCGGCCAGAACCAGGACAGCGACGGATGCAGCGAAAAGACCTGGGCGTCATGGGAATACGTCTTGACCAGCGCGACCATCGAAAACGCGACCAGCACCACGATTTGAATGGACAGCAGGGCGTAC
Source organism: Mycobacterium seoulense (assembly GCF_010731595.1). Classification (NCBI taxonomy): domain Bacteria; kingdom Bacillati; phylum Actinomycetota; class Actinomycetes; order Mycobacteriales; family Mycobacteriaceae; genus Mycobacterium; species Mycobacterium seoulense. The sequence goes on along the minus strand of NZ_AP022582.1, from coordinate 3,187,425 downwards.
AGCAGTCTGGCCGAGACCGCGATGCCGCGATAGCAGATGTACGTCATCGCGGCAATCCAGAAGACACCCGCGACCGTCGACCAGAGCCTGCTGTTGGCCAGGTCCGCAACCGAATGCCATCCCATCTCGCCGGCCAACCTGAACGAGTACTTCCCGGCGATATCGACCAGGTTGGCCATCACAATCACTTCCGCGGCGATGATGCCCCAGCCGCCGAGCCATCCGACGACAGGTCCAAATGCGCGCGATGCCCATGTGAACGTGGTGCCACAATCCGGTTCTGCCTCGTTGAGTTCTCGGTAGGCGACGGCGATCAGGTAGATCGGGATGAATGAAAGGAGAACGACCGCCGGGGCTTTGACGCCGGCGAGCTGTCCACCACCACTGGCCACGATGAGACCCAATGTCGCGGCAAGGCTGTAGGCGGGCGCCATCGACGCCAGGCCGACCACGACGCCCGAGATCAGACCGAGCGCGCCACCCCGCAGGCCTTTGCTCTTGACGGCAGTCGCCGCGGCCTCGTTATCCGGGGCGGCCGTGGCCGTACCTTTGCTCATCGCGCCCCTTGCTTGAGCATTCCCGGGCCGAGACGGCGTCGAGAAGTCGCCGCGCCTACCGTCGCGGTGCGGCGACTATTGCCATCTGAGATCTTCGTCGAGTTGTTGGGCTCGTTCGTCGAGTTCGGCCGCGGGGCCGGTATCAATGGTGACCTCTTGCCAGTACGTCGGACTGTAGAGGTGAATGTCTTTGCCGCTATTGACCCTCAGCACGCCGCCCGTGAGTACTGCATAGGTGGCGCCGTCCGGATATTCGTGGTCTTCATCCCGGCCGCAAATCTGGATCCACATCTTCATACCGAAAAACCCTCCGCGTCCGCCGATCGAATTCTTGAGGCTACCGCTGCGACGGCGAGCGGGAGAGGGCCTTAATCTTCCTCGTCGATGACGTGCATGGCGGCTTCCTCGGCGGACGCCGCGCCTCCGCTGATTCCGACGTCCGTGGCGAACAGCTCCTCGTCGGCATCTTCGCCAAAACCCAAGTCCGGCGCGATAAGCCGGCCGGCTCGTGCGCTGCCCACCTCGCGCCGTTCCGGAAATTCGGCGTCCCGCTCGGAGGCGTCGCTGCGCCGCTGGTCGTCCTCGTCGAGGACGACGTTGATTCGCGACGCAGGATCTGGCTCTTCCTCCGCGAGAATCTGGTCCATGGTCTCGGCCGGGCCGAATGCGCCGCGCGCGTAAGGGTGCTCGGGCGGTGAGTATCCCTCGTCGAGGATGTCGTCCACGCCGCGATCCACCAGGGTGTCCTCCGGCTGAAGTTGGTTGTCATCCTCGACGCTGTATTCGCCGGCCGCGGGGCCGGTCTCGTAGTGAGCACTCATCATTCGCCTGCCATGTGATCGTCGTTACTGTCACGATATTCGCCGCGTGCGCACTTCAACAGTAAGGATTGCACCTTTTGCGGCATAGGGTCATTTGTCCTTTTCAGCCGAGGTATATCCGTCAATTACGCTGATTCCGGCTACCGACGGAGCGCGAATTCATCTGCAGCATAGAGCCTCCGGCTCGTCCGTCATCTCGGTCGGAAGACACTCAGCCCAGTCGCTCGACCTCGTCGGCCGCCTCGGTCAGCGCCGCGGCGAGTTCGCGCGCGGCTGATGCGTCCAGCGCATTCAGGTGACGGGCGTGCACGGAGATCCACCGCCGCGTGGAGCCGTCGACCTGCTGTCGGCCGCAGATCTGCACGTGCGCAGACCCGCTACGGCGAGAGGTGCCCTCGAAGTCGCGAAACCAATTGCTGTCCAGGTGCCAGTCGAACGTGCGAACCGCACCGTCGGGCGGTCCGATCGCGTCGAATGGCATCCCGGCGGACACGTTCTTGGCCGCCCACTGCCGCGCCATGTCCAGCAGCGTCTGCGGTTCGTCGTGTTCGAGGCGCTCCAGCTGAGCGATTTGCGCAGCGGTGAGATGATCGGCCACGTCGCGCCAGTTTTGCGCGGTGTCGTCAGATGCGGTCATGGTTTGCAGTCTGTGCTGGTCTGCCGCCGTTGACGAGAGTCGAAAGTCATGTTTTGGTGGTCCGGCGGCACAGTGGGATCCCTGCGAATCGGTATGGGCCGGCCGGTCTCGGAATTCATGACCGCCGATCAGGCTTTGATTTGCTTGCGGTTCAGACGGTTTGGCGCCCCCGAACGGCCAACGGTCAGCCGATACCGACGCGAATCCCTTCGTGCCGCTGCTCCAGCTCACTGCTGACTCCAGTGAAGAGGTCGTGCGCGTCGGCGTTGACGCCGCGCAGCGTGACCGTCAATTTGCCCGGCTCACTATCGAGGACGATGCCGCCGGCCGGATGCAACGGATATTCGCGGGTCCCGGTGCCACCCGTCCCGGTTGCGGTCGCCAACTCGTAGCCGTGGTCGTCCCGGAGCCGGTCGGCGAGGGCTGTGACGATTTCGCTTGCCAGCTCGTCGGGATCGACTGTCTCCGGCACGGTCAATGTCAGTCTGGTCACCCGCACCACGCTATACCGGGTTCGTGGTCACAGCTGCCGGGCTCAGGTGGTCGACGAACCAGTCGCGGGCCAGCATGGCGACCTTCTCGAGCGTCCCAGGTTCTTCGAACAGATGGGTGGCGCCCGGTACGACGGTGAGTTTGCAGGTGCCGGGGATCGCTGCTCGCGCTTGCCGATTCAATTCCAGCACCACGTCGTCATTGCCGCCCACGATGAGCAGCGTCGGCGCGTAGACGCGGGCGAGGAACGGCCCCGCCAGATCCGGCCGCCCGCCCCGGGACACCACCGCCGCGACGTTCACCCGCGGGTCGGTGGCGGCGACCAGGGCCGCGCCCGCTCCGGTGCTGGCACCGAAGTAGCCCACCGGCAACGCGGCCGTATCCGGCTGGCGGGCCAGCCAGCCGGTGGCGGCGACGAGCCGTCGAGCCAAGAGCTCGATGTCGAAGACGTTGGCTCGATTTCGTTCCTCTTCGGGGGTGAGAAGGTCGAACAGCAGGGTGGCGAGACCCGCGCCGTTCAGCACGTCGGCCACGTAGCGGTTGCGGGGGCTGTGGCGGCTGCTTCCACTACCGTGCGCGAACAGCACCACGCCGAGTGGATTCTCGGGGATCGTCAGATGCCCGGCCACCGACACCGAACCGGCGCTGACCCTGACTTCCTCGTCGCGTAATGGTGGGTCGGCCGAGTCGGCATCGGCCAACGGGCCGCGAGAACCGTTTCGGGCGCGATCCAGGAGCGTGACCACCTCGTCGTCGGAAGTCTGGGTGAAGTTCCGGTAGCCCTGCCCCACGGCGAAGAAGTATTCGGGCGTGTGCAAGCAGACCACTTCGTCGGCGTACCCGGAGAACTTTGCGAACACATCGCGTCCGCCGATCGGTACGGCCAGCACCACCCTGCTCGCGCCCTGGGCCCGAGCCACCTGGCAGGAGGCTTTCGCCGTCGCGCCGGTGGCGACGCCGTCATCGACGATCACCGCGGTTCGTCCCGCCAACGGAATCGGATCGTGCCCGCCGCGGAACCGTTCCGAACGACGGGCCAACTCGGCCCGCTGCTTCGCCTCGACCGCCGCCATCTCGGCCCCGGACAAGTGCGCTTCACGCACGATGGCGTCGTTGAGCACCCGCACTCCGCCCTCACCGATCGCGCCGAAGGCCAGCTCGGACTGGAACGGAACCCCGAGCTTGCGCACGACCAATACATCGAGCGGGGCCTGCAGTGCCTTGGCGACCTCGAAGGCCACGGGCACACCACCGCGTGGTAGGCCCAATACCACAACGTCTTGGCCGCGCAAGGATTCCAAACTCTTGGCCAGCTGTCGTCCGGCGTCGACCCGATCGTCGAACAGTCTTTGATCGCCGCGCAACGAAGCAAGCCGCTGCACCAGCGGTCGACCCCACTCGCTATCGCGGTCCGTTTGTGCCATCCCCTCAGTGTGTCGCGAGCCGCCGGAGCGCCGAAGGGCCGTAAGGCCACTGCCGCGGGGACCAAGGCCCCTGACCGGCGTTTTCTCCGAACGCCTAGCGTCGGCGTGGTGGAGACGGCTCGTCCACCGGGCTCCTCGCATGACTCCGGTGTGGTCACGGTGCTGTTGGGTGGCGACGTCATGCTCGGGCGGGGCGTCGATCAGATCCTGCCCCATCCCGGAGATCCGGAACTGCGTGAGCACTACCTGCGTGACGCCGGGGGATACGTCCGGCTCGCCGAGCGGGCAAATGGGCCGATCTCGCGTCCGGTGGATTGGCGGTGGCCGTGGGGCGAGGTGCTGACGCTCCTCGACGAGGCCGCCCCGGACGTCCGCCTGATCAACCTGGAGACAACGATCACCGCGCGCGGTGAATTCGCCCACGGCAAGGCGGTCTGTTATCGGATGCATCCAGACAACCTGCCGGCCCTGACCGCGTTGCGGCCGGACGTCTGCGCGCTGGCCAACAACCACATCCTCGACTTCGGCCGTCACGGGCTGGCCGACACCGTGTCGGCGCTGACGGGTGCGGGAATCCGGGGCGTCGGGGCGGGGGCCGATTTGCCTACCGCACGCCAACCAGTGGTGCTCGACATTCCCAACAAACGCCGGGTCACGGTGGGCTCGGTGGCGATGCCGTCGGCCGGCGTTCCCGTGTCTTGGGCGGCGCACCACGATCGGCCCGGCGTGCGGCTGATCCGGGACGCATCGGTCCGCGGCGTCGCCGACGAGGTGGCCGCGGACGTGCTGGCAGACAAACGAGACGGCCAGATCGCCATCGTTTCGGTGCATTGGGGATCCAATTGGGGCTATGCCCTGGCCGAAAGCGACGTCGCGTTCGCGCACCGGCTGATCGATGCCGGCGTCGACGTCGTGCACGGTCACTCCTCGCACCACCCCAGGCCGATCGAGATATACCGGGGCAGACCGATCCTCTACGGCTGCGGCGATGTCATCGACGACTACGAGGGCATCGGTGGGCACGAGGCCTACCGCGCCGATCTCCGGCTCCTGTATCTGACCCGAACCGACCCGGCCACCGGCGAATTGGTGTCGCTACAGATGATCCCGCTGCGCGTGCGCCGGATGCGGCTCGAGCGTGCGCCTCGCGACGAGGCTGAATGGCTCCGCGCAACGATCGAGCAACCCAGCAGCCGATTCGGGCTGCGTGTTGTGACGCGGCCGGACGACCTTCTGGAGGTCGAGTTACCCGGCAAGGCGCTCAGCGCAGCTCCGCGATGACCTTTGCGAAGTTGTCGACGTGGTTGTCCTGGACGGTGATGAACGTGACCCCGTACTTCTCCCGGTACTCCAGCAGCGTGTCGGCCATCTCGCGCGGTGACCCCGTCAGGACGGAGTGCATGGCCAGGATCTCCTCGTCGGACAACCCCGACGCGTACCGACGCGTCATCGTCAGGTCGGGCAGGCTCTCGCCCTCGGCCGGGACCGCCGTGACGGCGAGGTTCAACTCGAGCGCGCCGAATCGGTCGCCGGCGGCGTTGCGGACGAACTCGACCCGTTCGGTCAGCGGGTCGTCGGCCTCTTTCACCCTCGAACCGGTCAGCCCGATGATGTCGGCGTGCTGGGCGGCGATGGTCAGCACCCGGTCGCCGTTGCCGGCGATGAGGATCGGCGTCGTCGGGTGGTGCTCTTTCAGGTATTTCGTCATGTGGTTGAGGTAGTCGACCCGGGCGCCGGCGCTGGGGTAGGGGAGCTCGGCGGCGTCGAACTCTTCCTTGACATACCCGGTGCCGAGCCCGATTTCGAGGCGGCCGTTACTGAGCTTGTCCAAGTCGCCCAGGTCCCGGCTGAGCAGGGCGGGCTTGTAGAAGGCGGCGTTGAGCACATACATGCTCAGCTTGAGTTTGTCGGTGACCATGGCGGCCGCGGTCAGAGCCGGAATAGGGGCCACGGCGCCGAGATGGTCTGGCACGCAGAGCACATCGAATCCGATGTCTTCTGCCTGCTTCACCTTGTCGACGAATGCTGCGCGCGACTTGATGAAGCGCATGCTCATTCCGAAGCGAAAATCCTTGGCCACCAACAACTCCATTCAACAGATGAGGACAATTACCAACAACGTGCGGCTTCCGCGAGTCCCTGGATCAGCGCCGTGGTGACCGGCGAGAGGCCGTCGTCGCCGGGCAGTGGGCTGCGCGGGCTGATGCCGCGCACGCGGGGGGAGAGCTCCAGCTGGGTCCCGCCGTCGCGCACCCGGTTCACGGGGTTGCCGGGATGCAGACCCCGCAGCTCCGGCGGGATGTCGTCGAGGTCGGTGACCACCCGATAACCGGTCAACCGAATGTGCCGGGCCAGATGCGCGGCCAGCGCGCGGTTGCGCCCACCGGCCAGCAGTTGCGTGCTGCGCCCGATGCGGCCGTATCCGTGCAGCGACACCGCAACGTCGACATGGTCGAGGAACTCGGCGAGCCGTGGCGACTCGGCCGGGTCGAACAACGCCGAGGGCAGGTGGTGCGGGTAGTGGTCGGGGTGACGCAGCACGTACACGGACGCGTCGGCAGCCTCGGCGGCGCGTTCCGCGATCACGTCGGTCATCTCTTCCAGCCCGCCGCCGTGGATGGCCAGAAAGCCGAAACGCGACCGCAACCGGCCGGCCTCGCTCACCCCCTCCTGACCCAGCAACGCCGAAAGCGATTGCGGCGCAGGCCCCGACGCCGACGCGCGGCGCGGCCAGCGTGAGGGGTCCCAGCGCCGCAGGAAGTCGACCCAGCGTTGCGGCAACCCGTGCTGCACGGCACCGGCGATGATCTTGGGCAGATAGCCCGGCCGGGGCGGGCCCGGTGTCACCCGATGGTCGATGTAGACCCAGGCCGGCGACGGCCCGTCGTCGGTGTGCACGGTCAGCCGGTCGCGCCGGTAGCGCACCGGCACACCCTCGGCGCTGTCCAGGGTCGCCAGGTCCCCGTCGGAGATCTGCCAGACCACGCCATGCACCTGGTTGCCGGCGCACGGCTCGACCGTGGCCACGCCGCGCTGGTTGATCAGCCAGTCATGGTCGGACAGGATCGCCGGCCGCGGATCGGCCGCGTCGGGACACCGCAGCGCCATCTGCTTCACGCACAGGTTCGACCCGTATGCGAAGTAGGCATGCCGGCGGGGCGGCATTCAGCCGGTCACCGTCAGCCAGATGAGGACCACGTTAAGCAGACTAATCATTACGCCGACGGCCCAGCCAAGAACCGTCGTGACGGGGTGGTTGGTGTCGTCGCCCATCAAGTCGCGGTCGCTGGTGAGCTTCACCAGGGGGAGGACCGCAAACGGTATTCCGAACGACAGCACGACCTGGGAGAGCACCAGCGCGCGGGTGGGGTCGAACCCGACTGCAAGGATCACCAGGGCGGGGCACACGGTGATCAAGCGGCGCACCAGCATCGGGATCCTGCGGTGCAGTAGCCCCTGCATGATCATGGCGCCGGCGTACGCGCCCACCGAGGACGACGCCAGTCCGGAGGCCAGCAGGCCGACCGCGAACAGCACCGCGATGGTCGCACCCAGGGTGTGGTGGATCGCGGAGTAGGCGCCCTCGATGGAGGCGCTGATGTTGCGATGCTGCAAGTTGATCGCGGCGACCAGCAGCATCGCGGCGTTCACCGTGCCCGCGACGGCCATCGCCAGCACGACGTCCAGCCGGGTGACCCGCAGCAGCAGGCGTCGATGCGCGCCCTCCGCCGGATGCCCGTGCCGGTCGAGGACCAGCCCGGAATGCATGTACACCGCGTGCGGCATCACGGTGGCGCCCAGGATGGCGGCGGCGAGCAGCACGCTTTCGGTGCCCCGGAATCGCGGCACCAGCCCGCCGAGCACGTCTCCGGGCGGCGGCGTCTTGACGAAGAAGCTGGCCGCAAACCCGACGGCGATGACGAGCAGCAGGCCGGTGATGACGCGCTCGAAGATGATCTGCCCGCGCCGGTCCTGGATCGCCAGCAGCAGCAGCGACACCAGCCCGGTGATGATGCCGCCGACCAACAGCGGCAGATCGAACAGGATCCGCAAAGCGATTGCCCCACCGACGATTTCGGCCATATCGGTGGCAATCGCCACCAGCTCGGCCTGGGCCCAGTAGACCAGCCGGACCGGCCGGCTCATTCGCTTGCCGACGGCCGCCGGCAACGAGCGCCCGGTCACCAGGCCGAGCTTTGCCGACAGATACTGCACCAGCCCGGCCAGCGCATTGGCCACCACGATGACCCACAGCAGCAGGTAGCCGAACTGTGCCCCGGAGCTGACGTTGGCGGCGACGTTGCCGGGATCGACATAGGCGATCGCGGCGACAAAGGCGGGCCCGAGCAGATACCAACTGCTTTTCAGCGAGTCCTGGCTGCTCTGCGTCAACGTGGCGCCCCTCGATTCATCCGGCCGAATAAGAAAGTGAGGTTAGCCGAAGACTCCGCAGCGACTGGGACGCCACCCGCCATTCGGGCACGGTCTGCGGTTGATGGCCGAGCGGCCGAATCACCCGGGCAGGTAGAGCCCCTTGCCGGTGATCAGTGGCAGGTCAAGCGTCGTCACGATGCCCGGCGGGGCGGCCACCACCGCCGGGATCGCGTTGACCACCCGCATCGCGGTGGCGACCAGCCCGGCGTGGTTGTGGTCGCCCTTGCGGCTGCTCAGGCACACATCCATGGCGTAGGACGGTTCGCCGGTGATCTCGATGCGGTAGGACCCGCCGTGCTGGGCCGGCTGAGGCCAGTCGGGACAGAGGTCCTCGCGCAACCGGGTGACGTGTTCGAGGACCACGACGGGGTCGCCGTTGACCATGCCGAACACCTCGAACCGCAGCGCCGCGGCGCTGCCCTTGGGGATGTGCCCCGACGCGATGTCGAAGTCCTCGGGCGCCGGCACGCGGACGTACTCCTGGGCGACCGAGTCGAGCGAGACGCCCAGGCCGGCCGCCAATTGGCGTACCACCGAACCCCAGGCCAGGCTGAGCACGCCGGGCTGCAACAGCATGGGGATCTCGTCGAGCGGCTTCCCGAAACCCATCACGTCGAACATGACCGCGGCGCTGTCGTAGGTGGCGTAGTCGACGATCTCCATGCAGCGGATCTGCTGGATGTTCTGACAGGTGCCGGCCAGCGCCAGCGGCAGCAGGTCGTTGGCGAAGCCGGGGTCGATTCCGTTGACGAACACGCTCGAATTCCCTTCGCGCGCAGCGTCTTCGATGGGCTTGATCAGCTCTTCGGGAATCACCTGCCACGGATACTGCAGGAACACCGGGCCGCTACCCACGACGTTGATCCCGGCCGCCAGGACGCGTCGGTAGTCCTCGAGCGCCTCGGGCAACCGGTTGTCGGCCAGTGCGTTGTACACGGCGCATTGCGGCCCGGTCGCCAGGACGGCGTCCAGGTCGGTGCTGGCCAGCACGCCGGTCGCATCGGAAAGCCCGGCAAGCTCTGCCGCGTCCTTGCCGGCCTTGGCGTCCGACGACACCCAAACGCCCTTGAGGTCGAACGCCGGGTTGGTGATGAGCGCCCGCAGGGCGTGGACACCGACGTTGCCGGTGCCCAACTGGACGACGGGTATTGCCATGGCGGGCTCCTCAGCGGTCAGGGGTCACAGATCCGGGACGGGGATGTCGAGGTTTGGGTAGGTGAGGCCGCCGTCGACCTCCAGCGTCTTACCGGTCAGGAAGCTGCCCGCCGGGGAGGCCAAATAGACTGCGGCGGCGGCGATGTCGACGGGATCACCGAGGCGGCGCATGGGGGTGGCCTTCTCCATCGGCGCGCGCAGCTCGTCGTTGGATGCCACCACGTCCAGCGCGGAGGTCAGGATCGACCCCGGCGCGATCGCGTTGACCCGGATGCGCGGGCACAGGTCCAGTGCGGTCAGCCGGGTGTAGTGCGAGAGCGCGGCCTTGGCGGTGCCGTAGGCGGCGAAACCGCGGCCGGCCAGCCGACCCATCGTGGAGGTGATGTTGATGACGCTGCCCCCGCCGGCGTGCTCGAGCATGAGGGGTACCGCCGCGACGGTCAGCGCGTGGGCGGTGGCCACATTGAAGGTGAACGCGTCCTTGAGCTCTTTGGTCGAGGTGGTCAGCAGGGTGTTGGGCATGGTCCCGCCGACGTTGTTGACGACGATGTCTAATTTCCCGAAGGCGTCGACGGCCTGACCGGCCAACTGCGCGGTCACCTCCGGATGCGCCAGGTCGGCGGCGACGATGTGCGCCCGCCGGCCGGCGGCCCGGACCTGTTCGGCGACGCCTTCTAGTTGCGCTTGGGTTCGCGAGGCGATGACGACATCGGCGCCCGCCTCGGCGAAAGCCAGCGCGATGGCCGCCCCGAGGCCGCGGCCCGCACCGGTGATGACGGCGACTTTGTCATCGAGACGAAATCTGTCAAGGATCATTGCGGCCTCTCTTCGCCCAAGTTGTCAGCCGACACGGTAGCAAGCCCCGCCGTCTCGGATGCGGCATTTCTGGAACAGGTTCTACTTTTGCATATGGGTGGGGTGATGTAACGCCCCGCGCCCAAGTCCGGGCCCGCGCGGCCCGGGCGGTCGAAACTGTGTCCGAACGCGGTACCGGACGGCCCCGCCCGATTTCGCGTCCACTGCGAGAACATCCACCCAGCGCTAGCCTTAGTGCTGACCGGTTGGTCGGCGCGCAGCGGCTATTGAATGGTGGCGATCATGTTTGATCCTTCCCGTTGGGGATCCTATTGGGCCTGAACCGATTCGGCGCTGCGCTGAGCGTTTTGAGCGTTGTTGCCCTCATGGTGTCGGGCTGCGGCAGCAACGACAACGGGGCGGGGGAAAGCGCCGGGCCGGGCACGTCGCCCGTCAAGGTGAGTTGTGGCGGGACGAAGACACTGAAGGCCAGCGGGTCGACCGCCCAGGCCAACGCGATGACCCGCTTCATCAAGGCATTCGAGCAGGCCTGCCCGGGCCAGACGCTGAACTACACACCTAACGGCTCGGGCGCCGGTATCGGCGAATTCACCGGAAGTCAGACGGATTTCGCTGGGTCCGACTCGCCGCTGGCGCCCATCGAATACTTCGCGGCGCGGCAGCGCTGCGGTTCGCCGGCGTGGAATTTGCCGGTGGTGTTCGGCCCGATCGCGATCAGTTACAACGTCGCGGGCGTGACGTCGCTGAATCTGGACGGTCCGACCGCCGCGAAAGTATTCAAGGGGGCCATCACCACGTGGAACGATCCGGCCATTCAGGCGTTGAACCCGGGCGTCGCGTTTCCGGCCGAGCCGATTCGGGTGATCTTCCGCAACGATCAGTCCGGCACCACGGACAATTTCCAGAAATACCTCGACTCCGCCGCCAATGGGGTCTGGGACAAAGGCATCGGCAAGACGTTCAACGGCGGTGTCGGTGAGGGAGTCCGAGGCAACGACGGCGCGTCCGCGGCGGCCAGGGCCACCGAAGGGTCGATCACCTATACCGAGTGGTCCTTCGCCCAGGGGCAACGGCTCAACATGGCCAAGATCATCACGTCGGCCGGGCCGGACGCGGTGGCGATCAACGCCGGCTCGGTCGGCAAGACGATCGCCGGTGCAGACTTCACCGAGGAGGGCAACGACTTGGTCGTCGACACCTTCTCCTTCTATAGGCCGACCGAACCCGGTTCCTACCCGATCGTGCTGGCGACGTACGAGATCGTCTGCTCCAAGTACGCGGACCCCCAGGTCGGCGCGGCCGTGAAGGCCTTTTTGCAGAGCACCATCGGGGCGGGGCAGAACGGCTTGGCGGACAATGGCTACATTCCAGTCCCCGACGCGCTCAAGTCCCGATTGTCCGCGGCGATCAACGCCATTTCGTGAGCACCTCGCCGTGGCGTGCGCCCACCCGCAAAGCCGTCCTGGCCAGCGGCAATCGGCCGACAGCAATTTGCCCAGCGTTAACCTTCGTGCTGTTAGCTTCCTTGCTGCAAGAGACGGCTTGTCGCCGGACAGCGGCGAGGACAACGCCGGCAATCATGTTTCATCCCTACCGTTAGGAAGTGACTTGAAACTCAACCGATTCGGTGCCGCGCTGAGCGTCGTGACCGCTGGTGCGCTGGTGTTGTCGGGATGTGGGAGTGACAACAACGCGGGCGGCGCAAGCGCGACCAGCGGCTCGTCGGCGGGCAAGGTCAGCTGTGGCGGGAAGAAGACGTTGAAGGCCAGCGGGTCGACCGCCCAGGCCAACGCGATGACCCGCTTCGTCAACGCCTTCGAGCAGGCTTGCCCCGGCCAGACGTTGAACTACACGGCCAACGGCTCGGGCGCGGGAATCAGTGAATTCAACGGCAATCAAACCGATTTCGGTGGCTCGGACTCGCCGCTTGCCCCCAAGGAATACGCTGCCGCGCAGCAGCGGTGCGGCTCGCCGGCATGGAATCTGCCGGTCGTATTCGGCCCGATCGCCATCACCTACAACGTCAAGGGCGTGAGCTCGCTGAGCCTCGACGGTCCCACGGCGGCGAAAATCTTCAACGGCGCGATCACGACCTGGAACGACCCGGCCATTGCGGCGCTGAACTCCGGCGTCACGTTGCCCGCCGAGCCGATTCATGTGGTGTTCCGCAACGACGAGTCCGGCACCACGGACAACTTCCAGAAGTACCTCGACGCCGCATCCAACGGCGCGTGGGGCAAGGGCGCGGGGAAGACGTTCAAGGGCGGCGTCGGCGAGGGCGCCAAGGGTAACGACGGCACGTCGGCGGCGATCAAGTCCACCGAGGGATCCATCACCTACAACGAGTGGTCGTTCGCCGAGGCGCAGAAGCTCAACATGGCCAAGGTCGTGACGTCGGCCGGTCCGGACGCCGTGGCCATCAGCTCCGACTCGGTCGGCAAGACGATTTCCGGGGCCAAGATCAGCGGGCAGGGCAACGACCTGGTGCTCGACACGCTTTCCTTCTACAAGCCGACCCAGCCGGGGTCTTACCCGATCGTGCTGGCGACGTACGAGATCGTGTGCTCGAAGTATCCCGATTCCCAGGTGGGTACGGCGGTGAAGGCTTTCCTGGAAAGTACGATCGGTGCGGGGCAGAGTGGCCTGGCCGACAATGGGTACATCCCCATCCCGGATTCGTTCAAGTCCAGACTGTCGGCTTCGATCAACGCCATCACGTGATCTGAGGTGGTCGTGACCCGTGGAGCGGTAGCCAGCCCGTCGACTCCGAAGAAACCCGAGCTCAAGGCGCTGGGCGCGTCGTCAGCTCGACGGGCCGACCGACTGTTCAAGCTGACGGCTGCCGCTGCCGGGTCGACGATCGTGGCCGCGATCCTGCTGATCGCGGTGTTCCTGCTGATTCGTGCGGTTCCGTCCTTGCGTGCCAACCACGCGAACTTCTTCACGAGCGCCCAGTTCAGCACCACCGAACCGGGCAGGCTCGCGTTCGGCATCCGCGACCTGTTCATGGTGACCGTGTTGAGTTCGATCACCGCGCTGGTCCTGGCGGTACCGGTCGCGGTCGGGATTGCGGTGTTTCTCACCCAATACGCGCCCAAGCGGCTGGCCCGCCCGTTCGGGGCCATCGTGGACCTGCTGGCCGCCGTGCCCTCGATCATCTTCGGGTTGTGGGGGATCTTCGTGCTCGCGCCCAAGATCGAGCCCGTCGCGGCGTTCCTCAACCGCAACCTGGGCTGGTTCTTCCTGTTCAAGCAGGGAAACGTGTCGCTGGCCGGTGGCGGCACCATCTTCACGGCGGGCATCGTGTTGTCGGCCATGATCCTGCCGATCATCACGTCGGTCTCGCGTGAGGTGTTCCGGCAAACCCCCCCCATGCAGATGGAAGCGGCGCAAGCGCTGGGTGCCACCAAGTGGGAGGTGGTGCGGATGACGGTGCTGCCGTTCGGCCGCAGCGGTGTCATCGCGGCCTCGATGCTGGGGCTGGGCCGTGCGCTCGGTGAGACGGTGGCGGTGCTGATCATTTTGCGTTCTGCCGCGCGGGCGGGGAGCTGGTCGCTGTTCGACGGCGGTTACACGTTCGCCTCCAAGATCGCCTCCGCGGCGGCCGAATTCAGCGAACCGTTGCCCACCGGCGCCTACATCGCCGCGGGGTTCGCGCTGTTCGTCTTGACGTTCGTCGTCAACGCGCTGGCCCGCGCGATCGCCGGCGGGAAGGTCAACGGATGACGCACCCGGTCGAGGCGTTCGACCGGCCGGTCAAAGCCCAGGCGTTCCGGCCGGTCAGCATCCGGCGCCGGCTCACCAACAACGCCGCGACGATATTCTTCGTCGCCTCGTTCCTCATCGCGCTGGTGCCGCTGGTCTGGGTGCTCTCGGTCGTGGTGGACCGCGGTTGGTACGCGGTCACCCGGATGGGCTGGTGGACCCACTCGCTGCGCGGGATTTTGCCGGAGCAGTTCGCCGGGGGCATCTATCACGCGCTGTATGGAACCGTGGTGCAGGCCGGGGTCGCCGCGCTGATGTCCGTGCCGCTGGGCCTGATGACCGCGGTCTTCCTGGTGGAATACGGCTCCGGCCGGCTGGTGCGGTTGACGACGTTCATGGTCGACGTGCTCGCCGGGGTGCCCTCTATCGTGGCGGCGCTGTTCGTCTTCAGCCTCTGGATCGCCACCCTGGGATTCCAGCAGAGCTCGTTCGCCGTGTCGCTGGCGCTGGTCTTGCTGATGCTGCCGGTGGTGGTGCGGTCCACCGAGGAGATGCTCCGGTTGGTGCCCGACGACCTACGCGAGGCCAGCTACGCCCTCGGCGTTCCGAAATGGAAGACCATCATGCGGATCGTCTTTCCGATCGCGATGCCCGGCATCGTCTCCGGCATCCTGTTGTCGGTGGCGCGGGTGATCGGCGAAACCGCTCCGGTGCTGGTCCTGGTCGGCTACAGCCGGTCGATCAATCTCGACGTCTTCCACGGCAACATGGCCTCGCTGCCGTTGCTGATCTATACCGAACTCACCAACCCCGAGCACGCTGGCTTCCTGCGCATCTGGGGTGCGGCGCTGAGCCTGATCATCATGGTCGCCGTGATCAACCTGATCGCCGGGGCGACCCGGTTCGTGGCGACCCGCCGGCGCTGAACGCCCGCGGGATCCGCGTCACGACCTCGACGCGGCCTTCTTCGCCGGTGCCTTCTTGGCCGGTGCTTTCTTTGCCGTGGTCTTCTTGGCGGCCGTTTTCTTGGCCGGCGCTTTCTTGGCGGGAGCTTTGCCGTCGCCGGAGCGCGCCTTGACGCTGGCTTCGAGCTTGGCCAGCAGGTCCGAGACGTCCTCGGTCTCGTCGAGTTCCTTCGGTTGCTCCTCGGTGGTGAAGGCTTCGCCGCCTTCGAGTTTCGCGTCGATCAGCTCCTGCAGCTGCTCCTGGTAGGTGTCGTGGTAGCGGTCGGGATTGAAGTCTTCGGCCATCGACTCCACCACCTGGCCGGCCATCTTCAGCTCCGCGGGCTTGATCTCGACCTCCTTGTCGAGCACCGGAAAGTCAGGGTCGCGGATCTCGTCGGGCCACAGCAGTGTGTGCACCATCATCACGTCCCGCTTGCCGAAGTCCTTGACGCGCAACGCCGCCAGCCGCGTCTTGTTGCGCAGGGTGAAGTGCACGATGGCCATCCGATCGGTTTCGGCGAGCGTCTTCGCCAGCAGCACATAGGATTTCGACGACTTGGAGTCGGGCTCGAGGAAGTAGCTGCGGTCGAACAGCATCGGGTCGACCTCTTCGGCGGGAACGAACTCGAGCACCTCGATCTCGCGGCTGCGTTCTTCCGGCAGGGTGGCGATGTCGTCGTCGGTGATGATGACCATCTGGCCGTCGTCGGATTCGAAGGCGCGGGCGATGTCCCGGTATTCGACGACCTCGCCGTCCACCTCGCACACGCGTTGGTACCGGATGCGGCCGTTGTCCTTGGCGTGCACCTGATGGAACTTGATGTCGTGGTCCTGGGTGGCGCTGTACACCTTCACCGGGACGTTGACCAGCCCGAATGCGATCGAGCCCTTCCAGATGGAGCGCATGTAAGTCAGTATGCCCATACTGTTCGCCGGCTAACAGGACGCGGGTCCGTTGCGCCGCAGCTCGTGACCGCATCGACACCTGCCGGGAGGCTACGGCCGGTTTGCCTGGGCCAGCTCGGCGCGGTCGGGGAGGTTCGCCCCGGCACGGCCCACGGTCACGGCCGACGACACGCTGGCCGCCTCGAGCGCTTCCGCCAGGACGTCGATCGGGATGCCGTGCAGGGCGGCCCGGCGGTCGGAGCCCAACAACTCCATGCCCCAGAGCGCGTCGAGCAGGCCGACCGTAAAGGCGTCGCCGGCACCGACGGTGTCCACCACCCGGACCGGCCTGGCGGCCGCGCGCGCCTCGCCGGCCGAGCACAACGCCAGCGAGCCTCCGGCGCCCATCGTCACCACCACGATCGCCGGTCCCGACGCCAGCCAGCTTCGAGCGGTCTGCTCGGGTTCGCGGTCGGGGTCGATCCAGCGCAGGTCCTCATCGCTGACCTTGACCAGATCGCTGTGCTCGACGAGGTGCTCGATCCGCGCACGGGCCAATTCGCGGTCGGCGATCAGCGACGGCCGCACGTTCGGGTCGAAGCTGACCGTAGCCGAGACGCGGTAGGTGTCGATCAAGGCCTCGACCGCCAGGCAGCCTGGCTCGAGGACGGCGGCGATGGACCCCGTGTGCACGAACAGCGGCGGCGGAACTTCGAGTGCGCCCGAGAGCCGCCAGTCCAGATCGAACACATAGTCCGCCGACCCGTCCCCGGCGATCGTCGCCACCGCGGTCGGTGTCCGGGTAGCCGCAATGCTGCCCGGGACAAGCTGTGCGCCAGCAGATTTCACGCAGTCGACGATGCGCCGGCCATAGCGGTCGTCGGCGATGTGGGTTAGGAAGTCGACGTCGCGGCCCAGCCGGCCGAGCCCGACGGCGACGTTGAGCGGGCTCCCACCGACATGCTCGTCGCCGCCGACGATATCGATCAGCGACTCGCCGATCACCAGGCCGCGGGTCATCGCACCAACGCCTCCAGCGTCGCTCGAGCTCCCTTGCTGTGCAACGAATCCAGCGCCCAGCAGTACGCCTCGACAAACCGCGGTTGGTGGGCCAGATCGCAGAACACGGCGGTGACCTCAATGAACGCGGTGGGATTCTGGTATTGCGACCGGGCGATCGGGATGAGCGAATCCGCGAGCTGGTCCACCACCTCGTACGGGTTACCCCATTCGTCGATGCCCTCGGCGTAGCGCGCCCAGCTGGCCGCCGCCGCGGCCGCGAGTTGCACCGGCCCACCGCCAGCCAGGTTGTCGCAGATGACGGGAAAGAGCCATTTCGGGATCCGGTCCGATGAGTAGGCGCACAGGCGCGCGACGGTGTCGCGCACGGCCGGGTTGGCGAACCGCTCGACCAGTGTGCGGCCGTAGTTGTGCAGGTCGATTCCCGGCACCGGCGGCAGGGTGGGGACGGCCTCGGTATCGAAGTAAGAGAGCAGGAATTCGGCGAATAGGGGATCGCGGGCCGCCTCGTGGACGAAATGGAAGCCGCACAGATGGGCGAAGTAGGCCAGGCACTGATGCCCCGCGTTGAGGAGCCGCAGCTTCATCAGCTCGTAGGGGCGCACGTCGCCGACCATCAGCACCCCCGCTTGCTCCAGCGGGGGACGGCCATCGGCGAAGTCGTCCTCGATCACCCAGGCGGTGAAGGGTTCGGCCACCACCGGCCACCGGTCGTCGACGCCGAAGTCGCGCCGCACTTCCGCGGCCATCTCCAAAGTCGTTGCCGGAGTTATGCGGTCAACCATCGAACTGGGGAACCGGGCGTGTTCGGCCACCCACTCGGCCAACGCGGGATCTCTGCGATCGGCGCTGGCGAGCACGGTGCGCCTGGCGGCGTCACCGTTGTTCTCGATGTTGTCGCAGGAGACGACAGTCGGGGCGGGGACTCCTCGATCGCGCCGCCTGCGGAGCGCCTCGGTGATCAACGCGAACGCCGGCCCATCGGGATCGCGGTACCCGCCTTCGGTGATGGTCAGCGAAATGATCCGGGTCGATGCCGCGGCAAGGACCTCCAGCGCTGACTCCGGATCGTCCGGGGCGTAGCGGTAATCGATGATCGAGCCGATCACCTGGGCATCCCGGCTGCCGTTCGGATTCTCCAAGATCAGCGTGTACAGCCCGTCCTGATCATTGAGGACATCGCGCATGGTCCAGTCGGCGGGCATCACCCCCACCCCGCAGATGCCCCACTCGTGCGCCAGGCCTTGCTGCAGCAGCAGGTTGATGTAGGCGGCCTGATGCGCCCGATGGAAGTGACCAGCGCCGATATGCGCAATTCCGACGCGGACGCTGCCGCGGTCATATTTCGGCGCGTCGATCGGCAGCCTGGAGAGCGACGCGTTGTTCAAACTGACTGCGTTGGCCATCGTCGGCCACCTCCTCCCCGGGCCCACCGCCCGGATCGCTACTGTCCAGGGGGCCGACGCCTTACGTGGCTCGGGGACCTCCAGCCGGCACGGCCGACGACAGCAGGACATCAGCAAGCGCACGCCACGAATCGGTTATCGCCACCGCGCCGGCATCGATCAAATCCGCTCGGCGGCAATCCCGTTCGTCGGGTGGCACGAACATCAGGTTGCCCACGGTGGCATAGCCGGCTGCGACCGCGGAACTGACGCCGGCCACGGAGTCCTCGATGGCCAGCCCCTGTTCTGCTGCCACGCCCATTGCCCGGCCGGAATGCAGGTAAACCGCCGGGTCCGGTTTGCTTGTCGGCACCGGAAGCGAATCCTCCGCGCTGAAAGTCACAGTCTCCGGTATCAGCGAGTCGATGCCGGTGGCGGCGAAGCAGGCACGCAGGCGGTTGGTGGCGCTGGAGCTGACGGCCGCGAGCGCGTAGTGCGGCGCGAGGTCTCGCAGCGGGTCCAGCACCTGCGGGTCGGGGATCAGGGTGACAGCCAGATGAGCGGTGACGCGTTCGCGCTCTTCACGCACCCACTGCTCGAGTTCGTCGGCGGACAACGCGTTTCCGCTCGCCAGCTCGCCGGCCGAGGCGATCACCGCCGCGGGAAGGCGGTCGGCCAACGTCTGGTCGAGCGGCAGGTGGCACTGGACCGCCAGGTCTAGAGCCATGGCGCGGAAGTTCTTCCCGACGGCGCGCTTACGCAGCTCCTCCGAGTCGAGCGGAGCACTCACGCCGAACCTGGCCAGGAAACGATTCATCACCTCCGTCGACGCCTCGAACGCCGGCCTCTCCGAAGCGAACAGGTTGTCGTCGGCGTCACACAGCAAAGTCGTGATCTGCGCCGGATCGAATGTGCGCACAAATGTCAGGCCGCCGCTCATCAGGACACCAACTCCCTCTCGTCGTTGCGCATCGCGTCACGAAGCGTGGGCAGCACACCGCGCGTATCGATGCGCGCAATCATCTCGCCGAGCCGCTCCGCAAAGCCGGGAACAGCGCGTAGTTCGGCGAACATCGCATGTCGCAGCAGCGGATCGGGGTTGCCGGTTGCCATGTTGGCCAACCTAGCCACCGGTATCGCCTGCGAGTCTTCCAGGCGGAGCTTGCGCCCCTGCAGGTCGTGGCCGCGCATATACCGGGCCCATCCGGCAACGGCCAACATCAGCAGCGTATGCGGTCTGCCCTGGGCGATCGCCTCGCGCAGGGAGGGCAACACAAACAACGTGATCTTGCCCGTTCCCCGCCGGGCCAGCCGCGACAACTGGTCGCTCATGCGGGGATTGCCGAGCCGATCGAGCAAGGTGGCCCGGTATTCGGGAGTGTTCATCCGGGGGACTGCCGGTAACAGTGGCTGAATTTCGTCGCGCAGCAGCTTCTCCACGTAGTCGAATATGACGGGGTCCCGCATCGCTTCGTCGGTGCGCTGGTAGCCGGCCAGCGTGGCCAGGCACGCGAGCGCGATATGGGTTCCGTTGAGCAGACGCGTCTTGATCAGCTTGTGGTCGCTGACATCGGCGACGAATTCGGCGCCAACCTCCTCGAGCGGCGGCCGCCCGTTGCTGAACGAATCCTCGATCACCCACTGGCGATACGGCTCGGTCACGATGGGACATTTGTCGGCCACGCCGTATGTCTGCTCGACGAACGCGCGCTCCGACTTCGAGGTCTGCGGGGTGATGCGATCGACCATGGTCGACGGAAAAGCGACATTTCTTTCGATCCAGCGCGCAAGCCGGGGGTTCCTCATGGCCGCGAACGACACCAGGGCGGTTTTCGCCGGTCGGGTGTCGCCAGGAATGTTGTCGCAGCACAGCACGGTGAACGGCGCGACGCCCGCGCGGCGGCGCCGGTCGAGAGCTTCGGCCAGATATCCCCACGCGGTGGCATAGCTGCCGGACGCGACCAGGTCAGCGCGGACGTCAGGGTGGTTGGCATCGAACTCGTCGGTCACCGGATCCAGGAAGTAGCCGTTGTCGGTGATCGTCAGGCTCACGATGCGGGTTTGGGGATCTGCCAGGCCGGCGCGGACCGCTGCGCCATCGTTCGGTGCGTAATGGACGGAGCCGATCGAGCCGACCACGCGGGCGGTCTGGCCGTCATGGCCGCGCTGTACCACGGTGTAGAGCCCGTCCTGCGCCGCCAACATGTCTTTGGCGTTCGGCGAGTGCAGACTGACGCCGGTAACACCCCAGCGATCCGAAATGCCCGAGCGGGCAAGGTCGTCGAAGTAGACGGCCTGATGTGCGCGGTGAAAGTTGCCCGCGCCGATGTGAACGACACCGCGCCGAAGGGCCGACCTTTCGTACGTGGGTACCGCGATTCGCTTCGAGTGCAGTTGCAGGGTGGCATTGCTGAGGGGGACGCCGCCTTCTGGACGCCGGGAGATTATGCGCATCGGTATTCCGTGCCCGACGCGCCAGCGGGTCTAACGCCTTCGTGGTTGACGTCACAGAAATTTACGTTTGAGACATAATCCGTGGTGGGAAACAAGAGGCCCTGTTCAAACGCGTAGGTTGACGACATGGCACCGCGGGTGAAGCTGACCAACGCCGACAAGGTGCTCTACCCCGCCAGCGGGACCACGAAGCGGGACGTCTTCGACTATTACACCCAGATCGCCGCGGTGATGATCCCGCACATCGCGGGGCGCCCGGCCACCCGCAAGCGCTGGCCCAACGGCGTCGAGCAGGGTGCCTTCTTCGAGAAGCAGCTGGCCTCGTCGGCGCCGGACTGGTTGCCACGCGCCAGTGTCACGCACCGGTCCGGCACCACGACGTATCCGATCATCGACAGCCCCGAGGGGCTGGCCTGGATCGCGCAACAGGCCGCGCTGGAAGTGCATGTGCCGCAGTGGCGGTTCGTCGCCCAGTGGACGCGGCGCCATGCCGAAGAACTCAAGCCCGGCCCGGCGACTCGACTGGTGTTCGACCTCGATCCCGGTGAGGGGGTGACCATGGCGCAGCTGGCCGAGGTGGCCCACGCCGTCCGCGACCTCATCGAAGGGATCGGGCTGACCCTGTTCCCGCTCACCAGCGGGAGCAAGGGCCTGCACCTCTACGCGCCGCTGGCTGAGCCGGTGAGCAGCAAGGGTGCGACGGTGTTGGCGAAACGGGTTGCCCAGCAACTGGAAAAGTCGATGCCCACGCTGGTCACGTCCACCATGACCCGCAGCCTGCGGGCGGGAAAGATTTTTCTCGACTGGAGCCAGAACAACGGATCCAAGACGACCATCGCACCGTATTCCCTGCGCGGGCGCGAACACCCGACGGTCGCGGCGCCGCGCACCTGGGAGGAGATCGAGGACCCGGCGTCGCTGCGCCAACTGCGTTACGACGAGGTGCTGGCCCGAGTGGCGCGCGACGGCGATCTGCTGGCGGCCCTGGACAAGGACGTCGCCGTCCCCGACCGGCTGACCAAGTACCGCAGCATGCGCGACGCATCGAAAACCCCGGAGCCGGTGCCGCGGACGAAACCTGCTACGGGTAAAGGCAATTCGTTCGTCATCCAGGAGCATCACGCCCGGCGGCTACACTACGACTTCCGGCTGGAGCGCGACGGCGTGCTGGTGTCGTGGGCGGTGCCGAAGAACCTGCCCGAAACCACATCGGTGAACCACCTCGCGGTCCACACCGAGGATCATCCGCTGGAATACGCGACGTTCGAGGGCAACATCCCCACAGGGGAGTACGGGGCCGGGAAGGTGATCATCTGGGATTCCGGAACGTATGAGGCGGAGAAGTTTCGCGAGGACGAGGTCATCGTCAACCTGCACGGCAGCAAGGTGTCCGGCCGCTATGCGCTGATCCAAACCAAGGGCGAACAGTGGCTGGCGCACCGGATGAAGGACCAGAAGGTCTTCGATTTCGACGGGATAGCGCCCATGCTCGCCACCCACGGCTCGGTCGCGGCGTGCAAGGCCGGCCAATGGGCGTTCGAAGGCAAATGGGACGGCTACCGGCTGCTGGTCGAGATCGACCATGGAGACTTGCGGGTCCGGTCCCGGCGCGGCCGGGAGGTCACCGGCGAATACCCCCAATTACGGGCGCTGGCAGCCGATCTCGCCGACCATCACGTGGTCCTCGACGGGGAGGCGGTCGTGCTGGACAGCTCCGGCGTGCCGAGCTTTCACGCGATGCAGAACCGCGGCCGCGGCAGCCGCGTGGAGTTCTGGGCGTTCGACCTGCTGTATCTCGACGGCCGTTCGCTGCTGCGGGCCCGCTACCACGACCGCCGAAAGCTGTTGGAAACGCTGGCCGGCGGTAGCGACCTCATCGTCCCCGAGCTGCTGCCCGGCGACGGGAAACAGGCGCTGGAGCACTCCGCCGAGCACGGCTGGGAGGGCGTGGTCGCCAAGAAACGCGACTCCACCTATCAGCCGGGCCGGCGCTCGGCGTCTTGGATCAAGGACAAGCATTGGAACACCCAGGAAGTCGTCATCGGTGGTTGGAAGGCCGGGGAGGGCGGACGCAGCAGCGGCATCGGCTCGCTGCTGATGGGCATCCCCGCCGACGGTGGTCTGCGCTTCGCCGGGCGGGTCGGTACCGGGTTCACCGAACGTGACCTGGCGAGCCTGAAGAAGACGCTGGCGCCGCTGCACACCGACCAATCTCCATTCACTCCACCGCTTCCGCGCAGCGAGGCCAGGGGGGTGACGTACGTCCGGCCGGTGCTGGTGGGCGAAGTGCGCTACAGCGAGTGGACCCCGGATGACCGTTTGCGCCAATCGAGTTGGCGTGGGCTGCGGCCGGACAAGGAACCGAGTGAGGTGGTGCGCGAATGAAATGGGTGACCTACGTTGGCACCGAGGGTGAACGCACCGGGGTGCTCTCCGGTGATGCCATCCACGCGATGCCCGCCGGCGTGACGCTGCTCGACCTGATCGGTCGCGGCGCCCACGGGTTGCGCGCGGCCGGTGAGGAGGCGCTGCGTGCGCCGGCGGCGACAGTGCCCCTGGATGCGGTGCGGCTTCTGGCGCCGATCCCGCGCCCGCCGTCCATCCGCGATTCGCTGTGCTTTCTCGACCACATGCGCAACTGCCAGGCCGCGCTGGGCGCGGGCCGAACACTCGCCGACACGTGGTACCGCATACCGGCCTTTTACTTCGCCTGCCCGGCAACGGTTTTGGGACCCTACGACGATGCCCCGACCGCGCCCGGAAGTGCTTGGCAGGACTTCGAATTGGAGATTGCGGCGATCATTGGAACCGGCGGGCGGGACCTCACGGTGGACGAGGCCGAGCGGGCCATCATCGGCTACACCATCTTCAACGACTGGTCCGCCCGCGACCTGCAGCAACTGGAGAGCCAACTGGGGATCGGGCAGGGCAAGGGCAAAGACAGCGGCGTCACGTTGGGCCCATTCCTGGTGACGCCCGACGAACTCGAACCCTACCGGCGGGACGGCAGGCTGGACCTGCGGGTGACCGCCCTGGTCAACGACGCCGTGATCGGGTCGGGGTCGACCGCCCAAATGGATTGGACCTTCGGCGAAGTCATCTCCTACGCCTCGCGCGGCGTGACGCTCGTCCCCGGCGACGTCATCGGCTCGGGCACCGTGCCGACCTGCACACTGGTCGAGCATCTGGATCCGACGGCGCTCGACTCGTTCCCGGGCTGGCTGCGCGACGGCGACGTCGTCACGCTCCAGGTCCAGGGGCTCGGGGAGACCAGACAAACCGTGCGTGCCGGTCCCGCACCACACCCGTTGGCCGTTCGGCCCAATCCGGACGCCGCGCCCGCCCCGCGGCGGGTCAACCGAGCGCCCGCCAAGGTGCCCTACACCCGCGGCCTGCACGCGGTCGCCGACCGGGTGTGGGCGTGGACGTTGCCGGACGGCGGTTACGGCTGGAGCAACGCCGGGCTGGTCGCCGGCGATGGGGCGTCCCTGCTCGTCGACACCCTGTTCGACCTGGCCTTGACCCGCGAGATGCTCACCGCGATGCGCGACATCACCTCGTCGGCGCCCATCACCGACGCGCTGATCACCCACTCCAACGGCGACCACACCCACGGCAACCAGCTGCTGGCCCCCTCCGTGCGGATCATCGCGGCGCGGGGAACGGCCGACGAGATCGCACACGGGATGGCTCCCGAGATGCTGGCGATGGCGCAGACCGCGAACCTCGGGCCGGTCGCGACCCCCTACACCCGAGATCGCTTCGGGTACTTCGACTTCAGCGGCATCACGGTGCGCAACGCGGATCAGACGTTCGGCCGCGAGCTGACCATCGAGGTGGGCGGGCGGCGCGTCGACCTGCTGAACCTGGGTCCCGCGCACACCGCCGCGGATTCGGTGGTGCACGTGCCCGATGCCGGGGTGCTGTTCGGCGGCGACCTGCTGTTCATCGGCTGCACCCCGATCGTGTGGGCCGGCCCGATCGCCAATTGGATCGCCGCGTGCGATGCGATGATCGCGCTCGACGCGCCGACGGTGGTGCCAGGACATGGCCCCGTCAGTGATCCCGACGGAATCCGTGCTGTGCGTGGGTATCTCGCCCACGTCTCGGAACAAGCCGAGGCCGCCTACCGCCGCGGCCTGACGTGGTCCGAGGCGGCCGACACCATCGATCTCGGCGAGTACGCGTCCTGGCTGGACGCCGAGCGCGTCGTCGTCAACGTCTATCAGCGGTACCGCGAGCTCGACCCGGAGACCCCGCAGCTGGAGGTCATGGCCCTACTGGTGATGCAGGCCGAGTGGCTGGCCAAGCGCGCCTAAAGCCGCACGGCCCGAACGAATTTGATCGTGGTGGACGGGACCTGCAACGCCGACGGCCCCAACTCCGGCAACCCGGCGGCGGCGAACAGGTCGGCGAGCCGGGATTCGGTGGTTTCCCAGCCGTTCGCGTGCAGATGCGCGGCGACGTCGGTGTGTTCGCCTGGATACGTCAAGCTGGTCAGGTCCATCTCGAGTCCCTGCCGTCGCCAGCCCTCGGTCATCAGCCGAGCCTGTTCCTGGGCCGCCGGCGAGGTGCCGGTCACCGTGCCGTAGTCGGCGGCGAACCGGCTGCCCTCGGCCGACAGCGGGATGATGGAGTCCAGCAGTCGGATCTCGGCCTCCGGCGGGAGCCATCCGATGAGCACGCCCTCGGCGAGCCACGCCGTGGGATGGGCCGGATCGAAGCCCGCCTCCTGCAGCGCCGCCGGCCAATCCTCGCGCAGATCGATCCCGACCTCGCGGAGCTTGGCGGTGGGTGCCGCCCCGATCTCCGACATCGTCGCGGCCTTGAACGCGATCACCTCGGGCTGATCGATTTCGTAGACCGTCGTCCCGATCGGCCAGCGCAGCCGGTAGGCGCGGGAATCCAGCCCTGAGGCCACGATGACCACCTGGAGCAGCCCCGCCTGCCCGGCCGCGGCGAAATAGTCGTCGAAATACCGGGCGCGGGCGGCGAACGTGTCCACCATCCGGTGAAAGCCGACGTCCTTCTCGAGGTCGTCGGGATCGAGTTCGCCACTGGCGAGCCTGGTGAACACGTCCAATCCGACGGCACGCACCAGCGGTTCGGCGAAGTCATCCGTGATGACCGGCTGCGGACGCTTGCTCGCGGCGGCGCGGGCGGCGGCGACCATGGTGGCCGTCGCGCCCACGCTGTTGGCCAGGTCCCAGCTGTCACCTTCGGTTCGTGCCATGGCTTCTCCTTCGATGTGGCGGCCAAACCACCGTATGCCCCTCAGTGAACATCCGCGTCGCCTACGGTTTCTGCCATGCCCGCAGTGGAATTGGAAACCGTCGAAGACGGCATCGCCCGCATCACGCTGAACCGGCCGGAGCGCCTCAACGCCATCGACGGGGCGTTGATCGACGGCGTGGACCATGCCTTGGACGCGCTGGGCGGCGGCGAGTTCCGCGCCGCGATCCTGACCGGCGCCGGACGCGGATTCTGCGCGGGGGCGGACTTGAGCGGCACCGGCGAGCCGTGGACCAAACCCAGTCCGTCCACCCCGCCGTTCAAGGTCAACTACGACTCGCAGGTCCGCCTGGCGGAGCTGTTCACCCGCATCTACGAGCTGCCCATCCCGGTGATCGCCGCGGTCAACGGCGTGGCCGTCGGGGGAGGGCTGGCCTTCGCGCTGGTCTGCGACGTCCGGGTCGCCTCCGATCGGGCCCGGTTCTCCTCGGCGTTCATCAAGGCGGGCTTCTCGTCGATGGACATGGGCACCAGCTACCTGCTGCCGAAGATCGTCGGCGCGGGAGTGGCCCGGGAACTCATGCTGACCGGCCGCATCATCGACGCGGCCGAGGCCTACCGCATCAAGCTGGTGCACGAGGTGGTGGCCCCCGACGGCCTGATGGCGGCCGCGCTGAAAATGGCCCGCTCGATCGCCGAGAACAACGCCTACGGCGTCTGGCAGACCAAGACCGGCCTCAACGCCGCGTTGGATGCGCCCAGTTTGCGGCATGCCATCGAGATCGAGAACCGCACCCAGATCCTCAGCGGCTTCACGAACAACCCGGCCGAGGCGGCCAAGGCGCACCGGGAGAAGCGAGCGCCGAAGTGGGATCCGCTGTGACGGTGGGCCCGACGGCGGCGGCCCGCCGCGCCCGGCTTCGCGGCGCTTGCGACCGCCGCTACACCTTCGCGATGACGTTCTCGGCGAACATCTCGAGGTTGCGGATCTTGTTCTCCAGCGGCTCGGTGTCCTTGCCCTTGATGTAGGGGATGCGGAAGCCGACGATGGCGTCGGTGACGCCCTTGTCTTCGAGGCGTTTGATGCCGTCCACGGTGTAGGCGTCGGCCGAGATGACGTGAATCTGGAACGGCCCGGTCTTGCCCGCTTCCTCGCGGTACCGCTTGAGCTTGGCGATGAGCCCGTCGAGTTCTTCGGGGTCGCCGCCGCCGTGCATCCAGCCGTCCAGCCGGGCCGCCCGGCGCAGCGCCGCGTCGGCGTGCCCGCCGATCAGGACCGGGATGGGCTGGGTCGGAGCGGGGGTCATCTTGGTCTTCGGGATGTCATAGAACTCGCCGTGGAATTCGAAGTAGTCGCCGCTGGTGAGCCCCTGGATGATTTCGATGCATTCGTCCATGCGCTTGCCGCGCTTGGCGAACGGCACGCCCAGCAGTTCGTAGTCCTCCGGCCACGGGCTGGTGCCGACACCGAAGCCCACCCGATTGTTGGTCAGCGCGGCCAGCGAACCGATCTGCTTGGCCACCAGCGCCGGCGGCCGGATGGGCAGCTTGAGGACGAAGAAGTTGAAGTGCAGCTTCGTCGTCACCGCGCCCAATGCCGCTGTCAGCACGAAGGTTTCGATGAATTCCTTGCCGTCCAGGAACTCGCGATCCCCGTCGGGGGTGTAGGGGTATTTCGAGTCGGACTCGAAGGGGTAGGCGATGCTGTCGGCGATCGTCATCGCGTGGTAGCCGGCGGCCTCGGCCGCCTGGGCCAGTGGGATGTAGTACCGGTAGTCGGTCATCGCCTCCGCGTAAGTGAACCGCACGTCATCTGCCTTCCTGGAAACGGGTCGTCACACGAGATTAGAACGTGTTCTAGTTCTACCCGTGCCCGGGTTCCCAGCACAATAAGGCGTCAGAGCTGGTTTTCGGGGCCGATGACCGCCCACACCGTCTTGCCCGCCGAGGTGGACGTGCTGCCCCACGCGCGTGACAACGCGTCGACGATCGCCAGGCCGGACACGTCGATGCCCTTCGCCGGCGACGGCAGCCGCACGGCCGGGGCATGACTGCTGTCGGACACCGCGATGGTCGCCGTCGCGCCATGGCTCTCGATCCGGACCACCGGAACGCTGGCGGTGTGCTCCAGCACGTTCTCGACGAACACGTTGACCACCACCAACGCGACGGGGATGAGCGTGGACTGCGACCACGCGGTGAGCCACTCACGGACCAGGCGGCGTGATTCCCGCAGGCTGGTCAGGTCGGCGGGCAGCTGCGCGTCGGCGCGACGCACGGCACGCCGGCTCTGCTGGCTGAGCGCCTTCATCGCCGCCTTCTCCGTCGAGTACACCGGCATGAAGTAGGCGACGCCGCTGCGGGTGATCGCCTCCCGCGTGCCGCGGTGCGCGCAGACCAGCATGACCGGAACGTTCGGATTGTCGCGAATCTGCCAATGTGCGCCGATGAACGTCGACCACGCCGATTCGGCGAGGACCTTGAGGGCGGAGACGTTGACGATGACGGCGGTGGGCCCGTCCAGCGTGGCCTTCAAGATGTGGTCGCGTAGAGCCGCGGAATTGGTGGTGTCGAGCGCACCGTCGACCGTCAGGATGACCACCGATTGATCTGTCCGCGTCGCGACGGCCAGTGTGCTGGGGGATTCAGCTACGCTGCTCACCACCGCGGCCCCTTCGCCGTCGACGGCCGAGGGTGGCGCGGCGACCGGACACGCGGCTGGATCAGAAACGACGGGGACGTCGCAATACGGCTTGCCGGCTGGGTCCTGTCGTCCGGTTCCATCGCCACTCCTCGAAATTACTGCCGGGCCAACTGCTTGAGTATCCGCCCTCAGCGGCAAAAGTCTAATTCGGGTCGAGCGGCCTGCACGCCATTGGAAAGCGCGGCTTTGGGGGGATGGTGTACCGGACGCGCGCGGCACGCAACGCGATAGGAGTGAGTCGCGTGCCCGTCCCCACCCGCTCGAGGCCCCCGCCACTACCGCGCCCACCATGTTGTTCGAATCCGCTGCGCCGCACGCGCATCCCCCGGGGTTACCACTTTCTCGGGGCGACCAAACGCCCGGAACGCGCCGCAAAACGGCGCGATGAGCAGCGCGAATGTCAGTTGCGCGCGTACGGCGGCGCACCCACCCCGGTCACCGAGTGCGTCCCCCACGGCGTTTGCTCAACGATCCGCGCGGCGGCGCTGCGCCGGCCCACCGTCAACGTCGCGGACCGCGTTTGCCTGAGCACCTCGTCCGGCAGGGGCCGCGACGGCGAACCGAACACCGTCCCCTGCCAGTGGTAGCGGCCGTCGATCGGGTCGAGGTGGCCGGTCAGCCGGACGCGCACGGGATGGGTGGCGCCGGCGATTTCCAGTGTCGCCGCGCCGTCATAGGTGTCGTCGCGATCGGGCGCGGCGGACGACAGGTCGAAGGCGGACGCCACCGGAGGGGCCGGGTCGGGCGTCAGCTGCGCCCGCTCGTTGAAGACTCGCAGGCTGCTGGAGCGCACCTCGATGCGGCGGCTGGCTGTGCGCTTCATCAGCCGGAGGCATTCGGCGATGTAGCGCGCCTGGGCGCCGGCGTCGGGCCCGGTGATGAAGAAGTAATTGGGGAAGCCGCGAACCGCCACGCCGTAGAACGGCTCCATGCCGTCCTGCCATGCCTGCCGGATGCTCAGCCCGCCGGCGCCGACGAGCGTGTCATCGGCCGGCTCGTCACGGATCGAGAACCCGGTGCCGTAGACGATGGCATCGACGGGGTGATCGACGCCGTCGTGAGTGCCGATGCCCGACGCGGTCACGGCCTCGATCGCCGACCCGGCCACGCTGACCGAAGGGCGCTCGGCGGTCGGTCGGACGCGGCGGCCCAGCCAGCGTCGGACCCGGGTCGACCACAGCGGGACCTCGGTGACCACGCGGCGCGGGGACAGGGGAAAGACGGTGACCGATGCCGCCGTCTGGATCAGCCGGCCGATGTGGTGGCCGGCGGTGGCGTCGGTGCCCACCACCGCGAGGCGCTTGCCGGACGGATCGAAGCCGGGAGCCCACTCGGCAGCGTGAAACGACTCGCCGAGGAAGGCGTCGCGGCCGGCGATGTCCGGCAGCCAAGGGACGAAGGGCGGCCGGTCCGCGGCGATGACGGCCCGCGCCCGCACATCCTCGCCGCCGGCCGTCGTCAGCATCCAGGTGTCGGTGCCCTCGTCGAACCTCGACCGGACCTCGGCGGCCGGCCCGTCGAGGGCCATGAAATCGCTGACACCGGCGCGCAGCAACGCCGATTGGACGCCGGGGTGCGCGCCGAGGATGGCTATCGGGTGGCGGGGCTCGGCGGGGTCGCGCGGCCGCGTCACAGAAATCTGCTGCGCTTCCAGCCGCGGCGGGCGATGGGGCCCAGCAGGCCCACCTCGGTCAGGAACGCCGCCAGCGGGGCGAAACCGGCGACCTGGATGTCGCGGCGATGCGGGCTGGTCCGCGCGATCCGTCGCGCCCGCTTCGGGTCCAGGCCGGAGCGCGCATACGGGATCGGGTTGCTGAACAGGTAGTTGAAGAAGTACCCGCCCAGCCCATTGATGTTGGCCATGAACCAGCGGTTGAGCCGGGGCATCTCGGCGACGCGTTTGCGGGCGCCGTCGCGGGCGAACTGGATGTGGCGCGCTTCCTCGGTGACGTGAATTCGCATGAGCCGCTGGATGATCGGCTGCAACTCGGGGTCGTCCATCATCTGCCGCTGCAGCGAGTCGAAGATCTCTTCGCCGATCAGGGCGGCCACCCACAACATCGAGCCCCGCTGAAACGCCAGCGGCAGCGCGTTGATGATCATGCGGTGAAACAGCCTTGGCCGCACCGGCTTTGCGCCGATGCGCTCGATGGCCTTGCCGAACATCACCATGTGACGGGTCTCGTCACCGAGTTCGGTCAGCTTGTAGTGGGTCGAGGAGCTGGTGGGGTCTTCGTGCAGGATCGTGCGCAGCAGCGACTGGTTGAGCATGTTCTCGAACCAGATCCCGGCCGAGAGCGTGTTGACCAGCTCCTGGCGGGACAGCTCGATTTGTTGTTCGCGGGTCAGCTCGTCCCACATCGGCGTCCCGTAGAGCGACACCAGCCGCGGCGGCAGGTAGAACTTGTCGGGGTCCAGCGGGGCGTCCCAGTCGATGTCGACGATCGGTTCGTAGGACTTCTTCACCGAGCCCCTGAGCAGGCGCTCGGAGAACTCTTCACGACTCGGCCCACCTGGCTTCACAGCTGAGGTCATCGCGGGGTCCCTTCGTTGGGAGCTGCAGACGGTACCCATGGTACTGGGTACTTGTGGACCCGACTAGGGGTCGACGGTTGCGATTCGGCAATGTGGCGGGCAACGAGCATCGGGAGGCAGTCGTGAGCCGGCATATCCACGTCATCGGCATCGGCGCCGGTGATCCCGACTACCTGACCGTTCAGGCGATCGACGCGCTCAACGACACCGACGTGTTCTTCGCGATGGACAAGGGCGAGACGAAAAGCGACCTGGTCGCGCTGCGACGGCGGATCTGCGCCCGGTTCATCCGCGACCCGGGCTACCGCTTCGTCGAGCTGCCCGACCCCAAGCGGTCGGCCGATCCCGACTACCGCGAGGCCGTTGCCGACTGGCATGCCGCGCGGGCGCGGGTCTGGGCCGCGGCCATCGCCGACGAGCTGGGCCCCGACGGGGTCGGGGCCTTCCTGGCCTGGGGCGACCCGTCGCTGTACGACAGCACGCTGCGCATCCTGGACGCCATCAAGGCCGAAGCCGCCGAGCTCGAGTTCACCTTCGATGTCATCCCCGGCATCACCGCGGTGCAGGCGCTGACGGCCCGGCACCGCGTCCCGCTCAACGAGGTCGGTGAACCGGTCCTCATCACCACCGGCCGAAAGCTGCGCGCGCACGGGCTGCACGGGTCCGCGGTCGTCATGCTCGACGCCGAATGCTCCTTCCAGGTCTGCCCGCCGCGCACCCGGATCTGGTGGGGCGCCTACCTGGGCACCGCCGACGAGCTGCTGGTGACGGGCACCGTGGGCGAGGTCGGCCCGCGCATCGCGGCGCTGCGGGCCGAGGCGCGGGCGCGCCACGGCTGGATCATGGACACCTATTTACTCAGACCGGCAGACTGAAGGGCGTGCCCGAACTGCCCGAGGTCGAAGCGCTGGCCGACCATCTACGCCGCCATGCCGTCGGCTTGACGATCGGTCGCGTCGATGTCGGCGCGCTGTCCGTGCTGAAAACCTTCGACCCGCCGCCCACCGCGCTGCACGGCCGACCCGTGACCGGGGCCCAGCGCTGGGGCAAGTACCTCGGGCTGCAGGCGGGAGAGCTGTTCCTGATCACCCACCTGTCGCGGGCGGGCTGGCTGCGCTGGTCCGACAAGCTGGCCGCGGCGCCGCTGCGGCCGGGCAAGGGCCCGATCGCGCTGCGGGTGCACCTCGGCGCGCCCGGCGAGGCGCCGGGCTTCGACCTCACCGAGGCCGGCACCCAGAAGCGGCTGGCCGTGTGGCTCGTCGACGATCCGCAACTGGTGCCCGGGATCGCCGCCCTCGGCCCCGACGCCCTCGAGCTCAGCGCCGACGATCTCGCCGGACTGCTGGCCGGCAATACCGGGCGGATCAAGACGGTCATCACCGACCAGAAAGTGATCGCCGGCATCGGCAACGCCTACAGCGACGAGATCCTGCACGTGGCCAAGATCTCGCCGTTCGCCACCGCGGGCAAGCTCACCGACGAGCAGCTCACCACCCTGCACGACGCGATGGTGTCCGTCCTGCGGGACGCCGTGAGCCGATCCGTGGGCCAGGGGGCGGCCACGCTCAAGGGCGAGAAGCGCTCCGGACTGCGGGTGCATGCGCGCACCGGTCTGCCCTGCCCGGTGTGCGGGGACACCGTGCGCGAAGTTTCCTTCGCCGACAAGTCTTTTCAGTACTGCCCGACGTGCCAGACCGGTGGCAAGGTGCTGGCCGACCGGCGGATGTCGCGGCTGCTCAAGTAGGCGACGGCCGCGGTCGCTATGCTGCCCGGGTGACTCGTCAGAAGATTCTCATCACGGGCGCCAGCTCCGGCCTGGGCGCCGGCATGGCGCGCGCCTTCGCCGCCAAGGGCCGCGACCTGGCGTTGTGCGCCCGACGCACCGACCGGCTCGACGAGCTGAAAGCCGAGCTGTCGCAACGGTATCCCGGCATCAAGATCGCCGTCGCCGCGTTGGACGTCAACGACCACGAACAGGTGCCGAAGGTCTTCGGCGAACTGAGTGACGAGCTGGGCGGCATCGACCGGGTCATCGTAAACGCCGGCATCGGCAAGGGCGCCAAGCTCGGCTCGGGCAAGTTGTGGGCCAACAAGGCGACCATCGAGACCAACCTGGTGGCCGCGCTCGTGCAGATCGAGACCGCGCTGGAGATGTTCAACAAGAACGGTTCGGGTCATCTGGTGCTGATCTCATCGGTGCTCGGCAACAAGGGAGTGCCCGGCGTCAAGGCCGCCTACGCCGCGAGCAAGGCCGGGTTGAGCTCGCTGGGTGAATCGCTGCGCGCCGAGTACGCCAGGGGCCCGATCAAAGTGTCGGTCATCGAACCTGGGTACATCGAGTCGGAGATGACCGCCAAGTCGAACAGCACAATGTTAATGGTGGACAACGAGACTGGCGTCAACGCGCTCGTCGCGGCCATCGAACGCGAGTCCGGCCGGGCGGCGGTGCCGTGGTGGCCGTGGGCGCCGCTGGTACAGGTGATGCGGGTGCTGCCGCCCCCGCTCACCAAGTGGTTCGCCTAGCTAGTGCGGTACGGGCGTGTAATGCGTTGCATCGGTAGTGAATTCAGGCTTTCCATAAGTCGCTAGCCGCAGCTTGAGCAACCCGATCACATAGGCGTCGGTGATGTCGCGGAGCACGGGAATTCGGCTGGCCTGGCTCACGACGTTGAACCGTCCGATGATGAATGGCGCGGTGAGGGCGACGCGCAGCAGATCCGTCGGCCCCATGGAGACGCCCATGGCCTCGGCGATCTCCCGGTCGCCGTTGCAGAAGGTGCGAACGAACGTGAGCTTGCTGAAACTCTTTTCGACCGCCTCGGCGCAACGGTCGAACAGTGTGGTGTCGGGGCGCAGATAGGCCGCCATCGTGCCGCGGACGAGTTCTTGGCAGATGCTGTCGAACCCGTGGCGCAGCAGTGCCGAGCGCGCGTGCATGACGTGGATGATGTCGGCGGGTTCCGCGGGCAGCAGCTCCTCCGGCAACCCGAGCAGAAAGCAGCGATACCTGGCGAATTCGATGACGGCGCGTTCTGCGGCGGTGAACTTCGACCGGCCCTGTTGACGCGCCCGGCGGGCCAGCAGGTACTGGCCGATCATCCCGGCGGGCATCTGGTCGACCTGGGGTACCGGCATGCCGTAGATCGCTGTATCCCACTTGTCGGATCTCTTGAGGGCGTTGTAGCGGACCATCGAGTGCATCAGCCGAACCATCGCGGCGGCTTCAAAGCCGGGGCCATAGCGGTCCAGCGCGCCGGGCAGTGTGGTGACGGCGAAGAAGCTGGCGGTCTCGTTGACGCGGCGCGCTGCCCGCTTGCCCGAGAGCGCTCCGGTCAGCGCCATCGGCAGCGCTGCGTAGGTGTTGGTGAAAGTCGCGATGAAGGCCCCGCGCGTGATGAATGGGGCCAGCAGCGCCGCGGGGATGCGTTCTTGGCGAGCACCCTCCCGGACCAGGTCGAAGTCGATCCACCCCGGGGTGGCCTCCATGGCGGTGATGAACGCCGCCAGTTCGGGCGGCGCGTCGGCCACCGCCTCGATTCCCTCGCGGCAGGCCGTCTTGAGCATGTCGATCAGGTGCGTGACGCTGTGCGAGTTCATCAGGGCCGCATAGGGATCCGCGACGACGTCGCCGAGCAGGGTGGCCGTGCTCATCAACTCGACGACGCGGTCGTCTTCCAGAATCCGTGCGCGGTCGGCGATCCAGGTGGGCAGGGCGGAGTCGGCGTCGGGCTCGGTGGCCAGGCGATCCGGTCGCCTGTCGAAGTCGAAATCTCCGTAGAGGTCGGGCAGCAGGTCGCGCTGGCTGCGGACCCGCCGCGCGAGTTCGGGGTAGTACGTGACCATCGCTGCCTCCCATTAACTAACAATCTGTGAGCAATACTCACAAGTCGTTAGTTATGCTGTCAAGCGTGAGTGTGGGCAACCCGAAGCGGCGCATGACCGCCGAAGGCCGGCGCCAGCAGATACTCGATGTCACGCACACGATCGTCGACGCCGAGGGGTTCCACGCGGCAACACCGAACCGCATCGCCGAGACGGCCGGCATCAATCGGTCGTTGATCTATCAGCTGTTCGGCGACCCGGCGGGACTCTTCGTCGCACTGATCGACCGTGAGGCGGCCCGGGCCGGCGCCCAGTTCGCCGAGGCGGTCTCGGGGTTGGATGCCGTCGCCGAGGACCAGTCACTCGTGGTCGCGTTCGACGGCGTCCTGGCCGCGGTCGACGCCCACCCGGCAACGTGGCGACTGTTCTTGTTCCCGCCGCAGGGCGCTCCACCGGAGTTGTATGCGAGGCTGGCTCAATCGCAGGCCGTCGTGTTGGAGTTCTTCGTCACCGAGCTGCTGCGCACCAATCCCCACGTGCACGACCCCGAATACACCGCGCGGATCCTGCACGCCGCCGGACGCGAACTGCTGCAGCTGCACCTGAGCGAGCCGGAGACCGCGACCGTCGACCGGTTGCGCACTTTCGTGCGGCGGCTCGGCTCCGACGTCATGAGTCGAACTGGTTGAGCGCGCTTAGCTGACCCTCCCGCGCTCTGTCCGGTAGCGGCGGACCAGCGCATCGGTCGAGCTGTCCGACTGCGGCGCCGGCGAGTTGTCGGACGTGATCACCGGGAGCAGCGCTTTCGCCTGCGTCTTGCCGAGTTCCACGCCCCACTGGTCGAACGAGTCGATGCCCCAGATGACGCCCTCGGTGAAGACCTGATGCTCGTAGAGCGCGATCAGCTGGCCCAGCACCGACGGGGTGAGCCGGTCGGCCAGGATCGAGGTCGACGGCCGGTTGCCGGGCATCACCTTGTGCGGCACGATGTCGGCCGGCGTGCCTTCGGCGGCGATCTCCTCGGCGCTCTTGCCGAACGCCAGCACCTGGGTCTGGGCGAAGAAGTTGCTCATCAGCAAGTCGTGCATGCTGCCGGTGCCCTCGACGGTGGGTAGGTCGTCGAGGGGCTGGCTGAAGCCGATGAAGTCGGCCGGCACCAGCCGGGTGCCCTGGTGCAGCAATTGGTAGAAGGCATGCTGGCCGTTGGTTCCCGGCTCGCCCCAGAAGATTTCGCCGGTGTCGGTGGTAACCGGTGTGCCGTCGGCGCGGGTCGACTTGCCGTTGGATTCCATCGTCAGCTGTTGCAGATACGCCGCGAATCGCGCCAAGTCGTTGGAATAGGGCAGCACCGCGCGCGATTGGGCGCCCATGAAATTGGAGTACCACAGCCCGATCAGCCCGAGCAGCGCCGGCGCGTTGGATTCCAGCGGGGCGGTCGTGAAATGCCGGTCCACGATGTGGAATCCGGACAAGAAATCGGCGAAGGCCTCCTTGCCGATCGCCGCCATCACCGACAGGCCGATCGCCGAGTCGACCGAGTACCGTCCGCCGACCCAATCCCAGAAGCCGAACATGTTGTCGGTGTTGATGCCGAAGTCGTCGACCAGTCGCTTGTTGGTCGAAACAGCCACGAAATGCTTGGCCACCGCGGCGTCGCCGAGCGCGTCGGTCAGCCAGCGGCGCGCCGCAGTCGCGTTGGTCAGGGTTTCCAGCGTGGAGAACGTCTTCGACGCTACGATGAAAAGCGTTGTGGCGGGGTCCAAGTCGGCGAGGGTGGCGATCAGGTCGGCGGGGTCGACGTTCGAGACGAAGCGGGCCGAGATCCCGGCATCGGCGTAGTGGCGCAGCGCCTGATAGACCATCACCGGACCCAGATCCGATCCGCCGATGCCGATGTTGACCACGGTGCTGATTCTTTTCCCGGTGGCCCCGGTCCATTCACCGCTGCGTAACCGGTCGGTGAAGTCACCCATCCGGTCCAGCACGGCGTGCACGTCCTCGACGACGTTGCGGCCGTCGACGATCAGTTCGGCGTCCCGGGGCAGTCGCAGCGCGGTGTGCAACACCGCCCTGTCCTCCGAGACGTTGATGTGCGCGCCGGCGAACATCTGGTCGCGACGCTCTTCGAGGTTAGCCGTGCGCGCCAGATCGATGAGTAGCCGCAGCGTCTCTCGCGTGATGCGGTGTTTGCTGTAGTCGATGTAGAGGTCGCCGACCGAGACGTTCAGTTCGCGGCCGCGGTCGGGATCCTCGTCGAACAACTGGCGCAGATGGGTCGAGCCGATCTGCTCGTGGTGCCTGCGCAGGGCATCCCACGCTGGCGTGGCGGTGATGTCGGGGAGGCTTTGCACGGTGGCCATACTCCGACCCTAGTGACGGTCGCAAGCGCGGCCTAGCCGGGCGCGGCGGGCCTCAGTGGCCGAGCCGGCCCCTGCCCAGCCTCAGCAGCAGGATCGCCAGGTCCTTACCGTCGGGACCGAGCTCGCTGTAGCGCTCGATCACCTTCATCTCGCGGCTGTGGACGAGCCGCGTGCCGCCGGATGCCATCCGTACCTTGCCGATCGCCTGGGACACCTCGGTGCGCCGCTTCACCGCGGCGAGGATCTCGGCGTCCAAGCGGTCGATCTCGTGGCGCAACTCGTCGATGCTCAACTCTCCGGGGTCGGCGGTCTCGGGGGTTTCCACCGTCTCAACCTTCATCTCTGCTAACTCCGCATTTCTCGGGATGTGGGGGTTGTGGTCTCATCCGGTTTCGGGCCTCACAAGAGACGAGCCCCGGTCCGGAAGCGGACCACGGGGCTCTGACGAAAGCAGCTAGACCACGGGGACCGCTAATCGGTACCCGTAGAAAAATCGACGGCAGTTCGGGGTGCGGGGCTGCCGATCGGACTGCGCGTTGAGCACCAAACGAGTGTGCCACTAATAACAGGTCACGCGCAAAAAGGCATTCGTGAGCTGGCCATTACGGCGTCGCGGTGGGCCGGGAGCGCTCGGCCTTCGGTCGCGGCGACCCCCGTGCCGCGGTTGCTTGCCGGTGTGGAATTCCTTATTTGGGGGCGAAATTGAGTATTGCGGGGAACAGTGCCGGATTTGACGGATGCGCAAACCCCGGCGGGATTATGCGGCTTTTTCGACACGGGTGTAATTGCACGGCATTTGAAAACGCGGCGCGTATTGGATTGCGAAACACCCGTTGTTGCGGCCGCGATCTGCCCGCCGACGCGCCGCCCGGGCACTAGCCTGGTCTGACGCCTTGGCGCGTTGCGTCGGTGGGCGGCGGTAAGTTTGGACCAACATGAGTGTGTACGTAACCGATGCCAATCTGGCCTCCGAAGCAGATCAGCTGCTCGAAGGCCTCAATCCGCAACAACGCCAGGCGGTGGTGCACGAGGGCTCGCCGCTGTTGATCGTCGCGGGGGCGGGGTCGGGCAAGACCGCGGTGCTGACGCGCCGCATCGCCTATCTCATCGCGGCGCGCGGCGTGGGGGTGGGCCAAATTCTGGCCATCACCTTCACCAACAAGGCCGCGGCCGAGATGCGCGAACGTGTGGTACGGCTGGTGGGCAACCGCGCCCGCGCCATGTGGGTGTCCACCTTCCACTCGACCTGTGTGCGCATCCTGCGCAACCAGGCGTCGTTGATCGAAGGGCTCAACTCCAACTTCTCGATCTATGACGCCGACGATTCCCGCCGCCTGCTGCAGATGATCGGGCGCGACATGGGGCTCGACATCAAGCGCTACTCGCCCCGGCTGCTGGCCAACGCGATCTCCAACCTGAAGAACGAGCTGATCGACCCCGGCGATGCGGTCGCCAAACTGACGGATGATTCCGACGACCTGAGCCGCACCGTGGCCTCCGTCTACGGCGAGTACCAGCGGCGGCTGCGTGCGGCGAACGCGCTGGACTTCGATGACCTGATCGGCGAGACCGTCGCGGTGCTGCGGGCCTTCCCGCAGATCGCTCAGCACTACCGGCGGCGGTTCCGTCATGTCCTGGTCGACGAGTATCAGGACACCAACCACGCGCAGTACGTGCTGGTGCGGGAACTGGTCGGTCACGGCGCGGCGGAGTCGTCCGACGACGTGCCGCCGGCGGAATTGTGCGTGGTCGGTGACGCCGATCAATCGATCTATGCGTTCCGCGGTGCGACCATCCGCAACATCGAGGACTTCGAACGCGACTACCCGGACGCGATAACCATTCTCCTGGAACAGAATTACCGCTCGACGCAGAACATCCTGTCGGCCGCCAACTCGGTGATCGCCCGCAATTCCGGACGCCGGGACAAGCGGCTGTGGACCGACGCCGGCGCCGGCGAATTGATCGTCGGCTACGTCGCGGACAACGAGCACGACGAGGCCAGGTTCGTGGCCGAGGAGATCGACGCGCTCGCCGATCGGGGCGAGATCACCTACAACGACGTGGCGGTGTTCTACCGCACCAACAATTCGTCGCGGTCTTTCGAAGAGGTGTTCATTCGCGCTGGCATCCCCTACAAAGTCGTTGGGGGAGTGCGCTTCTACGAGCGCAAAGAGATCCGCGACATCGTCGCCTATCTGCGGGTGCTGGACAACCCCGGCGATGCGGTCAGCATGCGGCGCATCCTCAACACCCCGCGCCGCGGGATCGGGGATCGTGCCGAGGCCTGCGTGGCGGTGTACGCCGAGAACACCGGCGCGAGTTTCGCCGACGCGCTGATGGCCGCCGCCGAAGGCAAAGTGCCGATGCTCAATTCACGCGCGGAGAAGGCGATCGCCGGGTTCGTCGAGCTGCTCGACGAACTCAGGGGCCGCCTCGACGAAGATCTCGGTGATCTGGTCGAATCGGTGCTCGAACGTACCGGCTATCGGCGGGAGTTGGAGTCCTCCACCGACCCGCAGGAGCTGGCCCGCTTGGACAACCTCAACGAACTCGTCAGCGTGGCACACGAATTCAGCACCGACCGGGCCAACGCCGCCGCGCTGGGCGAGTCGCTGCAGGCCCCGGCCGACGAAGACGTGCCGGACACCGGTGTGCTCGCCGAATTCCTGGAACGCGTCTCGCTGGTGTCCGACAGCGACGAGATACCCGAGAACGACGCCGGCATGGTCACCTTGATGACGCTGCACACGGCCAAGGGGCTGGAGTTCCCCGTGGTGTTCGTCACCGGCTGGGAGGACGGGATGTTCCCGCACATGCGGGCGCTGGACGACCCGGTCGAACTGTCGGAGGAGCGGAGGCTGGCTTACGTCGGCATCACCCGCGCCCGTCAGCGGCTGTATGTGAGCAGGGCCGTCGTGCGGTCCTCCTGGGGCCAGCCCATGCTGAACCCGGAATCCCGCTTCCTGCGGGAGATTCCGCAGGAACTCATCGAGTGGCGGCGCACCGCGCCGGCCCCCTCGTTCAGCGCGCCGGTGAGCGGCGCCGGCCGGTTCGGCACCCCGCGCGCGGCCCCGACCCGCTCGGGCGCGGGTAAGCGCCCGCTGCTGGTGCTCGAGCCGGGCGACCGGGTGACGCACGACAAGTACGGGCTGGGACGGGTCGAGGAAGTTTCCGGGGTCGGTGAATCCGCCATGTCCCTCATCGATTTCGGCAGCGCGGGACGGGTCAAGCTGATGCACAACCACGCCCCGATCAGCAAGCTCTAGCGGCCCGGTCGCTGGCCTACTGCTGGCCTCCGGACCATGAAGCGGTCCGGGAATGTGATATCGCGGGTGATATCGGATTCCAAAGTCGCCTAATGGTCGGCCGCCGCGGCCCGGTCGGGCCGGGTCAGGCCTCCAGCCAGCGTTTGGTTCGCGGGTGCATCGCGAGCACCACGCTGGCGATCGGCAGGAGCGGCAGCAGGTGCACTATCCACGCCACCCGGGCGCCGGCGATGAACACACCCAGATAGGTCAGCACGGCGACCACGGCGCCGACCGCGATGAGGTAGCGCCCCAGGGGCCGACGCTGCAGCAACGCGATCACGCCGGAAATGGTGGTGACCGCGAAGACCAGGGCCAAGAACGCGACGGCGATGCAGAACAACCGGTCGGATCGCCACCAGCCGGCGATCAGGTCGGTGGCCACCACCGATGTGGCCCACCCGCTGATGATGCTGACGGCGCAGGCGGCGACGGCCGTGCGGGCGCTTGGCTCATTGGCGGGCGCACCGTAGATCGCTCGACCGCCCGCGCGAGGAGCGCCCGGATAGGGCGGGGCCTGCGGGGGAATGTGGGTGGTCGGGGATTCCGGCGCTACCGGCAGCGGCCCGGTGGGTGCGCGGCGGATGATCCGCGTTTTGGAGTCCGACGGCGACGTGGACTCGGACGGTTGCGGACCGGGAGGTGGTTGGTTGGGCTCGGTCACCTCAACCAGCGTAGTTACCCACCATGAGACCCCGCTTAGCCAGCCACGGGACCGGGTCGATTCGTTCGGTGCCACCCTGCAGCACCTCGAAATGCAGGTGGGGGCCGGTGGAGTTACCGCGGTTGCCCATGGTGGCGATCTGGTCGCCGGCCATCACGCGCTGCCCGACGCTGACCAGCGTGGTGTTGACGTGGCCGTAGAGCGTCACCGTGCCATCGGCGTGGCGCAGTTTGACCAGCGCCCCGTAGCCGGCGGCAGGCCCGGAGTCGATGACGACGCCGTCGGACACCGCGTAGATGGGTGTTCCGATCGAGTTGGCCAGGTCGATGCCGGCATGCAGCACGCCCCAGCGGTAGCCGAAGTTAGAGGTGAAGATGCCCTTCGTCGGCATCACGTAGAGCGGCTGCTGCAACCGGGCCTCACGCTGGGCGCGGTCGTTGGCGAACGCGACGCCCTTGGCGAGTTCCTGGTTGTGCACCGCGGCGGTCGCCGCCGGCTCGAGCGCGACCACCTGGGCGCCGCGGATGGTGTTGTTGCCCGACCCCCCGGTGAGCGCCGACGCGTTCGCGGTCAGCACGGCCTCGGTCTTGGGGGTGTCGGCATGGCTGGTGGCGGTGTGGGCCGCCGCGGCGGCCGCGCCGGCGGCCATCGCCGAGATCATCAGGCGGCCCCTGGCCGCGCTGGTCGGTTGTTTGCGATGCTGGCCGCCGCGGCGTGCCACCCCGACGACGTCGGTGGTGTGCGCGCGAGCCAGACGCCGCTCGGATGCCGATGCCACGACCACGCGGGGGAGCACCTCGGTCGGCGGCGCGGCCAGCCACAGCGTGACCGGGTCGTCGGCCTCGTTCAGGTCGTCCAGCTCCGGGGCCAGCAACACCTGCGCTTCGTTGTCGAAGGTGGAGTCGTTGCTGTAGTCGAGGTCGCCGAGCTCGCTGACCTCGTCGCGCCACTCCAGGTCGTCGAAGTCGAAGCCGTCGAGGGGCAGGATTTCGGTGACTTCGTTGCGATGGGGCTCAATCCCCCGGCCGCCCGCGGCGCGCCCAACCCTCACCACGCCTGCTGTTTCAGCAGTTGAAGGAGCTAAACGGTGCTGGGACAAGCTGAAATGTCCTCGTATCGTGACCATAACGTTATCTGGACCCTGAGACGGTATCCGCTAACTCGCGGAACTGGCAACCTCGTCGAGCAATCCGATCGAAATTGTGATTTGGGTCACGAACCGGGTATCCGGGCATCCCGTGAGCTGTGCCACATCGCCGGACGCGGCGGTAAGGGCCCGTTGGCCAGTGGATACAGTTCGTCCGTGCGAGTTGCCGAACGCGGCACCGCCCATCAAGAGGCCAAGCAGTTGAGTCGAACGAAGACAGAGAGTCCATGGACCTTTTCGAGTATCAAGCAAAAGAATTGTTCGCCAAGCACAACGTACCGACTACGCCGGGCCGGGTCACCGACACCGCCGAGGGCGCTCGGGACATCGCCGCCGAAATCGGCCGGCCGGTGATGGTCAAGGCGCAGGTGAAGGTCGGCGGCCGCGGCAAGGCCGGTGGCGTCAAGTACGCGGCGACACCGGAAGACGCCTACGAACACGCCAAGAACATCCTCGGCCTCGACATCAAGGGCCACGTCGTCAAGAAGTTGTTGGTCGCCGAGGCCAGTGACATCGCCGAGGAGTACTACATCTCCTTCCTGCTGGACCGGGCCAACCGCACCTACCTGGCGATGTGCTCGGTCGAGGGCGGCATGGAGATCGAGGAGGTCGCCGCCACCAAGCCGGAGCGGCTGGCCAAGGTCCCGGTGAACGCCGTCACGGGTGTCGACCTGGCGACCGCGCGGTCCATCGCCGAGCAGGGCCACCTGCCCGCCGAGGTGCTCGACGCGGCGGCGGTGACCATCAACAAGCTGTGGGAGCTCTTCGTCGCCGAGGACGCCACCCTGGTCGAGGTCAACCCGTTGGTGCGCGATCCGAAGGACCAGATCCTGGCGCTGGACGGCAAGATCACGCTGGACGCCAACGCCGACTTCCGCCACCCGGAGCACGCCGAGTTCGAGGACCGCGCGTCCACCGACCCGCTGGAGCTCAAGGCCAAGGAGCACGACCTCAACTACGTCAAGCTGGACGGCGCGGTCGGCATCATCGGCAACGGCGCGGGCCTGGTCATGTCCACGCTCGACGTCGTCGCCTACGCCGGTGAGAAGCACGGCGGCGTCAAGCCGGCCAACTTCCTGGACATCGGCGGCGGCGCGTCGGCCGAAGTCATGGCCGCGGGCCTCGACGTCATCCTGAACGACAAGCAGGTCAAGAGCGTCTTCGTGAACGTGTTCGGGGGCATCACCTCGTGCGACGCGGTCGCCAACGGAATCGTCACCGCGCTGAACATGCTCGGTGACGAGGCCAACAAGCCGCTCATCGTGCGGCTCGACGGCAACAACGTCGACGAAGGCCGCCGAATCCTGGCCCAAGCCAACCACCCGCTGGTGATCCAGGCCGAGACCATGGACGCCGGTGCCGACAAAGCCGCCGAGCTGGCGAACAAGTAAGGGAGCCAACGAATGTCGATCTTCCTGAACAAAGATTCCAAAGTCATCGTCCAGGGCATCACGGGCGGCGAGGGCACCAAGCACACGGCGCTCATGCTGAAGTCCGGCACTCAGGTGGTGGGCGGGGTGAACGCCCGCAAGGCGGGCACGACCGTCTCGCACGTCGACCCCGTCGGTAAGGACGTCGAACTGCCGGTGTTCGGCACCGTCGCGGAAGCGATGAAGGAGACCGGCGCCAACGTGTCCGTCGTCTTCGTTCCGCCGAAATTCGCCAAGGACGCGATCATCGAGGCCATCGACGCCGAGATCCCGCTGCTGGTGGTCATCACCGAGGGAATTCCGGTGCAGGACAGCGCGTATGCGTGGGCCTACAACGTCGACAAGGGTCAGAAGACGCGCATCATCGGGCCCAACTGCCCCGGCATCATCACGCCGGGCGAGGCCCTGGCCGGCATCACCCCCGCCAACATCAGCGGGCCCGGCCCCGTCGGGCTGGTGTCCAAGTCCGGCACGCTGACCT
Organism: Mycobacterium seoulense; assembly: GCF_010731595.1. Lineage (NCBI taxonomy): Bacteria > Bacillati > Actinomycetota > Actinomycetes > Mycobacteriales > Mycobacteriaceae > Mycobacterium > Mycobacterium seoulense. The sequence continues at coordinate 3,143,010 of NZ_AP022582.1, read as the reverse complement.
ACCAAATGATGTACGAGCTGCGCGATTTCGGCTTCTCCACCTCGATCGGCATCGGCGGTGACCCGGTGATCGGCACCACCCACATCGACGCCATCGAGGCGTTCGAGAAGGACCCCGACACCAAGGTCATCGTGATGATCGGTGAGATCGGCGGCGACGCCGAGGAGCGGGCGGCCGACTACATCAAGGCCAACGTGTCCAAGCCGGTCGTCGGCTATGTCGCGGGATTCACTGCGCCGGAAGGTAAGACGATGGGCCATGCGGGCGCCATCGTGTCCGGCTCGTCGGGCACCGCGGCCGCCAAGAAGGAGGCCCTGGAGGCCGCCGGCGTCAAGGTCGGCAAGACCCCGTCGGAGACCGCGGACCTGGCGCGACAGATCCTGCAGAGCCTGTAGCGGGCCGGCCCCCGATTAGACCGGGAGCGGCCCCGAGGTACATAGTGGGTCTATGAATCTCGACCCGAACACCCCCGTCGTCGTCGGCGTGGGGCAGGCCGCCGAGCGCATCGACGACCCCACCTATCGCGGGATGTCGCCCGTCGAGCTGGCCGCCGCGGCGGCCCGGGCCGCCGTCGACGACTGTGCTGCCGAGGACGTTGCGGCGGCCATCGACACCGTGGCCGGCGTGCGGCAGTTCGAGATCTCGGGTGTGATCAATGCCCCGCTGGGGCGGTCGAACAACTACCCGCGGTCCGTGGCCAACCGCATCGGCGCTTCGCCGGCCCGTGCGATCCTGGAAATCGTTGGGGGACAGGGGCCGCAGCACCTGATCAGCGAGCTGGCGGGGGAGATCGCGGCGGGCCGTTCGCAGGTCGCGATGGTGTTCGGCTCGGATGCCACCTCGACGTTGCGCTACTTCGCGAAAGCCGAAGCCCGGCCCGACTTCACCGAGACGGTCGACGGCGATCTGGAAGACCGGGGCCAGGGGATCGAGAAGCTCGTTTCGCGCTACACCGTCAGTCACGGGCTGACCAGCGCGCCGATCCAGTACGCGCTGCTGGAAAACGCAAGGCGGGCCGGGACCGGGCTGGGACCGGCCGAATACCGGCGGCGGATGGGCGAGCTGTTCGCGCCCTTCACCAAGGTCGCGGCCAGCAATCCGTTCGCCGCCGCGCCGGTGGAACGCACGGCCGACGAGCTGGTCACCGTGACCGAGCGCAACCGGATGATCGCGGAGCCGTACCCGCGGCTGATGGTCGCCCGTGACCAGGTGAACCAGGGCGCGGCGGCGCTGCTGATGTCGGTCGGGGCGGCGCGTCGCCTCGGGGTGCCCCAGGAGAACTGGGTGTACCTGCACGGCCACGCCGACCTGGAGGAGCAGGCCCTATTGGAGCGCCCGGATCTCGGACACGCCCCGTCGGCCGTCCTGGCCGTGCGCGAGGCGCTCGCGATGGCCGGCGCCGGCGTCGACGACATCGCCACGTTCGACCTGTACAGCTGCTTTCCGGTGCCGGTGTTCAACATCTGCGACGGCATGGGCATCGCGCCCGACGACCCGCGCGGCCTGACGCTGACCGGCGGGCTGCCGTTCTTCGGCGGCGCCGGCAACAACTACTCCATGCATGCGGTCGCCGAGACCGTCGCGCAATTGCGAAGCGCGCCCGGCGAATACGGCCTCGTCGGCGCTAACGGCGGAATCCTGAGCAAGTACTCGGTCGGCGTGTACTGCAGCACTCCGGCGGAGTGGCAGCCCGACCGCAGCGCGCAAGCGCAGCGGCAGGTCGCCGACTGGCCGACCGTGCCCGTGACCGAGCACGCCGACGGTGTCGGCACCGTCGAGACCTACACGGTGCGCCGCGACGACGGCCGCCGCACCGGGATCGTCATCGGCCGGCTGGACGGCGGCAGCCGGTTCCTGTCGACCACCGAAGACGACGAACTGATCGCGCTGCTGATCGACGGCGACCCGCTCGGGCACTCGGTGCGGGTGCGCTCGTTCGACTACGGCAACCGCTGCACGTTGGCCTGACTTCGCGCCTAGACGAGGGCGGCGAGCTTGCCCGCGAGCCGCTCGACGTAGGCGGCGACCTCGTCCTCGGCGCGGTCCGGCAGGCCGAACAGCACCTCGGTCACCCCTAGCTCGGCCCATTTGGCCAGCTTCTCGGGGACCGGCTTGAAGTCCAGCGCGACGATCTGCGGGGCGCCGTCGCGGCCGGCGGCCGCCCACGTGTCCTGCAGCAACTTCACCGGCTCCTCGATGTCGAAGTCGCGCGGGGTGGTGATCCAGCCGTCGGCGCTGCGGGCGATCCACTTGAAGTTCTTTTCGGTCCCGGCCGCGCCGACCAACACGGGAATGTGTGGCTGGACGGGCTTGGGCCACGCCCAGCTGGGCCCGAACTTGACGAACTCGCCGTCGTAGGCGGCTTCCTCTTTGGTCCACAGCTCACGCATGGCCTCGATGTACTCGCGCAGCATCGTGCGGCGCCGAGCGGGGGGCACGCCGTGGTCGGCGAGCTCGTCGGTGTTCCACCCGAACCCGACGCCCAGGCTGACCCGGCCGCCGGACAGATGGTCGAGGGTCGCAATGCTTTTCGCCAACGTGATCGGGTCGTGCTCGACCGGCAGCGCCACCGCGGTGGACAGCCGCACCCGCGAGGTCACGGCGCACGCGGCGCCCAGGCTTACCCATGGGTCTAGCGTCCGCATGTAGCGGTCGTCGGGCAGCGACGCGTCGCCAGTCGTCGGGTGCGCCGCCTCGCGCTTGATCGGGATGTGGGTGTGTTCCGGCACGTAGAAGGTCGTGAAGCCGTGTTCGTCGGCAAGCTTCGCGGCCGACGCCGGAGAGATGCCACGGTCGCTGGTAAAAAGCACAAGCCCGTAATCCATGGGGAGAATTAGAACGTGTTCTACCTCCGCTGAGCAAGCCGCCGCGGTGGCGGCCGACCCCGGTGCGGCCCGCTTCGCGGATCGACGGCGGTCTGGTGCCGAAGCCGGTCGCCACGGCACGGGCGTTCCGAAGTGCGCTAGCGTGGTTGATCGATCGCGTCGCAACGCAACCGCCGGGCACGGCGTTTATGGAACGGCGCGCCCGCAAGCACAGCGTCGCGACGCAACCGTGGCGCCCGCAAGGCACTTCAAGGCACTGGAAGCAACAGGAGGAGCCATGACCTACTCGCCCGGCAGCCCCGGATACTCGACCGCGCCGCCCGGGGGGTCCTACGCGGGCGCCACACCGTCGTTCACCAAGGACGACGACGGCACGACCAAGCTCCCGCTCTACCTGAACATCGCGGTGGTCGTGCTCGGCCTGGCGGTGTACCTGCTGAACTTTGGGCCGACGTTCACCGTCGGCGCCGACCTCGGCCCGGGCGTCGGCGGCCGCGCCGGCGATGCGGGTACCGCCGTCATCGTCGCGCTGCTGGCCGCGCTGCTGGCCGGGCTGAGCCTGCTGCCCAAGGCCAAGAGCTACGCCGGCATCGTCGCGGTCATCGCGGTGCTGGGCGGGCTGCTGGCCATCACCGAGACCATCAACCTGCCCACCGGCGTCGCGATCGGCTGGGCGATGTGGCCCCTGGTGGCGTGCAGCGTGCTCCAGGCGATCGCCGCCGTCGTCGTCGTTCTGTTGGACGCGGGCGTGATCACCGCGCCGGCGCCGCGGCCGAAATACGACCCATACGCCCAGTACGGCCAGTACGGGCAATACGGGCAGTACGGCCAGCAGCCCTACTACGGTCAGCCGGGCGGCCAGCAGTCGCAACACCCCGGGTACGGATCGCAGTACGGCGGATATCCGGCCAGCCAGGCCCCGACCCAAAGCGCGGTCCCGACCGGCGGTTTCGGCGCGCAGCCCGCGCCGCAGTCCGGACCCCAACAGGCCGCGCAGCAGGGGCCGTCCACGCCGCCCACCGGCTTCCCCAGCTTCAGCCCGCCGCCTGCGCCCGGAGCCGGCTCCGAGGGCTCGGCGCCCAACTACTCCAACCAGGCCGGGGGCCAGCAGCCCTACGGCCAGGAGCAGCAGTCGCCTTCGTCGCCGTCTGGTCCCGCGCCGTCCTAACGGTGCGCCTTCGCGCCTGAGTCGGGACGTGCGCCGAGAGTGAAAAGGGTGTCGGAAGGCGAGGACAGCCGGCCGGCGGGCGCCCGCCAGGCGCGTGACCTTGTCCGGGTCGCGTTCGGCCCGGCCATGGTGGCCCTGGTCATCATCGCCGCGGTCACGTTGCTGCAGTTGTTGATCGCCAACAGCGACATGACCGGGGCGCTGGGCGCGATCGCCAGCATGTGGCTCGGCGTGCACCAGGTGCCGATCTCCATCGGCGGGCGCGAACTCGGCGCGCTGCCGCTGCTGCCGGTGCTGCTGATGATCTGGGCCACGGCGCGCAGCACGGCCCGGGCCACCTCTCCGTATTCCTCGTGGCTGGTGGTCCGCTGGGTGGTCGCGTCGGCGCTCGGCGGGCCCCTGCTGATCGCCGCGATCGCCCTGGCCGTGATCCACGACGCGTCGTCGGTGATCACCGAGCTGCAGACGCCCAGCGCGCTGCGCGCGTTCGCCAGCGTGCTCGTCGTGCATGCGCTCGGCGCCGCCCTCGGTGTGTGGTCGCAGGTGGGACGGCGGGTGCTGGTGGCGTCGTCGCTGCCGTTGTGGCTGGGCGACGCTCTGCGTGCCGCGTCGGCCGGGGTGTTGGCGTTGCTCGGGCTCTCCGGCATGGTCACGGCGGCATCGCTGGTGGTCCACTGGGCGACGATGCAGGATCTTTACGGGATCACCGATTCGATATTCGGGCAGTTCAGCCTCACGGTGCTGTCGATCCTGTACGCCCCCAACGTCATCGTCGGCACCTCGGCCATGGCGGTCGGGTCGAGTGCTCACCTGGGCTTCGCGACGTTCAGTTCGTTCACGGTCTTCGGCGGCGACATCCCGGCGCTGCCGATCCTGGCCGCGGCCCCCCGGCCGCCGCTGGGGCCGGTGTGGGTCGCCCTGCTCATCATCGGCGCGTCGTCCGGGGTGGCGGTCGGACAGCAGTGCGCCCGGCGTGCGCTGCCGTTGATCCCGGCGATGGCCAAGCTCCTGGTCGCCTCGGTCGTCGGGGCGCTGGCGATGTCCTTGCTCGCGTACGGCGGCAGCGGCCGGCTGGGAAACTTCGGCGATGTCGGCGTCGACCAGGGCGCCCTGCTGATCGGGGTGTTCTTCTGGTTCTCGGTGGTGGGCGGGATCACCCTGGTGATGACCGGCGGCATCAGGGCCCGGCCCCGGCGGCCCAGGCCCGCGCCCGCCGCGGCCGGCCCCGCGGACTTTGCGGGGGCGTTCGACGAGCCGGGCGACGAGCCCGCCGAGGAGCCGTCGGCCGGTTTCGTCGATCCCGACGATTTCGCCGCTGACGACGCATTGGTCAGCGACGACGACGCACCGGTCGGCGGCGACGACGTCCCCACGCCCCCCGACGACGCCCCGCCCCCCGACGAGGCGGATCCGACCGCGACCGACCGCGAGCCCGGAGAGTAGCTCCCACTAGGCTCTCTCGTTGTGGCCGAACCGCTCCATGTCCCCCCGAGCGCGCCGGCGCGGGTGGTGGTGTTGGCATCGGGCACCGGGTCGCTGCTGAGCTCCCTGCTCGACGCCGCCGTCGGGGACTACCCGGCCCGGGTGGTCGCGGTCGGCGCCGATCGCGACTGCCTGGCCACCGAGATCGCCGCGGGGGCCGCGCTGCCCACATTCACCGCGCGGCTCGGCGATCACCCCGACCGCGCCGCTTGGGACGCGGCCGTCACCGCGGCCACCGCCGCGCACTCGCCCGACCTGGTGGTGTCGGCGGGATTCATGAAAATACTTGGCCCGCAATTCCTTTCGCGGTTCTACGGACGGGTGATCAATACGCATCCGGCGCTGCTGCCGGCGTTCCCGGGTGCGCACGGAGTGGCCGACGCGTTGGCCTACGGCGTCAAGGTCACAGGTTGTACGGTGCACCTGGTGGACGCCGGGACGGACACCGGGCCGATCCTGGCTCAGCAGTCGGTGCCGGTGCTCGACGGCGACGACGTCGATACCCTGCATGAACGCATCAAGGTCACGGAGCGCAAGCTTCTGGTGGACGTGGTGGCCGAGATCGCGACCGGCGGCCTGACCCTGGTCGGAAGAACGGCGACGATCGGACGAAAGGCGAGCAAGCGATGAGCACCGACGACTGGCCGGAGACGGCGAAACGGCCGATCCGGCGCGCGTTGATCAGCGTCTACGACAAGACCGGCCTCGTCGAACTCGCCCGGGGGCTGGCGGACGCGGGCGTCGAGATCGTCTCCACCGGATCGACGGCGAAGACCATTGCCGACAAAGCGATTCCGGTCACCCGGGTGGAGGAGCTGACCGGCTTCCCCGAGGTGCTCGACGGCCGGGTCAAGACGCTGCATCCGCGGGTGCACGCCGGCCTGCTGGCGGACCTTCGCAAACCCGAGCACGCCGCGGCGCTCGAGGAACTGGGGATCGCCGCCTTCGAACTCGTCGTCGTCAACCTGTATCCGTTCAGCGAGACGGTCGACTCCGGCGCCAGCATCGACGAATGCGTCGAGCAGATCGACATCGGCGGGCCGTCGATGGTCCGCGCGGCCGCCAAGAACCATCCCAGCGTGGCGGTGATCACCGACCCGCGCGGCTACGACGGCGTGCTCGCGGCAGTTCGGCACGGCGGCTTCACCCTCGCCGAGCGTAAAAAGCTGGCGGCGTTGGCGTTTCAGCACACCGCGGAGTACGACATCGCCGTGGCGGGCTGGATGGAGTCGACGCTGGCGCCCGAGCACCCGCCGACGGCGTTCCCGAAGTGGTTGGGGCGCAGCTGGCGCCGCTCGACGATGCTGCGCTATGGCGAGAACCCGCACCAGCAGGCGGCGCTCTACGGCGACCCCGGCGCCTGGCCGGGCCTGGCACAGGCCGAGCAGCTGCACGGAAAAGAGATGTCGTACAACAACTTCACCGATGCCGACGCGGCCTGGCGGGCCGCCTTTGATCACGAAGAGACCTGCGTCGCCATCATCAAGCACGCCAACCCCTGTGGGATTGCGATCTCATCGGAATCGGTGGCCGACGCGCATCGCAAGGCCCACGAATGCGATCCGCTGAGCGCCTTCGGCGGCGTCATCGCGGCCAACACCGAGGTCAGCCTCGAGATGGCCGAGTACGTGAGCACCATTTTCACCGAGGTCATCATCGCGCCCGCCTACGCGCCCGAGGCTCTGGAGGCCCTGACCCGCAAGAAGAACATCCGGGTACTGGTGGCCTCCGAGCCGCTGACCGGTGGCACCGAGCTGCGGCCGATCAGCGGAGGATTGCTGGTGCAGCAACGTGACGAGCTCGACGCGCACGGCGACAACCCGGCCAACTGGACGCTGGCGACGGGGTCCCCGGCGGATCCGGCGACGCTGACCGACCTGGTGTTCGCGTGGCGGGCGTGCCGCGCGGTGAAGTCGAACGCCATCGTCATCGCCGGTGGGGGCGCCACCATCGGCGTCGGCATGGGGCAGGTGAACCGGGTGGACGCCGCACGGCTGGCCGTCGAACGCGGCGGCGACCGGGTGCGCGGCGCGGTCGCGGCCTCGGACGCCTTCTTCCCGTTCCCCGACGGGCTCGAGACGCTGACCGCAGCCGGGGTGAAGGCGGTCGTGCACCCCGGCGGGTCGGTGCGCGACGACGAGGTGACCGCGGCGGCAGCCAACGCCGGCGTCACGTTGTACCTCACCGGGGCCCGCCACTTCGCCCACTGAACGCTCGGCGCGTGTAGCCATTCCGCACCGCGTACTTTGGAGTGGTGCCATCACCCAGTAATCTGCCCCGCACCGTCGGCGAACTGCGTGCCGCCGGCCATCGCGAACGGGGAGTCAAACAGGAAATCCGGGAAAACCTGCTGACCGCGTTGGCTGAGGGCGACGAGGTTTGGCCAGGGATCCTGGGCTTCGACGACACCGTCCTGCCCCAGCTGGAGCGGGCACTGATCGCCGGCCACGACTTCGTCCTGCTCGGCGAGCGCGGCCAGGGCAAGACGCGGCTCCTGCGCGCGCTGGTCGGGCTGCTCGACGAGTGGACGCCGGTGATCGCCGGGGCGGAATTGGGCGAGCACCCCTACTCGCCGATCACGCCGGAGTCCATCCGCAAGGCCGCCACCCTGGGTGACGACCTGCCGGTGGAGTGGCGGCACCGCAGCGAGCGCTACACCGAGAAACTGGCCACGCCGGACACCAGCGTCGCCGACCTCGTCGGCGACATCGACCCGATCAAGGTCGCCGAAGGCCGCAGCCTCGGCGACCCGGAAACCATCGCCTACGGGCTGATCCCGCGCGCCCACCGCGGCATCGTCGCGGTCAACGAACTTCCCGACCTCGCCGAGCGCATCCAGGTCTCGATGCTCAATGTGATGGAGGAGCGCGACATCCAGGTCCGCGGGTACACGCTGCGTCTGCCGCTGGACGTGTTGGTGGTCGCCAGCGCCAACCCCGAGGACTACACCAACCGGGGCCGCATCATCACCCCGCTCAAGGACCGGTTCGGCGCCGAGATCCGCACCCACTACCCGCTGGAGCTCGACGCGGAGGTGGGCGTGATCGTGCAGGAGGCGCACCTGTCCGCGCAGGTGCCCGACTACCTGATGCAGGTGATCGCCCGGTTCGCCCGGTATCTGCGGGAGTCCAATTCGGTCGATCAGCGCTCCGGGGTGTCGGCACGGTTCGCGATCGCCGCCGCCGAAACCGTCGCGGCCGCCGCCCGCCACCGCGGCGCGGTGCTGGGGGAGACCGACCCGGTGGCCCGCGTGGTCGACCTCGGCACGGTGATCGACGTCCTGCGCGGCAAACTGGAATTCGAATCCGGTGAGGAAGGCCGCGAGCAGGCCGTGCTCGAGCACCTGCTGCGCCGGGCCACGGCCGACACCGCGTCGCGGGTGCTGGGCGGCATCGACGTCGGGTCGCTGGTGTCCGCGGTCGAGGGTGGTTCGGCGGTGACCACGGGCGAGCGGGTGTCGGCCAAGGACGTGCTGGCCGCGGTTCCGGCGCTGCCGGTGGTGGAGAAGATCGCGGCCAAGGTCAACGCCCGCTCCGAGGGTGAGCGCGCCGCGGCGCTGGAGCTCGCGCTGGAGGCCCTCTACCTGGCCAAGCGGATCGACAAGGTGTCCGGGGAGGGCCAAACCGTATATGGCTGAACCTTTTAAGGGGCACCGTCTACGCTACTCGGCGTATACCGGCGGGCCCGACCCGCTGGCCCCGCCGGTGGATCTGCGCGAGGCCCTCGAGCAGATCGGGCAGGACGTGATGGCCGGCACGTCGCCGCGCCGCGCGCTGTCCGAGTTGCTGCGCCGCGGCACCAAGAACATGACCGGCGCCGACCGGCTGGCGGCCGAAGCGAACCGGCGCCGACGGGAGTTGTTGCGCCGCAACAATTTAGATGGCACGTTGCAGGAGATCAAGAAGCTGCTCGACGAGGCGGTGCTGGCCGAACGCAAAGAACTGGCCCGCGCGCTCGACGACGACGCCCGGTTCGGCGAACTGCAGCTCGACGCCCTGCCGGCGTCGCCGGCCAAGGCCGTCCAAGAGCTCTCCGACTACAACTGGCGCAGCAACGAGGCCCGCGAGAAGTACGACCAGATCAAGGATCTGCTTGGCCGCGAGATGCTCGATCAACGCTTCGCCGGCATGAAGGAGGCTCTGCAGGGCGCCACCGACGAGGACCGCCAGCGCGTCAACGACATGCTGAACGACCTCAACGAGCTGCTGGACAAGCACGCCCGCGGTGCGGACACCCAGCAGGACTTCGAAGACTTCATGGACAAACACGGCGAGTTCTTCCCGGAGAACCCGCGCAACGTCGACGAGCTGCTGGACTCGCTGGCCAAGCGCGCCGCGGCCGCGCAACGTTTCCGCAACAGCCTGAGCCCGGACCAGCGCGCCGAGCTGGATGCGTTGGCGCAGCAGGCATTCGGCTCGCCATCGCTGATGCAGGCGCTGAACCGGCTCGACGCGCACCTGCAGGCCGCCCGGCCGGGGGAGGACTGGACGGGGTCCGAACAGTTCTCCGGCGACAACCCGTTCGGCATGGGCGAGGGCACCCAGGCGCTGGCCGACGTCGCCGAGCTCGAGCAGCTGGCCGAGCAGCTCTCGCAGAGCTACCCGGGCGCCACCATGGACGACGTCGACCTCGACGCGCTGGCCCGCCAGCTCGGCGACCAGGCCGCCGTCGACGCCCGCACGCTCGCCGAATTGGAACGCGCACTGGTCAACCAGGGATTCCTGGACCGCGGCTCCGACGGCCAGTGGCGGCTCTCGCCGAAGGCCATGCGCAGGCTGGGCGAGACGGCGCTACGCGATGTGGCGCAACAGCTTTCCGGCCGGCGCGGCGAGCGGGACCATCGGCGTGCGGGAGCGGCCGGCGAACTCACCGGCGCCACCCGGCCGTGGCAGTTCGGTGACACCGAGCCGTGGAACATTTCCCGCACGCTCACCAACGCCGTGCTGCGGCAGGCGGGAACGGCCGCACCGGACGGCGGTGCCGGATCGATGAAGATCACCGTCGACGACGTCGAGGTCTCCGAGACCGAGACGCGCACCCAGGCGGCGGTGGCGCTGCTGGTCGACACGTCGTTCTCGATGGTGATGGAGAACCGCTGGCTGCCGATGAAGCAGACGGCGCTGGCGCTCAACCACCTGGTGTGCACACGATTTCGCTCGGACGCCTTGCAGATCATCGCGTTTGGCCGTTACGCCCGGACGGTGACCGCCGCCGAGCTCACCGGCCTCGAGGGCGTCTACGAGCAGGGCACCAACCTGCATCACGCCCTGGCGTTGGCCGGCCGGCACCTTCGCCGGCATCCCAACGCGCAGCCCGTCGTCCTCGTGGTGACCGACGGGGAGCCGACCGCTCACCTGGAGGATTTCGAAGGTGAGGGCACCACGGTGTTTTTCGACTACCCGCCGCATCCGCGGACCATCGCGCACACCGTGCGCGGATTCGACGACATGGCCCGCCTGGGCGCGCAGGTCACCATCTTCCGGCTGGGCACCGATCCCGGCCTGGCCCGCTTCATCGATCAGGTCGCGCGGCGCGTCGAGGGGCGCGTGGTGGTGCCCGATCTCGACGGCCTCGGTGCGGCCGTGGTGGGCGACTACCTCCGGTCGCGCCGCCGTTAGACCGCCGTCGCTCAAGGGATAGGTGCGCGCTCGAGCGGGTACATGGACGAAAGAAGGAGGAGATGCATGAGCAACGTTCCCACGATCGAACTCAACGACGGTGTGCGCATTCCGCAGCTCGGCTTCGGTGTGTTCCAGATCAAGCCCGACCAGACGGCGGCTGCGGTCAAGACCGCGCTCGAGATCGGCTACCGGCATATCGACACCGCCGAGATGTACGGCAACGAAAAGCAAGTCGGACAAGGCATCCGGGACGCCGGTCTCGACCGCGCCGAGGTGTTCGTCACCAGCAAGCTCAACAACGGCTTCCACAAACCCGACGACGCGCGCCGCGCCTTCGACCAAACGCTGAAGGCCTTGGAGTCCGACTACGTCGACCTGTTCCTCATCCACTGGCCGCTGCCCACCCTCTACGACGGCGACTTCGTGTCGACCTGGAAGGTGTTCGAAGAGTTCGCGCGCGACGGGCGCGCCCGTAGCATCGGTGTCTCGAATTTCCAAGTCGCGCACCTGGATCGGCTCGCGAAGGAAACCGACACCGTCCCGTCGGTCAATCAGATCGAGCTGCATCCGTACTTCGGCAACACAAAGGTCAGGGCGTACGGGCGCGAGCACGGCATCGCCACCGAGGCCTGGGCGCCCATCGCGCAGGGCAAGGTGCTCGGCGATCCGGTGATCAACCGCATCGCCGACGCGCGGGGCAAATCGGCGGCACAGGTGGTGTTGCGCTGGCACATTCAGCGCGGCGACATCGTGTTCCCCAAATCGGTGACCCCGGAGCGGGTCAAGGAGAACTTCGAGCTCTTCGACTTCGAACTGGATGACTCCGACATGGACGCGATCTCAGCCCTGGACAAGGGTGAAGCGGGTAGGAACGGGCCCAACCCCGACAAGTTCGACTACGTGCCCGGCTAACCGCGGGGCCGGCGGGCCTTGCGGATGATGCCGACAGCGCCCCACAGCGAAAAGCCGCGAATGTTCACCTTCGGCGCCCCGGGGGTGCCCTGGCCGAGGACGCTGCGGTCGAAGTTGCCCATCACTCCGCGGCCGTGAATCTCGACGTTGACTTCGGGCGGCAGCAAAATCTTCGTCGCCCCCATGATGGACATCGCGTGGATGTCGACCTCGGTCGAGGTGAAGTCGGCGTAGCGCAGATCCACCACCCCGCTGCCCCACAACGTGAACGTGGTCAGCTTCTTGGGCACGTTCCACCTGCCCCGCCGCTCGAACCCGCTCAGCAGCGCCAGCAGGAGTGTGGAGGGCGCCGGGTTGGGCTTGCCGCCGCGGCGCGGGTTGATCGGCGCGCCCGGCAGATCGTCTCGCAGCTGGTCCAGTTCGGCGTACGTGGTCGCCGCGTACGCCCTGGTCAGACGGTCTTCGTAGTCCTTGAGCTGCAGGCGACCCTGCTCGGCCGCGTAGGCCAGCAACTGCGCCAGCTGGATGCGATCAGTGTCGGCCGCGCGCGACGATTCGTCGCGCGTGTCCTTCGCATCGCGTTGCGCCGGGTTGCTCATCACCCACGAGCCTACGACGTCCAGCTTTTGCTGCAAGAGGATTGGTCAAACTGCAACCTCGCGCCGCACCTGCGGGTTCGGCACGCGGGCGTTGTTTGACACCTGGCTAACTCGCCCAGCTGGGAGCGCGCTTCTGCAGGAACGCCAGCATGCCCTCGTGGGCTTCGTCGGATACGAAGAGCCGCGCCGACTCTTCGGCGAGCCGTTCGGCGTCACGGTCGAACCCTTCCAGCACCGCCGCCGTGGTCAGCGCCTTGGAGGCCGCGAGCCCCTGGGGTGAACCGCGGCCCACGTCGGCGAGCAGTCCGCCCACCGCGGCGTCGACGTCCTCGGCCGCCATCGTGATCAGCCCGATGTCCGCCGCCGTGGCGGCGTCGAACGTCTCGCCCGTCAGGTAATAGCGCGCCGCGGCCCGCGGAGACAGTTTCGGCAGCAGCGTCAGCGAGATGATCGCCGGGGCGACGCCGATTCGGGCCTCGGTCAGGGCGAAGGTGCTGCGCGGCCCGGCGACGGCGATGTCGCAGGCGCCGACGAGTCCGAACCCGCCCGCGCGCACATGCCCGTCGATGGCGGCGATCACCGGCAGCGGCGAGGAGACGATGTCCCGCAGCACCGCCGTCAGTTCGCGCGCCCGGGCGACGGCCATGTCGTATGCCGATGATGGCGACCCGGCCTCGCTGAGGTCGGCGCCCGCGCAGAAGGTGTTGCCGGCATGCCCCAACACCACCGCGCGCACCGCCGCGTCCGCCGCCGCGTCGCGCAGCCCCTGATGCAACTGCTCGACGAGCGCGGTCGAGAGCGCGTTGCGGTTGTGGGGCGAATTGAGCGTCAACCGCGCGAACGGGCCGCCGGTCTCGGCGGGACCGGCGTAGTCGACCAGCGTCTCCATCAGTACGACCGGGGGAGCCCGAGCGACGTCTGCGCCACGAAGTTGAGCACCATCTCGCGGCTCACCGGAGCGATCCGCCCGAGCCTGGCCGAGGCGAGCATGGCGGCGACGCCGTACTCCTTGGTCAGCCCGTTGCCGCCCATCGACTGCACGGCCTGGTCGACCGATCGGGTAGCCGCCTCGGCCGCAGCGTATTTCGCCATGTTGGCCGCCTCGGCCGCGCCCGCGTCGTCGCCGCTGTCGTAGAGCGTGGCGGCCTTCTGCATCATCAACTTGGCCAGTTGCACCTCGATGTGGCACTGCGCCAACGGATGTGACAGTCCCTGGTGCGCGCCGATCGGCGTGCCCCACACCTGTCGGGTCTTGACGTAGTCGGCGGCCTTCTCCAGGGCGAACCGTCCCATCCCGACCGAGCTGGCGGCGCCCATGATCCGCTCGGGGTTCAGGCCCGCGAAGAGCTGCGCGATCGCGGCGTCCTCGGAACCGACCAGCGCGTCGGCCGGCAGCCGGACATCGTCGAGGAAGACCTGGAACTGCCGTTCGGGGCTGATCAACTCCATTTCGATTGGCGTGTAGCTGAATCCGGGCGCGTCCGTGGGCACCACGAACAGGGCGGGGCGAAGCTTGCCGGTCTTCGCCTCCTCCGTGCGGCCCACCACGAGCACGGCCTGCGCCTGGTCGATACCGGAGATGTAGACCTTCTGGCCCTTGAGGATCCAGTCGCTGCCGTCGCGGCGGGCGGTGGTGGTGATCTTGTGCGAGTTGGAGCCGGCGTCGGGCTCGGTGATGGCGAAGGCCATCGTCAGGGTTCCGTCGGCGATGCCGGGGATCCACCGCTTCTTCTGGTCCTCGGTGCCGAACTTGCTGATGATGGTGCCGTTGATCGCCGGCGACACCACCATCAGCAGCAGCGCGCTGCCCGCCGCCGCCATCTCCTCCATCACCAGCGACAGCTCGTACATGCCGGCGCCCCCGCCGCCGTACTCCTCGGGAAGGTTCACCCCCAGGAACCCGAGTTTGCCCGCCTCCGACCACAATTCGTCGGTGTGCTCGTGTGCGCGGGCCTTCTTCAGATAGTACTCGCTTCCGTAGTTGGCGGCCCACGCTGCCACGGACTTGCGCAGCGCCCTGCGCTCCTCGCTCTCGATGAAGCTGGTGTCGGTCATTTACGAATCTCCTTCTGCTTGCGGCGCTGCGATCACTCCGAGGTTTGGATGGTCGTGACCCGCTGCGCCCGGCTCCGCCGCGCTTGCGATCACTCCGAGGACGGTGCCCACGTCGACTTGCTGGCCGGTCTTGACGTTGAGTTCGGCGAGGACGCCGTCGGTCGGCGCGGTGATGGTGTGTTCCATCTTCATCGCCTCGAGCCAGATCAGCGCCTGGCCGGCGTCGACGGTGTCGCCGACCGCCGCGCCGATCCGGATCACGTTGCCGGGCATGGGCGCTACCAGCGAACCCCGTTCGACGGCCGAGCCCGGCTCCGGGAAACGCGGCAGCGCGACCAGGTGGACGGGCCCGCGCGCCGAGTCGACGTAGACGTCGTCCCCGTATCGCGCGACGGCGAAGCCGCACGCCACCCCGGACCCGTCGGCCAGCACGACCTCGTCCGGCGTGGCCGAGACCAGCCGGACCGGCTCGTCGTCGGCGAACAGTACTCCCGTTCTGGTGAAGCGGTATTCGACCCGATGCTCGCCGCCGTCGGCGTCGCGATATGTCCTCACCTGATAGCCGGACGCCAGGTTGCGCCAGCCGCTGGGCAGTGACCCCAGGACTGGCGCGGTCGCGCGGTTATGCGCGGCTTCCGCGAGCGCCGCGGCGATCGCGGACAACCGGATGGCGGCGGCGTCGGCCAGGGGAGCCGACAGTCGCCGAAGACCGTGCGTGTCGAAAAACGCGGTGTCGGTGGCGCCGTCGAGGAACGCGGGGTGGCGCAGCACGTTGACCAGGAGCTCACGGTTGGTGCGCAGGCCGTGCAGCCGGGTGCGGGCCAGCGCGTCGGCGAGCACGAGCGCCGCCTGCCGGCGGGTCGGCGCGTACGAGATCACCTTGGCCAGCATCGGGTCGTAGTGAATGGAGACGGTGGAACCGGCGACGATGCCCGAATCGAGCCGGATGCCGGTCCGCTGCCCCAGCGTGCCGAATCGCGACCGGACCGCGGGCACGTCGACGCGGTGCACGCGCCCGGCCTGCGGCTGCCAGCCCTGGGCGGGATCCTCCGCGTACAGGCGGGCCTCGACCGAATGCCCTTGAGCGATGGGAGGTTCGGCGTCGAGGCGGTCGCCGTCGGCGACGGCGAGCTGCAGTTCGACCAGGTCGAGGCCCGTGGTCTCCTCGGTCACCGGGTGCTCGACCTGAAGCCGGGTGTTCATCTCCAGGAAATAGAACTCGCCGTCGTCGTCGGCGAGGAACTCGACGGTCCCGGCGCCCGTGTAGCCGATCGCCCCGGCGGCCAGGCGGGCCGCGTCGAACAGCTTGTCCCGCATGCCCGGTATGCGCTCGACCAGGGGGGAGGGGGCCTCCTCGATGATCTTCTGGTGCCGGCGCTGGATGGAGCATTCCCGTTCCCCGACGGCCCACACCGTCCCATGCGTGTCGGCCATGACCTGCACCTCGATGTGGTGCCCGGTGGGCAGGTAGCGCTCGCAGAACACGGTCGGGTCGCCGAACGCGGACTGCGCCTCGCGGCGGGCCGCCTCCACTTCGCCCGCCAGGGCGGACAATTCGCGCACCACCCGCATCCCGCGGCCGCCGCCACCGGCGGAGGCCTTGACCAGGACGGGAAGCTGCGCCTCGGTGACCGCGTCGGGGTCGAGCTCGTCGAGCACCGGCACCCCGGCGGCGGCCATCAGCTTTTTGGACTCGATCTTGGAGCCCATCGCGCGCACCGCGTCCACGGGCGGCCCGATCCAGGTCAGGCCCGCGCCCTGCACGGCCGCCGCGAATTCGGCGTTCTCCGAGAGGAACCCGTAACCCGGATGGATCGCGTCGGCGCCGGCGGCGCGGGCGGCCGCGATGATCGCCTCGGCGTTGAGGTAGTCGTTGGCCTTGGGCAGCCGCACGCGGGCGTCGGCCTCGGCCACGTGCGGCGCGGCGGCGTCCGGGTCGGTGTAGACGGCGACGGTGCCCAGGCCCAGCCGCCGGCAGGTGGCGAACACCCGGCGGGCGATCTCGCCGCGGTTGGCGACCAGCACTCGAGTAACCATGGGGCTCACATCCGGAAGACGCCGAAGTTCGACGTCCCCTTGATCGGGCCATTGGCGATGGCGGACAGACACATTCCCAGCACCGTGCGGGTGTCGCGCGGGTCGATCACCCCGTCGTCGTAGAGCATGCCGGACAGGACCAACGGCAGCGACTCCGCCTCGATCTGCCCCTCGACCGCCGCCCGCATCGCGGCATCGGCCTCCTCGTCGACCTGCTGTCCGCGGGCTTCGGCGGCGGCCCGGGCGACGATCGACAGCACGCCCGCGAGCTGGGCACCGCCCATCACCGCGGATTTGGCGCTGGGCCAGGCGAACAGGAACCGGGGGTCATAGGCGCGGCCGCACATGCCGTAGTGGCCGGCCCCGTACGACGCGCCGATCAGCAGCGAGATGTGCGGGACGGTCGAGTTGGAGACGGCGTTGATCATCATCGAGCCGTGCTTGATCATCCCGCCCTCCTCGTAGTCCTTACCCACCATGTAGCCGGTGGTGTTGTGCAGGAACAGCAGTGGGGTGTTGGAGCGGTTGGCCAGCTGAATGAATTGGGTGGCCTTCTGCGACTCCTCGCTGAACAGGACGCCGCGCGCGTTGGCCAGGATGCCCAACGGGTAGCCGTGCAGCCGGGCCCAGCCCGTGACCAGCGACGACCCGTACATGGCCTTGAATTCGTCGAATTCGGAGCCGTCGACGATGCGGGCGATCACCTCGCGCGGGTCGAACGGGATGCGCAGGTCCGCCGGCACGATGCCGATGAGCTCCTCGGCGTCGAACAGTGGGTCGGTGACGGGCCCGGGCGCGGGGCCCTCTTTGCGCCAGTTCAGCCGGGCCACGATGCGGCGCCCGATGCGGATGGCGTCGAGCTCGTCGGCGGCGAAGTAGTCGGCCAAACCCGATATGCGGGCGTGCATTTCGGCGCCGCCCAGTGATTCGTCGTCGGATTCTTCGCCGGTGGCCATCTTCACCAGCGGGGGACCGGCCAGGAACACTTTCGAACGTTCTTTGATCATCACGACGTGGTCGGACATGCCGGGGATGTAGGCGCCGCCGGCGGTGGAGTTACCGAAAACCAGGGCAATGGTGGGGATGCCGGCCGCCGACAGGCGGGTCAGGTCGCGGAACATCTGCCCGCCGGGGATGAAGATTTCTTTCTGGGTGGGCAGGTCCGCCCCACCGGATTCCACCAGCGAGATGACGGGCAGCCGGTTCTGGAAGGCGATCTGGTTGGCCCGCAATATCTTCCGCAGCGTCCACGGGTTGCTGGTGCCGCCCTTGACGGTGGGGTCGTTGGCGACGATCAGGCATTCGACGCCCGACACCACGCCTATTCCGGTGACTGTGCTGGCGCCGACCGTGAATGCGCTGCCCCATGCCGCGAGCGGGCTGAGCTCCAGGAACGGGGAGTCCGGGTCGACGAGGAGCTCGATGCGTTCGCGGGCGGTCAGCTTGCCGCGGTCGTGGTGGCGCTGGACATACTTCGGGCCGCCGCCGGCAAGGGCTTTGGCGAGCTCGGCCCCGATCTCGTCGAGGCGCGAGGTCGCCGTCGACGCCGCGTCGGCGTAGGCGGGGGAGCTCGGGTCCAGCGCGGATTGCAAAGTGGTCATGACTGATACCCCAGCGTTTTCGCGGCCAGTGAGGTCAGGATTTCGGTGGTTCCGCCGCCGATGCCCAGGATCCGCATGTCCCGGTACTGGCGTTCGACTTCGGATTCGGCCATGTAGCCCATGCCGCCGAACAGCTGGACGGCCTGGTTGGCCACCCATTCCCCCGCCTCCACGGCGGTGTTCTTGGCGAAGCACACCTCGGCGATCAGGTTGGTCTCGCCGGCGAGTTGACGCTCGACCACGTGGCGGGAGTAGACCCGGGCGACGTCGATGCGGCGGGCCATCTCGGCCAGTGTGTTCTGTACCGGCTGCCGGGATATCAGCGGCCGCCCGAAGGTCTCCCGGTCGCGGCACCACTGCACCGTCAGGTCCAGGCACCGCTGTGCGCTCGAATACGCCTGCGCGGCAAGCCCGATCCGCTCCGAAACGAACGCCTGCGCGATCTGCAGGAACCCACTGTTCTCGGCGCCCACCAGGTTGGCCGCCGGCACCCGTGCGTCGACGAAGGACAGCTCGGCGGTGTCCGAGGACCGCCACCCCATCTTGGCCAGCTTGCGGCTCACCTCGAAACCGGGTGTGCCCTTCTCGACCACCAGCAGCGAAACCCCCGCCGCGCCGGGCCCGCCGGTGCGCACCGCGGTGACGACGTAGTCGGCGCGCACCCCCGAGGTGATGTAGGTTTTGGCGCCGTTGACCACGTAGTGATCACCGTCCAGCACCGCCGACGTCCGCAGGTGCCCGACGTCCGAGCCGCCGCCGGGCTCGGTGATGGCCAGCGCGCCGATCTTGTCGCCGGCCAACGTGGGCCGGACGAACTCGTCGATCAGCCGCTGATCGCCGGACGCGATCATGTGCGGCACCGCGATGCCGCAGGTGAACAGCGAGGCGAACACCCCGCCCGGCGCGCCGGACTGATGCACCTCTTCGCAGATGATCACCGCGTCCGCGCCGTCACCGCCGCCCCCGCCCACCGCCTCGGGGAATCCCGCGCCCAGCAGGCCGGCCGCCCCGGCGCGCCGGTGCAGGTCGCGCGGCAGCTCGCCGGTGCGCTCCCACTCGTCGGCGTGGGGCAGGATTTCGCGTTCGGTGAAGGAGCGCACCGTCTTTCGCAGCTGTTCGCGCTCCGGCGTCGTCCAAAGATTCATAACAGCCTTTCGGGGATGTCGACATGGCGGCCGCGTAACCATTCACCCAGTCCCTTGGCCTGCGGATCGAAGCGCGCCTGATAAGCGACGCCCTGGCCGAGGATGCCGTCGATGACGAAGTTGACCGCACGCAGGTTCGGTAACGCGTGGCGGGTCACGTCGAACTCCGCCGCTTCCGGCAGCAGCTCCTTGAGCAGCTCGACGGTCAGCGTGTTGGCCAGCCAGCGCCATTGGTCGTCGGTGCGGACCCAGACCCCGACGTTGGCCGAGCCGCCCTTGTCACCGCTGCGCGCCCCCGCGATGCGGCCCAGCGGCACCCGCCGCGTCGGCCCGGCGGGCAACGGCTCCGGCAAAGGCGGGGGATCGGCGGGTGCCAACGCCAAAGTCTGGTTGGCACAAGGGATGTCGGTGCGGGTGCCGTCGGTGTGCACCGCGACGTGCGACACCTCATCGGCATCGACGTAGCCGGCGGTGAACACGCCGTAGACCTGACCGTCACCCGGCGGGGCGGTCACGTGAAAACCCGGGTAACTGGCGAGCGCCAATTCCACGGCC
Source organism: Mycobacterium seoulense (assembly GCF_010731595.1). NCBI lineage: Bacteria > Bacillati > Actinomycetota > Actinomycetes > Mycobacteriales > Mycobacteriaceae > Mycobacterium > Mycobacterium seoulense. Next base: position 3,123,010 of record NZ_AP022582.1, on the reverse strand, counting down.
GCCGAGGAGAACTGGCGCCCGACGTTCGCGGGATCGGGGTCGCGGACCACGCAGTGCAGCAGCGCGCTGGCGGCTTCCTCGGTGTCGGCGTCGGCGTGGTCGGTGCGGGCCAGCGACCACTGCAGCTCCGCGGGTTTGACGGTCAGCGCGGCCTCGAGCTGCCGGCGCACCAACTCGGCCTTGGCCTCGATGTCCAGCCCGGTCAGCACGAAGGTCATCGCATTGCGGAATCCGCCGATGCTGTTCAGCGACACCTTGTACGTGGGCGGCGGCGGCTCGCCGCGCACGCCGCTGATGCGCACCCGGTCGGGGCCCTCGGCGAACAGTTCGACGGTGTCCATCCGGGCGGTGACGTCGGGGTTGGCGTAGCGCGCGCCGGTGATCTCGTAGAGCAGCTGCGCGGTGACGGTGTCGACGCTGACCAGGCCGCCGGTGCCGGGGTGCTTGGTGATCACCGACGAGCCGTCGGCGTGCACCTCGGCCAGCGGGAAGCCAGCGTGGGTCAGGTCGGGGACTTCCGTAAAGAAGGAGTAGTTGCCGCCGCTCGCCTGCACGCCGCACTCGATGACGTGCCCGGCGACCACAGCGCCGGCGAGCCGGTCATAGTCGGTGCGGTCCCAGCCGAAGTGCGCCGCGGCCGCCCCGACGATCACCGAGGCGTCGGTGACCCGGCCGGTGACGACCACGTCGGCGCCGTCGCCCAGGCAGTCGACGATGCCCCACGCGCCCAGGTAGGCGTTGGCGGTCAGCGGGGTGCCCAGCCCGAGTTCGGCGGCGCGCGCCAGCAGGTCATCACCTTCGACGTGGGCCACCCGGGCGGGGATGCCGAGGCGCTCGGCCAGGGCGCGTATCGCGTCGGCCAGCCCGGCCGGGTTGAGGCCGCCGGCGTTGGCGACGATGCGGACACCCCGGTCGCGGGCCTCGCCCAGGCAGTCCTCGAGCTGGGTCAGGAAGGTCTTGGCGTAGCCGCGCTCGGGATGCTTCATCCGGTCGCGACCTAGAATCAGCATGGTCAGTTCGGCCAGGTAGTCGCCGGTGAGGTAGTCCACGTCGCCGCCGGTCAGCATTTCGCGCATCGCCGACAACCGGTCACCGTAAAAGCCGGAGCAATTCGCGATCCGGACCGCGTCGCGAGCAGTGGTAGGGGCCATGCAGTCCTCCCATCTGCGTTTCACCGGTGAGCGCAAACCAACCAACCAACCGGTAGGTTAGCGGGTCGCGCCGGTGTCACGTCAAGGACGCCCCTCGGCGCCCGCGGGCTTCGTTTTGGTGCCCGGCAGGCCACCGACTATCCTGGTGGCAATCGTCGCACGTTCGGCCGCACCGGCCACGCCGCGCGACAAGCCCCCGACACGAGGAGTTAGGCCCGACCATGGCCGTACCCAAGCGCAGGATGTCGCGCGCGAACACCCGTAGCCGTCGCGCGCAGTGGAAGGCCACCAAGACGGAACTCGTCGGTGTGACGGTCGCCGGCCAGAAGCACAAGGTGCCCCGCCGGCTGCTCAAGGCCGCCCGCCTCGGTCTGATCGACCTGGACCGGCGTTAGTTAATCTCGGCAAACACCCGGCGCGCCTCTCAGCCCGCTCTCAGGCGCCGGGACGACACTAGCTCCGTGCGGATACTGGTCGTCGACGACGATCGCGCAGTGCGTGAGTCGCTGCGCCGGTCGCTTTCCTTCAATGGCTACTCGGTCGAGTTGGCCCATGACGGGCTGGAGGCGCTCGAGATGATCGCCAGCGACCGGCCCGACGCGCTCGTCCTCGACGTGATGATGCCGCGACTGGACGGCCTCGAGGTGTGCCGTCAGCTCCGCAGCACCGGCGACGACCTGCCGATCTTGGTGCTCACGGCCCGCGATTCGGTCTCCGAGCGGGTCGCGGGGCTGGACGCCGGCGCGGACGACTACCTGCCGAAGCCGTTCGCCCTGGAGGAACTGCTGGCCCGGATGCGGGCGCTGCTGCGCCGCACCAAGCCGGACGACGACGCCGACTCGGTGGCCATGACGTTCTCGGACCTGACGCTGGACCCGGTGACCCGCGAAGTCACCCGGGGGCAACGCCAGATCAGCCTGACGCGCACCGAATTCGCCTTGCTGGAAATGTTGATCGCCAACCCGCGCCGGGTGCTTACGCGCAGCCGGATCCTGGAGGAGGTGTGGGGATTCGACTTTCCCACCTCCGGCAACGCGCTCGAGGTCTATGTCGGCTACCTGCGCCGCAAGACCGAGGCCGACGGGGAGCCACGGCTGATTCACACCGTGCGCGGCGTGGGCTACGTCCTTCGCGAGACACCGCCGTGATGAGCCGCATTCGACGATGATCCGGTACCAACGGCCCCAACGCGTTCCGCTGCGCGCCGCCAGTTCGTTGTCGCTGCGGTGGCGCGTCATGCTGCTGGCGATGTCGATGGTGGCGATGGTCGTCGTGCTGATGGCATTCGCCGTGTACGCGGTGATTTCGGCTGCGCTGTATAGCGATATCGACAACCAGCTGCAAAGCCGGGCGCAGCTGCTGATCGCCAGCGGTTCACTGGCCGCTGACCCCGGCAAGGCCATCGAAGGCACCGCCTACTCGGATGTCAATGCGATGCTGGTGAACCCGGGCCACTCGATCTACACCGCGCAGCAGCCGGGTCAGACGTTGCCCGTCGGTGCGCCCGAGAAGGCGGTGATCCGCGGTGATCTGTTCATGTCCCGGCGCACCGCGTTCGATCAACGGGTCCTGGCCATCCACTTGCCCAACGGCTGTTCGCTGCTGATCTCCAAGAGCCTCAAGCCGACCGAGGCGGTGATGACCAAGTTGCGCTTGGTGCTGCTGATCGTGGGCGGCATCGGTGTCGCGGTCGCCGCGGTGGCGGGCGGCATGGTCACCAGGGCTGGGTTGCGCCCGGTGGGGCGTCTGACCGAGGCGGCGGAACGGGTGGCGCGCACCGACGACCTGCGTCCCATCCCGGTGTTCGGTAGCGACGAATTGGCAAGGCTCACCGAGGCATTCAACTTGATGCTGCGCGCGCTGGCCGAATCCCGCGAGCGGCAGGCGCGGCTGGTCACCGACGCCGGACACGAATTGCGCACCCCGCTGACGTCCCTGCGCACCAACGTCGAGCTGCTGATGGCTTCCATGGAGCCGGGAGCGCCGCGGCTGCCCGAGCAGGAGATGGTCGAGCTCCGCGCCGACGTGCTGGCCCAGATCGAGGAACTGTCCACGCTGGTGGGCGATCTGGTGGACCTCACCCGCGACGACGCCGGCCAGGTGGTGCACGAACCGGTCGACATGTCCGAGGTGGTCGATCGCAGCCTGGAGCGAGTCAGGCGGCGCCGCAACGACATTCACTTCGACGTCAACGTGACGCCCTGGCAGATGTTCGGCGACGCCGCCGGGCTCTCGCGCGCGGTGCTGAACCTGTTGGACAACGCGGCGAAGTGGAGCCCGCCGGGGGGGCGGGTCGGCGTCACCATGCGGCAGCTCGACCCGTCGCACGCGGAGCTGGTGGTGTCCGACCACGGCCCGGGCATCCCACCGCACGAACGCCGCCTGGTGTTCGAGCGGTTCTACCGTTCGACGACCGCGCGCGCCATGCCGGGCTCCGGCCTGGGGCTGGCGATCGTCAAGAAGGTCGTGCTGAATCACGGTGGATTGCTTCGTGTCGAGGACACCGTGCCGGGCGGACAGCCGCCGGGGACCTCGTTTTACGTCCTGCTGCCCGGCCGGCCGATGCCGCCCTCGACGTATCCGGCGTCCGGTGCCGGGAACGCCGAGGGAGAACCGGGCGCCGATCCCACCGTTCCGGTGGCCACCGACGAGGCGAACTCTCGGGAACCGTCGAACGTTGTCTCAGTGGACTCTCAGTCCGCGCGGGCAAGGTAGGTCTGCAGCTACTGTTGGAGAGCCCGTCGAGCCGACGAGCCGAACGGAGATAGAGGAAGTGCGACCCAGCGACATGACGAATGACCCGAGGTATTCGCCACCGCCGCAGCAGCCGGGATACCGTCCCGCGCCGAATCAGCCTGCGCCCGCCCAGAGCCACCCGGGGACCTCCGCTTACGGCCAGGGGCATCAGCAACCGTCGTATAGCCAGCCATTCGACTGGCGCCACCAGTCGCAGACGACCCAATTTCGGCAGCCATACGACCCGTACGAGCCGTTCAGCGGCACCGGTCAGGGCCGGATACCGGGGGGAACCGGGGTAGGCCCCATCCCCGGGGGGACGGGCCCGATGCCCGGCATGCTGCCGCCGATGCCGCCCGGCGCCCAAAGGCGACCCCGCGCAGGGCTGTTGGCCGTCGGCGCGTTGGCCATCGCGGTGGTGTCCGCCGGCATCGGCGGGGCGGCGGCCACGGCCGTCGAGCTCGGCACGCACCCGACCACCGGCAACGGGCACACGGTCATCGGCGCACCCAGCGTTCCCGCGGCGAACATGCCGCCCGGCAGCGTCGAACAGGTCGCCTCCAAGGTGGTGCCCAGCGTCGTCATGCTGGAGACCGATCTCGGCCGCCAGTCCGAAGAGGGCTCCGGCGTCATCCTTTCCGCCGACGGCCTCATCCTCACCAACAACCACGTGGTCGCGGCGGCCGCGGGGCCGCCGAAGGCGCCCGGCGTTCCCGGCGCTCCCCCCGGCGGCCCGCCCGGGGGTCCCGTCGGCGGGCCCGCTCCCAAGACGACGGTGACCTTCGCCGACGGCCGCACCGCGTCGTTCACGGTCGTCGGCGCCGATCCCACCAGCGACATCGCCGTGATCCGCGTGCAGGGCGTTTCCGGCCTCACCCCGATCTCCCTGGGCTCCTCATCGGATCTGCGGGTGGGACAACCAGTGGTTGCCATCGGGTCGCCGCTGGGCCTGTCGGGCACGGTGACCACCGGTATCGTCAGCGCGCTCAACCGGCCGGTGTCGACCACCGGTGAGTCGGGCAACCAGAACACCGTTCTGGACGCGATCCAGACCGACGCGGCCATCAACCCGGGCAACTCCGGCGGCGCGTTGGTCAACATGAGCGGGCAGCTGGTGGGCGTGAACTCGGCGATCGCCACCCTGGGCGCGGACTCGCCGGACGCCCAGAGCGGTTCGATCGGGCTCGGGTTCGCGATCCCGGTCGACCAGGCCAAGCGCATCGCCGACGAGCTGATCAGCACCGGCAAGGCGTCCCACGCCTCGCTGGGCGTGCAGGTGACGAACGACAAGGGCGCTCCGGGCGCCAAGGTCGTCGACGTCGTGCCGAACGGTGCGGCCGCGACCGCCGGCGTCCCCAAGAACGTGATCGTCACCAAGGTCGACGACCGCCCGATCAGCAGCGCCGACGCCCTGGTTGCCGCCGTGCGGTCCAAGGCGCCGGGCGACAAGATTTCGCTGACCTTCCAGGATCCCGCTGGTGGTGGCAGCCGTACCGTGCCGGTGACTCTGGGGAAGGCGGATCAGTAATGCGAGTCGAAGAACCCTCGGCGGCGGGATTGTCGGAGCTCGGTTATACGGTGGCACCCATGGAGACGGGCGCCGAATTGGTGGTCGGCCGGGCCCTTGTCGTGGTGGTCGACGATCGCACCGCCCACGGCGACGAGGACCACAGCGGGCCACTGGTTACCGAGCTGCTGACCGAGGCGGGATTCGTCGTCGACGGTGTGGTCGCCGTCGCGGCGGACGAGGTGGAGATCCGCAACGCGCTCAACACCGCGGTGATCGGCGGGGTCGACCTGGTGGTCTCCGTCGGTGGGACGGGTGTCACGCCGCGCGACGTCACCCCGGAGGCGACCCGCGAGATCCTGGACCGCGAGATCCTGGGCATCGCCGAGGCCATCCGGGCGTCGGGGCTGTCCGCGGGCATCATCGACGCCGGCCTGTCTCGCGGCCTGGCCGGGGTGTCCGGCAGCACGCTGGTGGTGAACCTGGCGGGCTCCCGGTACGCGGTGCGCGATGGCATGGCGACGCTGAACCCGCTGGCCGCTCAGATCATCGGGCAGCTGTCGAGCCTGGAGATCTGACCGCCCGAAAAGCAGTCTCTGCGGGATTATTGCGACTCGGCGTCGGCGCGGGGTCCGTGCTCCGGCGGGGGTGTGGTGCTGGTTTCGCCGTGCCTGCCGGACGAGCCGCCGTTGGTCTGGGCCAGCAGGTCGCGGATCTCGGTGAGCAGAACGATCTGGGCGTCGTCCGCCTGCTCGACCTCGCCGCGCTTGCGCAGCGTGTTGTAGGGCAGCACGACGAAGAAGTAGACGACAGCGGCGATCAGCACGAAGTTGATGGCGGCCGACAGCAGGATGTTCAAGTCGATGGTCTGGCCGCCGCCGATGCCGATCTTCAGGACGCCGACATCGGAGTGTTCTTTGACGCCGATCCGGTTGATCAACGGCGTGATGATGCTGTCGGTGAACTTGGTGACCAGCGCGGTGAAGGCGGTACCGATGACCACCGCGACGGCCAGGTCGACGATGTTGCCCCGCGAGAGAAACTCCTTGAACCCTTTGAACATTCAGATGTCCTTCCTGGGATTGAACAGAGTTTGCTGTCGGTTGCAGGGCCGACGGCGGCGAGGCGCTCAGTGCAGGGTGAGCGTCACCGCCTGACCCAGCGCCGAACCCGCCACCGTATTCGCCACGCGAGCCGGCAGCGCCACCAAGACTACGCGGTCACCGTCGCCGGCCTGGACCTTTGGCTTGGCCGACACGAGCACCACGACGGCGTCGGTGGCCACCACCTTGGGGGCGGCCTGCGGCGTCTCCGGTGACCCGGTCGCCGGTGCGGCCAGCACGTCGACGACGTCGCCGACGCGCACCAGGTCGATCAGGGCGCCGTCGGCCAGGCGCAGCGGCACGATGCGGGCGCCGGGTCCCGCGGTCGACTCGGCCAGCCGGGTGCCCAGCACCCGCACGTCGGTGAGGATCTCGCCGCGCCTGGTCGGGCCGGCCAGGGTGGATCCGAGCAGGGCGCCCACGTCGGTGCGTGCCCCGTCGGGAATGGTTGTGGCCAAACGCTTTTCGAGGCGGACATCGGCCGGGGTCAGCGCGGCGCCGGGCCGTAGGTCGTGGTCGGCGACCACCACCTCGGCGTAGTCACCGGCGGGGTTGGAGCGCAGCGCCGCCAAGCCGGCCAGCACGACGAGCCCGCCGGCGGCGACTCGTCGCGCCAGCACGGTCCTGGTCCAATCGGGGCGCAGCCACGTCGAGAGGCGGCTGAACGGGCTGGGGTTCAGCGATGATTCGCCCACGCCGCAACGGTAAGCGCCCCGCGGTCAGCGGCGAATGCCGGCGGCGACGGGTTTGTGGATAACCCGTCAGCTCGAGGCGGCGGCGGACGCGGTGGCGCTGCTGCTCGACTTCTCGGCGGATCCGGACTTCTCGCTGGACGAGGATTTCTCGCTCGATCCCGAGCTCGACCCCGAGTCGGTCGACGAGGATCCGTTGGTGGTGGTCGTCGACTTCTTGCCGGACTCGCGGCTGTCGGTGCGGTAGAAGCCGCTGCCCTTGAACACCACGCCGACGGAGTTGAAGCGCTTGCGCAGCCGCCCGGAGCAGCGCTTGCAGGTGGTCAGCGCATCGTCGGTGAAGGCCTGCACGATGTCGAAGCGATCGTCACACTCGGTGCACTGATAGCTGTAAGTCGGCACGAAAACCTCCGGATGATTGCAAAAGTCTGTTAGCACTCTAGCGTCTCAAGTGCTAGAACCGCCACGTGACGCCGCTCATTCCCGATGTGTTATCCCAGGGCGATCAGTCCCGCCCGCGGCGTGAGCGCGTCGGTCATCGGTACGTCGTGCGGCTCGGCGGGTAAATCGTCCACCAGCTCCGCGTCGCGCACCACCGCGACCAGCCGCGCGTGTGGGTCGCGGGCGCCCAGCGAGCGATCGTAGAAGCCGCGGCCCCGGCCCAACCGGACCCCGGAGCGGTCGACCGCCAGCGACGGCACCAGGATCAGGCTGGCGTCCGCGATCGCGGTGGCCGGGAGCCATGGCTCCGGCGGCTCCAGCAGTCCCCACCGCGCGGCCGTCAGCGTCCCGGGCCGATATTCGCCCCAGCGCAATGGCAGCGGCGTGTCCCCGGCGGTGGTGCGCGCAACCGGCAGCAGCACTCGCCCGCACCGGCGCAGCAACACGTCCAGCATGTCGACCGACCCGGGCTCGGCGCCCACCGGCACGTAGGCGCACACCGTGCCGCCGCTGCTCACGACGTTTTCCGCGGCCTCCAGTCGCTGGCACAACATTTCCGCCTCGCGGGCCCGAACGACGTCGGCAACGCGGCGCCGGGCCGCCTGCAGCTGCTCACGCAATGCGGCCTTACTGGTGGTCGCCATGCCTCAACCATTCCAGCCGGGTCTTTGCCCGCGCCACATCGGATCAGCGATGCGCGTTCGGGTTATCGTGTGAACAATGTCAAGCCCAAAAGTGGTGGTCCCACATACGGCGATCGTGCCCGCCGCCGGTCTTGGTACTCGCTTCCTGCCCGCGACGAAAACGGTGCCGAAGGAGCTGCTGCCGGTCGTCGATACCCCCGGCATCGAGCTGGTCGCCGCCGAGGCGGCCGAGGCGGGCGCCGATCGCCTGGTGATCATCACCTCCGAGGGCAAGGACGGTGTCGTCGCGCACTTCGTCGAGGATCTGGTCCTCGAGGGCACGCTGGAGGCCCGCGGCAAGAAGGCGATGCTGGACAAGGTGCGCCGCGCGCCGCAGCTGATCAAGGTCGAGTCCGTGGTGCAGGCCGAGCCGCTGGGACTGGGGCACGCCATCAGTTGCGTGGAGCCCACGCTGGCTCCCGACGAGGACGCCGTGATGGTGCTGCTGCCCGACGACCTGGTGCTGCCCACCGGCGTCCTGGAGACGATGTCGAAGGTGCGGGCACACTACGGCGGCACGGTGTTGTGCGCCATCGAGGTGACGCCCGAAGAGATCAGCGCCTACGGGGTTTTCGATGTCGAGCCGGCACCCGGCGACGACAATCCCGACGTGCTGAAGGTCAACGGCATGGTCGAGAAGCCCAGGCGCGAGGAAGCCCCATCGATGTTCGCCGCGGCGGGCCGCTACGTGCTCGACCGGGCCATCTTCGACGCGTTGCGCCGCGTCGACCGCGGGGTGGGCGGCGAAATACAGCTCACCGACGCGATCGCTTTGCTCATTTCCGAGGGCCACCCCGTGCATGTCGTCGTGCATCGCGGATCTCGACACGACTTGGGAAATCCCGGCGGCTACCTCAAGGCTGCGGTTGACTTTGCATTGGACCGTGACGACTACGGCCCGGATTTGCGGCGATGGTTGGTGGCGCGGTTAGGCCTGGCCGAGAAGTAGCCGGCTTTGAACGCCCGGCCCACGACGGCGCCCGCTGGGGCATTGAGGCCTAGGCCGCCAGGGCAGAGAGGCGCGCTGTGCGTTCTGTGGAGGAGCAGCAGGCCCGGATAACGGCCGCCGCGGTGGCACCGCGGCCCATCCGGGTGGCCATTGCCGAGGCGCAGGGATTGATGTGTGCCGAAGAGGTCGTGACCGAGCGTCCGATGCCCGGCTTCGATCAGGCCGCGATCGACGGCTATGCGGTGCGCAGCGTCGACGTGCTGGGCGTCGGCGAAGTGGGCGCCGACAGTCTGGGTGAGCCGCCCGGCGACGCGGAGCTCGAGGAAGACCGGCGCGAGGGCCTGGTCCTGCCCGTGATGGGGACCGTCGAGGCCGGGGCGCGCACGCCCAGCCGGCTGCAGCCCCGGCAGGCCGCCAGGGTGCATACGGGCGCCCCGCTCCCCACGCTGGCCGACGCGGTCATCCCGCTGCGCTGGACCGACGGCGGCAGCACGCGGGTGCGGATTCTGCGGGGGGCGCCATCGGGTGCGTATGTGCGCCGCACCGGCGACGATGTGCAGCCCGGTGACGTGGCGGTGCGCGCCGGAACCGTCATCGGCGCCGCCCAGGTCGGCCTGCTGGCCGCGGTCGGCCGTGAGCGGGTGCTGGTGCATCCGCGGCCCCGGGTGACGGTGATGGCCGTCGGCGGCGAACTGGTCGACATCTCGCGCACCCCGGGCAACGGCCAGGTCTACGACGTGAACTCCTACGCACTCGCGGCGGCGGCCCGGGACGCCGGCGCGGAGGTCAACCGCGTCGGCATCGTCAGCAACGAGCCCAAGGAATTCCGCGAGATCATCGAGGGCCAGATCAACCGCGCCGAGGTGGTGGTGATCGCGGGCGTCGGGGGCGCCGCGGCCGAGCCGGTGCGCTCGGTCCTTTCCGAGCTCGGGGAGATGGAAGTCGTCCGCGTCGCGATGCATCCGGGGTCCGTCCAGGGTTTTGGTCAATTGGGCCGCGACGGCGTCCCGACGTTCTTGCTGCCCGCGAACCCGGTCAGCGCCCTGGTGGTCTTCGAGGTGATGGTGCGGCCGCTGATCCGCCTCTCGCTGGGCAAGCGCCAGCCGATGCGCCGGATCGTGCAGGCCCGCACGCTGTCGCCCATCACGTCGGTCGCCGGGCGCAAGGGCTACCTGCGCGGCCAGCTGATGCGCGACCAGGAAACCGGTGAATACCTCGTGCAGGCGCTGGGCGGGGCCCCGGGCGCGTCCTCCCATCTGCTGGCCACCCTCGCGGAAGCGAACTGCCTTGTGGTGGTGCCGACCGGCGCCGAACAAGTCCGCACCGGCGAGATCGTCGACGTCGCCTTCTTGGCTCAGCGCGGTTAAGTGCACCGACTCCACGGGCTCGTGAACCTGTTGCGCACCAACCCCCGTCATCCGGGTTGGCCGCTCGACGTCGGTCCGTTGCGGGTCCCGGCGGGGGTGGTCCGGCTGCGGGCCGTGCGAATGCGCGACGGAGCGCAGTGGAGCCGGATCCGGTTGGCCGACCGCGCGCACCTCGAGCCGTGGGAGCCCAGCGCGGAGACCGATTGGACGAGCCGGCACACGGTCGCCGCGTGGCCGGCGCTGTGTTCCGGGCTGCGTGCGGAGGCCCGCGCCGGCCGCATGTTGCCGTACGTCATCGAGCTCGACGGCCGGTTCTGCGGCCAGCTGACCATCGGCAACGTCACCCATGGGGCGTTGCGGTCGGCGTGGATCGGCTACTGGGTACCGCGGTCGGCGACCGGCGGCGGGGTGGCCACGGCGGCGTTGGCGCTGGGGCTGGACCACTGCTTCGGCCCGGTGATGTTGCATCGCGTGGAGGCCACCGTGCGGCCCGAGAACGCCGCGAGCCGCGCCGTGCTGGGGAAGGTCGGGTTCCGCCAAGAGGGGTTGTTGCAGCGCTACCTCGAGGTCGACAAGGCGTGGCGCGACCACCTGCTGATGGCCATCACCGTCGAGGAGGTGTCCGGATCGGTGGCCTCGACGCTGGTCCGCGCCGGGCACGCGAGCTGGGCCTGAGCGACCCCTCGCGGCCGGGCCACCATGTGGCTACCGCGACACGAGTGACTCGTGGTGCTTGTGAGAGCGAAATTACAGGTGTGTAATTGTCCTGGTCACTTAAACCCGGCCGCGTTGGCCACCGGTGGGCCTCGCGGGATCGGAACCGAAGAGAGCAGGTCGTCATGCCAAGCATTCCGCAGTCACTGTTGTGGATCTCGCTCGTAGTGCTCTGGCTGTTCGTCTTGGTGCCGATGCTCGTCAGCAAACGCGACGCCGTGCGGCGCACCAGCGACGTGGCCCTGGCCACCCGGGTCCTCAACGGCGGGGCGAAGTCGCGGCTGATCAAACGCAGCGGTCCGGCCGCCGGGCACCGCAGCGATCCCGACTGGCAGCCGCCGGAAGAGGCGGCCGACAACGTGCTCGACGACGAGCGTGACCTCGCCGCGGACGAGGACGACGACGAAGAACGCGGCGACGACGACACCGACGAGCTGCGCCAGCTGCGTCCGGTGGTCGTGAAGGCCGCGGCGTCCGAGCGCACCGAGCCCGAGTACCTCGACGTCGACGTCGTCGAGGATTCGCAGGCGCTCCCGGCCGGCGTCGCTGCGGTGGTCGAGGAGGAAGCCGACGCCGACGAGGACGACGAGGAGTCCGACACCGACGTCGTCGCCCACGCCGGCGACGAGGAGGACGACGAGGGCTACGAATACATCGAGGACTCCTCCGGGTTGGAGCCCGAGGCGGAAGCCGACGACGAGGAAATGCCGGCGCCGGTGCCGCGGAACGCCTCGCGGCGCCGCCGGTTCGATGCGAAGACCGCGGCCGCCGTCAGCGCCCGCAAGTACAAATTCCGCAAGCGCGTGCTGATGGTGATGGCGGTGGTGCTGGTGGGCTCGGCCACGGCCGCGTTCAAGATCTCGCCCAGCGCCTGGTGGGTGTGCGGCACCGCCACCGCCGTGACCCTGCTCTACCTGGGTTACCTGCGGCGCCAGACCCGCATCGAGGAGAAGGTGCGTCGCCGGCGGATGCAGCGGATGGCGCGGGCGCGGATGGGCGTGGAGAACGCCTACGACCGCGACTACGACGTGGTGCCGTCGCGGCTGCGGCGCCCGGGCGCAGTGGTTCTGGAGATCGACGACGAGGACCCAATCTTCGAGCATCTGGACTACGCGATGCCGATGCGCCACTACGGCTGGTCCAGGGACTTGCCGCGGGCCGTCGGCGAGTAGTGCGGTTCGGCGGTTCGGGCCGCGGCTGGTAGCCTGCTAGCGATCAGGGGCTATGGCGCAGTTGGTAGCGCGACTCGTTCGCATCGAGTAGGTCAGGGGTTCGAATCCCCTTAGCTCCACTGGAGACAGCGGTTCAGGGATCGAAAGCGGTTTACCCGAACCTCAGGTCAAGACTCCCGTCAAGATTCGGCGTGAAATCTGCTGCCGTGGCCATGCAAGGTGTGACGGGACCTGATCCGCACCGACTGATATAGGGCTGGCGCTGGAGTGCGCGTTCGCCATGTGGGGCTCAGCTTCGCGCCAAACGTCGGACCAACAGAGCGCCGCGCCAAGGCTGCTGGTATGACGAAAACTGTCTTCGACAGCGCCAAACCGCGGCGGCATCCACACACGTTTGAGAACACCGAACGTGAGAACACCGAACGCAAGCGTCTCGCCATCGTGCAAACCCTTTGCGGTGACCGCAAAGTGCAGACCACGCCTTTCGGCCGGTGAGGGTGTAGCGTGAGGGGTGCTGGTACTCCCAGCCCATCCGGAATGGCTCAGCTTATGACGCTGATCTGCCCGAGCATCCGCTCACGCCGGACCCATCGTTAGTATTTACCGTTCAGTCGGGATAATTTTGAATGTTCCATCGTTGTTTCAGCCGTTGATTGCTCCCTTTGGGATGCAACACTTTTCGTACATGCCGAGTTTTGGCATCCTCGGCACCTATTCGCCGACACCATGCGGCCTGGCGACCTTTAGCGCAGCCCTGGCAGGCGGATTGACAGCCAGAGGCGCCAACGTCAATGTCGTGCGCATCGCCGACGGTGACGTCTCCGAGGAGCCCAACGTCGCCGGCGAGCTCGTCAACGGCTCGGCTTCGTCCGTAGAGGCAACCTTCGAGCTCCTCAACCGGAGCGACGTCGCCGTCATCCAGCACGAGTACGGCATCTATGGCGGTCCCGACGGAGACGAAGTCGTCCAGATCATGGCCGGATTGCGCGTCCCGTCGATCGTCGTCGTTCACACAGTGCTCAAACATCCGACACCACACCAACTTTCGGTGCTCGAATCGGTGATAGCATTGGCCGATCAAGTGATCGTGATGTCGGAGGTGGCCCGCCAACGCCTGTGCGCAGGCTTCGCCGTCGACCGCCACAAAATCACCATCATTCCGCACGGCGCGGCGCTCCCCAGGACCAATGGCGTGCACCATCCTGACCGGTCGACCATGTTGACCTGGGGTCTGCTGGGACCGGGCAAGGGCATCGAGCGGGTCATCGACGCCATGGCTTCGCTCAAGAACCTGCCCAACCCGCCGCGGTACATCATCGCCGGCCGCACTCACCCCAAGGTCCTCGCCGCGCAGGGGGAAAGATATCGCGAAGCACTTGTCGCGCACGCGAAACGCCTCGGCGTCGCCGATTCGGTGTCCTTCGACGCCGTGTACCGCACCCCCGAAGAGCTCACCGCGCTCATCCAGACGGCTACCGTCGTCGTCCTGCCCTACGACTCGAAAGACCAGGTCACCTCCGGTGTGCTGGTCGACTCCGTCGCGAGTGGCCGCCCGATCGTCGCCACCGCTTTCCCGCACGCGGTCGAGCTCCTCGGCAGCGGCGCGGGCACCGTCGTTGCTCACGACGATCCCGACGCACTGGTCGCAGCGCTGCGCCGGCTGTTGACCGATCCGCAAGTCGCCGAGTCCATGGCCGCCGAAGCCCGCGGACTGGCCCCGACGATCGCCTGGCCCGTCGTCGCCAACGCCTACGTCGGCGTGGCGCAACGGCTGCTGGCTACTCAGTCCGCGCTGACGTGACCGGCGCCGCGCCCACCCCGGTGTTCGCGCACCTGCTGCGAATGACGGACCATCGTGCCACCTTCGAGCACGCCTGCATGACCGTGCCCCGCCGTGAGCACGGGTACTGCACCGACGACATGGCCAGGGTGCTCGTCGTCACCACCCGCGAGCCCGACGCACCAGGTGCCGTGAACGGCCTCGCCCGCAAGGCCCTGCAGTTCTTGAATGACGCCCAGTCCTACAACGGCTCCTGCCGCAACCGGATGGACCACGTCGGACATTGGACCGACCAGCCCACCACAGACGACCACTGGGGCCGCTGCGTCTGGGGGCTCGGCACTGCCGCCGCCCACAGCGACGTCAGCCTGGTGAGCCGACTGGCCGTGATTCAGTTCGAGCGCGCTGCTAAGGCCAGGTCACCGTGGCCGCGGGCGATGTCGTTCGCCGCCGTCGGCGCCGCCGAACTTCTCAGCGTCGAGCCCGGTAATTCCGCGGCCCTGCGACTCCTCACCGACTACGCCGCCACGGTCGCGAGACCCGAGACCAAGTCCGACTGGCCATGGCCCGAGCCAAGGCTCACCTACGCGAATGCGATTCTCCCCGAGGCGATGATCGCTGCCGGCGTCGCGCTGGACGACCCGGACTTGAAACAGCGTGGCCTGGATCTGCTGGAGTGGCTGCTCGACTACGAAACGATTGGCGGCCACCTGTCGCCCGCCCCCGCGGGCGGCCGGGGACCGCAGGACAGCCGGCCCGCCTTCGACCAGCAGCCGATCGAGGTGGCCACCCTCGCCGACGCCTGCGCACGCGCCGCAGCCGCCGATCCGCGTCCGCTCTGGCCGGATGGGATCCGGTCGTCTGCCGCCTGGTTCCAGGGCGCCAACGACTCCGGGTTGCTCATGTGGGACACGGAGACCGGTGGTGGTTTCGACGGGTTGCTCGCTGAGTGCGTCAACCTCAACCAGGGCGCCGAATCGACCCTCGCGGTGATCTCCACCCTGCAACACACGCGGCGCTTTTCGCTAGTCCCACAATGACTTTGACGCGCACCGGGCTCGTCACCCGCGACCCTCACCGGATCGCGGCCAATGCGGCGCGGGTGATCACCCAGCTCTTCGTGCCCGGCATGGAGGGCTTCGAGCGTCAGGAGTCCCGAGCGGGAGTGGTACTCAAGCGCATCCTGGCGCTGACCGACGAAGACGTTCGGTCGTCCCTGGACGACATCATCATCCGCTTCGACGGACGCCACCGTGACCTCGCGGGCACGTTCCGTCGGCACGCCCGCGAGCTCGCCGACCGCCTGGATCCCGACATCCACCTCTCCGATGCGCGAATGCTGTTGCTGGGAGCGACCTTTACCAGCGAGTACGCCATCGAGGGGGCGGCGCTCTGCAACCCCAGCATTGTGGCCCACCCCGACCAGACCGTCATGGCGGCAGGCAGCCTGCGATTCGTGATGAGCGTGCGGGGGATCGGGGAAGGACACCGCTCGTCCATCGGGTTCCGCACCGGTGTCGTCGACGCTGGGGGCCGGGTCACGATCGACGAGCCGACCCGCTTCGCCACCACCGGAAGCGCGTCGGGCGCGCTGCTCGAGACCGCGGTGTTCCGCGGCGAACTCGGCCGCATCGGGAATGCCGGCGAGGCCGCAAACTACGTCCTCGATGCGCTCGGCGACCGCTTCACGCGATCCGACCTCGACGCGCGACTCGACAATCTCCGGGCCCACCTAAGCACCCGCGAACACGGGGAGCGCGCGGTCGCCCTGATCCGTGCGATCGCCGATCGATCCTATGCCGTCGAATTCCCCAGCGAAGTATCGGTTTCCGAGCGTGTGCTGTGGCCTTCGATGGAGGCCGAGCATGCTGGCATGGAGGACGCCCGATTCGTCCGCTTCGTCGACGACGACGGCTCGGTCACCTACTACGCCACCTACACGGCTTACAGCGGATCCCACATCAGCCAACAACTGCTCAAGACCAAGGACTTCCAGTCCTTCACCTCCGGGCCGCTAGTCGGGAAGGCCGCGGCTAACAAAGGTTTGGCATTGTTCCCCCGACGAATACACGGTCGCTACGCCGCCGTGTCGCGATCGGACCGCGAGACCAACAGCGTCGCCTTCGCCGACCATCTGGCGGTCTGGCCGAGCGCGTCGCCCTGCCAGCAGCCGGCTGAGGCATGGGAAGCGGTGCAACTCGGAAATTGCGGCCCGCCAATCGAAACCGACGCAGGGTGGCTAGTGCTCACGCACGGCGTCGGACCCATGCGCACGTATAGCATCGGCGCGATTCTGCTTGACCTCGACGATCCGACCCGGGTGCTCGGCCGGCTGCGACGCCCACTGCTGAGCCCCTCCCACGACGAACAGAACGGCTACGTGCCCAACGTCGTCTACTCCTGCGGCGCGCTGGTTCACGCCGACACCCTGGTGATCCCCTACGGGATCGCCGACGGCGCCATCGGCATCGCCACCGCGCCACTTCGGCAGCTGCTGGCCACGATCGTTCAGCAACCAGATCACCAGAGATGAGGTCACCATAAGCACGATGAGAAGGTCCCGCGACAGAACGCATAATCCGCTCGGTGAGTGCGTCCTGCACATGGGTGCGGGATTCGTCGCCAAGGAACGTCTGTACGTGCTGGAGGCGTTGGCTACGCTCGAGCCGCATCTGGGCCGGCGGGACCCGCTTGACATCAGCCTGGAAGTCTCGTTGCAGGATCGCGGCCGCAAGGAGCAGCGCGTCACGTTGCGAACCACCTTGCCTGGTCTCCCGCCGCTCGTGGCTGTCGCCGACAACCGCGACATCACGCGCGCCCTTCACGACGCCAAGCATGAGTTGATCCGGCAGCTCGAACACCAGAAGTCGGCGCGCGAACCCATGCACAATCGCAAACTCGGGCACGACACGATCCGCCACCCGGGCACCTCGGCGCAGGGACATCGCATCCCGCCTGCACCGTAGTCGCGCGAGTGTCGTCTGCGCCGTACGCGCAGGGTTGCAGTCACGCGCCGACGTGCTGCCGCCTCTTCGTTCGACCAATGAGTGTCGACCGGCCGGCATAGTCTTCGGCCTCGTGGGTCCAGATCCTCGCCCGTCCACTGGATGCCCGAGGACACCGCATCGCCATCACCGACATCGCCGCATACACGCGCCTGACCGAAGCAGACATCACCGTCTCCCGGGTTTGACGAATTACACCGCGCCCTTTCACCGGTCTTGACGCCGTCAATACCCGAGAACGAAACCGCAGGTAACGAGCGGGACTGAATCGGACCGAGTCGGAGCGAAATCGCAGTTGAAACGGCACTTTGCCTGGTCAGGTCAGGGGTTCGAATCCCCTTAGCTCCACAAAGTTTGACCAGGTCAGGGTCGCTTGTCGCCCGGCTATTTCTTGTCACGCGGCAGTCGGCAGCCGGTGTAGCCCGAGACGACGAGGTTTCCCCGGTAGCCGATTTTGATGAAGATGCCGGTGGGGCCGTAGAAGCCCACGTCGTGGTTTCCGGGGTTGTTGTGCATCACCTGCATGTCGGTCGCGCCGAGCTTGGCGGCCGCCTGTTTGGCGGCCTCTTGGATGGTCGCCCACTGTTGCTCGGAGACCGGCACGTTGGCGGCCACGGCGTCGGGCAGGAAGTACCGTTTCCCGTCGGTTTGCTCGTACGGTCGCTCGCAGATGTCGCCGGAGCCTTCCTGCGGCGTCTCCCAGGTGATCGAGGGAACCACTTGGCTTGCGGCGGCGGTGATCTCGTTCATCGCCGCTTGCACCTGGGCCTGGGTGTCCTCGAACGAGGGCAGGGACTTGAGCACCTGTAGCGCCTTGGCGGCGTCGTTGGGCGGGGTGGGTGCGTAGGGCTGGGACACGTGGCATCCTCCTGCGGCTAGGGCGAGTGCGGCCACGGCGGTGCACAGGATCGGGTGGCGTCGCAGGTTGCGGGAACTGGTTGCTCGGTTGTTGCTCACTTCGTGGGAACCGCCTTGTCGCCCAGTCCGGCGAGGACGGCGGCGATGTTGTAGTTGGTCGTTCTGAGACCTCCGCCGTCGGGAAAGCGGGGGTAATCGCTGTGGCCGTGCGCGTCCTGGAGGGTGAGGGTGCCCCCGTGGCCGTCGGGAACGGTGGCGGGGCCGGTGGCCAGGTGAGTGAAGTTGGGGTTGGTGGCCGGGTTCGGGCCGAAGTGGCCGGCGCCGGTGGCGTCGGCCGTGCCCAAGATGCTTTCGGCGAGGTCTCTGAAGGGCGGCGGGAGGAACGGGGCCACGTCGTGGGCGATGGCGGGTCCGTCGTACGTCCATTGGATCGGGTCGTCGGGGGTCTCCATGGTGAACACGTGGCCGGGCTGCAGGTGCAGTTGTTGGGGTGTGGAGGCTTCGATGCCGGGGGAGCCGTAGAACAGCGCCCGTGACACCCCGTGGTCGCCGGGCTCTTGCAGGGCCAGCCCGGTGGTCAGTGACCCATAGGAGTGTCCGATCGCGGTGAGGTCGGCCGGCCCACCGTGGTGGGCGGCCTGTATCCCGTCATAGAAGCCGGCCAGGTCATGGGCGCCGGCTCGGGCGACGGCGTCGTGGCTGACATCCCATCCACCGGCGAACGATTTGCCGAGATCGTCGAACCCCGGCACCTGCGGCGGGTCATAACCGATCCACGCGATCGCCGAGACGGTGTCGTGTTCGTGGCCGGGGGTCAGGTTCAATTGGCGCAGGGCTTCCTTCCTGACGTCGGTGGCCTCGGACACCATGCCGCCGATGGCGCCGCGAACGGTGGTGTTCAAGCCGGGCGCGGTCACCGATACGTGGGTGGCCGTGTCAGGGTCCCCGACGGCGATCGCGGCCCGGGCCTGCTTGCCGGTCTTGGTGTCCAGCAGCATGAGCTTGCGGTCCGGGCTCGCCTTGACGGTTCTGTCGACGGCCTGCAGGTCGGGCAGGTACTTGGCCCCATCCCGGGCGGCGTCGTATTGGCGTTGCCACGCCTCGTAGGCGAGGCGATCGTCGAAGATCGCCCCGGGCTCGTTGGGGGCCGGAATGTTCTTGCCCTCAGCCCAATCGGGATGCTGGGCCCGCAGGGCGTCGGCTTGCGCGGCGGCGGCCTGAGCGCGGCCCAGTTCGTCGGCGAGATCGAGCCGGTTGTAGTGATCCCGGTCCGCTGCGGGCATCCCGTTGTGGTTGCCGATCAACGGATTCCGTTGGTACTCACGGTCTTTCTGCGCGGGCGTCAGAGTGCTCCAGACCTGCGCGAACTTCGTGGGGTCGTCGGGCAGGTCCGGCACCGGCGAGAGCGGACCCTCGACCGCCTGGATACCCGACTGGTCGTATCCGTCGCCGTGCAGGGCACCCAGTGACTGCTGCAGCGTGTTGGAGTAGCCGTCGCGGATCGACTGCAGCTGGTGCAGGGCATCCCTGGTCTCGTCGGCGGCGTCGGCTTTGGCGTCCTTGATCAGCGATTCGAGTTGGGACCGGCTGTTCGCGTCGAGGTTGCGATCTTTGAGATCCTCCATCGCCGCGCCGATCAGTTTGTCGAGCAGCTGCAATTGCCGTTCCAGCGCGGCGATCTGTTGAGCGCCTGCTCTTTGCGCCTCGGCCAGGGCGGCGGCGATGCTTTCCAGATCGGACGCGATCTTGGGCAGTTGCAGGGACTGCGCCCCAAGCGACTTGACGGTGCGCTGCACCTCGGCGGAGTCGTTGATCGGGTGGTCGCCGTTCTGGTGGTTCCACGCCGCGTCGAAACGCTGCCGGGCTTGCTCGAACGCATGGTCCGCCTCGGCCGTGCACCGGCCCGCGTCGTGGAAGGCTCCCGCCAGTTGAGAGATCTCGAGCGGGCTCCCGGCCTGCAGGCTCCGGTTGATCGCCCACGGGTCGCCGCCGGCCTGCGCGATCAGATCGGCAACATTCAGCCAGATCAGCTGCATCGCACCGCCAGAAGTTCGCTACTTGTTCCCCGGACCGGCCAATGACGTTACTCCGTGTACCGGGATCCCGTGCTCGCGCAGACCCAACTGTTCACGGGTGGGTGACGAGATACGTTTCGTTGTCCAGCTCGGCGGTGAGCTCATCGATGTTGAAGGGTCGGCCGAGTCGCGCGTGCAATGCCTTCGGGTCGATCAGGAGGCTGATCTCGGCGGTCTGACGGGCGAACATTCGTCCGATGAGTGGATAGATCCGGCGCATGATCGCGCGCTCGCCGGCGGTGCAACGAGATGCGCAGTAACCCACGTGTCCGATCTCGTCGGTCAGGATTTCGCTGTACAGCAGTTCAATTCGCTCCGCGACGTCCGGTTCGTCGCTGAACAGCTTGATGCCGACGCGGCGTAGTTCGTCGAACATGATGCAGCCCGCCATCTCCGCGGCTCCGACGAAGACAAAGCTCAGCCGTTCGGGAAGGAACACGCCGGTCTTGACGAACTGCCGCATCACGAATGGTGGGGGGACGACCTGGAATGTCAAGCCAAAGATGTCGAGCGCGTAGGCCAATAGCCGGGTGTGGTAGTGCTCTTCCAGCTCGAGGTAGACGTTCTCGGGCGGCAGATTCTGATCGCTGTTGCGCCCGTAGGTTTCGCCGAGCCCCACGCCGAACCGTTCAGCCTGATTCAGCTTGGCCGTGGCCAGCAGGAACAGCATCTTGCTGTCCAGCCCGGCTTCCGGTCGCCGGCGGCGCAGGTTGCGAAGGAATGTCTCTTGATCGATCGGGCGGGCCGACCGGACGGGATTCGCTTCGAGTTCGTCGAAGAACCGCTCGCGATTCGCCAATCGCCTGTTGAGCAGGTCGGCTTCGCCGTCACGCCGGGCCAGGAAATCCCGGTACCCCTCGATGCTCGTGTTGTTCATCGCTTCTCCATCCCCTTGACGATCGTTGTCACGTAACGACTTAACAGCGCGGCATCGTGTGTCCCGGTGGCCAGGAGCGCGAAGAGCCCGGTGAGAAAAAAGACCCCGAGTTCCGCCGCGTCTACATCCGAGGAGACCTGCCCGGCGGATTGCGCCCGGCCGATCACCCCGACCAAGAACTCCGCGAGCGGGTGTTGCGCCAACTCGTCTTCGACCGGACGAGACGAGGAGAAGTGCAGACCCAGCATGTCGCGGAAAACCGCTTCGCCCAAACGACGTTCGGCATCGAGCACATGAGCGACGAGCTGCGAGAGGACCGACACGAGATCGCCCTGGGCGTCGCCGAGTTGGCTGATGATCCGAGTCTCCTCGTTGCGCTCCAACTCGACGAGAACATGCTCCTTGGTCGGGAAGTGGAAATAGAACGTTCCCCGCACCACGCCCGCGGCCGCGGCGATGGCACTCACGTCGGCCGCGGCCACGCCGCGCTGCCCGATTTCGGCCAACGCGGCGTCGAATAGCCGGGCCCGGGTTTCGAGTCGCCGGGTCTCTCGAACGCCCCCGACCGTCGCCTGGGCCGCGGAGGGAGTGCGAAGCGACCGCATGGAGGCACCGTACCCTTGCTCGTTGACGATCGTCAATGACGGTCGTCAACAAGATGGCACGCCGGACGGCCTCGATTCATCTATTGGGTGAAGCCGGGAGCCAGGAATCGTTGCAACACCGTTCGTTCGACGCGGCTGTTCGCGAGCGGCCAGTAGGCCAGGGATAACACCACGCGCACGATCCACTGTGCCGCCTCGGGGTCGTCGGCGATTCCGGTGAGTTCCGCCGCAAGGTGACTGAGCACCGGCGAGGAATGCAACTCGCCCAAATCTGGGGAACTACCCGGGCCGAGCATCAGTCGCCGGAGCGGATCGGACCTGATCTGTTCGAGCGCGACGGTGACGGCGGTGATGACGCGCTCGGGGCCGGTCAGCCCGTCCACGGCACGCCGGACCGTTTCGATGATCCCCGCTGACAGGCGGATCAGCACCGCGTCCCGGATCTGGGCTTTGCCACCTGCGTAGCGGTAGATGGTGGCTCTCGAGCAGTGGATCCGCGCCGCCAGCGCGTCGATGTCGAAGGCGTCCAGCCCTTCGCGGACTACGAGTTCGGTCGCGGCGGCGTAGATGCGATCGGCCGCCGCTGCCCGGCGGTCGCCACCGACGACCCAGTCGTCGCGAACCACGGGCCTCACCCCCTTGAGTCGCTGAACAAATATCTTCTCAGTTCTGAGACAAAGTTCGCGGCACATTGCAGTATTGGGGCAGGTGAGTCGCCCCCGCTGAGACGTTGCCGTCGCGACGCGACGGTCCGGGATCGCAACTTCGGGGCAGTCCATTGACGCTGCGCGCCTTCGCCGTTCAGCGTTGAGACATGACATCGGACGCTGGCGGCCTCGGCTTGGCGCTATTCGATGACGAGTTCATCCAGAACCCGCATCCGCTCTACAAACGGATGCACGAGGCCGGCCCCGTCCACCGCATCGGCGATTCGGGCTTCTACGCCGTGAGCAGTTGGGAAGCGGTCAACGAGGCTGTGACGCGCTGTTCCGACTTCTCGTCGAACCTCACCGCGACCATGATGTATCAGCCCGGTGGCGCCGTCACCGCCTTCCACATCGGCGAACTCGGCGGACCGACCCAGGTGTTGGCGACCGCCGACGAGCCGGCGCATTCCGCGCATCGGAAGGCGCTGTTGCCACAGCTTGCGGCCAAGCGCATCCGCGCGTTTCAGCCCTTCATCGCCGACACCGCCGCCGGCATCTGGAACGCCCGCGCGCGAGGCGGAGGCATCGAGTGGATGAGCGCGATGGCCAACAGGCTGCCGATGATGATCGTCGGGAAGATCATCGGTGTTCCCGACGCCGACATCGACAAGCTCATCCGGTGGGGTTACTCCGCGACCCAGGTCGTCGAAGGGTTGGTCACCCAGGACCAGATGGATGCGGCCGGCGTCGCAGTGATGGAACTCGGCGGCTACATCACCGAACAGTTCCAGCGCGCTGCAGGCGACCGACAAGACAATCTATTGGGTGACCTCGCCGCCGCGTGTGCCTCCGGCGAGCTTGACGATTTGGCGGCGCTCGCGATGATGATCACCCTGTTCAGTGCGGGCGGTGAATCGACGGCATCCCTGATCGGTTCTGCCGCTTGGGTTTTGGCGACGCGCGGGGATATCCAGCGGCACGTGCGCGATCAGCCGGATCTGCTCGGGCCGTTTCTGGAAGAGGTGCTGCGCTACGAACCGCCCTTCCGGGGGCACTACCGGCACGTCGTCAACGACACCGAACTGTGCGGCGTCGAGTTGCCGGCGGGTTCGCGGCTGCTTCTGTTGTGGGGAGCGGCCAATCGCGACCCCTCGCATTTCGACAATCCCGCGGAATTTCGCCTCGACCGCCCGGCGGCCAAGGGCCATATCAGCTTCGGCAAGGGAATCCACTTCTGCGTCGGGGCGGCCCTCGCACGATTGGAGGCAACCATCGTGCTGGGCCAACTCCTCGAGCGGACCTCACACGTCACGGCCGCCGAGGTGGGGAAGTGGCTGCCCAGTCTCTTGGTGCGGCGCCTGGAACGACTGGAGCTCGCATACGCGTAGGCGGCGCGCCGAGCGTGCCCGCGATTGCCCGTCACACGTGCGGGGTACTGATCCTTTCGACGAGCCACAAAACGAAAGGACCGCATGGCGACGCGCGAGGACGACGCGACCGATTGCCTGCTGCAGGAGCTCCTCTGGGCCTACGGGCCCTGCGGCCAGGAAGCCGACGTCCGCGCGGTGTGTGCCCGCGAACTGCAACCCCTCGTCGATGACATGTGGACCGACGACGCCGGCAACCTCATCGGGTACATCGCCGCCGAGTCCCCTGCCGGTCACGGGCACGGGCACCGGCACCGGGTGTCCTCGGCTGCCGAGCCCGGCGTCGCGACGCGGGTCATGGCGCACCTGGACGAGCTGTCCATGCTCGTGAAACGGGTGGAGCCGGACGGCACGCTGCACCTCACGCAGCTGGGCACGATGTATCCCGGCAACTTCGGCCTCGGGCCGGTCGCCGTGCTCGGCGAACGCGAAACACTGACCGCGGTGCTCACCCTCGGCTCCGAACACACCACCCAGGAGAGCCAGCGGATCTGGCAGACCAAGCCAGACCAGGGCGACCGCGCGCTGGACTGGGACCACGTCTACGTCTTCACCGGTCGCAGCCCCGATGACCTCGAGGCCGCGGGGGTGCGCCCCGGCACCCGGGTCTGCGTCGACCGCAGCAAGCGGACGCTGGTCGAGGTCGGCGACTACCTGGGTTGCTACTTCCTCGACGACCGCGCCGCGGTGACCGCCCTGTTGCGCGCCGCGCGCCTGTTGCGCGAGCGCCGCCAACGGCCCGTCGACGACGCCTATTTCGTGTTCACCACCAACGAGGAGATCGGCGGGGTGGGGGGCACCTACGCCAGCGGGTCGCTGCCGGGGACCCTCACCCTCGCCCTCGAGGTCGGCCCCACCGAGCGCGAGTACGGCACCAGCGTCAGCGGCGGGCCCATCGTCGGCTACAGCGACGCGCTGTGCGTCTACGACAAAGACGTCGCCGACCGGTTGATGGGCATCGCCACCGAACTCGGCCTGTCGCCACAGGCGGCCGTGCTGGGCGCCTTCGAATCCGACGCGTCGCACTCGAAGGCCAACGGGCTGACGCCGCGCGCGGGCCTATTGTGCGTGCCCACGCTGAGCACTCACGGTTTCGAAGTCATGCCGCGCCGCGCCATCGACGACATGGCGTCGATCATCGTCGAATTCGTGCGGCGGCCCGGTGCGCATGCGCGCGGGGAAGATTAATACGGTCCCAAAATTTGCCTGAACATTGCCTAAGAGGCGCGTGGCGGCGCCGGGCGCGTCGGAATACCGGCCCTACGGTCGACGGATGAACGTTGACTACTACCTGCAGAAGGTGCCGGTCGAGTCGGTGCGGCCAGGCTTCTCGCTCGCCGTCGGTGAACGCGGCGACTATCGCCTGTTCCGGGTGGAGTGCACGCAGATGACGCAGCGCAGCGGTCAGCCGGTGATGTTCACGCTGACGTCCGAGGCCGTGGACGGCGGCGCCCCCTGGGTCCTGGAGTGCGAGGCGGGCACGCCGGTCGTCCGCGTCCTCGCCGTGTGCAAGGCGGCTTCCTAAGGTCTGCCGACCGTCAGCCGGGCTTTGCTGCGGCGACGAACTGCAGCGCGCGCTGCGCCTGCTGATCGACGCCGACCAGCCCGGCCGACGAGAACAGGTCGACGAAGGCGTGCCGGTCGAACATGGTGAGCCCGATGACGCGGGCGCCGGCGGTCATCGCGTGCCGGATTCCCGGCAGGTCCGGGACATAGCTGGTGAGGACCGCGATGCGCCCCCCGGGCGCGAGCACCCGCACCATTTCGTGTGCCACCCGGAACGGCTCGGGCATCAGGTACAGGGCGCCGAAGCAACAGACCGCGTCGAAGGTCGCGTCGGCGAAGGGCAACGCGCGGGCGTCGCCGCGGACGTAGCAGGTCCGCGGCGTGCTGTTGTCCAGGACGGCCCGCACCAGCATCGGCTCGGAGATGTCGAAACCGACCGCGAGTCCGCCATCCGATAGCTGTCCTGCCAGCGAGCCGGTGAAATTGCCTGGGCCGCAGGCGACGTCGAGCAATCGCGCCGCGGTGGACAGCCGCAGCGCCGATGCCGCCCGCCGTTGCTCGGCGCCGGTGGTGACGCCGCTGGCCGCGTAGAACGAAGCCGGGCGCCACAACCGCTCGTAGACCGTCGCGACCAGGGGGCTGTTCATGGCGCGCTGCGCGACCGTCGGGGCCGGAGAGCTCGTCGATTCGCCCAACACGTCGAGGAAACCATGCCGCAGCGCGGCCGGCTCGGTGAGCAGACCGCGGGTCAATTCGACTGCATCCTGGCTCATTTCGTCGCTTTCGTTCGGGCGTGGACGCGGTGGGACAATCCGCAGGTGAATCCCCATTTTTCTGCCGATCCGGCTGCTACGCTAGGGCTCTTCGCGAGAGGCGATGCAGTGGGGTCTCACGCAGGCAACAGATGGGGTGAGGACGTGGCGCACAATCCGCCGACGACCGCGGGACGCGCGTCGGCCTGCTGAGCGGATTACGTCGACAGTGAATCCCCGGCCCCGAATCCGCGCGCGTGCGCCGCTGCGGATTTCGTTCGCGGGGGGCGGCACCGACGTACCGCCGTTCCCGACCACCGAGGGCGGGTGCGTCCTGTCCGCGACCATCGACCGCTACGCGCACGGATCGCTCACCCCGCGCACCGATCGCATGGTCACCATCGAGTCGGTGGACTTCAAGACCACCACCGAGATGAGGCTCGACAGCGAGATCCTCTACGACGGCAGCCTGGACCTGATCAAGGCCGCCGTGCGCCGGTTCGGCAGGGAGGGCACCGACGGCTACGACCTGGTGCTGCGTTCGAGCGCTCCGCCGGGCTCGGGGCTGGGCTCGTCGTCGACGATGATGGTGGCGCTCACCGGCCTGCTCGCCGAGCACTACGGCGTGCCGATGGGCGAGTACGAGACCGCCCAGCTGGCCTGTGCCATCGAGCGCGAGGATCTGGGCATCACCGGCGGCATGCAGGACCTGTACGCGGCGACGTTCGGGGGATTCAACTTCATCGAGTTCACCGACCGCGTGATCGTCAACCCGCTGCGCATCCGCGACGAGACCGCCTTCGAGCTCGAACTGAGCCTCCTGCTGTGTTTTACGGGCATCACGCGGGACTCCGCCCGAGTGATCGAGGACCAGACGCGGCGGGCCACCACCGGCGCGGACGACACCCTGGCCGGACTTCGGGCGCAGAAGGAGCTGGCGGTGGCCATGAAGGCCGCACTCCTGACGAACAAGCTGAACGATTTCGGCACCCTGCTGGGCGAGGCCTGGACGCAGAAGAAGCGCATGTCGCCCTACATCACCAACGAGCGCATCGACGAGCTCTACGACCTCGCCCTGCGCAACGGCGCACTGGGCGGCAAGATCACCGGCGCGGGCGGTGGCGGTTACATCCTGTTGTACTGCGACTTCGCGAAGAAGCACCGCCTCATCGAAAGCCTCGAGTCGGCCGGCGCCACCATCACCGAATTCGCGTTCGAGAGCAAAGGATTGACCACATGGCAGGCATGAGCGCCTCGGATGTCGTCACGCCAAGCGTCGAACTGGTCCAGGCTCGACTGGCGGAGACGATCGCCGTCAAGCAGCAGATGCTCTCGGGCGTCATCGCCGCGCAGACCGTCGAGATCGCCCGACTGATGATCGAGTCGCTGCGTTCCGGCGGGAAGGTGATCTTCTTCGGCAACGGCGGATCCGCGCAGGACGCGGGGCACCTGGCCGCGGAGCTGATGGGCCGCTTCGCTTTCGACCGCCCGGGTCTCGCCGCGCTCAGCCTGCCGGACGCCACGGCGGCGATGACGGCGATCGGTAACGACTACTCCTACGACGAGGTCTTCGTCCGCCAAGTGCTCGCCGCGGGCCGCGCGGGCGACGTCGTGGTCGGCCTGACCACGTCGGGGAACTCACCGAACGTCGTCCGCGCGCTGGAGGCTGCCGGCGACGCCGGCATGACGACGGTCGCGCTCACCGGTGCGCGCGGCGGGAAAGTGGCCGGCGTCGCCAAGTTCTGCATCAGGGTCCCGAGCGACAACACCGGCCGGGTCCAGGAGGCGTGCCTGCACCTGGGCCATTCGATCTGCGAGATGGTCGAAGCGGCGCTGTTTCCCCGGCCCTGCTGACAACGCCCCGAGCATGGCCGATTTGCGGAATGTCCGCACCGTCTTCCTGGACCGGGACGGGACCATCAACGTCAAGGCCGACGATGGGGAGTACATCCGGTCGCCCGAGGACTTGATCTTGCTGCCGGGCGCGGCGCGGGCGGTGGCCGCCTTGAACGCCGCCGGCCTGCGCACCGTCCTGGTGACCAATCAACGCTGGTTGTCCGAACCGGCCGGGGACGCGGCGCGTTTCGACGCCGTCCAGCACCGCCTGGAGCGGCTCCTGGCCGACGAGGGCGCCCGCCTCGACGCCGCCTACCACTGCCCGCACGCGGCGGCCAGCTGCGAATGTCGCAAGCCCGGCGCGGGCATGTTGACGCGGGCGGCGCGCGAGCATGGTTTTGAGCTGGCCGAGTCGGTGATGATCGGGGACAGCGAGACCGACATGGAGGCGGGCCGAGCGGCCGGCACGGCGACCGTCCTGCTCCGCGGCGGCGACGGTGAGGCGGTCGGCGCCGACGCGGTGGTCGACGATCTGGCCGCCGCCGTGCGACTCATCTTGAGCGCCAAGGACTCTCGCTCCGCCTGAACCGTTGCGCCGCCGAGCGAATCACCAGCGCCAGCGCAAACGGTAGATCGTCCCGAAGGTACCTGCGGGCGAGGCGCCGCGGCTCGAGCGCCAGCCGGTGCACCCACTCCAGCCCCAGCCGCTGCAGCGCGGGCGATGCCCGGCGGACGACCCCGGCGGTCATCGCGATGCCGCCGCCGCAGGCGAGAAACCAG
Source organism: Mycobacterium seoulense (assembly GCF_010731595.1). Taxonomy (NCBI): domain Bacteria; kingdom Bacillati; phylum Actinomycetota; class Actinomycetes; order Mycobacteriales; family Mycobacteriaceae; genus Mycobacterium; species Mycobacterium seoulense. The sequence continues at coordinate 3,094,347 of NZ_AP022582.1, read as the reverse complement.
GCGGTGGGCAGCTCCTGGCGCAGCAGCTCGATCAGGCGCTCCTGCCTGGGGAAGCCCAATCCCACGAACACCAGATCGGGCGCGGCCGCCGCAACGGCGGCGACCGCGCGGCGCGCCCCTTCCGCTGTCTTGTCGAAGCCGAATTCCGGCGAACACAAGCCGGCGACGCGCAGGCCGTTCGATCGCGCCAGCAGCGAAGCGGCCGCCCGCTCCGGTACCCCCTCGGCGCCGCCGAGGAGGTACACCGACTTCCCGGCGGCGGCCGCCGCGGCGCTCAACGGAAAGATCAACGACGAGCCGGCGACGCGCTCCGGCAACCTGTCACCCTTTGCCCGCGCCGCCCACACCAACGGCATCCCATCCGCCACGACGAGGGACGCCCGGGCGATCAGGTCGGCGAGTTCGGGGTCGCGAGCGGCCGCCCGGGCCACATCCACGTTCACCGGCACGATCGAGCCACCCCGGCCGGTGGCCCACGCCGCGCGCACGACGTCGACGACCTGTTGTTCGGTCAGGGCATCGAACCGCAGACCGCCCACCTGGACTTTGCGCGGGCCCGCGCCGGTCAATCCCGGCGAACTTCGGTGGGCGCGGCTCACTCGCTCATCATGCCCCGGGGCATCGCCGACCGATACGGCCGACGCGCACTCCTTGCCGCGGCCGGAACCCAGCCCATAACCTGGGCAACATCCGACCGCGGCCGGGAGTGTCGGGCCTGGCGCGGTAGACGACGGCACCTCAGGCGGGCAGGTCATGGCACAGCGGCGGTCACCGCGACGCGCAGACCCACGCGGTGTGAGCGGCGGGCTATCGCGGTGGCCTTGACCGGCGCGCGGGCGGACGAGCTGGCGACGATGGACATCTTCGAGGGATGTCCCACCGCCGATCTCGCGCCGTTGGCCGCCTCGCTGCAACCGCTGCGCGCCGCGGCCGGCCAGGTGCTGATGCAGCAGGGCGAGGAGGCCGTCTCCTTCCTGCTCATCTCGTCGGGCGTCGTCGAGATCACCCACGTCGGCGAGGACGGCGTGGTCATCGTCGAGCACGCGTTCCCGGGCATGCTCATCGGAGAGATCGCCCTGCTGCGGCACATCCCGCGGACCGCGACGGTCACCACCGCGGGACCGCTGACCGGTTGGATCGGCGACAACGACGCCTTCGTCCGCATGGTCCACATACCCGGGGTCATGGACCGGCTGCTGCGCACGGTGCGCCAGCGTCTGGCCGCGTTCATCACACCGATCCCGATCCGCGTGCGCGATGGCACGCATCTGATGCTGCGACCGGTGCTGCCCGGCGACACCGAGCGGACCGTGCATGGACACATCCAATTCTCCAGCGAGACGCTGTACCGGCGGTTTATGACGCCGCGCCTGCCCACCCCGGAGCTGATGCACTACCTCTCGGAGGTCGACTACGTCGACCACTTCGTCTGGGTGGTGATCGACGGCGGGGACCCGGTGGCCGACGCGCGCTTCGTGCGCGACGAAGGCGATCGCAGCGTCGCCGAGGTCGCGTTCACCGTCGCCGACGCCTACCAGGGGCGGGGGATCGGCACCTTCCTGATCAACGCGCTGTCCATCGCCGCGCGGGTGGCCGGGGTCGAAAAGTTCTCCGCGCGAATGCTTTCCGACAACCTGCCGATGCGCACCATCATGGACCACCACGGGGCGATCTGGCAGCGCGAAGACGTCGGCGTCATCACCACGATCATCGAGGTGCCCCACCGCCGCGACCATGGCTTTCGGCGCGAGGTGGCCGCCCAGATCGAGCACGTGGCCCGCCAGATGATCGAGGTGGTCGGCTGAGCCCGCGCGTTGTGCTACGAACGGGCATGCGGCCGTTCCGGTTTGGCCAGGTGACGACGCCGGCGCTCGCGTTGCTGGTGGCCGCGTGCGCCCACCCGTCGGCGCCCGCACCGCCGCCGGCCGCCACGAAGGCCCCACCGCCCGCGGCGGTCAACCCGGCCAACATCAAGCGGGTGGTTCGCGAGCTGCCGGCCGGTTACGAGGCGACCACGGGCATCCCGAGCGGAGCGTCCCCGCAAGTGATCTGGAGCCTCGGGCCCGACGCGTCGGACAACACGGTGAGGCCGCCGCAATGCGCGGCGCTCGCCGACCCCGGCAACGGGCATGACCAGTCGGCGCAGGGCGTGTCCGGGTCGGGCAGCGGCGGCATCGTCGACGCCGTGGTGGTGGCTTTGCCGGGGCCGGTGGACCGGCCCGACGACGTCGTCGCCGCATGTGGCCGGTGGACCATGACCGCCGGACGCGCCACCGCGAGCGTGCACCTCATCGACGCCCCGCGCATCGATGGCGTCCCGACCCTGGGCATGGTGGCCGACGTCAAGTCGTCGGTCGAGTCCGGCACCGAGATAGATTCGCGCACATACACGTTCATCGCGTACCTGGGCAACTTCTATGCGTTCACGACGCTGACCACCGATCCGGGTTCGGTGGTGGCGGCACTGCCACCGCAATTCGCCGCCGATCTGCTCGTCAAAACGGTGTCCACGTTGCGCAGCTGACGCATCGGCCTTGGGTAGATTAGCCACGATGTTCAAGGTGGCGTTCGCGGTCGCGGCGGTGGGGGTGCTCGCCGGATGCTCGTCAGGGCCGGCCAGCTCGGCGAAGGTGGACATCAAGAAGGTCTCCGACGTGAAGTCGAGCTTCGGGCCGGACTTCAAGGTCACCGACATCGGTGAGCGGGGGATCGATCCCAAGGTGCTGTCGGGCCGCAAGCTTCCCGAGGGGCTCACGTTCGACCCCGCCAATTGTGCGAGAGCGGCGACCGGGCCCGAAATGCCACCGGACCTGCAGGGCAATATGGCGGCCGTCTCGGCCGAGGGCAAGGGCAACCGATTCGTGGTCATCGCCGTGGAAACCTCAAAAGCCTTGCCGTTCAACGACCCCGGTAAGGACTGCGCCAAGGTCGCGTTTACCGGCCCGCAGTTGCGGGGTGGCATCGAGGTCGTCGACGCGCCGCAGATCGACGGAACCCGCACGCTGGGGGTGCATCGCGTCCTGCAGGCGCTGGGCCCCGGCGGACCGCGCACCGGCGAGCTCTACGACTATTCGGCCCAATTCGGCGATTACCAGGTGATCGTCACCGCCAATCCGCTGGTGATCCCGGGGCAGCCGGTCGCGCCGGTCGATACGCAACGCGCCCGCGACTTGCTCGTCGGAGCGGTGAAGTCGGTCCGCGGCTAGGGCCGCTTGCGGGCAGCGTGGCGCAGTCGGGTCTAGCGGACGCCGCGCGGCCGGAACTGGATGCTGATGCGCGGGCCCACCGGCGCCGCCGTCTTGGGCACGGCGTGCTCCCAGGTGCGCTGGCACGACCCGCCCATCACCAGCAGGTCCCCGTGCGCCTGCGGCAGCCGCAACGACGGGCCGCCGCCGCGCCGCCGCATGGCGAATGTGCGGGTGGCGCCGAGGCTGATGATCGCCACCATGGTGTCCTCAGAGCTGCTGCGCCGATGGTGTCGCCGTGCCAGGCGACGCTGTCCGACCCGTCGCGGTAGCAGCACAACCCGACCGTGGTGAAGGGTTCGCCGAGCTCGCCCGCGTAGATGTCGTTGAGCCGGCGCCGCAGTCGGGCCAGCAGCGGATGCGGCGGATCGTCGACCGTCAGGTCGTGAAAGCTGACCAGGCGCGGCACGTCGACCACCCGGTCGTACATCTGCCGGCGTTCCTCCCGCCAGGGCACTGCCGACAGCATCCCGTCGAGCAGGTCGTCGGCATCGGTGAGCCAGCCCGCGCGGATCTCGATGAAGGCGCCGTCACCGAGTTCTCTGCGCTCGATGTGTTCGAACAGGGAGCCCTGTACCGCGATCTCCACGACACCGAGTCTATCGCACATCCGTTCGATGACAGGGGGACCGGCCGGGCGAGCGGCTACCGTTTTCCCTGTGGGCGTGGTTGAGCTGGGCACCAATTCCGAGGTGGGCGCGCTGCGGGTAGTGATCCTGCACCGGCCCGGCGGCGAGCTGCGGCGCCTCAACCCGCGCAACATGGATCAGTTGCTCTTCGACGGGCTGCCCTGGGTCGCCCGCGCGCAAGACGAACACGACCAGTTCGCCGCGGTGCTGCGCTCGCGCGGTGTCGAGGTGCTGCTGCTGTCGGACCTGCTGGCCGAGGCGCTGACCCACAGCGGGGCCGCGCGCATGCAGGGTGTCGCGGCCGCCGTCGACGCGCGCCGATTGGGAGTGCCGTTGGCGCAAGCGCTTTCGGCCTACCTGCGGGGTCTGGATGCGGGCAGGCTGGCGCAGGTGCTGATGGTCGGCATGACGTTCAACGAATTGCCGTCGGACATCCGGACCGACGTTTCGCTGGTGCTGCGCATGCACCAGGGGGCGGACTTCGTCATCGCGCCCCTGCCCAACCTGGTGTTCACCCGTGATTCGTCGATATGGATCGGCCCGCGGGTGGTGATCCCCACGCTGGCGCTGCGCGCCCGCGTGCGCGAGGCGTCGTTGACCGACCTCGTCTATGCCCATCACCCGCGGTTCACCGGGGTGCGGCGCGCCTACGAGTCGCGCACCGCTCCGGTCGAGGGCGGCGACGTGCTGCTGCTCGCCCCCGGTGTGGTCGCGGTCGGGGTGGGCGAGCGCACCACACCCGCGGGTGCGGAAGCGTTGGCCCGCAGCCTTTTCGACGACGACCTCGCGCACAAGGTGCTCGCGGTGCCGATCGCGCAGCGGCGCGCGCAAATGCACCTGGACACGGTGTGCACGATGGTCGACACCGACACCGTGGTGATGTACGCCAACGTCGTCGACACGCTCTCGGCTTTCACCATCGAGCGGACACCGGACGGTGTGGCCATCAGCGACGAGACGCCATTCCTGGAGGCCGCCGCCAAGGCGATGGAGATCGACCGGCTGCGTGTCATCGATACGGGGTTGGACCCCGTTGTCGCCGAACGGGAGCAGTGGGACGACGGCAACAACACCCTGGCGTTGGCGCCCGGTGTCGTCGTCGCCTACGAGCGCAACGCGCAGACCAACGCGCGGCTGCAGGACGCCGGCATCGAGGTGCTGACCATCGCCGGGTCCGAGCTGGGCACCGGCCGCGGCGGCCCCCGCTGCATGTCCTGTCCCGTCGCCCGCGATCCGTTGCGTTAGGCGCCGAGATTGCCGCCATGGCCGTGGTTGGTGCGCGAACCACAACCCTCACGGCAATCTCGGCGACGAACGGCGGGCCAGCGCCTCGCGGGCCCGCTGAACGATCACGGTCGGGCGGTCCTCGTTGATGACCCTGATCATGGTCCAGCCCAAGCTGCCCACCATCTCGGCTCGGCGGATGTCTTTCACGTATTGGCCGCGATCGGTGCGGTGCTGTTCGCCGTCATACTCCATCGCCACCATCGGCTCTTCCCACCCCATATCCAGGTAGGCCACCATCCGCCCGTCGGTGACTCTTATCTGCGTGGTCGGCCGCGGCAAACCGGCGTCGATCAACACGAGGCGTAACCAGCTTTCCTTTGGCGACTGCGCACCCCCGTCCATCAGGGACAGGGCGGTTCGGCATTGGCGAACGCCCCGGGCTCCCTTGTTGCGGCCAATCAGCGCAGCCACGTCGGCGGAGGTAAGGCCGGTTGCGGCCGCCAGCGCATCAAGGTGGGTCACGGCGAGACTGCGCGGCAAATGGCGGCCCAGATCGAACGCCGTACGCGTCGGGTTGGTGACTGGTAGCCCGTCGAGGTTGACGACATCCTCCGCGCTGATGCTTTCGCGCCGGACGATGATGCCGGGTGGTGGATGGTTGAAAGGCCCGATGATCTCGATGGGCGCAAAGTCGTCGACCCATTTCGCTCCGTGCAACGCGGCGGCGGCCCGTCCGGCGATGGTTGCCCGCCGGCCCGACCATAGCCACGCCGCCCGGATATTGTCGCGAAGCGACCTGGGAGCGTTTTTCGGTAGGTACACGTCGCGATGGATTCGCCGGTAGCGCCAACGCAATTGGCCGCGCGTCAGCGAACCGCCCGCAATCGCATCGCTCCCGATAAATGCCCCCGCCACGCGCACATCATGGACGGCACCACCGATATCGCGTCCACATTGCCGCCATGGTTGTGGACAGTGCGGGTTTTACAGCCATAGCGGCAATCTCGGCGGCGAACGGGAAGGCGGCGAACGGGAAGGCGGCGAACGGGAAGGCGGCGACCGGGAAGGCCTAGCGCCAGCTGGGCAGCCAGATCTCCATGTCCCATGTCTGCTGCGAAATCGGCAGCCCCGTGAGCACCGGGAACAGCCAGGCGAAGTTGGTCACCACCAACGCGACATAGCAACACACGGCGATCAGCCCCAGCGTGCGTCGTTCCGAACTCAGGCCCCGGGCGCGGCCCGGCGGGTACAGGATGTCCCCACAGATCAGGGCAATCCCCATCACCAGGAACGGCGCCATCGTCGCCGCGTAGAAGAAGTACATCTGCCGGTCGATGTCGGCGAACCAGGGCAGCCACCCGGCGCAATAGCCGGTCAGCACCACCGCGTATCGCCAGTCGCGGCGAACGAACGTACGCCAGCACGCGTAGATCAGGACCGGCACCGCCAGCCACCACATGGCCGGGGTGCCCACCAGCATCTCCGCCTTGACGCACGACTGCGCACCGCACCCGGAGACGTTCTGCTGATCGATCGCATACAGCACCGGCCGCAGCGACATCGGCCAGCTCCACGGCTTGGATTCCCACGGATGGTAGTTGCCGGCGGCGTTGGTCAGGCTCTTATGGAAATCGAAAGCCTTGACGGTGTAGTGCCATAACGAGCGGATGGCATCGGGGAGCGGGACCACCGAACGGGGGCCGATCGACTGGCCCACCTCGTGCCGATCGATCGCCGTCTCGGATGCGAACCACGGCGCGTAGCTGGCCAGGTACACCGCGAACGGGATGAGCGCGAGCGCGTACGCGGTGGGGATCAGATCCCGCCGCAAGACCCCGAGCCACGGCCGGGTCACCTGGTACTGGCGCCGCGCCGCGACGTCGAACGCCAACGACATCGCACCGAAGAACAACACGAAATACACCCCGGACCACTTTGTCCCGCAGGCCAATCCGAGCAGGACACCCGCCGCGAAGCGCCACCAGCGCACCCCCAGCCGCGGACCCCACACCGTCTCGCCGGTGCGCCCCTCAAGCAGCGCGACGTGCATGCGCCGGCGCACCTGATCCCGGTCGACGATGAGCGCGCCGAACGCCGCGATCACGAAGAAGGTGAGGATGCCGTCGAGCAGCGCGGTCCGGGCGGTGACGAAGCTGACCCCGTCGCAGATCACCAGCACGCCGGCGATGGCGCCCACCAGCGTCGAGCGGCTGATCCGCCGGACGATCCGCATGACCAGCACCACCAGCACCACGCCGAGTAGGGCGCCGGTGAACCGCCAGCCCACGCCGTTGTACCCGAAGATCGCCTCACCGATCGCGATCAGCTGCTTGCCGACCGGCGGATGGACCACCAGGCCGAACCCGGGGTTGTCCTCCACCCCGTGGTTGTGCAGCGCCTGCCAGGCCTGCGGCGCGTAATGCTTCTCGTCGAAGATGGGCGTGCCGGCATCGGTCGGCGAACCCAGGTTGAGGAACCGGGTGATCGCCGCCAGCACGGCGATCACGCCCGTGACGACCCAGCCGCGAACCTCGTCGGTCGGCCCGAAATCGGCCACCGGAACCATCGGTCCCGGGCTGACGACGGGCACGACACGCTCCTGGCCGGCGACCGGGGTTTCGCGGGGCGGGGCGGACATCGGTGTCGATCGTAGGCTGTCCGTCATGACCACCGGCCGCCTGTTGCTGGGCGCGACCCCGCTGGGCCAGCCGTCGGACGCCTCGCCCCGCCTGATCGACGCCCTCGCCCACGCCGACGTGGTGGCGGCCGAGGACACCCGGCGGGTACGAACGCTGGCGAAAGCCCTCGACGTCACGATCACCGGCCGGGTGGTCAGCCTGTTCGACCGGGTCGAGGCGGCCCGGGTGGAGCCCCTGATCGCCGCCGTGAAGGCCGGCGCGACGGTGCTGGTGGTCAGCGATGCCGGGATGCCCCTGGTCAGCGACCCCGGTTTCCGGCTGGTGGCGGCGTGCGTGGACGCCGACCTCCCGCTGACGTGTCTGCCCGGCCCCTCGGCGGTGATGACCGCGCTCGCGCTGTCCGGTTTGCCGGCGGAGAAGTTCTGCTTCGAGGGTTTCGCCCCGCGCAAGAAGGCCGCGCGGCGGACCTGGCTGGACTCGCTCGCCGACGAGCGGCGCACCTGTGTGTTCTTCGAATCGCCGCGGCGGCTGGCCGCGTGTCTGCGCGACGCCGTCGAGCAGCTCGGCGGCGGCCGCCGCGCGGCGATCTGCCGGGAACTGACCAAGGTGCACGAGGAGGTGCTGCGCGGGTCGCTCGACGAGCTGGCGGCGTGGGCGGACGACGGGGTGCTCGGCGAGATCACCGTGGTGCTGGCCGGCGCCACCCCGCGGGCCGACCTGCCGTCGCTGGTCGGGCAGGTCGAGGAGTTGGTCGCCGGCGGCGCGCGCGTCAAGGACGCCTGCGGCGAGGTGGCCGCCGCGCATCCGGGGGTGCGCTCGCGTCAGCTCTACGACGCGGTCCTGCGGTCTCGCCGCGGGTGAGGGTCAGCGCGCCGAAAACGCGGCCGCGATCCGCGGCTGCCCGACGATGGGCGAGGCCTTGTGCAGGCATTCGGCCCATTCGGCGTCGGGGTCGGAGTCGGCGGTGATCCCTCCGCCGACACCGAGCACGGCGCCGCCCGCGCCGTCGAACTCGACCGTGCGGATGGCCACGTTCAGTTCGCAACCCGCCGCTGGCGAAGCCAAACCTATTGTCCCGCAATATATTCCGCGACGCCGAGGCTCCCACTGCGAGAGTAGTTGGCGGGCGCGGTGTTTGGGTGTGCCGGTGACCGAGGCGGGCGGGAAGGCGGCGTCGAGCAGGGCGGACGTCGGCAGTTCCACCGGAACCCGCGCCGTCACCGTGGACACCAGGTGCCACACGCCCGGGGCGCGCCGCACCACCAATAACTCGGGCACGGTCACGGTGCCCACAACGGCCACCCGGCCGAGGTCGTTGCGCACCAGGTCCACGATCATGATGTTCTCGGCCACCTCTTTGGCCGACGCCCGCAGCGCCGACGGCCACGCGTCGAGGGGCAGGGTGCCCTTGATCGGGCTGGAGGTCACCAGCGTCCCGCGGCGCCGCAGGAAGAGCTCCGGGGACAGCGACGCCACCGCACCCCACGGCCCGGCGACGTAGGCCGCCCGCGCCGGGGAGGTCCGGGCGATGCCGTCGGCGAAGAAGTCCAGCGGGGCGCCACCGGCCGTCCCGGTGAATTGCGTGCACACGCACGCCTGGTAGACCTCGCCGGCGCGGATGGCCTCCAGGCAGTTCAGCACGCCGTCGCGGTGGGCCGCCCGGTCGGCCGGCCCCCACGAGATGCGGCAGTCGCGCGCCGACGGCGGGGGTGTCGCCAGCGCGGCGGCCAGCCAGTCCGGCACCGGCGCGCCGGACAGGCTTTCGTACCACCACTGCCCGTCCCGGTCGCGCCGCAGGACGCAGTCGGTCCAGCCGCCGGCGGCCTCGGGAATCCGGTTCGGTTCCCCGTCGGCACCGGGATCGGGATAGGAAAGGTAGCCGATCCAGCCGCCGCCCACCGCCGGGGAGTCGCCGGCCGGCGGTCCGAGCTGGACCGCGAAGGCGGTGTCGGCGTCGACCGGCTGCACCGCCACGCTGGGCGCGATGACCGCCAGCGCGCCGAACCAGTCGCCGGTCAGCGCGGCCGGCGGCGGCAGACCGAGTCGGGAGGTGGCGTCGCCGACGGCGCGCAGCACCGCGGGTGCGGCCCCAAGGTCGCCGAGCCGGTCGATACGCACCGCCCTAGCTTGACAGAACGGCGGTCGCCTAGCCGCGGCTGACGTCACGGGCGGTCGCCAGGGCCGCCAGCTTGTCCGGGTTGCGCGTCACGTAGAAGTTGGTGATCTTGTCGTCGGCGATCTCCAGCGTGATCACCCCTTCGAGGTGATCGGCGAGATAGAGCAGCACGGCCGGGGCGCTGTTGCAGGTCACCATCTCGATGCGGAACTCCGCGAGCTCGCTCGCCTTGCGGATCAGGCCGACGATCGCCCGGGCCACCCGGTCGGCGCCCACCACCGGCCGTCGCGCCGCGGACACCTTGCCGCCGCTGTCGGCCGTCCAGGTGGCGTCGGGGGCGAGCATCGTCATCAGCGTCTGCACGTCACCGCTGGCGGCCGTCTCCAGGAACTGGGCGGTGAGCCGCGCGTTGCGCTGCGGGTCCGTCGCGTCGAACCTCTTCCGCCGCGCCCGTACGTGTTCGCGCGCCCGGTGCGCCACCTGCCGCACCGTCGGCGCCGGTTTGCCAACCGCGTCGGCGATCTCGCCGTAGTCGAAGCCGAACACCTCGCGCAGCACGAACACCGCCCGCTCGTCGGGGCTCAACGTCTCCAGCAGGACCAACATCGCCATCGAAATCGATTCCGCCAGAACCACATCCGTTGCGGGGTCCTGCTCGTCGAGCAGCAGCGGCTCGGGCAGCCACGGCCCCACGTAGTCCTCGCGCCGCCGCGCGCCGGCGCGCAGCGCGTTGAGCGCCTGGCGGGTCACCAGCTGGGCCAGGTAGGACTTGGTGTCGCGCACCGTGGACAGGTCGACCGCCGCCCACCGCAGATAGCTGTCCTGCAGCACATCGTCGGCCTCGGTGGCCGAGCCGAGCATCTCGTAGGCGATGGTGAACAGCAGCGGCCGCAGCACGGTGAACCGTTCGGCGTGCTCCCCGCCGGCGGGCGCGCGCGTCATCGCAGCGCGATCTCGGCGGGCGCCTGCGCGGGCCGCTTGCCGCCCTTGAGCCAGCGGTACGAGCCGGGCTTGGCGGCCTCGCGCCGGATGGCCCACAGCGTGCCCTTGCAGATCGCCTCTTTGATGGACGCGGCCGTCCGGCCACCCAGCGCCATGTTCACCGGTGTGTCGTCGGTGCGCGCCAACTGCACGGTGCCGAAGGTGCGGCCCAGGCTGATGCATTGGCCGACGAACGCCTGGTTGAGCGGGGCGGGGGCGCTCCCGGCGATGCGGCTGAGCACGGTGTTGGCGGCTTGCGCGCCCAGCGGTCCCGCGGCCTGGCAGCTCATCCGCAGGGGCTGGCCCGACGGCGCGGCCGCGTCACCCGCGGCGACGACGTAGGGGTTGTCGATGCTGGTCAGCGTCTCGTCGGTGAGCAGCCGACCGAGCGCGTCCGTGCTCAAACCGCTGCGCGCGGCCAGGTCCGGGACGGCGAATCCCGCCGTCCAGATGGTCGCCGCGCTCGGCAGCACGGCGCCGTCGCGGAGCACCACCGCGTCCCACCGCACCTCCGTCACCGTCGCCGACTCCAGGACGTTGACCCCGAACCCGCGCAGCCGCTTGGCGACGGAACGCCGGCCCCGCTTGCTCAGCGACGGGCCGAGCGCCGCCCCGCACACCAGGGTCACCTGGCGGCCCTGTTCGGCCAGCTCGGACGCCGTTTCGATGCCGGTCAACCCGCCGCCGACGACGGTGACGGGCGCGGTCAGCGGCAGGTCGGCGAGCGCGTAGCGCAGCCGCTGCGCGCTTTCCAGGTCGGCAATCGGGTAGGCGAAGTCCGCGAACCCGGCCACGGTACTCACCGGTGCGGCGCCGGTGCTGCCGACGGCGTAGATCAGGTAGTCGTAGTCGAGCTCGCCGCCGGAGGACAGCAGGACGCGCCGGGCGGGGGCGTCGATGCGGTCGACGGCGTCGACGACCAAGCGGATCCCATCGCCGAGCAACGTCGCGTAGTCGGCCGTCGCCACGCCGGTGTCGGCGACCAATTGGTGCAGGCGGATTCGCTCCACGAAGACGGGGCGGGGATTCACCAGGGTGATGTCGATGTCCGGACGCTGCCGTAGATGGTTCGCGGCCAGGGTCCCGGCGTATCCGCCTCCGACCACGACGACATGAATTTTCTGGGGGGCCACCTCGGTCATTGCTGTCTCCTGTTCTCACGGGCCTGATGCCCTTGAGACACCGCGGGTCGGCCGGGCGTGACAGGCCCGTCCCCATTGTGACGTGTCTCACTGGCGCGGTTTCCCGCCCCGGGCCGCACGGCCTCGGACCCGGGGCGGGGCGGGTCGTGCGTGTTAGGCTGCGCTACGCCAATTCGTGACCTGCCCCGCGTCGGATACACGCACCAGATAACCCAGGCCGTATGGGGCCACTTCAGTGTGCATCGGTGTGTGTTGGGAGAAGCAACCGTGACAACGAGGAAGAGTGCGCTGGCCGCTGTCGTGTGCACGGCGATGGTGCTGAGCGGATGCGGCGGCAAGAGCGATCCCGGGCCGCTGTCCGCCATGGTCAGTCCGGCCATCCCGCCCAGCGCTCAAGAGATCCCCAACCCGCTGCGCGGCCAATACGAGGAAGGCTTGAATCCGCTTTTCCCGCAAGGTAATTCCGCGCAGCGGTATGCCGCCTGGCCGGCATCGTACGACGCCAGCCTGCGGGTCTCGTGGCGGCAGTTGCAGCCCGTCGACCCGCACACGCTGCCCCCCGACGCGCCCGACGACCGCAAGTTCGACTTCAGCGCGATCGACGACGCGCTGTCGAAGGTCGGCAGCCGGAACATGCGGCTGATCCTGGGCGTGTACGCCTACAAATCCTGTTGCAACGATTCCTATCCGAACAACACCAACATCGCGATTCCGGACTGGATCCGCTCCGCGGCCACCACCTACCCCGCGACGCCCAACAGTCCGACACCCGGTGTCGCGCAGGTGGTCCCGAATTGGAATGACGCCGACTACCTCAACAACTTCGGGCAGCTGCTCGCCGCTCTCGGGCGGCGCTACGACGGCGACGAGCGCCTCAGCGTGTTCGAGTTCTCCGGATACGGCGATTTCGGCAAGACCAGCCTCGCGTACGTGCGCGACGCGCTCGGGGCGCCGGGGCCGGCACCGGACGACAGCCCGTCGAAGTTGGGCTATTACAGCCAGTTTCGCGATCAAAGCATCACCAAAGCGTCCATCGGGCAGCTGGTCGCGGCGAACGTCGGCGCGTTCGGTCACACGCAGTTGGTGGTCACCGGGGAAAATCCGGAGATCGTTCGCGAGCTGTTCGCCGACGACGTGACGAAGAAACTGTCCGCTCCCGTGGGCATCCGCGCGGATTGTCTTGGCGTGCAGGCACCGCTGCCGGAATGGGCCGAGTCCGGCGACTCTCACTACGTGCGGTTCAACGACCCCGCGGTCAACGCGATCAAACAGCGGCTCACCTCGGCGCTGGTGATCAGCCAGTGGTGTCCGTTACCGAAGGGGACCGACCCGCGGTCGTACTACGAAAAGGCCCTGCACGACGTCGTCAGGTATCACGTCTCGATGACGTCGAGCGCCAACTTCCCCGACCGGGACGCGACGTCGGCGATGGACCCCAAGCTGTACCAGCTCTGGGCCAAGGCGAACAGCTCCGCCGGCTACCGGTATTCGGTGGAGGCCAAGCCCGGATCGCAGTCGATCCAGGGCACCGTGGCCTCCATCTCCGTGATCTGGACCAACTACGGCTCGGCGGCGGCCACCGAGCAATGGGCACCCGGCTACAAGCTGGTCGATTTCTCCGGGGCGGTCGTCCGCACCCTTCCGGCGACGGTCAATCTCAAGACGCTGGTCCACGACGACTCCAGCTCGTCGCGCGAGGAGGCCGTTCCGGAGTCGTCCACCGAGTCGGCGCGTGTCGACGTGACGGGCCTGGCCCCCGGGCACTACACGCTGCGGGCGTCCGTGGATTGGCAGCAGCACAAGCCGGGCGCCTCGCATGTGGTGAACTACGCGCCGATGGCGCTGGCGCGCGACGGGCGGGACGGTTCCGGCCTGTATCCGATCGCCACCCTGGACATAGCGAGCGACGCGGCGTCGGCCACCGGACAGTGACGCATCGGTGACGCCGGACGGCGCCCGCGGGGCCCCGTCGCGCCGTCGAGGAGCCCCGCGCGGAAGTTGCTCGTTAGCCCTGATGCACCGCGTCCCGCGTGCTACGTTTTTGCTGATCGAAACAGATCGTGACCTGCCCTGGTCCGAATACACCCGACAGCCGAACACGCGAATCAAAGTGGTCCGTCGATGCGCATGGGCCCGCATGCGACGGGGTTCGTCATCACGACCGTCCCCCGATAGGGCAACCGTCAACACCGCCGCCCGCAGGGATGTATGCCCGTATCGGAGGAGACCGTGCCGCGCAGCCTGGACCTGGTCGTCACCTCCGTCGCCACGCGATTGATGGAGGCCACCGCCGCCACGGCAACGCTGGTGAGTGAGACGGTGCTCGCGCAGCTCGTCGAACAGTTCGATGTCGACGCCAGCTTCTTGCGGCACCTCGACCCGCACACCCGGAACTCGGAGCTGGTCGCCGAGTGGCCACCCCGAACGGACGCCGCCGACCCGGATCCGGCGGCCTTCGCCCAGCTGGACGTTGCCGAGTCGGTCCTCGCCCAGTGCGGGCCGGGCCACAAACCGGTGGTGATCCGGCCGGCGCAGTCCAAACGCTATTTCCGGCGCAGGCTGGGCGGGACGAAAGGGGCCGCATCGCCGTCGGTGGCCGCCGCCCCCCTGGTCTCGGGTGGGACGACCACCGGCTTGCTGGGCTTCGTCAAGTTCGGCGCCCGCAAGTGGGAGCAGGACGAGATCAACACGCTCGAGGCGGTCGCCGCGCTGTTTGCGCAGCTGCAGGCCCGCATCGCGGCCGAAGAAAAGCTTCGCTATCTCGCCGAGCACGACGATCTGACCGGCCTCTACAACCGTCGCGCCCTGGTCGCGCACCTGTCCGAACGGCTCGTCGCGGGACGCCCCGGACCGGTCGCGGTCATGTACCTCGATCTCGACCGGCTCAAGCCGATCAACGACTACCTCGGTCACACCGCCGGTGACTGGTTCATCCGGATCTTCGCGCAACGCATCCGGATCTGCGCGCCCGACAGCACGATCGCCCGGTTGGGCGGTGACGAGTTCGTCGTCGTTCCCGACCAGTCCATGTCGCCGGAGGACGCGGAGTCGTTCGCCCGCCGGCTGTCGGCGATGCTGTGCGAGCGCCTGGCCATCGGCGGCCACGTGATCAGCCGCACGGTCAGCATCGGGCTGGCGGTCGGCGAGCCGGGACGCGACAACTGCACCGACCTGCTCCGCCGCGCCGACGAGGCGGTGCTGACGGCGAAACGCGGCGGCGGCAACCAGATCGCGGTGTCCACCGACGACATGTCCCTCAAGCGGGCGTTCCGCAACGACATCGAACTGCATCTGCAAGGCGACATCGGCAGCGACGCCTTGCTTCTGCACTACCTGCCCGAGGTCGACCTGTCCACGGGAGCCGTCGTAGGCGCGGAGGCGCTGGTGCGGTGGCGGCACCCCATCTGGGGGCTGCTGCTACCGGACTCCTTCATCGGGATCGCCGAATCGACCAACCTGGCGGGGGAGCTGGGCCGCTGGGTGATGCGCACGGCGTGCGCGGACTTCAGCCGCTGGCGGGCCAAGGGCGTCGGCCAAGGGGCCGTCATGCGCATCAATGTGTCGCCGATCCAGCTGATCACCCGCGGCTTCGTGCGCGATGTCGCCGACACCATCGACGAGTTCGGTCTCGACGCCGGCTCGGTCTGCCTGGAGATCACCGAGCGCGCCGTGGTGCACGACATCGACACCACTCGAAAAACCTTGGCGGAGCTCAAGGAAATCGGGGTCCAGCTGGCCATCGACGACTTCGGTACCGGCTATGCGGTGCTGTCGCATCTGAAATCCCTGCCGGTCGACATGCTCAAGATCGACACCGGGTTCGTGCGCGACTTGGGTAACAACGCCGGTGACCTGGCGATCGTTCGCGCGATCATCGGTCTGGCCGAGGCGTTCGGTCTGGACGTTGTTGCCGAGGGCGTCGAAACACCGCTGGCGGCAATGACTTTGATCCAGCACGGTTGTCGTCGGGCGCAGGGTTTCCTGTTGTCGCGCCCGGTCCCCGCCGACGCGATGGAAGCCCTGCTGGCCACGCGCTTCCTGTCGCTGCCGTTTTTGGCCGACCCTAAGGAATTGCCGACGGGCGGCAGCTAGCGTCGCACCGAGGGTCGCGACATGCGCGGTGGCCGTGCGTCGTACCGTCTACCGCTCAGCCCTGCGGAATGAAGACGAAGTTGTTGACGTAGACGCCGCGAGGCGCCCAGTCGTTGTCCCGGTCGCCGGCGTTGGCCGGGTCTTGATGTTCGCCCGGGTCGAAATCGTCGATCGGCCGCCGGACGCCATCGAGGTCGAAGTAACCGGAGTAGCCGAACTCGCGCAACAGGGCGGTGATCTCCGCCACCGCGTCGGGGTAATGGCGTTGCTCAGCTTCCACCATGATCGCGGGCCGGTTGCGTGCGAGTGTTTGTGCGGCGCCGCGCAGTACGGCGAGCTCATGGCCCTCGACGTCGATCTTGATCATGCCGATGTCGTCCAAGGACAGGTCGTCAAGCCGCCTGATCGGGACGTCGACGTTGCGAATTCCGCTGCTATCGACGTCGTTCAGGACATTGGTGATGTCGATGGTGCTGCGACCCGGCTCCGACTCGACCACCCGCATCGTCCTCACGCCCGCCGTGTCGGACAGGGCGATCGCTTCCACCCGCACGGGGGCACCGACCGCGCCGAACATCGCCTCCAGGTCGCTAGCTTGAGCGAGCCGGGGCTCGAATGCGATCACCGAGCGCGACGACGCGAGCATCGCGATCGTAAATTGGCCGACGTCGGCACCGATGTCCAACGAGACCCGGTTCGGGTCGCATAACGAAACCGCCAACTGCACGTCCGCTCGGGTTTGCCCGAGGCGTTGCAAGATGCGGTACTTCCGCCGCCAGAAGAAGCGTGGCGCGAGTGTCTGTGCCGCGGGCGCCAGCCAACGTTTGGCCGATCGGGCCAGAGGCATCTTGCGGTCTCCTGAGCGATTTGCGGAGCCACCAGCCTAGTGGATTGCGCGCGCATTCCCATATGGGCGGCTTGCCGGCGCCCGCCGGCGCCGGTCAACTTGGTCGGGATATGCCCGAAGATGTGCATGATTGACGGATGATGTGGGGCAACGCTGCATCGTTGCCAACCCACTGCGCTTCACGTAGGGAGCGCCGGCGACCGGAGAGGTGTCAGTCCTTGGATCTGGTGGAGGGCCTGAGGTCGGTGTGCAGGATGCCGACATTGCCGACGGCGCTGTGCGCCGGCAGGGCGCGTAGGTTGAGGAAGACCCCGCTGCTCATCGCCGTTTGTGCGACGCTTTTGCTCAACGGGTGTGCCGGCCGTGCCGATGCCCAGCTGGTGACCGCGATAATCAGTCCTGCGATACCGCTGTCCGTTCAAGACGTACAGAATCCGCTCCGCGGTCAATACGAAGATCTCTTGATACCCTTGTTCCCGCAAGCCAATTCGGCGCAGCAGCGGTACCCGGCCTGGCCTGCGTCGGATGATGCCAGCCTACGTGTCACGTGGCGGCAGTTGCAGCCCACGGATCCCGGCACGCTACCGCCCGACGCTCCTGACGAGCAAAAGTACGACTTCAGCGTGATCGATGACGCGCTGACGAAATTGGCAGCCAGGAATATGCGGATGACTCTTCGCATTGTGGCCTACCACTCCTGTTGTGACACGGTGTTTCCGAACAACACGAACATCGCCATTCCCGACTGGATCCGGTCGGCCGCCACCGACTACGCGGGCCCGGAACGATATTGGTGGACCCCCGGCGTGACGCAGGTGGTACCGAACTGGAACGACCCCCGGTACCTCGACGCCTTCGGAAAGTTACTTGCCGCGCTCGGGCGACGGTATGACCGCGACGAGCGGCTCAGCGTTTTCGAGTTCTCCGGCTACGGGGACTGGAGCGAGAACCACATAGCGTATTTGCGCGACAAGCTCGGCGCTCCTGGCCCGTCCGCTGACGAGAGTATGGCGAAGCTCGGCTACTACAGCCAGTTTCGTGATCAGAGCATCACCATCACGTCGATCAGGCAGCTGGTCGCGGCGAACGTCAACGCATTTCGCAGGACGCAGTTGGTGGCGACGCTCCTGAATCCGGAAATCGTGCGCGAACTGCTGTCCGACGACGTCACCAAGAAACTGTCAGCGCCGGTGGGCGTGCGGGCCGACTGCCTGGGTGTGATCGCGCCGTTGCCCGGCTGGGTCGAATTGGAAGGCTCGCGCTATGTGCAGACGAAGGATCCGGTCATCGCCGAACTGAAGGCCAGGCTGATCTCGGCACCGGTCATCAGCGAATGGTGCCTGTTGCCGGCCGGCACCTCACCGCAGTCGTACTACCAAAAGGCCGTGCACGACGTCATCAAGTATCACGTCGCGATGACATCGAGTTGTGACTTCGCAGACGCGGAGTCAGCGACCCCGATGGACCCTGCGCTGTACCTGTTGTGGGCACAGGCCAACGTTGCCGCGGGATATCGGTATTCGGTCGAAGCGCGGCCGGGGCCGCACCCGGTGCGCGACGGTGTGGCGACGATTGCCGTGACGTGGACCAACTACGGTTCGGCCGCCGCGATCGAGAAATGGGCTCCCCGCTATCAACTGGTGGACTTCACGGGAGCGGTGGTTCGCACTCTGCCGACAACCGTCAACCTCAAGACCCTGGTCCAGGCTCAAACCGGCGGCAACTCCGGCGAACCGGCGACGGCGTCGTCGACCGAGTCTGTGAAGCTAGACCTGGCGGGCTTGGCGCCGGGCAACTACACCCTGCGGGCGTCGGTGGACTGGCAACAGCACAAGCCGGACGCATCGCACGTGGTGAACTACCCGCCCATGCAGTTGGCGCGCAACGGACGCGACGGTTCCGGCGGCTATCCACTGGCAACGGTCAACATATCTCGTGACGCGCTGACCGCGGGGCCCCGACCGTGAAGAACGCCTAGACGGTCACCGCCGGGTCTTCGAGTGCGCGCATAGGCTTCAATATCACTTTCGGGCAAATGCTGCATGACGATGCCGGAATCATGTTGAATGATTGAGCCCATCCGGACAGCCGGCCGGTTGGATGCTTTCGCGGCGCCAGAGCTTTCAGAAAGGCCGTTGGTCGATGGATTTCCGTACCTTTGTCCGGATCCTCGTCGCGCACTGGAAGTTGGCAGTGGCCGCGGTGCTGGCGTGCACCGTCGGTGCCGCAGTCATCACCGCATTGCAGACCAAGCATTACCAGTCGTCGACCACGGTGCTCATCTCGTTCTCCGGGGCCACCGACCTGACCGAGCTGTATAACGGCACACTGACGGCGCAGGAACGGCTGTCGTCGTACGCCCAGATCGCCGGCGGCCGGACGGTGGCGGACCGCGCGATCAAACAGCTCCAACTACCGATCAGTGCCGACGACCTGCTGAGCCAAAGCCAGGTGAAGTACACCGCAAAATCCCAGTTATTCACCATCACCGTCAAAGACACCGACCCTCGGCGAGCGGCGGCGCTGGCGGGCGCGATGGCCGACCAATTCGCTGCGATCATCCCCACGCTGGGCATGAGCTCGCGTCCGGACAATCCGAATTCCGGGAACCGACCGGATTCCACGGATGCCACGACCCCGCCCGGCCAGCCCAGCGAGGTGCCCGGCGGGCAGGCGCCGACGGGTAAGCCGGTGCCAGTAGCGAGGGCGCGGGTGGTAGAGCCGCCCCGGGTACCCGAGCACCCGGTCACCCCGGCACCGGTGCGCAACATGGCCATGGGTCTGATCGCCGGTCTGCTTCTGGGCATAGCTGTGGCGCTCACCCGCGAGGCCAGCGATCGCACGGTGCGCACCCGCGAAAAGCTGGAACGGCTTTCGGGCTTGCCGACGCTGGGCGAATTGCCGCGGAGGCGCGGCGGCACGCCGCGCTTCGGCACCGACGCCACATTCGACGACGCCGTGCGCGATCTCCGTACGCGGTTGCGCAGGGCGATGGGGCCCGACGGTCGCCGGGTGCTGGTGGCGGCACCTTTCGGCGGCGAGGGAACCACCACGACAGTCCTCAACCTGGCGCGGGCGTTCGCCGAAGCCGGTGAGGACGTACTTGTCATCGAGGGCGACACCCGCCGGCCCGTGATCGCCGGTTCCCTGAAGGTGGAATCGGGCGAGGGTCTGGCCAACGCCCTCGCGAACCCCGAGGTCGCAGCGGAAGCTGTGAAACCCACCCCCTTTCCGAGGCTGTTCGTCCTTGCCGCGCGTGCCGCCCGCCGCGAGACCCTGCCCTGCAGCGCATACCCGCCGGAAGTGATCGACAATGTGCTGCAAGGCTTCTCGTCACGATTCGACCGGGTGGTGGTCGATGGACCGCCGGTGCTCGCGACGGCTGACGCGGTGGTGCTGGCGGGCGCCGTTCAAGCCACGGTCCTCGTCGTCCGCGCGGGCCGCACCACGGCCGACGAACTCCAGGACGCGTTGGCGACGCTGCGCTCGGCCAACGCGGAGATTGTCGGTACCGTGCTGACCGACGCGCGGCTGTCGTTGCACCGCCGGGCCGCCTCCCAGGCCTACCGTGCCAAGGCCAGCCCGTCGACGTGATGTTCTACCTGCGCAGTCGCCATCGCCTGGCCATGAGCGGAGCTTCGCTGGCGCTGTTCCTGTTTGGATGTTTCGTGTACGGCGTGCTCTCGGTACGACTCACGACCGAGGGCATCATGCTGATCGCCGCCACGTTCTGCGTGGTCGTGTACTGGGTGAGGCCGGAGGCGATGGCGTGGGTCGCGTTGGTCGGTGCGTTCGCGGCGCTGCCCCAGGGTCTGCACGTCGGCAAGGTCATCGGTCCAGCGGTCGTCTACCTGTACCTGGTGGCGGCGATACTGGCGATCGGTTATCTGATCCCGATCGTGAAACCGCAGTTCTCCGACTATTGGTTGCCGGGCCTGTTCACGCTCGTCGTTGTCATTTCCACGGTGGCCGGATTCGAGAACGGCCATGACGCCACGATCGTGCTGCGGGAATCGCTGAGCATGCTCGAGATCGCTGTGGGGTACGTGCTGGCGCTGTTGGTCGTGTACGGCGGCTACATCAAGTGGTCGATCCGCGTGACGGCGGGCATCCTGTGGTTTTCCGCGGGCATGGCGGTCGTGAGTTCGCTGCATGCCATCCGGCTCGCGGGCAGGGCGGAAAGCCTGGGGGCGGCGACCGGCGCCGGCCAGGCCGTCCGGATCATCCTGACCACGCAATCCCCGGCCACCGCGACGCTGAGCGCGTTGGTGGCCGCTGCGATCGTCGGCCGTCTCAGGCCCGCCACCCTCCTGGCGTTGGGCCCGCCCGCGTTGATCATTTCGCTGCTCTCGTTCTCCCGCAACACGCTCATCTCGATGGGCGTGGCGGCGGGTGTCGCTCTGCTCATCAGCTTGAGTGCGTCGACGGTGCGCCGGACCGTGTTCATTGGCGTGGTCTGCGCGTCGGTCATTGCGGTGACGGTGC